>JAJEAG010000052.1 GCA_022824265.1 Candidatus Poribacteria bacterium | reverse complement strand
CAAACGCTTCACTTGCTTCAGCGTTTTTTTATATGGCTTTTCCGTGGCACTTTGAGTTTCGCTTTCCATTTATCGTGAACAAGGGCGTAAACTGCTTTATACTTCATGTCTACACCAAAAGTATCCGCAATATACTGCTTGGTCTCTGTATAACTCCTAAAACCTTGGGGTTTCTGCAACTCAGCGCGTAAGGTGTCGCGCTGTTCTTGTGTAAGTGCTGGCATACGCCCTGGCGGATATCTACGCTCTAAGAGTTTCTCAAGTCCGTCTGTTTCGTAGGACGACAACCAGTGTCCAATAGTCGTGCGATGCACGCCTAACAACTCTGCGACCTGTTTACGATTTTTGGCGTGTCCCCTTCGCAAAAGATACAGCATAGAAAGTCTTTGTTTTTCATGCACTTGTGTAGATTGTCCATAAGGGATTTCAGCTCTTCAATACTCTCGGTAATATCGGGAACTTTTTTGTTCATTGCGTCCTCACTTTATTTGAAAAAGGTGCAATGTAATATAAACTATTTATGATGTTTTTGTCAATTGGAAATGGTATTAGATACTTCCTTTCAAAAAAATATTCAATTTACTGAAAGGATACCCTCTTTTCTGCTTTTTGTCTCTAAAAAAGTAAAACTGTCCAAACTATAGTAAATTATAGACTTGTCCAGTTTAATATAACAACACCTGACTGTACTTTTAGATTTCATTACCAGAAGATTCACTTTCTTGCAATACACGGAAATATAGTATTGTTCCTAAAAGTACTATTGCAACAAGCATGAACGATAAAGCAGCTCCAAAAGGAAAATCTCGCGCTGTTCTGAATTGTCTTTCTATGACATTTCCCATATAACTGACTTTACCTCCACCCAATAAATCTGGTGTTATAAATGCACCAACTGTTGGAATAAAAACCAATAGTGAACCAGCAAGTATGCCGGGTAGACTTAATGGTAATGTGACATTCCAAAATGCTCGACGGGATGTTGCCCCTAAATCCTTCGCAGCATCAATTAGAGATAAATCCATCTGTTCTAAAGCAGCATATAATGGTAGAATCATAAATGGTAGATAACCGTATATAAGACCTATCTGCACTGCGAATGGTGTATTGAGAAGTTCAAGTGATTGGAAATTGGGAATTAGGAATGCTAAGAGACTGTTCAATAGTCCTTCTGTGCGGAGAATGAGTATCCAAGCATAAGTGCGAATAAGAAAGTTTATCCAAAAGGGGACGACAACAAGTAACAACAACACATTACGTAATTTCGGTTTGTAGTATGCCAAATAATATGCAAATGGATAACTGACAAGTAGACAGATTAATGTACACACGAATGCTGTCAATACAGACCGCCAGAGGATTCCCACATATAAACCGTCGAACAACCGTTGATAGTTTTCCAGTGTGAAGTGCCACTTAACCCCACCATAAGTACCACGTTCCAGAAAACTATATATAAATACAGATATGAGTGGAAGAATGAAGAAACAGATAAGCCAGAGGATTACAGGGGAGAGTAGGATTAGGAGTCGGTAGTTACGACGCATTTTCTGTTTGAGTTTAAGGGAACGACTCAGGATGTGTTTTCTTCACATATAGAAATGACTTCAACACCATGTGCAGCAAGTGCGGACTTAAAATTCTCCCAACCTTTATCGTCTGCCTTTAGGATAGGTGCTTCTTCTCCAGATTCACTTTGGTACGCAAGTGATACTGCAACAAATTTCTTGTCTTTTTTGTGAAAATCCTTTAAGGATGCGTCATCATTAGGAAACTCTTCAAATTCTGTTCCGTTTCCTTCCAATGAAGTAATTGATACTCTAACGACCTTTTCTGGATAATCTTTTGGATTCCATATTCTTCTCACTAATTCTTGCCAAAAGCGATCTCCGAATCCACGTCCTTTTACATTTAAGTTATTTTTATATTCTTGGATTATCCGTTTTTTGTCATCAAGAATTATTTTATGAGAACATCCAAGTATTTCTGAAAGTCGCTTCTGACAAAGAACAACACATTCTTGTGATGACTGTGGAGCAGCAGACCTTCCATTTGCAACTACCAAAACATTCGTATCAATTACAACAGCGTCCATCACTCCTCCGGTTCATTTTCTGCGATGCGTTCAACTTGTTTGTCGGTCATTGCAAACATATCACCCATCACATCACCGAAGAAGTTTTCAGGCCAATTTTTAATGTCTCCCGACTCTTCGTCTACATCTAACTTATCAATTGTGGATGCATCTCCATCATTACGACAAAAATAGAGTGCAACGTCGTTTGATTCAATTTGCTTTTCAACAATTCTTCTTTGAATACGTGTCAGCAAGTGTTCACTATGGCTTTCAACCAAAATCTGTAGTTTTCTTTCGTTAACTACCTCTATGAGAAGGTCGGCAAGTTGGGATTGTACCTTCGGGTGAAGATGAATTCCTGGTTGTTCCAAAATCAATGTTGATCCCTCCGGAACATAGTAACATAGAACTAACACTGGTAAGAATTGGGATAAACCGTACCCCATGTCTGCAAGTGCTATTTTTGTGCCATTTTCTCTTTTTTGAAATCTAACTTCATAGTCTTTGCCATCTTTTGATTCTGATCGTTCAAGCAAAAATGTATAAGCAAGGTCCATTTCTCGTAGCCAATCTGAAATCTTTTCCTCAATTGATTTTTCCTTTTCATTATCCATAATTGTTTTTTTATCTATACGAGCTGAGAGTAATGCATCAATAGTTTTATCACCAAACTTACCAATACCTTTAGGATGACTCCCTTCCCAATGAAAATTGCGTTTAGGGTGTGTACGGATTGGACCAAGATAAAAAACATGTGAAAATATATCCTCAAATTGAGACGAAAGAAAGTATAAGAATTCGTTTGATCCAGGATATGCATTTGTCGTTTCTTCTATACTATAGCAGTTTTTAAAAGTTCCCGTGAATAGACGTTTACTGCGATAGGTAATTTCGGCGTTTTCTAACTTAATTATGTCAATTCCACTTCCTCCAAGATTGTAACTTATGTGTTTAGGAACATGTGTGCCTTGATAATTCTGGATAACAGTTTGAAAATTAAAGTTTCCATATTGTAGATAGCTGTTTTCCAAACCATACTGAGGTATTTTGATAGTCACAGGTTCTGAAAGAATGCAATAAAACCCCATCTTAAGCAATTCCTCATTATTATGCCCATGAATCACTTCATGGAAATTACCAAGATTAACATAAGAACTATCATCACCGAAGAAAATAACTTCATTATTATCTGTATGTTCTGCTGTCTGCTTTAACAACAACAGCATCTGCAACAGACTACTCTTCCCAGAACTATTTGCACCGAAAAAACCAGTCAACGGTGCAAGCGGTACAATACGACTATCTTCCCATGATTTAAAGTTTTGGACTCGGATATGCGTAATCATATCCCTACCTCCACATAGGAACCCATCCTACGATTGAAGTATTTATGACTTAATCAGCAGCAGGGGCATAGGTTTCAGGATTCTCTGCAGCTGCATCATAATCGTCATACAGTTTTGTAATAACAGGATTTTCACCACATATAGGACAATTTTTATCACGAGGCACTTTCAATTCATGATACTTCATACCGAGTGCATCATAAATAACGAGTCTACCGATAAGCGGTTCACCAATACCAATAATATACTTAATTGCTTCCGTTGCCATCATCACACCAATTACACCTGGGAGCACGCCCAGGACACCTGCCTCATTTCAGCTTGGGACCATGCCGGGTGGCGGAGGTGTAGGAAACATGCATCGGTAGCAAGGTCCTTCATTCGGTTTAAATAGGGACACTTGCCCTTCAAACTGAATAATACTACCATGAACAATCGGTTTATTCATAAGCACGGCAGCATCGTTGACGAGGTAACGGGTAGCGAAATTATCACATCCATCCACGATTAAGTCATATTCAGAGAAGATTTCTTCAACATTATCTGCAGTCAAACGCATATTGTAAGGAGTTATTTCAACATCAGGATTAAGCGACTTGATAGTCGTCGTCGCAGATTGAACCTTCGGTGTACCGACCGCTTCTGTTCGATGCAATATCTGACGTTGTAGATTACTTAACTCAACAACATCTGAGTCAATAATTCCCAAGTGTCCGATTCCAGCTGCTCCAAGATAAACCCCTGCAGGTGAGCCTAATCCACCAGCACCCACCATCAGGACTTTGGCATCAAGTAGTTTCGCTTGACCACGTTCTCCGACTTCTGTGAGCATAAAGTGACGACTGTATCTATCAAGTTGTTCATGTGACATCTCTTTGTCTTGTGCGATTGGTAATCCTGCAGCTGACCAATCACGGTATCCTCCAGCCATGGATACAGTATCTGTATACCCCATCTCACGCAGCGATTTTGCAGCAAGCAGTGAACGTAGACCCGCTGCACAATACACAACAACCTTCTGGTTACGGTCAGGAATGTAATCTTCAACAGAAAATTCCAACATCCCGCGCGTCACGTGCACAGCATCTGGGATATAACCTGCGCGAAATTCATCTTCATCACGAACATCTAATAACACAAAGTCACTTCCCGCTTCCTGTTCTTCTTTGACATCAGCAACAGTTACTTCTGGAATATCTGTTTTTGCTTCCTCAACAATTTGCCTATATGATTTCATTTGTTATCTCCAAGTAATAGATTCTGTATACCATATCCGATTTATACACAGTTTATCTGAATAAAATTGTTACATTATGTCACTAAAAATATCATGAATTCCATTGAAATCCTAATAACGATTATAGCATGATTCTTATTCATTATCAATAGGTACGGAATTGCATCTCAGAGCTATTCAGTTTTCCAAACCCTATTATTTCCAATATTAAGCCTTCTTTTGTAGGAGCGATCTCCGAATCGCCACCTCTTAACCTGAAAATCTTGGTTCAGACAACATCGTAGGGGCGAGGTCACCTCGCCTGTCTTCACCCCACTTCCTCTTCTGTACAAGTGACATCCCTGTCGCACGACCTCTTATCCTGAAAATCCTATAATCCTGTCCATCCTGGTTCAGACAATCCACCGCGCCTCTGACAGCCGACAACTGATAGCTAAGAATCTGAGAACTACACAAAACATACATGAAACATATTGTTCCAAACATCACAAACCCTTCCATCCCCATCCAACACCTGTTATAATACTACCATTATGAAAAACAAAAAGTCTACACAACCCACATTTACAACAAATACCGACACCCGTCACCCAAAAATATCTGCCCAAAAACCGACCAAAATCAAGGAAATAAAAAACGTACAAAAATGAAAATCTCAAAATTTTCAAAAACCCCTATAAACCCAGTCTCAGACTGGCATAACCCCAAAAGTCAAAACGTACACAGAAACGAAAAACGCCCTTTTTGTGTACGTTTTTAGAAGGAGCAAAAACCGATGTATCACAAGTATAGTACTCCAAGAATCATAAACCTAATCATCATTGTAGGGGCGGGGTTTCCTCGCCCGTCTTTTTCTTGATTTGGCATAATCTGCAATCCTGATAAAAAAAGACCATTGAATGCGTTTGGGTATTTCTCCGTTTTAATTCACAACTACTTACAAAACATGCTATAATATATACATACCCAAGATATGATATTAAACATATATTACTAAGGAGAAAATAATGCAAAAAGTCATCTATTTGTTGCTGCTTTTTCCACTATTGATTTTAGTAAATATTAGTATTGCAAACGTCGCTGAAGATGGACTTGTCGGCTATTGGGCATTTGATGAGGGAGCTGGTAAAACTGCTGCTGATGTTTCAGGTAACGGTCATAACGGGGAGTTTGCTGGTGCACCAAAATGGGTAGATGGCAAGTTCAACTCTGCACTCGAATTTGACGGTGTTGATGACCATGTTAAAGTTAAAGATAACGACTCATTAGACTTAACAGATGAAGTCACGCTGATGGCATGGTTCAATCCAAGTGCTGCACTTACAAGTCGTCGTATGATGGTGAAAAACGATTCTATTTTTGTCATTTTCGATTTTGGCGATTCAAATAGTATAGATTTCCTCGTCAAACCTGACAATCTATTTGCTCAATCTAAAACTACAGATTGGAAAATAGGTGAATGGTATCACTTCGCTGGAACGTTTGATGGCAAAACATTAAAAGTCTATATCAATGGTGTATTAGAAGGTGAAACTGCGAACGCTAAACCAATTACACCTTCCGATTTGGATTTTTGGATCGGTGGTGATGATTTCGGTCGTCCAACGGATAGTTTTCCCGGAAAAATTGATGAGGTGCGACTATATGAAAAGGTGTTAAGCGAAGCAGACATCCAAAAGGTTATGGATACTCCACAAGATGTTGAACCACAGGGAAAACTGACTACCACTTGGGGAAAACTAAAAGATCTATAAAGGAAATATATGGCAAGCCAACAAAAACGCCCTATCGTTCTCATAATTCGAGATGGATGGGGCAATAATCCGTATCCTGAATATCGGGAAGCAAACGCAATCCATCTTGCAAAAACACCTGTAGATGACTGGTTACGGAAAAACTATCCGCACATCCAAATTCACACTTCAGGCAAGGATGTAGGATTACCTGCAGGTGTAATCGGCAACAGTGAAGTTGGACATCAGAATATAGGTGCAGGACGAATAGTCAATCAAGAACTCCTCCGTATCAGTACAATGATTCGTTCCGGTGAATTTTATCGGAACGAAGTGCTTTTAAACACAATTTCACACGTAAAGAACAACGGCACAAACCTGCATCTCATGGGTTTGGCAAGCGATGCGGGGGTTCATAGTTCGCTTGATCACCTCTATGGTCTACTTACTCTGGCAAAATCAAATGGATTGAATTCTAATCAGGTCTGGATACACAATTTCAGCGATGGACGTGATTGTCAACCCGATCTTGGTATCAAATTCTGTGAAGAAATTGAGAAGAAGGCTAAACAAATTGGTGTTGGTCAGATCGCTTCAGTCATTGGACGTTTTTATGCGATGGATCGAGATGATCGGTGGGAGCGGGTAGAGGTGGCATACCGACTACTGACTGAAGGTGTTGGCTCGCATGTTACAACGGCAACACATGCATATAGTGATTACTATAACAATCCAGAGGATGCTAATCGTCATGGAGACGAGTTTATTAGACCAACCGTAGTTGTAGATAAAGATGGCAAACTACTACCCAGAATCTGTGATGGAGATGCAGTTATTTTTTATAACTTTCGGGGAGACCGTCCACGTGAACTTACCAAGGCATTCTGTTTAGGTACATTTCCTTATCAAGCTGAAGGAAAAGACGGTGTTACAAGGCAAATGGGTTTTAAACGGAATTCAAAATTGTGCGTTAAATTTATAACAATGACTGAATATGAACAGGGATTACCTGTCGAAGCCGCTGTCAAGAAACCACCGAAAATGCACAATACACTTGGGGCATACATTAGTGATGCAGGATTGACCCAATTCCGATGTGCAGAAACAGAAAAGTTTCCTCACGTGACCTTTTTTTTCAACGATTACCGAGATGAACCGTATACAGGTGAAGACCGTCAAATTATCGCTTCACCTCGTGATGTAACGACCTATGACCAAAAACCAGAAATGTCAGCACCTGGTGTTACGGACGAGATGTTACGAAGGATCAAGTCAGATAAATATGATCTGATGGTCCTAAACTATGCAAATGGAGATATGGTAGGACATACTGGATCTCTTGATGCAGCAATTAAGGCTGTTGAAGCCGTTGATGCAGGTGTAGGTAAGATAGTGAATGCAGTCCTTGAAAAAGATGGTGCTCTCATTGTCACAGCTGATCATGGAAACTGTGAACAGATGATTGATCCAGAAACCGGTGGTATTCATACTGCACACACAACGTATGATGTTGATCTTATTGTTGTTGATGAACGATATAAAGGACATCAACTTCGCACAGGAGGTCGTTTAGCGGATATTGCGCCGACAGCACTTGACCTACTTGGTTTACCCAAACCTTCTGAGATGACTGGTAAAACCCTAATATAATTTGTTTCAACCTATTTTTATCCTAATGCGACACAAGATGTCGTTAGTTAATACAACTAAGGAGATAATGGCATGTCCTCATTGATGACCGAACAAGTTCGACACGATTTCAGATTGTTTGCCGGACGCGCAAACCCGGCTTTAGCAAAAGAGATCGCTGCGATTTTGGGCGTAGAAATGGGAAAAATTTCAATTGGTCCATTTCCCAATAGTGAGACACGAGTACAAATTGAAGAAAGCATCCGCGGTACAGACATATATCTCATTCAACCAACAATAGAACCCGCTAACGAAACTTTGATGGAATTGCTTATTACAATAGATGCCATGAAACGCGCATCTGCTCGACAGATTACCGCGATAATTCCATATTTTGGATACGCACGTCAAGACCATAAAACAACCGGACGTGAACCGATTAGTGCTAAACTTGTTGCTAATCTCATTACAACCGCAGGTGCAAGTCGTGTAATGGCAATAGACCTACACGTTCCACAGATTCAAGGTTTCTTTGACATACCTATGGATCACCTGACTGCAATTACTACTTTGGCAAATTATTTCCGTGAGAAGCAGATTGACAACGGAGTTGTGGTTGCACCTGATGCTGGTCGTGCTAAATTAGCAGAAAAATATTCACAAATACTCCGTCTACCATTGGCAATTATGCATAAACGCAGGAACGGTCCTGATGGACAGGAAGTAAAATTTGTGGAACTTGTTGGAGAGGTCAAAGGAAAAACTCCAATTGTTATTGATGATGAAATAGCAACTGGTGGGAGTATTTTCCAACAGGCTCAAGCATTGGCAGAAGCAGGGGCAGAACCCGCTTATGTAAGCATTTCACATGCTGTTTTAGTTGGTCCTGCTTTAGAAAGGCTTAGTCATCCATCAATTCGTGAGGTGGTCACTACAAATACGTTACCAATTCCTGCTGAAAAGCAGCTTGATGGAAAAATCAAAGTGCTCTCCATTGCTCCACTACTTGCAGAAGCTATTCTGAGAGTTCACCAACACAGATCCGTGAGTCAAGTTTTCCGAGATCAACACCTTGACTTTGCAGTGTAATAATTGATTTCGTCTCCACAAAAGACAAATGATTCCTATACTATACCTTAGCCATTGTGGGTCAAACATCGGTGGGGGCGAAACACAATTATATTATCTTGTTAAACATCTCAATAAAAACCTATACCAACCGCACGTTATCTGTCCAGATGATGGTGTGTTTGCTGATCAATTAAGAGATGCAAATATACCCACAACTATACTCAAACTTCCCCCTTGGCGTAAGGTGAGATACCGCTTTACTCGTTACAAAGCCGCCGCAGAATTATCCACATTTATCAAAAAAAACAAAATTCAGTTAGTACATACATCAGATTCGTGGTTGAACAAGTATCTGAGTTATGTGAAAGAACACCTAAACATTCCAGTTATTTCACATGTTCGAAATCTACATACATCTGCACATGTGAAAAAATATGCTTTTGATGAAATGGATCATATTATTTCTATTTCTGAACAGAGCAGGATTCCCCTTCTAAATGCTGGAATCCCTTCAGATAAAATTGATATAATCTTAAACTGTGTTGATCTTTCAATCTTTAAACCTGTTCCAGCAAAAGGAGAAAATGGGGTTAGGAAATTTATCGTTGGTTTAGTAGGAAGGATAGAACCATTCAAACGTCAAAAGGATTTTGTTGAGATAGCATCACATGTTATTAAACATTGTCCAAACATCAGTTTTCATATTATTGGCACTACTCTAAACGCGCCCAAACATCGTGCTTATGAAAAAGAAGTTCGTCAACTGGTATCCAAAAAGAAGTTGGATAATTTTATACATTTTACTGGACATAGAGATGATATACATATTGCAATGCAGGAACTTGATATATTAGTTACATTATCTGCGGGGAGTGTGATAGCCGAAGCGATGGCAACAGGTAAACCTGTCATCGGTACACCAATCGGTAGTACCTCCGAGATGATAGTGGATGAGGTGACAGGATGGGTCATTTCAACAGACCTAATTGATGGTATCGCAAGTAAGATAGTCCAACTATATAATGATAAAAACCTATGCAGACAGATGGGTGTAGCTGGAAGAAATCATGCTGAATCCACATTTAGTACCAACGAACATATTCGTAAGGTTCAAGATGTATATAGTAGATACCTTAGTGATATTGAATAAATATCCTGAAGTTTAAGTTGGAAAATAAGATTTATTGTAAGATAACTTACAGCAAGTAACTATTACAAAATAAATTGACAGTTTCATGTTTCTCAGTGTATAATATCCTATATGGCACAACACTATGATAATGTAACAAAATATGTGACATCAGAACATTCTGAACCGTTTTCTATATTCATACTTGGCTATGATAATATAAAAGTTCTGGAGAATTTAGATAATAAACAAATTACACTCAAGGCACATGAAACTGATACTACATTAAAAGTCCAATTCCCCGATGAAATAGCAATTATACATAATGAGATACAAACGTATGGCAGTCAAGAACCAATGCCTTTTCGTATTGCTGGATACAACGGATTCCTTATCAGAGAACATAAGTTGAATGTATATTCAAGTGTTCTTTATCTGCATCCCCAGGCAGGTAGAAATGATCCAGGTTACTACGAATATGTAGGATATGGTTGTGAATATAGAATTAAATATAGAGTGATTCGATTGATTGAGATTGATGGTCAGTCAATTATTGATGCAGATGTACCGGGTTTATTACCACTTACTCCGCTGATGAAGCCACCTGTAGGTGTGAATTCTATAGATTGGTTAGATAAATGCGTTGACTCAACATTCAATGCAAAAGTAGATACAGCCAACAAGAATTTATTACTAGCAGCCTTAGGTGTTTTTGGCAGCGTAGTTTATGATATGGAATTAATAAGACAACTATTACCGGAGGGCATAATGCAAGATTTTCCTTTACTCCAAGAATATATAAAAGAAGCAAGAGAGAACGCGATGACACAAGGTTTGGAACGCGGAATGGAACGCGGGATGGAACGCGGGATGGAACGCGGACAAAAAAAGTTTGCTATAGAATCTATCCTAATGTTACTCAATGATAAGTTCGACGTTAGTAAAATACAAGAAATAAGACCTAATCTTGAGGAAATTGATGACTTAGCACAACTTAAAAATATACTACGCGCTATACCTGAAATACAGCACATTGATGAATTCGTGACATTGTTAAATAATAAGAATAGTTAGGAAAGTCAGAATATCTTGTCAAGAAAGTAGGAGTAAATACTTGTCGAATTCTGATTTAGAGGAGATTGTTATGCTTTCACAGGAACAACTTGACTATTATGACGAAAATGGTTATATCGGAGTTACAGGGGTATTATCCGAAGAGGAAATTGTAGCATTAAGACGGGTTACCGATGAGTTTGTCGAAAAGTCGAGAGAAGTCACAGAACACAACGAAATATTCGATTTGGAACCTGGACACACACAATCTAATCCACGTGTGCGTCGTATAAAAAGTCCATGCTTATACCATACAGTATATGACCAGACACTTCGTCATCCAAAAATACTTGGTATCGTATCGCAACTCATTGGAGATGGAATACGATACAATGGTCATAAACTCAACATGAAGTATCCAGAATTTGGGAGTCCTGTTGAATGGCATCAGGACTGGACTTTTTACCCTCATACGAATGACGATTTGTTGGCAGTTGGGGTTGTTATTGATGATATGACAGTTGAGAATGGGGCATTAATGGTACTACCTGGTACTCATAAAGGACCGACGTTGGATCATCACCAGAACGGAGCATTTGTTGGGGCAGTAACCGATCCTGACTTCACACCAGATGGTGCTGTACCAATAGAGTTAAAGGCAGGTGGAATAACGATTCATCACGTACGTGCATTGCATGGTTCTGCGCCCAATACATCAGACAAGCCACGTAGATTACTGCTTTTTCAATATTGTGCTGTGGATGCTTGGCCCCTCAGAGGAATACCAGATTGGGATACATTCAATGAATTTATTATTCAAGGTGAGCCAACAAATCAACCACGCATTGTGTCAACTCCTATACGTATGCCAGAACCTTTTCCTGAGAAGAAAGGTTCAATTTATGCGTTGCAATCTCTACTTGAGAAACCTATGTTAGTAGGTAATAACAAGTAGACGGTGCTGTGCTCAAAGAGATCAGACGTTTCATGTATACTACAAGAATTCGATAAGAAAGGTAGGTACTAAATGTGATATGTCCTCTCCGTTCTTGATATGATTACGGACTTGAGTTGAGGATATATCCGCATAGCAGTCAGGAAGTATCAGATAATTAATTGATGAACTGAATGGTTTAATAGATGGTTGGGTAACAAATTGTCTGATAGTATCAATATCCACATTATCTCGATTTGCTACAATAAGACAGCAATGTGAAAACAAATGCTCAAGTTCAGATTTGATATTTGTATAGTATTTTGGATCAAAAATCCGAGTTAATGTATCGTATCCAACAATGAAGTGGTATTCTGTTTTCTCAGGATAGATTTCATTCAATGCCTCTACTTTGTCAATGTACCTGCCATGACTTGAGATTCCAATTGATACGCCCTTATGTTCCTCCGCGTAAGGTTTTAACGTTAGAATTCTCCCTGCCAAAGGCAATCCAACCACATCTTTATCAACATTTGCTTTCGCAAGAAGCAAGAGCATCTCATCCAGTTGATATTTTGTTTGCGCATCTTCAATCATCTTGATATGGGCTACTGTGATGGGATTGAAAGATCCGGAAAAGATTCCGAGTTTTTTACCTGTGGTATTAATCGGTTGAGAAGATCGATGGGTAATTACTATTCGTGGGAGGGCATTGGAATCTAATTGTGAGATTTGTTGATTTAACTTTTCATATTCAGGCAGCGATTCAAACTTTTCAAGTGTTTTCATTTTTCATCTTTTTTTACTTCTTCCCAAATTTCATCAAGTTCCGCAAGTGTTTGCTCGGTTAGAGTTTTTCCCTGTTTTTCCAATTCATTTTCCATCCGTTTGAAACGTGTGATGAATTTCCGATTAGATTTTCGCAATGTTTCCTCTGCTTGAAGATCAATAAAACGACACAAATTGACAACTGCAAACAAGAGATCACCTATTTCCATTTCAATTGCTTCAGTGTCATTTGTAGGTAAATTCTCCTTAACTTCAGTTAATTCCTCATCCACCTTCGCAACGACATCGGAGATATTATCCCAATCAAATCCAACTCGTGCGGCTCGCTTCTGTATTTTCTGTCCACGTAGTAATGCAGGTAATGCATTTGGAATACCATCCAGCACTGATTTTCGATCTTCATATCCTGATTCTTGACTTTTTATTGCTTCCCAGTTCTTGACTACATCCTCAGCATTTTCAACATTCACATCCCCAAACACATGTGGATGCCTACGAATTAGCTTTTCAGTTAAAGTGTCAATCACATCGTAGATGTCAAAATTATTATTTTCTGCTGCAATTTGCGCTTGAAGCATTATGTTCAGTAATAGATCACCCAGTTCCTCTTTCAATTTATCTGGATTTCCAGAATCAATCGCTTCAACTGTTTCATAGGTCTCTTCTATAAGAGTGGATTTTAACGAAGAATGTGTCTGTTCACGATCCCAAGGGCATCCGTTTTCACCTCTTAAGGTGGCAATAACTTCTACGAGCGATTCAAACAAATCTTTCTGCATACAATACCTTTTATACTTATAGAATTACCTAATCTAATTTGTGTCGTTTTCTTGTAAGTTTTCTAACTTGATAATCAATTGTCCAAGCTGGAATCTGAGTAACATTGTGTATATTTGCATTAGTAGAGTGACTTGTGCTTCAGTCGTAAAATCGCTCACTTGTAAGAGCTGCATAAACTTATCTGCTCGTTCACGTATCTGTTCGGATTGCTCTACATCAATTGGTTCTGACTGAGTATTGCTTTCTTTTATAAATTGCCAAATTCTGTCTTGAATTTCTAACATATAATTTTTTGTCATTGCAGATCGTGCATTCTTTGCAGAATCCACCCAGATCGTATTTGCTTTCCAATTCAACATAAAAGCAATACTATTGATAATCACATCGCGTAGTGTATCCTCACCAGACAAAAGTTCTTCTAAGTTCGTTATACCTTCTGCTTCTGCAGAAAACGTTCGGACACGTTTGAAATCCTTTAAGTTTGTCAACAGCAGTTCATTTTCGGACAATAAGTGCCAAAAACTTCCACTGGTTGATAACAACACTTCAACCTGATGACATATCTCATCTGTTAGTTCACACCGGATACATAAATTGTGGATACTGTGCAAACGGCTACGGAATAGTGTTAAACCCTCAGATGACTGATCTTCAGTTCGGTTCGTAACTTGAGGAAGCAGATGTTGACGTATATGATTAAGTAGTTCTGTTATAGTTATTGGTTCAGCGTTCATAAGTTAGGAACCTTTTGTATCAACTTTGTCTTTATAATATCAAAGATAGAAGGAAATATCAACGCAAAATTGTAATTCAAAATACACATCTTGACATCAGGTCTTATTTGTGATAGCATGTCTTTATGATGAAAGCAAAGTTATATTTTCTCATTTGTTTATTGTTTTTATTCAGTAGTGCAATTCTCTCAAAGGAAGAACCCCTAAAGGTTGGAGATAATGCACCAGAATTTACACTTCAAGATGTTGAAGAAAAACCCCACAATTTGAAAAAATTACGCGGTAAACTTGTTTTCTTAATTTTGGGTAACAGAAAAATACGAAAAGAAGATGACAAATGGGCTGATGCATTTAAAAAGGATTATGGGAATCACAAACAGATTACTGCTTATATCATTGGAGACTTACGTAGTGTTCCAGGATTTATACCAAAATGGTTTATCCAGAGACAATTGAAACGGAGACCTCCACCTGTTAAATTTTTGCTGGATTGGAAGGGAGAGGTGCATCAACGGTATCATACCGACAAAAAGAAACCAAACTTATATCTGATTTCGCAAGAAGGTAAAATAGTGTTTCATCGTAAAGATAATTTTAAACAAGAGATATATGATAAACTCAAAAAACAGATAGATACCTTATTGTTGGAAACGCCTTAATATATTATTTTCATTGAAACGGCATTATAAAATACACATAGGTGAAAAATGGATAAAAAAACTGAAATTAGGAAATATTATTCTCTACCTATGTTCCTTATAGGTGGTGGTTCATTTGTTGGTGTATTAGGCTGGTTAGGATTATCGCATGCAGCAGAGAGCATCATTTTTACTATAGGTTCATCACTATTGTCATTCTCTGGATCTATGACGACTTTATTTGGACTAATGAGTGTGGAAAGAGCTGCCCCAAGTAAAACTAAGATCAGCAAACTGAAGTTGGAAATCATTAAGTACATTAAACTTCAGTATCCATCTTATATAATTACATTAGAAAATCTTAAACATGAATATCAGGAATTATTTTTAACTCATCGTAAAATTCGTGATTATTGTAATGAATATCGTCAGGAAATAAGAAAATTACGATCAAAGATAGAAAAATTTGAGGAACATCTACAAAAGAATCTAAAAGATAATTCTCCATTGATTGATAGCGACAGTGCAGATGGAATCGCAAAAAAAATTATCTGGTCAGATAAACAAATTCAATTAACCAGTTACAATGAAACTTTAGAGAAACTTGAAGATTCTTTTACTTCATCAGACATTGAACGTTTTCGTATTGATTTATCACATATAAAACGTAATTTGCATATATTAGAACGGGGTATTAATAACTATCGTGAATTGATGATACTTTGTAATCAAAGTGATGCATTATATGACAAGATTGTTGATGTGAAACGTAGGGTTGATAAAACAGATAAATTGCTGATACATCAAAAAGATCGTTTGGAAGAGCTTAGATTGGAAATGGAAACAAAATGTGAAGAAGCAAAAGTTGAGTTGTCGCTATTTATACAACAACTTTTTGCATTCATAGAAGATGAAGTGGAAGCATTGTCATAAACTCATAGATATGTTACAGATGACATTGTTTAAAGGAACGGTATGAAATATTTTGTTACGGGATGTGCTGGATTTATTGGATGGAAAGTTACTGAATTTTTATTGGCAGATGGACATTCCGTAGTGGGAATAGATAATTTAAATGATGCGTATGATGTAACTATAAAAAAGTGGCGGCTTACCCAACTCCAAGATTCACCAAATTTTGAATTTCACCTTGTAGATATTTGTGATCTTACTTCACTTGAACCTTTATTTAATTCAAAATATGATGCTGTAATTAATCTTGCAGCTCGTGCTGGTGTTCGTCAATCCGTTGAAAATCCTTGGGTTTACATTGATACAAATGTAACTGGCACTCTCAATCTACTTGAGATGTGCCGAAAATCTGATATTCAGAAATTTGTCCTGGCATCCACATCAAGTTTATATGGTGCAAATAATCCCCTTCCCTTCAGTGAAGATGCAGATACTAACAGACCACTTTCCCCTTATGCAGCGTCAAAAAAGGGAGCCGAAGCACTTTGTCACAGTTACCATCATTTATACGATATTGATGTCACTGTATTCCGTTTTTTTACAGTCTATGGACCGGCAGGTCGTCCTGATATGAGCGCATTTCGTTTTGTTAAATGGATCAGTGAGGATAAACCTGTTACCGTCTATGGAGATGGGAAACAATCCTCACGTGATTATACTTATGTTGAAGATATTGCCCGTGGCGTTATAGCAGGATTAAAACCTATCGGTTACGCAGTCATAAATCTCGGTTCAGACAGTCCGATTGTATTGATTGACACAATTAGACTTATAGAAGAACTCGTTGGTAAAAAGGCAAAACTATCACACCAACCATTCCATCCTGCTGACGTCCGTGCCACTTGGGCAAATATTCAGAAAGCAGAAGAACTTTTAGGATGGAAACCACAAGTAACATTCCGTGAAGGGATAACAAAACTTGTCGAATGGTATCAAGAAAATTGTGATTGGGTTAAGGATGTACCGACAGGTTAGGCTGCTACTAATATTTCTACCGCTTTTTCCAAAGCTTTCTCATCTACTTTCAATTTAGCATTTTCTACCTCGCGTTTTACATAAGTCAAGGTATGCGCAAGGTTCATTGGTGTGGCAATATCTTCTATTATTTTCTGTAACCTTTTGACATCAGTCTTCTTAATGCCTGTCTGTTCTTCCACGCGTGTGTGTAGTGCTACAGGGGATTCTGATTCCTGAGGTTTTTCTTTTGGTTTGGGTGTTGTAGGTTTTTTCACGGTACGAGTGCGTTTACGCGTAGTGGATTTCTGTATTTTTCCCGTTTCCAATGACTTTAAACCACACTCTTTACACAAATTAGCTGTAACCTCAGCCAAAGTCATCTTAACTATTACTTCAGTTATAGCACCACAAAGTTCACATTCTGTTAAGTTTTCAATTCCAGCAAGGATGTCGGTATGTAAGGTCAACATCTTTTGCTTATCTGTCTTCGTTGGCTTCTCTTTCTGACACAGCGCGATCAGTTTTTGTGCAGATTTTTCAATATGATCTAATTTACCCATGATTTACCTCCAAATAATGTTATTATCAGTATAACATATATGTAAATAAATATCAAGGAAAATTAGAACTATATTTTATTATTTTAACTTATTTGATTGAATCTTTGTCTTTGTGAAGTTTGTATTCAAAGCTATCTATAAGTGCCTCGTAACTTGCTGATATGATATTCTCAGATACTCCGACGGTTCGCCAACTCATTTTGCCATCACTTGCTTCAATAAGGACACGCACTTTTGATCCAGTACCTGCCTTGGTGTCTAATACCCTAACTTTATAATCAATTAATCGGACCTTCTGCAGTGAAGGATAGTAAAGTTCAAGTGCCTTTCTAAGTGCAGTATCTAAAGCGTTGACTGGTCCATGACCATCTGCAGCAGTATGAGTTGTTGTCCCATCAGGTGTAGTAACCTTTACTGTTGCTTCTGAACGCATAGTAAGGTCTGTGAATTTCTCAATAATTACGCGAAAACCGAGGTGTTCAAAAAAGGATTCATACCCATTGAAAACTCTGTGTGTTAATAACTCAAACGATGCTTCAGCTGCTTCAAATTGGTAGCCTTCACTCTCAGCTTTTTTTAAACGATCAAATAACTCCAGAACTTGTGGAGAATTTTTATCGTAATTAGGATATTCCTTCTCAATTTTTTTCATTATAGTGCCGCGACCAGCTTGATCAGATACGAGGATACGTTGGGTGTTACCAACTTTTTCCGGTTCAATATGTTCGTAGGTCAGTCGATTCTTACGAATTGCATCTGTGTGTAAACCACCTTTGTGGGCAAAAGCAGACCGACCTACATAAGGTTGTCTTTCGTCATGTGGTAGGTTTGCCAACTCACTAATCAACCGTGATACACTGGTCAATTCCTGCATCTGCTCGTCACTAATACATTCAAGACCCAGTTTAAGTTGTATCGTTGGGATGATAGATGCCAGATTTGCGTTTCCACATCTCTCTCCATAACCGTTGAAGGTTCCCTGTATATGGTTTGCTCCCGCTTGAACAGCCAATACAGAGTTTGCTGCACCCATTCCAGCATCATTGTGTGCATGTATACCAATTGGTAAATTAAGTGCTGATATGGCTGCTTTCACTCCTTCCTGAATTTCTAAAGGTAACCTTCCACCGTTAGTGTCACAGAGTACGATACAATTTGCACCACCCGCAGATGCTGCATGCAAAGTCTCAATAGCATATTCCGAGTCATCAGAATACCCATCAAAAAAATGTTCAGCGTCGTAGATTACTTCACGTCCATTATCCACCAAATAGTTGACAGAACTCTCAATTATTTCCAAGTTCTCTTCTGCTGAAACTCGCAAAACATCAGTAGCATGTAATTTCCAACTTTTTCCAAATATAGTGACAGTCCTTGTGCCGGTTTCAAGTAGTGCAGACAAGTTTGGATCTTCATCAGGATCATAGGACGGATAACGAGTACTACCGAAAGGAACAACTTTTGCTGATTCTAATGTCATCTCTTTTGCACGTTTGAAGAATTCTATATCTTTGGGATTGGAACCAGGATAACCACCTTCAATGTAGCGGATACCTAATTTATCAAGTGCCTGTATAATGATTAGTTTATCTTCAACGGAAAATGCTACACCTTCAGCTTGGCTACCGTCCCTGAGTGTTGTATCGTAAAATTCAACCATGTTATATTTAAAAGCAAATTCTGGATTTTCATTATATATTATTGAAAACTAATTAATCCTTCAAAACCAAAATTCGGTATCTCCTTATATGACAATTCTCGCTATTTTTGCTAATGGAATTATATCACATTTTTTACTAAAAGTCAAAAATAATGTATGCGATTAGGTAAGTAGAATGACATCATGTTTTGCTTTCCTAATCTAAAAATCTGTGCTACTATTAACACATTATGAGAAATTATAAAGTTATTCTATTCTGTTGTATGTTTGTGTTAACAGGATGTGGTTTAATAACATCTAAACCTTCTGAACCACACCCGCCACAGATAACAATTAATCCGATTGAATCACTACGTTCCGACATAGACAATGTTCTACAAGACGATTTATTTACTACTGCGAGTATCGGTGTAAAAGTCGTTTCAGTAGATTCTGGAGAGGTAATTTATTCCAAGAACGCACACAAATTACACCATCCTGCATCAACAACAAAACTATTTACAGCATCTGCCGCGTTGGCAAAACTTGGTCCAGACCATCAATTTGAAACAACGCTGTACACCGATAAAGTAACAGACGGTAAGGTGGTTGAAAACATCTATCTCAAGGGCAGTGCGGATCCAGTCTTACAGTCTAATGATATAATAAACTTAGTTGATTCGATAGTTCAATCAGGTATCACATCAATTGAAGGAAACTTAGTTGTTGATGAGTCCTATTTCGATACTGTTAGGGAAGGTCCTGGATGGATGTGGGATGATAGACCTTTACAAATAAGTGCATTAAGTATCAGAGAAATTCAACCTGAAGAAAAGTCAAGTAATAGAGCGGTAGCATGCGGACATCTACTGAAAACTGCTCTGATACAAAAAGGTATTGAAATTTCTGGACAGGTTGTAGTTGGAACAGTCCCGATAGAAGCAGGTAAAATTGCCATACATCTTTCACCTCCACTTTCTGACATTATAAAATGGATGAACAAACCGAGCGACAATTGGATTGCAGAATTCCTATTTAAGTCAATTGGAGCGGAAGTGAAAGGGGAACCGGGAACTTGGAAAAAAGGCAGAGATACTGTCTCTGAATTCTTAGGTGAAATTATGGACAACACCCCTACACATCGATTTGTTGACGGTTCTGGACTTTCTCGCTATAACCTTGTTAATGCTGAATTGCTTACAAATCTCCTGGTCTATATGTATCACAATTTTGAGTTAATGCCTGAGTTTACAGCATCGCTTCCGATTGCTGGTGTTGACGGCACACTAACAAATAGGATGCAGGGTATGTATGCAGAGAAAATTCTACGAGCAAAGACAGGGACGTTGAGTGGCGTTTCTGCATTGGCTGGTTATACTTCCACGACAGATGGAGAAGTATTAGCGTTTGGAATTCTTATCAGTCATTATGTTGGGTCTGCTACAAAGGCACGTGAAATTCAGGATAAAATCGGGAATATTCTCACGCAATTTAGACGAAACAAGACAGTGATAGCACCCACTACCTGAAGGTAGGGGCTTCGGTTTCTTAGACAACAGCGTTTATCTCTGAGAGATACCCGTCTCATATCGTCTCCACCCTCAAGCAGCTACCCCTGCTTGACTTATGTTTATAGCAGCGTTTACATCTCTATCATGGTGTGAACCACATTTTTGACATGTCCACTGCCTATCGTTGAGTTCAAGAGTGTCGTTACGATGTCCACAATCCGAACAAGGTTTTGTCGTCGCTGTCCATTGTCCAATTTGAACGAGTTGACGATCCTGTTTTATAGATGTGAACTTCAAAATCTCAATAAATTGGTAGAAAGCGAGATCGGATACTTTTCTGCCCCAAAGTCGCTTCATACCTTCTATATTGAGTGTTTCAAAGCACAGTATATCGAACTCTCGGCAAAGTTGGGTCGCAAGTTTGAAGTGCCAATCTCTGCGTTGCCGAGATATTGCACGTTTGGCACGATACCAGCCATTAGATTTGAAAACTTTACGACTCAAATTCTTATTCAGTGTTTTCAACTTATTCAAGGATTGTTTCAAAAACTGCGGAGAATCTATCTTGCTACTATCAGAACAAGTGAGAAACGTTTTCAATCCGAAGTCAAACCCTGCACTCTTACCTGTCTTAGGCATCGGTTCGGTATCGTCAACGTTTTCACAACTGAAGCATATCCAGTAATCTCCGCAAGCGTCACGCTTGAGAGTAATCGTCTTGATGTCACCTGTTATTTCTCTATGTTTATGAAAAGAAAACCAAGTATCAATGCAGTTGATCCGGATACGATTGCCTTCAAGTTTGTAGCCTGCTTGTGTGAAAGTCATAGAGGTGTATTTATGTTGAGGCTTGATATGCGGTCTACCGACTTTACAGGTCGTTTTCCCTGATTTGCGGTCTTTGATATTCCGAAAAAACGCATCGTAGGCTTTACCCATACGCAACACAACATTTTGAACAACTTGACTCGGCAGCTGCTTCCAATGCGGTTTTGTGCGTTTCTTCAACTTGGTTATATGCTTGTTCATTTTGGAAGCAGAAATATTTTTGCTAAACAGACGATAATATCTTCTTTGCAACTTCATAATATGAACATGAATTTGATGCATATCATCAAGCATATTACCGATCTTTATCGTATTCTTTTGGCTGCATATCTTGTATTTGTAGGTTTTTCTCATGATATACCTTTTCGGTGAAGATACCTTCCCCATTGTATTTGATGTGGCAGGTAAATGCAATACCCACCCTGAAAAGGTGTCATAAGTATACCATGCCTTTTGAACAATCTCAAGTTTTTTGACCCGTCTACATCCCACAAGCTAAAGCATCGGGATTTGACGGGAAGAGTGTTAAGAAATTAACAAAGGAATGTCTGAGTTTTTCCAATTTAATTTCAGTATCTAAGATGGAGAATTATATCTTAGGTGGTGGTTCACCTACAGCAGACTTCCCATCTTTCAATATCGGTTCTGCATTCCCCCATAACCGACTACCGTCCTGAGAAAGAAGGGGTTCCGCAGAATACTGTGCCAAATAAGCACGACGCATATTATCTGTAGTATTTGTTCCACTACTGTGGAAATTAATGCTTGTAAACGCAACAATACTCCCCGCAGGAACGTTAGCAGGTACACCTTTTTCCGGACCGAAATAACCTACCAAATCATTACTTCCTTCTTCACGGATATGCTTCACCCAAGAACGTATACCAATATGAGAATATGGCATGACATAGACTGTTCCATTTTCTTCAGACATATCATCAAGTGCACACCAACAAGTCAAATACGGTTTGTGATCAGGATAACCAACATAACCAGAATCTTGATGCCAACTGAACTTCATCCCTGCTTCCGCCCCTTTGACGACATATTGTTCCCAAAATAGATATGCATTATCTCCTAAGGTGGCACGACATACCTCTGCCATCAAGTCGCTGAAAAGAAATTCGCGAAGTTTCGGTTGTTGTCTAAAGCAGTTAGAAACAAAATATCGTTTATTACGATGGTTAAGACCAAGGACATCTTTCCCTTCTTGCTCCATACGAGCATCCATCTGACTTATGAATGTGCCACATTCACCACGAAGCAATTCCAGAAGCAATTCTGGAATCACATTTTCCAAAATGAAATAACCTTCCTCTTGGTATTGGAGTTTCTGTTCATCAGTAATATTGACCAAATTCGTAACTCCTATTCAATGTTGATTTTCCGTACAACCTGACCATTACTTTCCCAATAGGTATGTTTACCCTTTATAAAATCTGAATCAGCTGCAGGTTGGATATTCCCTTTCGTATCTATAGCACGAGATACAACGGTATGTTCTCCTGATGTTGGGTTTTCCCAATTAAGATGCCATATTTTCCATGCAAACTCAGCATCTTCTTCAGTGTCAATAGTTGCTTCTTGCCAAGGTCCACCGTCAATACTTATCTCAACTTTCCGTATCGGTGCACCCCAAGCTGCCCCGTAGATACGGTAATTCCTACCAAGCAATGTCACCTTTGCAGCTAACGACTTAATTTGTGTTTTTCCGACAGATGTTTCCATCCATACTGTTTCACCGTCGGGACGTTTCTCTTCGCGTATAGTTACATAATCACGTCCCATGAATCTACCCATAAAACGGGTATCACGTACTTCAATCCGTTTTAGCCATTTTACACATGCAATACCGTACCATTCAGGTGCAATCAGTCGGAGAGGGGCACCATTAGGTTGTGGCAACGGTTCACCGTTCATCTCATAACAGAGTAGATTAGCATCCTGTAGAGCATCTTCTACAGACATACTCCGAGCGAAGTTCTGACGCATAGTAACACCACGTCGCTTCTCCTCCCCAGAATCGTGTCCAAAGAAAATTACTTCTATACCTTCCTCTTTAATTCCTGCCTCTTTGAGAATCGGTGCAAGTGGAGTACCACCCCATTTTGCATTACCTATCGCACCAGTAAATGTTGGGAAGCCATGATTACCGGAACACTCCAAAGTAAAGGTTACATCCTTCTTTGGACGTGCTTTTATATCATCAATAGAAAGTTTAACTGGATTTTCAACCAATCCACTAATTTCCAAATTCCAAGTCGTAACATCAACTTCAGGCTTGTTATAATGTGAAACGTTGAAGAATTTATCATTCGGAGTAATGAATGAATCTAATTCATTCCAATCAAGCAAACCTCGTTTTGCAGGTGGTTCTGGGGGTTGATCAAGAAATGGAATAAGTATCTCACCTTCGCGGCTTGGAAAGGCATATACTGCCCATGGACTCAACAGTAATCCTGTAAGTGTTAATCCGCTGTTTCTTAAAAAATCTCTACGATCCATAATACTACCTTTACGCTTTCATTGCTGTGGTGTAGTTGAGATTAACCTGTGTCCAATTGACTACCTTGCTCCATGCATCAATATAGTCAGCACGTCTGTTCTGATATTTAAGATAATAGGCGTGTTCCCAAACATCAAGTCCAAGAATCGGTGTATGTCCCTGCATAAACGGACTGTCTTGGTTCTTTGTAGCATAGATCTGTAGTTTTTTATTGTCATCTACTACGAGCCATGCCCAACCTGATCCAAAATGAGTTTTTGCAGTGTTAGTGAATTTCTCTTTAGCAGCATCAAGTGAACCAAATGTAGATTGCAAAGACTCAGCAACTTTACCTTTAAGTTCTCTACCCCCTGGAATCATGGTGCTCCAGAAAAGTGTGTGGTTGGCATGTCCACCGCCACTGCTTATAACTGATTGTCGGATTTTCATGGGAACTTTATCAATATTTCTAAGTAAATCCTCAATTGACTGGTCTGCTAAATCATGGTTGTTTCCAACTGCAGCATTGAGTTTGTTGACATATCCTTGATGGTGCTTTCCGTAATGGATTTCCATTGTCCGTTTATCAATATGAGGTTCAAGAGCATCAAAAGCATATCTAAGTTTGGGTAGTTCGTAACTATGGGTATGGTCCCCATGTTCATGGTGATCTGCATATAGACTAAATGGACTTTTTGCGATAAAAAGTCCTGCTAATATTGTGCTACCATTGATTAAAAACTTTCTGCGGTTCATGTATTCACCTCAATCTGTAATTATATTAACATCATAACACAGATTAAACTGTTGTGTCAAGTGAGACATTGCACTTAATTTCATTTGACTTCTGAAACATTTTCTGATTAAAATGTTAGTAAAAACCTACTAATAAACATTCTAAATTATGTATTAGAAAATAAACAGTTGATGTTAAGAATCTTTATTTTAAGCATACTCATATAATTTTCCATGATATTTAAAACCTTTACATTCTGGTTATGGTTTATCTGTTTTGGAGTTGTAGCATTAATACTTGCCAACACTCCGCTGTTTAATATACTGGCATTTGAGTTCTGTGCAATTATTACGCTCTGTATCGCTATATCTGGTGCTCATATAGCAATGACAGAATTACATCTTATGAAACGTGATCCTATTGCTTTGTCAGGTTCACCCCGTGATGTTATACGCAAATGTGTTTTCCGTGGATTCAGATCAAATTTAATCATAATCTTACTCCCATTGATTATTATTGTAATTAATGGTTTTCGAATAAAGAATTGCAATTATGTTGACGGTCTCTTATTCTTTATATTATTACCACTACTAACTTGTATTACTGTAACTGCTGCTGGGGTATTTTTTAATGTCTGGTTAGAAAAACGATGGTTTGCATATTTGATTTATCTAACATTTTTATTTTTTTCGTGTATTCCAACCGTATATAACTTAATCTTTCATCCACCAGTTTTTGCATATCATCCAATTATTGGCTATTTTCCTGGACCAATCTACGATTTTGTAATATCGATCACACCCACATTCCTGATATCAAGAGGACAAGCACTTGTTTTGGCATTGTTATTCATCACATTTTTGTTCCAAACATGTGAAATTAATCGGAAGACTGATCTCATTCCAAGAATACGGTGGAGTAATTTATTATGGTTTCAAAATAAGAGTTCAATATGGAACATACTTTCTGTGTGCGTTTTGTTCATTGCAGTTATTGGCATAGAAATATATGCAGGTAAGATAGGAATACGTCCAACACGCAACGACATCGCTCAAGAGTTAGGTGGTTACCGTGAAACAGAACATTTTGAAATATATTATGCGCGCGAATTGGGAGACAAGATAGAACTTTTTATTGATGATTGTGAATTTAGATATTATCAACTGTTAGAATATTTACAAATAGATAATACACAAAAAGTTCGCGCATATCTATATTCCTCTCCAGAACAGAAGAAACGATTGATCGGTGCTGGAAACACATTTGTTGAGGATCCTTTTGGGCACGGTTTTCATCTTCATACTCAAGGTTTCCCTCACCCAGTGTTAAAGCATGAACTGGCACATGTATTGACTGCTAATTGGTCTCCATGGAAAGTCAGTTTGAATGTAGGAGTCCATGAAGGTGTTGCTGTAGCAGCAGATTGGGATGAGGGCAAGTTAACTGTTCATCAGTGGGCTAAGGCGATGCGCCACTTGAAAGTTGCCCCTCCACTCACAAGTGTCATGAGTCTTGGATTTTGGAGACATGCAAGCTCTCGTAGCTACCTATTAGCAGGTTCATTTATCCGATTCCTCATAGACACATACGGAATTGAGAAGATAAAAAATGCATTTCCAATCGGAAATATATCTAAGAGTTACAACAGAGATTTATATGTTTTAGAAAACGAATGGATCGAATTCTTAGATAATAATATACAATTGGAAGAAAAAGATATAACTTATGCAAAAACTCGATTATTGAGAGGAGGAATCTTTGAACAAGTTTGTGCACATGAAATAGCAGCGTTGCGAAAACAGGCGTGGAAAGAATATTACAATAATGACTATATTTCAGCAAGGCAGACCTTTCAAGTGATGCTTAACCATGAACCAAATAATTCAAGAACAAAACGTGGTATGATGTTTAGTGCCTTTCGATCAGGAGACAATGAACTTGCAACTTCTATAGCAAAGAATATAACATCTGATAATAATGCATTATATAGGGCTGAGGCTGCTCAACTATTGGGAGATATCTCCTGGCTTCAAGGAGATTTAGATGCTGCAATAAAGTCATACAATAACGCATTAACACTTAAACCGCGTGAATCAATTGAACACAATAACCTAAAACGTATTGCTGCATTATCTGAATCCTATACAATGGAATCCAAGGCAAAACTAAGCAGTGTCTTGATTCCACAAAACCAATATAATAGTGTGAAGAATGGAACGAAAATCGCTCTATTACTGCAAATTATAAATGTACAACCCAATGAATGGTTAGCATATTATTTGGCAGGTGAAATCCTACATATAGAAGGTGCATGGGAAATTAGTTCACAATATATTCATCATGCCATAGACTTGGGTTATGAAACGGATATCAAAAAAACGCCAAAACAGTTATACATAAAAGCCAGAAGATTGTTAGGACTTAATGCATATCGTAAGAAAGATTACAGAATTGCTGAAAAGATATTTGACACAATTGCCACAGATGAATCACTGTCATTTGGTGATGTATTATCTGCAAAAGATTGGGTACAAAGGTGTCAATGGGCAGGAAAACCTACGCCATAGATAAGATTTACATTCAATATATTATATTCTTTCAATTCAAAGTCATGTTGACCTCATTAGAATAATATCTTATAATTAAGGTTAGTGATTGATATTATCTTTTGGTGAATTGATACATCGGCATATTGGTTAAAGAAAAAGTGTTATTTTAAACACTTAACTACTCCTGAATAAATCATTTGACATTTTACACTATTCGTGCAAATCATAAGCATAAATATAATAATTCATATATAACTAACATTATCTGATTACATACAAGGACATACAATGAAACTTTTTGTGCCAGGACGGATCTGCCTTTTTGGAGAACATAGTGATTGGGCAGGAGGACATCGACGAACTAATGCGGAGCTTGAAAAAGGCTATACCATAATAACCAGCACGAACCAAGGTGTTTATGCAGAAGTACAACCACATCCTACAAGTCTTATATTGAAGACTACTCTGAGCGATGGCACACGACACGGTCCATATACATTACCGATGGAACCAGCAGCACTCCTTGAAGAGGCGGAAAAAGGGAGTTTTTTTAGTTATGCAGCTGGGGTTGCTTATCAGATACTTACGAATTACCGCGTACAAGGTTTAGAAATAGATAATTATCTCACAGATTTACCGGTCAAAAAAGGATTATCCTCAAGTGCGGCTATATGTGTATTAGTAGCTCGCGCATTTAATCGTATCTACGATCTGAAAATGACGACACGCGGTGAAATGGAATGTGCATATCAAGGCGAGATCAAGACACCTTCACGTTGTGGAAGAATGGATCAGGGATGTGCCTATCAACATCCGATCCTTATGAGTTTTGATGGTGATAACATTGATGTCCGAGAGTTCAGTGTGCCATCAAACCTATATATGGTAATTGTGGACTTAGGATCAGGAAAAGATACACGTCTTATATTAAATCAATTAAACCATTGTTATCCATTTGCAGAAAATGAACTGCAAAAAAATGTCCAGTACTTCCTTGGTCACTTGAGTAGAGAGATTACTGAATCCGCACATCAGGCTCTACGACAAGGTAATGCAGAATCAGTGGGTAAGCTAATGACAAAGGCACAACAGGAATTCGACAAACATCTTATTCCTGCCTGTCCTACACAATTGACTGCACCTATACTTCATAAAGTGTTAAATTATGAACCGATTCAACCTTATATATGGGGTGGCAAAGGGGTTGGTTCACAGGGAGATGGTTCTGCCCAATTTATCGTGAAAGACGAGGAGAGTCAAAGTAGGGTTATTGAGATAATTGAACGCGATTTACAGATGTCCTGTCTAAAACTTGTAATTGAGGCAAGCAAACACGTCCGTAAAGCTGTTATCCCTGCCGCTGGTTTTGGTACAAGACTGTTTCCTGCATCTAAGGCAATGAAGAAGGAACTTTTTCCAGTAATTGATCGTAACGGACGTGCAAAACCCGCAATCATGGCAATTGTTGAAGAAGCTGTGAATGCAGGTATAGAGGAAGTATGTTTAATTGTTCAAAGCAGAGATATTGAGCTTTTTGAATCTTATTTTAAAACCCCGCCTCGAATAGAACACTACAATAAACTTAGTAAAGAAAACAAAGTCTACTGTGATTACTTGATTGAATTAGGCAGTAAAATTTCCTTTGTTACACAGGATGTACAGGAAGGATTTGGTCATGCCGTCTATTGTGCAAGGGATTGGATTGACAATGAGCCATTCCTATTAATGTTAGGAGATCACCTCTACAGTTCGGATGAACCGCAATCCTGTGCCGAACAAGTTTTGGATGCATACGAGAAGGTTGGACATAGTGTTGTCGGATTAAAGAAAACACCTATTGAAGAACTATCTAACTTTGGATGTGTTACCGGTGTGTGGAAAGAAGAAATGTCTATGATATCAGTAACGGAATTCTACGAGAAACCGGATCCAGAATATGCGAGGGAACATCTACATGTTGATGGAATGGACACAGACAGTTTTCTAACTGTATTCGGCATTTATGTTATTGAACCCCAGATTTTTGAATTTCTTGAACAGAATATTGAACACAATTTCCGTGAGCGCGGTGAGTTTCAACTCACATCATGTTTAGATGAATTAAGGAAGGCTGACGGTTTTTCGGGTTATGTTGTTAAGGGACATCGATATGATATTGGACTTCCAGAGGAATATCGAGATACTGTAATCAACTTTAGAAATGCATAAGTTCAATACAACTATTCTGTTTCTACCACATGTTTAACCACAACTATCGTCAAGTCATCATATTGTTCTTCTTCCTGTACAAAGTCTTGCACATCATCAACGATTCGTTGAATCATCTCATCTGCACTACATTCATCAGGTATATTAGAAAGTAAATTGGTCAGACGTTCTGTTCCGTACATATCATGGTTAGCATTAAGTGCTTCTATCAGACCGTCTGAATGAAAGATAAGGAAATCACCTTCTCTTATATCAAAAGTAACTGATTCATATTGCACATTTTGCATACTACCAAGTGGAAGATCGCTATTTTCTATTTCAATTATTTCCGAACCCCTTTTCAAGATAGGATACGGTTGTCCACCATTTGCATAATCTATTTTCTTTTCAGTCTCATTTAGAACTGCTAAGTTCAGTGCAATAAAACTGGGTCCATACATACGAGGTGCTAATCCTGCATTGAGGTCACTTAGAATAACATCGGCATCTGACTTAAATCTTGCTACTTCATGTAACATACCATTTGTCAGTACAGCATTCATTGCCCCCCGTATACCTTTACCTGCTGCGTCCGCAACAGCAATCGCAGTCTGTCCATTTTCAACAGTCAAATAATCGAAAAAATCTCCTCCAACTTGTGTTGCGGGTATAGACATGCCTGCAATATCAAATGTAGGTAGGTGCGGTGGTTCAGTCGGCAATAGTCCCATCTGAATATTCTGTGCTTCATTTAATTCTGTTCGGATTCGTATCATCTCTGCTTCTTCTTTTTCTTCCATTTCCAAACGTAACTGTGCAGTTTGTCTACGGTTCACTATCAGTCTAAATAGCAAAGATCCCACTGCAGCCACGAATATAATCGTAGGAAGAAACTTTCGCCAACGACTCCATATCGGTTGATCTATTGTAAAGTTTAGCACAGCAGGTTGCTGTGTATAGGGCCATCCTTCACGAAATGCTTTTATCAAAAAGGTATAATTACCTGACTTCAGTCCTTCAAAATGAATTTCGGGTAAACTCTTGGATGTTCCGATTTCATCAGAGGTGTAATCTTGGGATGTGCTTTCATCCTTTTGAGGATTGATATTAATTCGTTTTACATTCGACGTAATTGTATGTTCTGTCCAATCGTCAGTACCAAGTAATCTAAATCTATAATTCACGTCGTCCCTAAGAGGGTTGATCCCTTGATAACTGATTGTAATACCTTTGATTCGTGCTGGCAAAAGCTCCTCAATCTCAGTAAATGTACGCATACTGGATTCTAAATTAAATGGTTCTGTAAAGGTTTTACCTGCATCAACAGAGACGATGCGACATAACGGAAGTGCCCCCAAACTTGCCCTATATTGAGTAGCACCACCTTCTGTTCCAAACCATAAGTCTTTTCCCTCTGTTGAATGTATGCTTGAAACGTTGTTGTGGATAAGTCCATCTTTTGTAGTTATAGATTGAAATGAGTTACCATCGTATCGTACTACTCCACCACCCCATGTAGCAAACCATACGTTCCCCCAATGGTCTTCATACACATCTCGTATGTCATCAACAAGGAAACCATCCTCAATTGTATATCTTATAACTTCTGTCCCTGTGTATTGTATTACCCCCTGAGATGTTGCTAACCAAAGATCACCGTTGTTAGATGTAATTGCTGCTTTTACCTTATTGAGGGTAATAGAAACAGAATTTATTAATTCTGTACCCCTGTATGTTTTTATTCCATCTTGAAAAACAAAAGTTATCATACCTGATTGTTGTTGATTCGACGATGAAATTACTATAGAGTGAAGTGGAATACCGCTCGCTGCTCCTGGAAGTTCTGTTAAAGTATTGCCAAGGTCAGGATTTTCCCAATACATTAACTGTCCACTGATAGAATTATAGAACCATTTGACAGCTTTGATATCCATATCACCTATTATTGGAACAACCGAACGAAGTGGTAATACCACGGAATGGATTTCACCACCAACAATATTTCCACTGATGTGGAAATTTGAGAAACGTTTTACTTGTCCTTTCTCAAAAAAACACCACAGTCGGTTTTCACTGTCTACGTAAAGTTTGGAGACTGCATCTGTTGGAAATGGCAATGAGACCGTGGAATCAAAACCGTAAAAGCGAAAAACACCCTCTGACGAAAAGCTATACAATCCATTACTTCTTGGTAAGAACATCCACCCACCTAATATAATCCAAGGATTGGATTTAGATGATAGATACACTTCAGAATCATTATAGATATTTTCTCCTCCAGGACCTATTGAGGTACTTACCTGTACGGAGATTTTCTCAAAAACGCCATTTCTATAACAAAATAACCTGTAATGTGTATATGAATCCTCATGTTTTATAGGTCTATCAATGAACCAAATACTACCATCAACATCAAATATCTTATTGATTTCGATCCGACTTTCCGTTCGTTGGTTATTCCGAATGGCACTTTCTTCTTCATTAGTATTGGTGAAGGAATATTGATTAAGTAAGTCATCAATTTGATCATATTGTGCTAAACCACCAGGAATGCTGAACCAGAGAGTACCCGTGCTATCAGAATCTATCATTCTGACACTATTACTACCGATTCTTTCACGTGTTGTATGGTTAACAATTATAGGTTGCGGTTCATAAGATGTCACACCATTGTCGTGTCCAAACCAGATTTTCCCATCCAATGCTTCAAATATAGTTAGAATGTTATCGCTACCGAGTCCATTATCAACGCCATACATTCTTGGTGCAACTTCTGGAGAATCGACTAAGGGTGATTCTAAATCAAAATTATCTTCAGGTTCTTTTTCAAGTAACTTACTGTCGTATACATGTGAACCCATTTCACTTGAAAACCAAAGTTTATTCCACGCATCTTCTATTTCGAAATATCCTTGTAAGTAACTTTCCTGTGCCGTTCCATCTATTACATTTTTCATCCGTTGAAGTTTATTACCATTCCACCACCATAATTGTTTATTGTCGCTATACCAAATTCTTCCATCTCTATCACTTTTAACCGTAACATTACCAATTCTTCCATAATTAGGGATTTGATTAGTACTTACTTGTCTGACAAATCCAGTTGCACTTTCTAATGTATTAAGAAATTGTTTTCCATCATAACGTAGAAGGAGTGATTGTCCACCAAACCACAAATTATCGTCATCATCCTGTATGATAACCTGCACAGATCTATCTTTTGGTAGGTTTGGTATATTATCTAAACGGTTCAGGTTGTTGATTTGCCATATTTTCGGATCGCTTGAAAAACTCATGATAAGTGCACCTTGGGCATCACTACCACCAACCCAATATGTACCATCTTTGCTTTGAAAAATGACATTTATCTTTGCTACAGATGTACCACTTATGTTTAATTGGTAGGGTATTGGAAGTTCTTGATTATTGATAGCAGAATGTTTTGTAATAGCATTATTACTCCCAACCCAAATTTCTCCGTAATTATCTACAGCAAGACATGTACCATTGGTCTTATAGTCAAATTCTTCTCCATTGAACCGTCTAATAATACTTATTCCTTCTGCAGGATGTTTACTTAGAAACCACAGATGTCCCCATTTATCTTCTACGATTGTTTTTGTTCTTCCACGAAGATCTACAGTATCTCCAGCAAAAGGTGTAAATGTATTGCCATCAAAACGACTCACACCTCCTCTATCTGAACCAAACCAAAGCACGCCTCTACTATCCTGATAGATAACAGGCACAATTGGACCTACCAAACCATCAGCAACAGTATAACTTTTCATCTGTTCAAAAGCATGCGCATATTGAACTATTATAGGACAAAAACCGATGATAATGACGGAAATGATCTTATGTAAATATTTCACAAGAAGTTATCCTGATTCTACTTAGTAGAAAATGTGCGAATTCGTGAAATTGCCTCATCAATAACATTGTCAGGATAGGTCAGAGATATTCTGTAATATCCTTCACTCCATTGACCATACCCTAATCCTGGGGTAACAACAACCCCTGCTTCTTCAAGTAATGCTGTTGCAAATGCACGACTGGATCCATTATATTGTTCTGGCACTGGTGCCCAGATATACATCGTTGCTTTGGGTCTATCAACATCCCATCCGCTACCGGTTAATGCATCTACTACGTTATCTCTACGTTTTTGATATATTTTGTTTAATTTCGGTGTAACATCATCTGCAATTGATAATGCTTTTGCTCCAGCGAATTGTAATGCTCGGAGTGATCCGTTGTCAATATTATCCTTCACCTTTTTAACTGCCTCAACAGCAGTTTGGTTGCCAACAACAAAGCCGAGTCTCCAACCTGTCATATTGAATGCTTTGCTCAATGAGAAGAATTCGACTGCTACCTCATCTGCTCCATCTACTTGCAGGATGCTTGGCGACTGATACCCATCATACGTATTCTCACTATATGCATTGTCATGTGCGATGAGTATATTATTTTCTCTTCCAAATTCAATAGCTCGTTTAAAAAAATCAAGGTCTGCTGTTGCTGTCGTTGGGTTGTTTGGATAATTTATCCATAACACTTTAGCAAGACGTTTTACTTCCACAGGTATCGTATCAAAATCTACGAGGAAGTTGTTTTCTCTTAATAGCGGTGCATAGTATGTTGTTGCACTTGAAAATACGTGTCCTATGTTATAGGTAGGATATCCGGGACTCGCAGCAATACCAATATCACCAGGATTAAGAATACCCAATGCCAATTTGACAATTGCATCCTTGCTACCGAGTGTTGTAACTATCTGTTCATCTGATAATGATACCCCAAAACGATGCTTATAAAATTGAGCAACAGCTTCTGGAAATTCTGCAACAGGACTATCGCAACCATATCGGTGTCTATCTGCATCATCAGAATCTTGTATGGAATTACACAATGTCTCTATGACAGGATCAGGCGTGGGAAAATCTGGATCCCCAATCCCCAAACTAATGACATCAACACCCCGTTCTCTGGCTGCTGTCATTTTTTGTCGTATGTCCACAAAGAGATAGGGAGGAAGTTTTTGTAACCGTTCTGCAAATGTTATCAAAATAGATTAATCTCCTAAATTCTATAAAAGTTAATAATTTTCTTTATCGTTATTTAAGCTGAAGTATTGCTTGTTGAGTCTCATTAAGTTGGTTCATTACATTTGGACTAAAGTGAAGTCCTTGACCACCCCAATCTGGCATATAACCAACACTGTAACAATAATAAAGTGTCCTACGCGGTTTTCCTGAAACATTAACAACAGAACCATGCGTAAGTGCTTCAGTGAAAATTATAGCATCTCCCGCCTTTGCTGGTATGGGTGATAGTACAGGATTTTCATCAGGATGACTTCCCCAAGGTTTAGGGAAATTGCTTTTGTGGGCACCAGGGATGACCGCAAAACATCCATCATCAACATCACAATCCAACATTGGAAATACAGCTTTTGTCAATGTAGACACCATCTCTCCATTCTTACAGTGATATTGACACTTCGGAATAATTGGTGTTCCGTGCATGTGCAAGCCTGTATACCCACCACCCCAACGGTAAATTGTATAAGTATGATTTAGTCGGTAGGGGCCACCGGTTACACCAGCAACTACATCCAGCACCTCTGGTATGTCGACAAGAGAACTGAAGACACTGTTAGCTTCTAATATATTTGATATATAGAGTTCCTTGTCAGTGCGTTCTGTTCCAAGGCATAATGGGGAAGGGTAATTAGCAGGATCCATCTGTTCATACTGATCAAGGACAGTATTACAAGATTGAATCAATGATTGCGGGATAACATCCTTTAAGACAATAAATCCCTGCAAATCAAATAGATATTTTTGTTCTTCGGTCATACATATATCCTTATTCTCTTTCAATCACCTCATATTTTAGTATTGTCCCACCTTGTCCAGCAACCAACCCGTTATACGGACTGCTCATGTGAATCGCAGTGAGATCCGTTTGTGTATCAGTTCGTTGAGGTCTCCAGTTTTTTCCACGATCTTGCGTATGTAGTATGAGACCGTTTTTTCCTACAATCCAACCTTCATCTTTAGAAATAAAATACACATCATAAAGAAAGTTTAGTGTATTTACCTGTTGTCGTGACCATGTTTCTCCACCATCATCCGTATGAAATACCAATCCATCAACCCCAACTACCCAACCTATCTGTGGTGTTATAAAATATACTGCATTAAACCATACATTTTGTGTATATCCGTTTTTCTTCAGTTGTTGTGTCAATGTTGAAAAGTGCCAATTTTCACCACCATCAACTGTGTATAAAAGTGTTCCAAAAAGTCCAACAATCCATCCTTCTTTCTTTGTAGTAAAATGGATGTCAAATAAGTTCATAATTACGCCACTATTCTGGCGTGACCATGTCAATCCACCATCAGAAGTGTGAACAATTTCACCAGCACTACCGACACACCAACCGGTTTCTTCATCAATGAAGTAAACAGCCAGAAGGTCTTGAGTGGTATTTGATTTCTGAGGCAACCAGATTGCCCCTCCGTTTGTTGTATGCAGAATCACACCAGCTTCTGCCACTGACCATCCTTTCTTTGGAGTCACAAAATGAGTGCCACCGAAGCATTCTGCTGTCCGACTATCCTGCGAATTCCAATTATTTCCACCATCCTGCGTTTGCAGTATTGTTCCTCTGTCTCCAACAACGAACGCCATATTGTTAGATGTAATACAAACGTCAAAGAGGAGATGTGTTGGATTGGATTGTGCTTCCCAAGTTATGCCTCCGTTACGTGTATGTAGAATTGTACCGTTTTCTCCAACTGCCCATCCTACTTTATTTGTAACAAAGTCTACTCCTAATAAGACACCATCAGCACTGTTATGAAAACGAGGACCGCCGCGTTGATGTTTCCAAACACTTGTTCCATCTTTTTTTAATCCAGATGTGGTACGAAGAATAACACCCAAGTCCCCAACAATCCAACCGTGCTGATTGTCAGTAAAATCTATATCATAAAGTGTAAATGTATGTAAAGGTTCATTACCAAGATATTCGGGTTGTCCATAGTCCTCTTTGTGTCTCTTGTTGCTTCCATCAGTAACATATTTCCAAGTTTTACCACCATCATTTGTTGCATATAGGCTTCGTTTATCTCCCACAACCCATCCAGACAATTTATCAACGAAATGTATACCAAACAACGAAAAACTTGTTGAAAACTGTTTCTGCCAAGTCTGTCCCCCATCATTCGTATTGTAAATATATCCTGAATTTACATTATCTATAGATGTGCTATTGGTAATTACCCATCCATTGTCATTATCAATAAAAGAAAGGTTTTTTAATGATTGTTTTTCGAATACACTTCCAACAACTCGATTAAATGACTTTCCACCATCTACAGTTAATAGCAGTGTACTCCAATCTCCTACAATCCAACCAATATTGTCACTAAAATATAGACTATTTAGATCATTCTTTGTTCCAGTTTCAACCCGTTGCCAAGTGTTCCCACCATCTGTAGTGTGAATAACAACCCCACCATCTCCAATACACCACCCATCAGATTCATTGCGAAAAAACACTTTATGTAATGGCTTTCCGTATATACCACTGTTTTGTTTTATCCAATTTTTTCCACCATCTTTGGTGTGTAATATTATACTTTCTGCACCATCAGTATATACAGGATTATCTTCATCCGATGAATTCAATGAATGGTTAGGAGCAATACCGATAGAACTACCAACTGTCCACCCATGAGTTATAGATATAAAATGGACATCATTTAGACGCGCACTCCAATCCCCTTCCAATACTGTTTTCCATACACCAATGTTCTTTATTCTTGAGTCGGAACAACCGAAACAAACAAATAGAATATATAGAAACAAGGAGAATTGTAATAGAAATAGTTTCTTAATATGTTTATTCTTTATCACCAAAAAGAACTTCGCTAACATCGTGTAATCCTCTGGGGGCATTCACCACCCACCTTGCAGCTCTGATAGCACCTTTTGCAAATGCCTCAGGACTATGGGCACGATGTACCACGCTTAGCTGCTCGCCTTCTGTTGCGAACATAACAGTGTGGTCTCCAGCGATGTCACCACCACGAATTGCATGTATGCCGATCTGTTTCTTTGGACGTGCACCAACAATACCGTGTCGTCCATATACACCCACTTCATCAAGATCGCGATCCAACGCAGCAGCGACGGTTTCAGCGAGTCTAAGTGCAGTACCACTCGGAGAATCTGCTTTATGGTTGTGATGTGCTTCTATTACTTCAATATCGTAGTCGTCACCGAGAGATTTTGCGATTAATTCAAGTGCTTGTATCATGACATTCATTCCCAGACTCATGTTGGGAGCCATAACACATTTTATCTTTGATGCAAGTTCCTTCACTTCGGATAATTCTTCATTACTAAAACCTGTGGTTGCGAGGACCATTGCCTTATCAGCCTCAACCACTTGTCGTAAATGACTTAACGATGCGTTAGGTGTGGAGAATTCAATGACAACATCTGCCTTTTCAATAACAGCTTTGAGGTCACTTGTAATTATTATGCCAAGTTCTCCTATACCAGCAACAACACCAATATCGCTTCCTATTTCAGGATGTGATGGATACTCTATTGCTCCAACGAGTTGCATATCGTCTTGTTGAGCGACACCTTGTGCAATTAGTCTGCCCATACGACCACATGCCCCATTGACTATCACTTGAATCATTTTGTATATCCTTAATGTTTCTTCAGTTTATTTTCTCATTCACGTATCATATTAAATTAAATGTCAATTAATAATGTTAGTATAACACATTAATTGATAAATTCGCACAAAAATACAAATTAATGCAATGACACTTTGGATAAAGAAGATATTGCGTCCTGTACTATCTACACAATGTTAATATAAAAAATGTAGGAACTCAATTGATTCCAGCTTTTATGATTTCAACGCTGATGAATTCACCTGTTCACCTGCGTGATAGGAACTTCGAACCAAAGGACCTGATTCTATATGATGAAATCCCATTTCAATCCCTATCTCTTTGAGTTCATCGAATTCTTCTGGAGTGTAGTAACGCTGTATTGGAAGGTGACGCTTGGATGGAGATAAATATTGTCCAATAGTAAGAATATCGCATGCAGAATCACGAATATCCTGCATCGTTTCTAATAATTCTATGATTGTCTCACCTAACCCGACCATTAGTCCTGACTTTGTGATCATTTCAGGTTTCAAATTCTTACTGGTTTTCAACAATGTAAGTGACTGCTGATAATCAGCATAAGGACGGGAACGACGGTAAAGACGTTTTACTGTTTCAGTATTATGATTTAGCACTTCAGGTTCTGCATTAACGATAACTTCAAGTGCATCCCAATTTCCCTCTAAATCTGGAATTAGCACTTCAACTGAACAACTTGGTCGAGACTTTCGTGCTTCTTTGATACATTCTGCAAATATACTTGCTCCACCATCTGGAAGATCATCACGGTTAACTGAAGTAATTACAACATGGTTTAACTTCAGATTAGCAACTGCTTCTCCTAATCTTCGTGGTTCATCGGTATCAACAATTCCTCCCGGTTTGCCTTTCTTCACTGCACAGAACATACACCTACGTGTACATACATCACCGAGTATCATAAATGTTGCAGTACGACTGTTCCAACATTCACCAATATTAGGGCACTTTGCCTCCTCACAAACAGTATGTAAGTTAAGATCTCGCATAAGTGACTTGAGTTCAGCATAGTTACCACCACCGGGAATACGCGCCTTTATCCATGGTGGATGTTTGCGTACAATAGTATTGTGGTTTACTAAGGGAAGGGAATTTGTCATAACGTTCTTTAATGGAAAAGTATTTAATGGCGGGAGAGGGTGGGAATCGAACCCACCTATCCACTTGCATGGACAAGCCGGTTTTGAAGACCGGTAGAGCCACCAGACCCTATCCTCCCCCAAATATAGAAGTCAGAAATGTTACTATTCTTTACTTTAATGTCTACGTCTGCCTTGATGACAATCTGCGGACATTCCCATCTCGAACCGTAACATTTTGACTGTCACAATATTCAAGAAAAGGCACAGCATATTTACGTGATGTTTGTGCGAGTTCCCGAAATTCTCCAACCGTAATTGTATCATTTTCATGTAGATATTTTGTTAATGTGTCTTTTATTTTTTCATATACATCACGATGGATAAAGAAGTTATCGGAGGTCTTAATAAACTGTCCAAGATTTAATAGTGCATAAAACGTAGACTCTAACACTTGAGGGGTATATTCTGGAAGTAATGTATTTAGTTCATTAAATCCTGGCGTATTAAGACCGGCATCTATAAAAAGTGCTTCCAGAGTTTCTTTAGCAGTGGATTCTTCCTCAGAAAATTTGATTTCATGTGATGCTAACCTAAGTAGATTACCATCTTTAACTAATTCCTTAGATTTGATCAGTTGTTCCGTAAGTTTTTCAAAACCAACTTCATCCACATCAATTTCACGACTAAGTTGCGATGCATTTTTACCTGCAAGTAATGGTTGTTTTTCATGAAAATTCGCCAAAGAGGACAGTAGTTTATCAATAATACCATTTGTCCGTGAAGCATCAGAAACGAGCGGAGTTCTGCCTGATTTGTCCCAACGGATAATCTTTTCTTCCGTCTCTAAAGTATTCAATATGTTTTTGACTTCTGCTTGTGAATATGGCATGTAGTAATAAAGGTACGACTCTTCCACACAGAGGGTAGGACTGTTTTCTAAAACGGCATTGACGACTTGCGAATCATCTGCTTCCTCCCATTGTGCCAATGTAGATATGGTTTCTTGTGTGAAACGTTTGTGTTTTGGTGCAAACGGATTGATGACTTCCCCACCACCCACAGTATGTTGTGCAGAAAAGTCACGTAAGATGATACGATCACCCCTAAATGTCAAAATCGGTTGTTCCAATCTTAACTGGACTTGTACACTGTCGCCTGGGAGAATTGCCTCATCAACCAGTAGGATTAACCGACAAAATATCTCACGCGTACCCAGATATGCTCGAAAACGTCCCCAATGTTCAAGCATTCTTGGAAATGAAGATAGCACTTGTAGCGATACATCTATATTGTCAGTAACGCTTGAAAACTCAATAGGACATAACACATCACCCCGTTGAATGTTCTGAGCAGTTGTCCCAGATAGATTCAGTGCAGTCCTTTGACCAGCTTGTGCAACATGAGCAGGTTCGTTATGTACCTGAATACCACGCACCCTCACAACATCTCCTTGAGGAAGAAGCACCATGCGTTGGTCTCTATTTACAACACCTCCGATTAGTGTTCCAGTAACCACGACTCCAAACCCCTGAACTGTGAATACACGATCAATATACAATCTTGGAATTCCATCATGTTCTTGAGCCTCAGTAGCAAGGTCTACTTGTTCAACAATCATCTGTTTTAACGTATCAATTCCATCACCAGTAATTGAGGATACACTGACTGATGGTATTCCTTCAAGCGATGTCCCAACAAGCATCTCTTGAGTCATTTCCGTTGCTTCTTCCAGTTCTTCACGGCTTGCTAAATCCGATTTCGTCATGACAAGAATGCCATTTGAGATGTTAAGTAAATCTAAAATTGCTAAATGTTCAAGCGTCTGTTCCTGAACACCCTCTTTTGCATCAACTACAAAAAGAACTATATCCATCCCATAAGCACCAGACAACATGTTCCGAATGAATTTTTCGTGTCCTGGTACATCCACAATTCCTGCCCGTGTATTATCAGGAAGGTCAAAATACGCGAACCCCAATTCAATTGATAAACCACGTTCTCTTTCTTCTTTTAGTCGGTCAGTCTCAATACCTGTGAGTGTGCCAACCAATGCTGTTTTGCCGTGGTCTACGTGTCCAGCAGTACCGATGATGAGGTGTCGACTATCTTGATGCATCAATTTGATCCATTTTCTGTGTGGATAAGCTTTCCTATTCGGCTGTACCGTACATTGCCAAACATCTTCCACACCTCCCAAAATTTTGCATTTGAATCTTTGAATGACCAGTACACCATGAAAGCCTGTCCCTTAATTCTATCAATTTTGACTGGTCCCCATGTCCTGCTATCACTGCTATGATCTCGGTTGTCTCCCATAGCAAAAACGTGTCCTTCTGGAACAGTAAAAGGGTTACCATTAGGGAATTTACGTTTAAATTGACTTTCAATCATGGTGTAATCAGAGTATAAATCATCTTTCTCCATATATTCCTCCGTTTTTCTGAATGGAGGAAAATTACCGCGTCTTATAAAACGACTCTCTTCATGTTTTGTAAAACTACTATCCTCAACAGCTTCTCCGTTGACATATAGTATTTTTCCTTCAGTATGAACGGTATCTCCTTCTACTGCAACGATACGTTTAATAAAATTACGGTCAGTTTCATGCGGTGGAATAAATACGAAAACATCCCCACGAGTTGGTTTATGAAAATCAAAGACCCGAATATCCGTACCTGGGATTTTGAATCCATAAATAAACTTACATACCAGGATTCTGTCACCGATTAAGAGTGTGTCCTCCATTGAACCGGATGGAATTTTGAATGCCTCAACAACGAATGGACGTATAAACCCAAAAACAAGGATGAGTGCAACAGCAATTACTTGAGTATATTCCCATACAACCGTTTTACGTATCCTTTGCCAAAATGATAATTCATTTTCAGTAGTCATTATGTTAACACCGCTTCAACTGCGGAACCCTTTCTTCAATTATTTGTACTTTTATTGTTTTCATCTATGATATTCAATATTAACGTATAATTTTACCAATTCTATCAAATCGTATGTTTGTTATCAAATTCCATACTTTCCATATATTCTCTGGTTGGGATTCTGTTGACCATAAGACCATAAATGCTTGTCCTTTAATATCCTTCACATCAACAGGTCCCCATGTTCTGCTATCACTACTCAGATCTCTGTTATCTCCCATTGCAAATACTTTCCCTTTAGGAACAATATAAGGTTTTCCTTCAGGAAACTTATTTCTGAATTCCTTATCTGTCAATGTCCAATCACTGTAAATATTGTCAGAAGGTAGATATTCAGGTTGACGGAATGGTGGAAAGTTCTGTCTAAATTGATTATTCGGTAAGTGTTTAGTATACTTTTCATCAACTCTTAGTCCATTTACATAGAGTGATTTACCTTTTGTATAAACGGTATCACCTTCAACTGCCACAACTCGTTTGATGAAGTGATGTTTTCTCTGATGGGGTGGGATGAAAACAAATACATCTCCGCGCGAAGGTTTGTGGAAATCAAATACCCTTATATCTGTTCCGGGCAATTTAAAACCGTACATACACTTACTAACCAAGACCCTATCACCGATAAGGAGTGTATCTTCCATTGAACCAGAAGGAATATGATAGGCATCAACTATAAATGGACGAAAGAAACCAAATACGAAAATCAATGTGAAGATTATGCCTTTAAATTGAGATAATCTGGATAATATTTGTTTGGTATATTGACTATGAATTAGAGTTTTGCTTATCACGATAGAATTCCTGTAGCCTAAAACTTACATTTTAGTTGGAAATATTTTATACTTTCAAATTCTCCTACTCATCAGTTGCTAACATTGCTGTGAACGCCTCTTGCGGGACATCAACACTTCCGATCTGTTTAAGACGTTTCTTACCTTCTTTCTGTCTTTCCAACAACTTACGTTTTCTGGTTATATCCCCACCGTAGCATTTGGCGGTTACATTCTTCCGAAGTGCTCTAACTGACTCACGTGCTACAATCTTATTTCCTATTGCTGCTTGAATAGGAATCTCAAACATCTGTCTTGGTATCAATTCTTTCAATTTATTCACCAAACTTTTACCGCGTATTTCCGCCATCTCGCGCGGAAGTATGGTAGAAAGTGCATCTACAGGTTTTCCCATAAGTAGTACATCTAATTTTACAAGGTTCTCTGTCTTGTATTCTCCAATATCGTATTCAAGCGATGCGTACCCGCGGGTGAGTGATTTCAATTTTGGATAAAAGTCAATTAACATTTCACTCAACGGTAGTTCATAGAGGAGTTGCACACGACTTGCATCCAACTGATTCATCCGCTTATATACACCCCGTCGTTTCTGGCAAAGTTCCATTGCATTCCCAATATATTCGCGTGGAACAATTATATCAATATTGACATACGGTTCATTGATGTGTTCGATATGTTGGACTTCAGGTAGATGTGCGGGATTGTCAACGAATACATTTTCTCCAGATTTAAGATAAACCTGATACTTTACACTGGGAGCAGTACGAACAAGTGAGAGTTCAAATTCACGTTCAAGTCGTTCATGGATTATCTCCATATGCAACAAACCTAAAAAGCCACACCGAAACCCAAAACCGAGGGCTACAGAGGTCTCAGGTTCAAAGGTAAATGATGCATCATTTAGACGCAGTTTGTCAAGTGCCTCACGCAAAGCATTAAATTGGTTTGTATCGGAAGGATATAATCCACTGAAAACAAGCGGTTTTATTTCTTGGTAGCCAGGGAGAGGAGTTTCAGTTGGATGTAAATGATGTGTTATGGTATCGCCAATTTTTGCATTATCAATATCCCGAATACCTGCTATGAGATATCCTACTGCACCGGTTTTGAGTTCTGTTGTTGGTTGCATCTTAGGGGTAAATATTCCAACTTCTTCAACTTCATAAGTCCGTTTTGTCTGCATCAACTGTATTTTATCACCTGGTGCTACATTTCCATCAAATATCCGAGTGTACATAATCACACCCCGATAGTTGTTGTAGACAGAATCCAAAACAAGTGCTTTTAATGGTGCTGCGGTATCGCCTTTTGGTGCAGGTATACGGTTGACAATTGCATCTAATATTGCGGGAATACCTGTCCCCGCTTTGGCACTGACTAACAAAGCATCTTCCGCTGGGATACCGATTACCTCTTCAATTTGTCGTTTAACTTCTTCTGGTTGCGCGGCAGGAAGATCAATTTTGTTTATCACGGGGATTATTTCAAGGTTATTATCTATGGCAAGATATACGTTTGCTAATGTCTGTGCTTCAACACCTTGGGCAGCATCGACAATTAAGATTGCACCTTCACAAGCAGCGAGACTGCGAGAAACTTCATAGGTGAAATCCACATGTCCGGGTGTATCAATTAAGTTAAGCTCATATAGTTTATCATCATCAGCACGGTAATGTAGTTTTACAGCGGTCGCTTTAATGGTGATACCACGTTCGCGTTCCAGGTCCATTAAATCAAGCACCTGTTCCCGCATCTCTCTTTCGGTAAGGGTGTTTGTCCACTCTAAGAGTCTATCACTTAATGTGCTTTTACCGTGGTCAATGTGTCCTAAAATACAAAAATTCCGTATGTGATGAAGTTGATTTGACATGATGTAATAGTATACAATAATTTCGTCAAGTTTTCCATAAAAATGATTGTACGACCTAAGGCATTAATCTGCTTTATCAAACTAACCTAATACACATTGTAGGAGTGGAGTTGAGGTCTCACCGTCCGTATTGTTAGTAATTATCTATCATGAGTGGACGGATTATTGTTTCCTTCATTGCCGTTTCATTTTTTATCCAACGTTGTCAATATAGCAGACCTGACATCTGCTCATGGATAATCAAGCAACTTTAATTATGCGTCTCTGTCATAGGACTAATTCCGATGGGAAAGCTGTCAAGGGTTGTGCTGCCCCATTTGATATATGGAATGTATCCTCCAATCGCACACCACCAGTTCCAGGGACAGATAACACCGGGTGTCCAACAGTAACAGTCATTCCATCTGAAATCTGAATACCAGAATCCCCAGGATGAATTGTTGGGGCAGGTGTTTCCTCAAAACTGAGTCCAATGCTATGACTAATACCCGCAATGTAGAAATCTCCGTACCCATTTTCAATGAAAACTTGTTTTGCCACAGCATCAATTTCACGCATCTTTGCCCCAGGTTTTAAGGCTTCAATTCCTGCTGCTTGGGCACTTTTGTAAGTTTCAAACATATTGAACTGTTTTACCGTCGGATCACCAATAACAAATGTTCTACAAAGATTCGCGCAATAACCTTTGTAACGCGGTACCAAATCAATAACAACGAGATCACCTGTCTCAATTACTTTGTCAGATGCTGTTCCGTGTAACCATCCAGAACGGATTCCCGAATTCACGAAGACAGGTGTAGCAACTCCATGTCCGCCTGATTTTCGCATTGCATATTCTATCTCTGCTGCAACTTTATTTTCAGTGATACCAGCTTTGAGCGTTTTTACTGCTGTCTCCATTCCAATGACAGCAATTTCTGCAGCGCGCTGCATGAGTGCTATCTCAGAGGCATCCTTCACCATACGTAGTTCATCCATTACAGAGGCAATATCTACGACATTAACCATAGGATTAGCTCTTTGGAACATATTTAATAGGAAAGCAGGTGTTGAAAACCACATCTGCACACCGATTGTCAATTTCTCTTTCTTACCAATCATACCGCGCATGACTTGAACTACATCTTTTATCTGTTGTCCAACTGACCCGAAAATACGGACATCTTCAACCCCTAATGATTCTCTGACTTCTTCTTCCTCTCCAGAAAAAGTTACAACAATTGGCTGACCTTCTGCAGGAATAATTGCTCTCGGTTGATAACGATCTTCTCCAAAAAAATAAATGTAATCATCATGCGTCAGAATAAGATATGCATCTATGTTTTGTTGTTTCATTCTCTGTTGTGCTTTTTGGATTCGTTCTAAATTTAGCAAGATAATCTCCTATTATGTATAAATTATATGAATATGATAACTATTTGTGACTGATTAAAAAACTTTATTACGATATGATAAACCATTTCCTAATAATAGTTTGTTAAAAATGAAATGTTTTCTTATAGTAAATGTGTTTTTCTGATCAAAAATTTAAAATCAACAGAATGATTATTAGTTAGCATTCTGCGTAGGCATAAAAAATGCGGAAGACACAGAAAAACGCTATCTTGTCCACACACTAACATTTGATAATCACATAAAACTGTAGTTTCCTATGTGATTATGGATTTTCCGTGCTTTCCGCCAATCTAATAGAAAGCATGCTAATATCTTTACACATTATTATAGTGAGAATCTATAAATATTAGCCTTACAATGTTTTTATCTTAATATTCCGAAACCAAAGTTTTCCGCCATGGTCTTGTAGTCCGATATGCCCCTTACGTGGAAAATCCTTGAGAGCAGTGCCGAATTTGTTCCTGGTTCCATCAGGATTCTGATGAGGTGTGTCCCAATCATCTAAATCAGCACGGACAATTTCTTCACCATTCATCTCTATTACAAGTATGCTATTATCACAGGTTATAATCATCTCATTCCATTCACCTGCAGGTTTACATACATTTCGTGTAGGTTCTTTTGCATCGTAGAAGGCACCACAACAGTGTTTTGTAGCAGGTTCTTTTCCGTGTGTATCCAAAATCTGAATCTCTATTCCTGTCTGCACGGGTCGTTGTAAATCTGCCCACCGAATAAAAACACCGCTATTTACATTCGGTTCACTCATATATTCGAGCGATAGTATGAAGTTGTCAAATTGTTCTTCTGAATAGAGCATCTGACCGCCTTTAACTGTGCAGAGAATCGCTCCATCATCAACAACCCATCCCTCATCATTGCCTGTGGCTCCCCAGCCATTTAATGTTTCACCATCAAATAGTGAATTCCAACCATTTTTTTGTTCTGTTGCCATTATATTTCCTTTCTCAAATCGTAGTTTAGTTTGAGTTAGTTTAATACGATAATTCACATTTACGGAATGAACTATAATTCAATCTATTGCAAACTTTTGATAATCAGTCTACCTACATCAAGGTTATATTCATAATCAGAAGCCGACCATGGACTATTATACCCGATAATCGGCACATAACTTTCGTGACGAGAACCGTGTGAACGAACCGAAACTGGCTCAGAAGCCACATCTAACACACCAAATACAGATTCTTTGTCTGCTAACACAAAGATATCACCAATTCTATCAGGATGAAGTTGGAAAAGACGTGCAGCATCTTCTGCGGTATATACCTCCTCTATGCCCTCCGTAGATAAGAGATTCTCAATTGCAGTTACAAGGTCATCTTGATTGTCAAGAAAGACATACGCTGCCCCACCTAAATTGCCATGGTGCTCTACATATTTATCTTTTATGATAGGTATGGAATTTGCAGATATACCGTGTTGAGATAATACTCGTCCTGGGTCAATAGCAAGTGATTTCTCCAACATACCGTGGTCTGCAGTGATATATATCTCACGTTCAGGATCATCATCTACAATCCCACCAATTATTCGGTCAAGTTCCGCCATGTGTTCTTGAGATAATTCAGCATCAGGCGCATACTTGTGTTGTACCCAATCCGTTGTAGAACAATAAACGATTTCCGGATCATACTTCCTTAAAGTCCAACGAACTGCCTTGAGTAACCAGAAGTTTATCTCTATAGAATAGATAGGTTGTACGCTGCCGACCGCATCAATATATTCAGACGGTGGATCTTCTGCTGCAACTGCAATATCAGTGCTACTTTCTAACATTCGCAATAATTTTTTCTTAGTCACGAATAACGCAGTTTTATAAGCAAATTTTGACTTTTTTGAAACATCAAACAGTGTTTGTTCAAGAAGGAAACGGTCATCCTCTATATACTGTCCCCGACCAGTTTTTCTATCAACAAAGTAGTTTGAGGTAATTCCATGTTTAATAGGGAACGTTCCTGTCGCAATACTAACATTGTTAACATTCGTCACGGATGGAATGACAGCATTCCCATGCTGATAAAATCCAGATTTTGCCAGCTTGCTAATATTAGGGATTTCACTTGCAGCAAGGTAGTCGTGTCCGCCAGCATCAATACAGAGGATAAGTATTTTGCGTTTTTTCACGTTATCAGACTTATTGTAATTAGTTTTCTTTGATTCCTTAATAACTTACATGAATGATATTGTAAGACTCTATTCAGCAGTTCTTATATTGTTGACGAATTACACTTCTCCATTATGTAGAATTTCGCTTGCCACGTCAAGCATAATTTCATATAATACGCTATATATAGGTCTGAACCTTTCCAAGTCTTTGATCTAATCATAACGAAATTATAACATAGTTACTGACTTGTTAATTCACTCTAATGTCAATGCATCCATACCAAGCGGAGCAAGATAAATGAATAGAAAAACTGACAAACCAAATGTCCTTTTCATAATGTCTGATCAACATCGGTACGATTATGTGGAAACACATGAAAATGCACCTGATGCACTCAACACTCCTAATATGCGTAGATTAGCAAAAATGGGAGTGAATTTTCCGATCTGTACTGTCAATGCACCAGTCTGTGCCCCGTCTCGGATTGGTTTAGCATCTGGAATACAACCATCGCGCTTGGGATCATTGAGCAACGGTAGTTTTCTGCCATCCACCATACCAACATATTATCAGCAGCTGCGGGATCACGGTTATCGTGTAGGTTGTGTAGGTAAATTGGATCTCGCAAAACCAATTGGCTATAATGGAAGATACGGTGATAGACCTCGTACGTACAGTTGGGGATTCACACATCCGGAAGAATGTGAAGGAAAAATGCATGCTGGAAGATCTCCAACACCAATTGGTCCCTACACAAACTATCTCCATGAAAAAGGATTATTGGAGAAATTCCATCAAGATTACCGTAATCGTAGTTCATCAGGAGGATGGATAAAAAACGGTTCGCATGATTCTGTGCTACCAACTGAGGATTTTGAGGACTCATATATCGGTAGGCGCGCAACCGAATTTATTGAAAATATACCTGATGACTTCCCATGGCACATGTTTGTCAGTTTTGTAGGACCACACGACCCGTTTGATCCTCCCACTGAGTATGGAGACAAGTATCGTAATGCTGACATGCCTGAACCTATCATAGATGACATGGAAGGAAAGCCGGAGTGGGTAAAAAAACGAACAGTTAATCTTACTCCTGAAGAAGTTAAAGTCACTCGACAACAGTACTGTGCTGCAACAGAACTAATTGACGATCAGATTGGTAATATGTTATCTGCTTTGGAAGAACGCGGTATGCTTGAGAATACATATATCATCTATTCAAGCGACCACGGTGAGATGTTAGGTGATCACGGATGTTATACAAAAAGCATTGCGTATGAAGCTTCGCTACGGGTGCCGCTTATTGTAGCGGGTCCGGGTATTGAGGGGAACCGTACATCTAATGAATTAGTGGAACTGATTGATTTGAATCCAACAATTTGTGATATGGCAGGTGTCCCTGTGTTAGACAATATAGATGGACGTTCTATCGCACCTGTGCTGCGGGGTGAAACTGAAAAACATCGTTCAGAGACTGTCAGTCGGTTGGCAAATTTCACTTGTATAAGGACACACACACATAAACTAATTGAGAGTAACGACGGATTCGTTGAGTTGTATAACCTTGTTGATGATCCTGATGAATTGAACAATATTGCAGAAACTGAAAGCGCACTCGTTGAAGAACTACGAAAATTAATGGAAAGTCGATACGGTCCAAGACTTGTAGAGAAGAATAAAGAATCAATAATATGGTAACTGGAGTTATTTTAGCAGGAGGAAAGAGTCGTCGGATGAGACAAAATAAGGCTTTAATGCGTCTCGGAAATGGTACTCTTATCGGACATGTATTACAAAGAATACTCCCTTTTACTACAGAACAATTACTGATTACCAATAGTCCAGATGAATATGCGCATCTTAATATACCAATGCATCGTGATATTATTCCAAATTGCGGGGCATTAGGAGGTATATATACGGGTTTGACTCATGCCACAAATGAAGTATCTTTTTGTGTAGGGTGCGATATTCCATTTCTACAAGAAGAATTGATCTCTTATCTCATCTCTATCATAGGTGAATACGATGCCGTAATGCCCTATACATATAACAAAAGTACATCAAACCACAATATTAATAAGTTAACCCTTCAAACACTATGTGCAGTGTATTCCAAACGTTGCCTACCTATTATTAAATCAATGTTGAAAGAATCTGAATTACGCGTTCACGCACTACAAGAACGGGCAAATGTACTGTGTCTGTCTCCAGATGTCTGGAAAAATTATGATTCTGAAGGACATTCGTTTTTCAACATCAACACTCCAGAGGATTATCAACAAGCACAATCCTTATATCGCTCGTTATGATATTTAGTATTCTGTCGTCACCCTTAGATATTCCATAATGTAGTCTCATTCCTTGTTATTACCATACTCCCACATTTCTTTATCTCAAATTTTCCGATAGTATAAAAATCTACAGAAAAATACATTTTATGCAACCTTTTGCACTTTGATTGCATCATGTGTCATAAGGGAATTTCATAGAGGAGAAACTTATGAATAATAACGATGTAACACTTATTCAACAAATCCTGAGTGGAGATCAAGATGCTTTCACTACTTTAGTGAAAAAGTATCAAAAGCAGGTGCATGCATTCGCTTGGCGTGAGTTGGGAGACTTCCATCTTGCTGAAGAAATAACACAGGATACCTTTCTAAATGTCTATCAAAAACTGTATACATTAAGGGATCCAAACCGTTTTGCTGGATGGTTACATGCAATCGCTAAGAATTGTTGTTATATGAATTTTAGGAAAACACATATACCAATGGAATCACTTGAGGCTTTACCTGAAGCTGAAGCAGAAAGAGTTTTCTATAGACATTATCTTGAAAATGAACGTGAAGAGTTATCCAATGAAAACCGGCATGAGGTTGTAAAAAAACTACTCAATAAATTGCCTGAGAATGAACAAACTGTCATAACACTTCACTATCTGGGTGGGATGCCTTGTAAAGAAATAAGTGAGTTTTTGGGAACTACATTGAATACAATAAAAAGTCGACTTCATCGGGCAAGAAACCGATTGAAGGAGGAAGAATTGATGGTACGTGAAACATTAGGTGGTTTTGAAATACCTGAGAAAATGACGGAGGATATTATGCAGTGGATACAAATGAATGAACCCGGTGTTGTAGCTTCAGTAGGAACACTTTCAGTCACTTCGTCAAAAACACTCTATGCAGTGGTGGGATACAAGAACATTTACAAATTATCTGCTGGCGATAATTTTTGGCAACTTGTAAATACTGACATTTTGGATCAAGAAACTAACGGTGATATACCAATTGCTGAATATGATGGCAAACTCTATATTATCCCATCCGATGAATTGTATTCATCAACCGACGATGGTAAAACATGGAATTCAATTGGTCCTTGTCCAAAAGGACATGTAAAGGAATTACTCGTTACAGATGACACTTTCTACTTAACACTGAATGAAGGTATTTTTCGATCCAGTGATAATGGCAAATCATGGATAAAGATGAACGATGGATTGGAAAGCACTTTGAAAGAAAAAGCTGGAATCAAATCTTTAAGAATCTGTCAAGACACGCTCTTTGTTGGAACATCTATGGGTGTATACCGATGTCATGAGAACAAATGGGAACATCTTCAGTTACCAGTTGACGCTACTGTAAATGTTTGCTCTTTAGTAGAAATGGATAACAAGATATTTGTTGCAGTCGCAGTAAATATCTTGGAAGGTAACGGAACACCTTCTGAGAATTATCTTGAGTTAGGGAAGGAAGGAAGACAATCTTGGTGGGTATTTTGTTCAACAGATAAGGGCAATTCATGGAACGATATTACTCCAACAGATGTTCGTGAGAGAATGAAGACTCTTCCAGAAATAAAACTTCTTGCATCTGGAAACACACTATTACTAATAGGTGATGAAGAAGGTGTTGTCGCACGTACCATTGATTCTGGAGATAATTGGGAGACCGAAGAGTCATCCGGTATCACACCAATTCAGTTCAGTGTTAAATGTTCGGCAGCTGTGGATAAAAACACATTCTATACTGGTGGAATTACTGGCATTCATCGTTCTACAGATGGGGGTAGAACATGGCATAGATTCAACACAAGGTTTGAATGTCGTGTTGATAATCTAATTAGTCTCAAGACAGATAATGCTTCCCAGCAACACACAACACTGTATGCATTGGTTGCAGGGAGTTTGGTCAAATCAATTGACAATGGTGATTCGTGGGAATCTGTCGAAATTTTCTTGAAAAGGGGAACTGAGACAATTCCAGACTTAGGTGTAAAAACAAAATTTAGAGAATATACACCGAAGATTGTGGAAATATCCCAAAATGATGGATATCTATATGCAAAGGTCATTCGTCGTAATAATGAAACAGGATTTTATCGCATTGCTCCCGATGAACCATATTTCCTTCCACTTGATGGCTTTATTCCAGATGATAAAATGATTCCTTCATTAGATACAGGAACATTAATGTGGCATGTTTTTGGAAATACTACTTTTCCCTTTGAAAGCGATAGGCATCCAGGGCAAGGTTTGTTAATCACTTTCTCTACCCATCCGTGGAGCGAACCTGATGAATTAACAAAACAGGAGATTTTGGAGGATCCAAAATTTGGAGCAAAATGCTTTTTAAAGCAGTTGAAAAACATTGATGATGATTATCAACTCGCTTATGAATTAATGTTGGAAGGCTTATATGGGAACTTCGCTGTCAGTGGTGAAACTGTCTTTATGGAATACAATTATAAGCTTTACCGATGGGAACCAGGTGATACATGGTGGATTGATACTGGTATTGAAGAAACTGGTGAACTCACAAATGACAACCTGTCCCACGGGTTTAAACTCGCTGTTTTGGATAAGACAGTATACGTTGGTAAACGTGATGGACAACTCTTTCTATCATCAAATGGAGGTGATAGTTGGATTGATGTGACTTCAAATCTTCCGTTGTCTGTTGAACGATATAACCAAATAATGTTTGTAGGTTCAACAGTTTATATTGCAACCGATGAAGGTGTACTTAGTTCAATTGACGGTGTCAATTGGAAGGTTATTACTAATGAAAACGGTGAGCGTGTAATTATCAAGTCGTTAGTTACAGAGACGTTTTCTGTATATGGGGCAAACGATGAAGGAATATATACTTTGGATCGAACAGCAGGAACATGGAAACAAATTGTACCTGAAATACCTGATCCAATCACTTCTCTTGTTGTTGATGGAGATACCTTTTATGTTGGCACAGAACACCAAGGTGTTCTCCGTTTTGAAAATACAGAGTCATAGTTTCTAATATCAAGCTTATGTGACTTTCCTGCTTTCCAGACGGTGGGAGCGGTTTTCTAACCGCTCCTATAAGCATCAATTTAATAAAATATTACTGGATTTCTCTTGTGTGAGGTCTTTGTCTGCCCGATTATCTCTCGTAGGAGAGACTTCTTGGTCGCGATCTAATCATGTTGCTGACGAAAATGTGTATATATCGCGACCGGGAGGTCGATCCTACAGAAGAAACACTGATAAAGGATTCATTCCCTTAAATTGAATTGTCATCAATTAATTTAAATCACTTACTTGTTCGTCTTCACATACAGGACAAGTTTTACACAGGTGTCTATTTACCAGGTGTGCTGTTGCGAGGAGAACACCTCCTCCACTATGTAAAATTACCTCATAAATTCCCTCTGCAGAAATACGTGCAGTTGCAATAAACGCTATCCCAACAACAAGGACAAGGAATGCCCGCCAACTACGGTGGTGACGAATTCCCCAAACTATGCTTCCCATCGCAAGTACAACTGCCCCACTGATGATGACTTTTTCTGCAGGTTCACTGGCAAGAAAACTAAGACCGATCAATGGTAATAATGTTACCAAAAGCGGCATAGCCAAGCAATGGATTGCACATGTAAAAGATAAACACGCACCTGTATTATCTATGAATTCTTGATTCAAATATCTTCTCAATTTTTCTCCTATAATAAATTGTATGGTTAGTATCTATATCTACTAACCATACAGAATGTGTTAAAAATTTAGTTTGTATAAAAGCTTGATATTCCTTCCCGGTTCCGGCATTACGGATTTTATACGAGAAAGATGATCGTGGTAAGTTGTGTCAAAGATGTTCTCTATCTCAAAAACAAACAGATGTTCAAGCTGCCACCTTATAAGTTTAAAGTATAAACCTGTATCATGGACAATATATCCATCTGTCGGTTCCTCAAATTCTCCAAGTCGTGTTTGACTTATTGAATAACGAGAGGTTAAGTGAAAATGAAGTGGAGATAAAGAATAGTTGAAAGAGAAAATTCCGTTTAGTGGTGGTACACGTTCCAACGGTTTCCCTGTAGTATCCAGTGTTCCATGTACGTAACTCATATCAATTTGCACATTTAAGTTAGGTAGAATCTCAGTTTCGATACGAAATTCAGCACCATTCATGACGACATCTTGCCCCGTATATTGATAAATCCATAACCATCCAGCTGCCCCACTTCCCCATTCTTTCTCACCAGAATTGGTTGGGATGAGATAGTTATCAATCTGATTTTGGAACAGTGCGAGTTTCAACTTAAACCAATCGCTTGTATAAACAGCGAATAATTCGCCTCCAAACCCATTTTCTGTTTCCAATTTCGCATTACCAATTTCATAAGAGTAGACAGCAAGATGTGGTCCGTCTGAAAAGAGTTCTTCTATACCTGGAGCTCGAAACGTCTTCATAAGAGTTATACCTGGGATAATGTTGTCATGCAAATGGTATATCCCTGAGACTGCACCAGATACTCCACCAAAGTCACGCCTTTCAACTGTGCCGGCTTCAATGACAGTCCCCGGTACAAACGGTTCAGTACGTCTAATATCGTAACGAATTGCCGCTTGTAATGTAAGTTGATCAAGATCCTGCTGAGTCAGAAAGAAACCTGCCAAAGCAAATTCTCGAGAGCGCGGAGTCCAGTAAAATCCGCCAGTAGAATGATCCCTATATTCACCCCAGACACCAGCGAAAACGTTATCAAACATATCTGCAGTCGCTGAAAAATTGTAAGTTAGCACATTGAACTCAACACCAAGTGTGCCATTTGACTCCAATTCCTGGTGACTATAGTCTGTTAATGTAGTTTGAAATTTTAATTCATCAATCCAATTTTGACCTAATTGAAATTTCATTTGGAAATCATAACGTTGTCTGTCAAGTGTTATGTTAACACCATTGATATGCCCTTCAGGTGAACCAGGTATACCGTAATCTGAACGATACCGTCCACCCGATGCACCGATATAACCCCACGGTTTGATAAGTGATGTTCCCGCAGTATAATTGTGGTTTGAAAGATCAGTGTTTTCAAGAACACCTAATGGGGTTTGGATATCTGTTGCAAGACGACGATTCCATACAATATTACCAACGAAGTCACCTACTGGAACCATGAATCCCGTTGTTGCAGTTAAACCGGAATTCACTGATTCACCTTGAAATGAAATACCTATTTTAGGACGTTCTGGAAGAATTTCAGGGATACTGTCCCGTTTGACATTTATCACTCCACCTAACGTACTTGATCCGTAAATAAGTGATGTGGGACCACGGATAACTTCAACACTTTTAGCTGAAGTCGGGTCAATAGCAACAGCATGGTCTGCACTTGTGGATGATTTGTCACCTGTGCGTTCACCATTTTCAAGGATAAGCAACCTGACACCTCCCAAACCCCTAATCACAGGTCGAGCAACTGCACGTCCCATTGTCCGTTGTGAAATACCAAGCTGATTTGACAAACTATTTGCAATTGTCATACTGATGCTTTTTTCAAGTGCAGCTTCATCCAATGTAATATCAGTTGTATCAGCAAATTGATCCAATAAATTGTTTGAACCAAGAACCGTAATTGCATCAAGTTGAAACACATTACTTGTCATTTCAATCTGATGATAGGCAGTGGACACATGTAGAGATACATCTTGTTTCAACTGCAAATAATTTATTTTCGTGAACACAAGGGTATATTTTCCAACAGGTAATCCATTGAATTGAAATTGACCGTTTGAGTCTGTTGTTGTTGTCTTATCACTTCCAACGATATGTATAGTTACACCTTCAAGACGAGTATGACTATGTATATCAGTTATTACACCAGTTAGCTGCGTCACCGTTGTATTATCACTATGGACATTTCTGATAAAACAGGAGAAACATACCATTGAGACAATTACCTTGAAAAGAAAGGTACGCATCATATACGCACCTTCCTTTTGCGAATTGCAAGAGCATGAATTTCCTAATAACATGGAAACACCCCCTATTTGACAGTAACAGGTATTGGAAGTGCAGTGAAATCAGGATGGTCACCATGCATGAGTTGTAATTTGATCGTTGTTTCACCAGCTTTTAACCCAATAACTTCAAAACTCAACTCATGATCATCTTCATCGTGTTCCTCTTCATCGTGTTCATCATGTGATAAGTGGACATCAATTATTTCTGTGTCGTACTCGGTTATCGCCAAACTGAATTCTTCCTCTTCATCGTGTTCATGTTCATCATCGTGTTCATCTTCACCAGCGATATCGTCCAAATGTAATTCTTCCTCATCGTGGTTTAGGAAAGTTACATGAACTTCAACTTCGTCATTAACTGAGATTGCAATACTCCCGGTCTGTTTCTCTTCAAATTGTCGATAGATTTCAACGCCATCAACTGTAAGTAAAACACCGTCTGCATCAGCGTGAATAGGGGCATCATCATGGTCATGGTCATCATCTTCACCACATCCACCCATAAAAGGTAGGATGGAAATTAATACAAAAAGTAGTATTCGTGAAATAAAAAGATTGTCTTGATTAAACATTATATTCTCCAATTTTTTGTGCACAAAATAGGTGCAATAAAATAATAAAATGATTTAAAGATAGTATACATTTCCTGCTACAATAATAGGAAATAGAGCAAATCAATAGTTATAATGGTTTGTATATCCACATGCGTAAAAAATCAGGGAATTAACCAATGTATAGAGTATAACTTTGATTAAATTTAACTTGATAGATTTATCACTAAAGATGTCTAAATTTAAGCTATTACTTTATGTTAATTGGAGAAAATAGGGGGTGCTCTACTATGAATATTTGCTGTAGGGTTGAAGGTGAGGAATCCAACTTCTGATATGATAGGTGTATCACAGCAATTTGTTGGGGTAGAAAGTAAAATAGGTAGAATATCAAATTCAGCATAAGTATTGGCAAACACACATGCTAAACACTTTTCTCCTGTATGCAAAGGTTCACTGTCTTCATGATCTTCACAGGTATGATGACATACAGATTCATGTTCATGCATCAGCGGCATCATACTGAAAAGTGATACGTAACAAATTATCGCAAGAAGAAATATGACATTCAGGAGATATTTGTGCCTTTTCAAAATCCGTACCTATCTGTATAGTTGTGTATTTAAATTATATTATACTACAAAATAGTGAGGTTTTCAATTTTAATCCGCAGTTGCAATTTCTAATGGGGGAAGTTCTGGGTAATTTCCGCGTGCATTTCTCCATGCTATGAAACCTTCAACGATCATCCAGACCTGTAGAGCTTCAACTACAATACCGAATGTAAATAACAAATATTTACCTGTGAATAACCACCCTGTTTGTGGGTCAAACATTTGGTGTAACATTGCCCAAGCAGGCATGAGAAGCATAACAACCATTGGTATGAAAGCAAACCATATAGGTTTATTTCGACGCACGAGATAAAACACGATAACCATAAATGCTAATCCTGCAAGGAGTTGATTTGTCGCACCGAAGAGAGGCCAAAGTGTCAACCCACCACTACCTGGCCCATTCGGACCTTGAAGCAAGGCTACTGCAGCAGCAATAATCAATGCAAAGGCTGTTGCAGTATATCTATTTGTAAGCGGTTTAATCTTCGCAGTATGCGCAATTTCATGGATAACATACCTCTGTAAACGTGTTGCAGTATCCAAAGTTGTTGCAGCAAAACTGGCAACAAGTACAGCCATAATTGCAATCCCCATTTTAAGCGGTATTCCAAGGGATGCGAGGAAATTTCCTCCTCCATCAACGAAAGCACTAACCTTCGCTTTTAGATTATGACTTGCCCAACCACCGACTACCGTTGTCGTTCCATCAGGATTTATTCTGTTTTCACTTGTAGCGTACCGAGTTCTCCAAGCATCATGTTTTGTAACAGGTTGAGTACTATCTTCCATTACAATTGCTTCAAACCTATATCCGCCCGCACTTGAGGAATCGACAGTGCGGTTGAAAATACCCATACCAAGTCCTGCACAACACGCTATTATAACAACGACTGCCAGTCCTCCCTCAAGTAACATAGCACCATAACCAACATATTGTGCGTCCTCTTCTGAAGCAACCTGTTTGCTTGATGTCCCTGAACTTACCATGCAATGGAAACCACTCACAGCACCACAAGCAATCGTAATAAATAGAAATGGCCATATTGGAGGAGCATCTGGGGGAATATCTTTTGCCACTGCGGGAGCGGAAGCAAAAAGGTCTGCTTTACCTGTAAAACCTGCGAATGCCAAACCTAATATTAATAGCACTAATGCTAAGACGAGTTCATGACTGTTGATAAAATCACGAGGTTGGAGAAGTGTCCATACCGGTAGTACAGATGCGATGAAGCAATAGACAAATAAGATAATAGTCCAAATGACAACTACGTTTAGATAGGTTTGTCCAAGTAAAGGTATTCCGAGTAATTGTCTTAAATCAATAGGTAAGAGATAAGCACCTACTGCCATCCCAATATACATTATACCGAGGGCAACGATAGATGGAATAAGGATATTACCACCTCTACGATATATCCAGACACCTATTGCTACAGCAAGTGGGATCTCAATCCAAACAGATAGTACTGACTCTGGATAATAGGAGAAAATCAGGGCAATGACTAAACCGAAGATAGCAAGGACAACGGTCAATCCCATAAAGAGAACAAGAAGAAACAAGATCTTCGCACGTGGACCAATCATCCTACCAGCAACTTCACCAACGCTCTGTCCACGATTTCGCAGTGAGACAACTAATGCACCAAAATCATGAACCGCACCGATGAAAATCGATCCTATAACAACCCACAGTAATGCGGGTAACCATCCCCAGAATACTGCAATTGCTGGACCTACGATTGGACCTGTACCAGCGATACTCGTAAAATGATGTCCGAAGATGATCTCCTTTTTAGTAGGAACATAATCAACATCATCTTTGAGTTCTTGACTTGGAACTTTTGCTTGTGGATCTAAGCCGAATATTTTTCTTGCTAACCACTTACCATAGGTATTGTAGGCAACAATAAAACCTACAAAACTCAAAACAGCAATAAGGAGTGTACTCATACACAGAACTCCGACTTATCAATGTAATATCAATATCCGATAGGTTTATCTAATTCCCATTAAAATTTCAAATGTGAGTTGATCTAATTTTTCGTAACCGAGACCTTTTTCTGCAATAGTATCTGGTTTAAAATCAATCTTTCTTAGTTTTTCACTGTTTTCTGCACTGTAATTAGCCATAAGTGCTTCAATTTCTGGATCACGTGAACGTAGTTCGGAAATGATATCTTGGATTTCTGTATCCTCGTTGAACTGTTGTGCTTTATCTTTGAGTATAAGATAACTACGCATACATCCTGCTGCAAAGTCCCATACACCTTGTTCGTCCTCTGTTCTATATGCATGAGCATCAAAATGTCGATTGCCATCCCAGTTCACATCTTCAAGAAACTTAACGAGGAAGAACGCACTTTTTATGTTTTCTGATCCGAAACGCAAATCTTGGTCAAACCGACTCATCTTCTGGTCATTAAGGTCAATATGGAATAGTTTACCAGCCTCATAAGCTTGTGCAACCCCATGAATAAAACTCAAGCCAGCCATTGTTTCGTGTGCAAATTCGGGATTAACGCCTACCATTTCAGGATGATCAAGTGTTTCAATAAAATGAAGCATGTGTCCAGTTGTAGGCAGATAAATATCACCGCGGGGTTCATTCGGTTTAGCTTCTAATGCGAATTTGAGATCATATCCTTGGTCATTGACATAGTGCGTGAAGAAATTCATCGCTTCACGGTTCCATTTGATAGTATCAGGACCATCCTTAGCAGCATCAACTTCTGCACCTTCTCGTCCACCCCAAAATACATAAACTGACGCACCGAGTTCCACGCCAAGATCAATTGCATTCAGGGTCTTTTGTATCGCAAATGCCCTGACCTTTGGGTCGTTTGAGGTAAATGCGCCATCTTTAAAAATAGGGTGGTAGAATAGGTTGGTTGTTGCCATCGGCACTTTCATACCGTGGTCGTTAAGTGCTTGCTTGAATTCACGTACTATTTGATCTCGTTCAGATGCTGTAGCATCAAATGGCACCAGATCATTGTCGTGAAGATTGACTCCATAAGCACCTAATTCACTTAACTTCTGGACACTATAGGTAGGTTTAAGGGGAGGTCTAACCACATCTCCGAAGGGATCGCGTCCTGGATTTCCAACTGTCCATAACCCAAAAGTGAACTTATGTTCAGGTTTGGGCAGAAACTGATCTGACATTCATTAACTCCTGTAGTTCGTATATTATTTATTTAGGATTATAACACAATTGTAGTATATCTTACAAGTATATTACTCTATCATCCATCAAACAGAGGCATTCAATTGTCACTGTAAGATATTGGTATACCTCATATTTTTTCTTCAAATTCTCTGGATTTTGTTTCCTTCAAACCGTCCCAGTTTTCGTCTTTTGGGACGGTTTTGGGACGGTGATGTTTTTCCAATCCCTGTCTGGGTTTACTGGGGTTTTTGTGTGGGTTTTTGCATTTTTTAATTTGGCATTTTTGGGACGGTTTGGGTTTTGTATAATTGACTGTTTTTTGTATTACCCTCCTGTATGGAAAATTGAAGGTAGTGATTCTGTTTATGTGTGTAACCTACTTTTTGCCAAACAGTTTTTCTAAAAAATATTAGCGGATTTTCTACCTTTAAAAGGTTACCGTACGGTAACCTTTTTTTACATAACGGTATCTTTTGGTGTGATCGGTCTGCGTATAGTGCCTGTCTGGTTTTATTGGTAATTTTCATCGGTTTTTTAAGGAGAAAAAAATTAAATTTTGGTATCTTTTGCATCATCTGGAAAAACGGCAGTTTTTTGACTGCCATTTCGTATATTTTTTCTAAATTCATAAGAATGTTGGTATTGTAAAATGTTAACATAGTTGGGTTACCCATAATCAAAGATTATATGTGACATATATTATAACATAGAAAAATAACGAATGTCAAGTTAAAAATTACATTTTTTGTGCTTTTTTTGAATTTATTTCAGTTTTATCGTTAAATTTGTAAAATATTTTATGAATAACCGTTTAAACCGAAGTTTGGTAAAACAGATTTTTGGGATCGGTAGAATGCACGTTTGGCATTCTGCATTGGTTAGGAAACCGAACCATAGTCATCAATTTAAGGAAGAGATGTGTTTGTAGTCGCGCAATCATTACGTTTCGGACATTATCGTGGGGACGAGGTATCTTCCCCGCATTCTCACATACAGTCTTGTAGGTTGGACGAGCAAAGCGACCTCCAAATCGCGACGATACTCAGTGATGGTCGGGAATCGGAGTTCCCTCCTACAGCCTAAATGTCCCATTAATTCTAAAGTTCACTATAATATATCCTGCACTAAAAACCGAAAACTATAGTGAACATTGAAATTAAAGAGACACATTTCTGTAGGAGCAATCTCCGAATCGCGACAGAACTCACTGATAGTCGGGAATCGGAGTTCCCTCCTACAACTCAAAATGTCCTGTTAATTCTAAAGTTTACTATAAATAACCCTATTCGCCAGATGTTTGTCTATCTGTTTGAGAACATTTTCATATTCCGCTTCTAATTCAATTGGTGTGTTCAGGAATTGTGGGGTAGGTTCTCCGGCAGTAACGTTGTGATATGCAACTTTAAAATCTGGAAACTTGAGTCCATTTGCTGTTGAAATAACGATGACTCTATCATCCGACTTTATCTGTTTTCGTTCTACCATTTTTGTGAGGACAGCCAGTGCTACACCGGTATGAGGACAATTAAACAGACCTGTTCTATCTGCTCTGGCAGCAGCGTCAGCTAATTCGGTCTCCGTTGCTTGGTCAACAATCCCATCAAACTTTTTCAAAACCCGTATTGCCCGTTGAATTGAAACAGGATTACCTATCTGTATTGCTGTAGCTTGCGTGGATTGGGCAGTGATGGCTTTAAACTCTGTGAAACCGGTTTGATAACTACGATAAAGCGGATTTGCACGTTGTGCTTGTGCACAGGCAATACGTGGGAGTCTGTCAATTATTCCTAATTCATACATCATTAAAAAACCCAAACCAAGTGCAGAAACATTGCCAAGATTACCCCCAGGGATGATTATCCAATCGGGAACTTCCCAGTCAAACTGTTGGACAATTTCAATACTAATAGTTTTTTGTCCCTCAATACGTAAGGAATTGATAGAGTTTGCCAGATAGAATTCCTTTCGTGCTGCAAGTTTTTGAACAATTGCCATGCACCCATCAAAATCTGTTTCCAGCGAAAGTGTTAAGGCACCATTTGCTATGGGTTGGATAAGTTGTTCTCGTGTTACTTTCTCTTTAGGTAAAAGAATAATAGCTGGGATCCCTGCTGCAGAGGCATACGCTGCTAATGATGCGGATGTATCGCCTGTTGAGGCGCACATTACGGCTTTTATATTACCTGAATCAGACATGATCTGATTGACCATAGACACCAGTACGGTCATTCCAAGGTCTTTAAATGAACCTGTATGACTATTACCACACTGTTTTATCCATAGATCCGAGAGCCCCAGTTGACTGCCGTAACGATCAGCCCAAAACAAATTAGTGCCACCTTCACACATTGAGATGACATTCTCATCATCTATATTTGGGCATACTAATTCTTTTTTACCCCAAACACCACTACCATAGGGGTATTTGGTACTCATGTATCGGTTTTCAAAGAGAGTTTTCCAATCATCTGCGCTACGTTGTTTCAACACGTCCAAGTCATGCTTAACCTTTAAAAGACCATCACAATTCTTACAACGATAGATGATTTCTGTTAATGGATATGTACAACCTAAGTCACATTCAAACCAAGCGTTGTAATTCATTATTCTGCTTTCTCCTGAATGGAATGAACATTTTCAATACCATTCGAATTGGAAAGAAGTTGCTCAATCTCTTCAAGCGATGGTAATTCTGATGGATTCTTCAACCCAAACTGTTCAAGAAAAGTATCGGTAGTAGAAAAAAGCAGAGACCTTCCAGCTACTTCTTTTCTACCTGAAACACAGACGAGACCTTTTTCCACAAGTGCACTGATCACACTGTCGCTGTTAACACCACGAATCGTTGAAACATCATTACGTGTTACAGGTTGTTTATATGCCACAATGGCAAGAGTCTCTAATGCAGAAGGAGACAAAGTAACACGAACCTGCTGAATATAGAATTTCCGTACCCATTCAGAAAATTCTGGACGTGTACATATTTGAAAACCGTTAGCGATTTCTATCAATCGAAAACTGCGATCCATCTGTTGATAGTCATCACGAAGTTCAGAAAGTGCCTTTCGTATCTCCCTGGCATTCATATTAGGTATTGCATGCTGAAACTGCTTGATTGTAATAGGTTCACTGGCAGCAAAAAGAATTGCTTCCAATATTGATTTTGTATTTTCTTCTGAATGTGTATCAAGTTTTTCAGTATTATCATCAATAGCAGCATTTTCGGTGTCCATTATCCCAATATTCCTTTAGATTATTACGAATCTGTTGTTATACTACTTCCTTCGGAATTTGCTTTGACAAGATATATACTTTCAAATAGACTGGTTTGGACAGTTACTATTGTTCCAATTCTTATTAATTCTAATACAGCAAGAAATGTTACTATTAGGTCAATTTTACTTGAATTGATTGGAAACAAATCCTCAAATAGTAACTGGTCTGAATGTTCCAATTCCCTTTCAATGAAGGATATTCTGTCTTCAACAGTGAGTGTTTCACCTTCTACTGTTTCATATTCATCATCTAATTCCAATTGTGAATTTCTGTCGTTAATGTTTTTAAATGCTGTGAGTAAATCAAAAAGCGTTGCTTTAATCTCGTATGTCCGCTTTCCGCTTAAATCATTGTGAAGTTTCGCACTTCTGTTGTAAATTGTTGTTCTTCGCTCAGCATATTTATCTAAAACTTGTGCAGCTTCTTTGTAACGCTTATATTCCAATAGTTGTTGAACGAGTTGTTCTTGAGTACCAATCGGATGTTCAGATTCAGTCACAATTTGTGGTAGAATGCTTTGTGATTTTAAGTGTAGAAGTGTTGCTGCCATTACCATAAATTCTGATGCCACATCTAAGTCTAAATGCTCCATCAGCGTGACATATTCCAGATAACGATCAGTTATTTCAGCTATCTGAATATCATGGATATTCATTTCCTCATTCTGTATTAGTTGGAGAAGAAGGTCAAGTGGACCCTCAAAACCATCAAGTTTTACAGAATAGATAGGATGTGTTGATAATTCTGCGGGTGAGATTTCAGTTAACATAAGTATTTATACTATCCGATTGGTCAATATGAAATGTTATTCAACTACTATCGAACACCAACAATTTTTGCAATAATGCCAAATATATAGAGACTTATTTTTCCAAGATAAATTAGAGGTCCATTAATCCTGAGAATAACTGGCACAAATATAAGACCCATGAGTATTGGCATCCCATAGGGGGCAAGTTTTGAAAACTGACGTGATGCACGTTCAGGCAGTAAACCGTTGACTACACTGAACCCATCTAAAGGAAACAGCGGAAGCATATTAAATGCAGCCAAGAATACACTTATCAATGCTGCTTCGTTCAAGAATCTATAAATTCCTAAATGAACTTTTGAATTATACGGTTGAAAATTGATAGTAAGTTCTAAAGATCTTATTATCATAAAAATGGCAAAGGTAAGAAGGATATTCATGAATGGACCTGCCGCAGCTATAAGCATTATATCTCTTCTCGGCTTTTTAAGGTTGTAAGGATTAACCGGTACAGGTTTTGCCCAACCAAAAAACCCGCCACCAAAAAGCGAACCAATCAACGGTAAAAACAGTGTGCCGATTGGATCTATGTGGACAGCAGGATTCAGCGACATACGACCCTGATCGCGCGCTGTGGAATCACCCAACATATTAGCAGATTTTGCATGCCCCCACTCATGAAAAGTTAAAAGTATTATGAACTGTGTTACGACAAGAATTGCACCCCATATATCAAACATATTTTATATTAATTCCATTCATTGTATTGTAGAGTCTTATATTTTGTCTATTGCATTTTCTGAGAAGTATAGTAATTAAATGCTTCCGATTTAGTTTTTATTTTTCCATCCAATTGTTGATTAAACAAATCACTAAGAATGACATCAAAATTATCTCCTGGCACTTCCCCCCATTGTATTAAATCTTTTCCAGTGATTAACGGTCGTGTCTTTCTCAAAGTAAGTAGGTAATCTCCAATAAAAGTCCGGTGAACCTTTGATAATTCATTATTCATATATCCTAATATAAGTGTTTCTATTGGAAATGAAATTAGGTCGTTGTATATTTTGCTTGGGGCATCTGTTTCTCTAAAAGATGCAAGCAGTTTTACCAATTTCCGATATGTGATAATTGGAGTCTGTACCGTAAAGATTGTTCCGTCGTCAAACACATAAGTTGCCTTGTTGTCTATATCAACAATACACCATTTTCCGTTATGAAATTCATAAATCGCATTCTCAGACAACTTGACATCAACATTATCAAAGATGGATCTTAAATCATTGTTTGTTTCTACATCATTTCGTAGTTGTTGTGTGCTTTTTGTTACACGGGACAATTGATGTGGTAGCACAAGTCTAAAACAGATTGCTTCAATATGATATGTTGGTATGACCTGTTTTTTCTCTAACCCAAACATTGCCATCCAATATAATTGTTCCGATTGTATATCTATGTCCTCTGTATGTTCAGCTGCCCAAGTAATTGTCCGTTCTACTATATTAAGATCACATGACAAAGATGAAGTGATTTTCAATTCGGGGTAGATCTTTTCAAAAATACCAACTTTAGCAAGATTTTGTATAATCTGCCGTGACTTATCTTCAAGAAAGATCCTATCAATTTCATTACGTATTCGTTCTCCACTGAGATTTGCTATCAGAGGAATTGCCTTTTCTATCAAAGGCTTGTCAGGTTCAGCAATATTAAAATTATATCTTGCTGAATATCTATATGCACGAAAGATACGAGTTGGGTCATCATCATAACTGTTGTTATGAAGTACACGAATGATGCCGTTTTTTAGGTCTTCAATCCCCCCTGTTTCATCAATTATCGTTCCAAACGCATTTTTTTTTAAATACATTGCTAATGCGTTGATCGAAAAGTCTCTTCGTTGTAAGTCCTCTGTAAGCGTTCCTGGTTCTACCTTAGGTAACGTTCCTGACTTTTTATACGTTTCACTACGAGCTGTTACAAAATCCACCTTTGGTCTATCTGGATTCGCAGGTGTGACGGTAGCAGTTCCAAATTGTGAATGGGTTTGACAAGTGCCTTTCCAACGATTTTGTAGCTGCTTTGCTACGCTGATAGCATCTCCTTCTACTACAATGTCAATGTCAATATTGTTACGTTCTAACAGTAGATCCCTAACTGAACCACCAACAAGATAGGCATTTTCCCCACCGATCTCACCAATTTCATGTAATATGTCTGAGAGTGTTTCAGGGATATTCAACACCATTTTTTCTTTTGATAGCAGAACAATGTAGGAAATAAAGTGAAGGAGAGCATATAGTCATTAATGTTATACAAAAGCAAGAACTCTTGTTGGTGCACCCGAACTACGCGCAAGTTTTAGAGGTGCTATAACAACATAGAAATGTGTAGGTAATTGACTTAAATTACATAAATCCTCAACATGGGGTATTCCTTCACCAAGAAAAACAAGATGTGCAGGAGGTAATCCATCATGCAATGGTGGATGTCCAGCAACTGAATCAATACTGCACGCGTCTGTTCCAATCACCTTTATACCTTTTTCAACGAGGAATTTGGCAGCATCTTCACTAAATCCGATCCATTCTCTGTTGAAATTATCTTGGTATACAAACCTATCCATACCTGTCCGCATAAAAACAATGCTGTCTTGTTGAATCTCACCGTTCTGCGTAATCCATGCTGAAATATCATCTGCTGTCACAGCATCGTTAGGTTTCTTTATTGCAGAGAAATCCATTAAAACCGCGTGTCCTGTCAATTTCTCTTTCGGAATCTCTGCAACGGTATATCCATCTGGATACATCAAACACGGTGCGTCAATATGTGTGGAACAGTGTCCAGACATATCTACACGACTCTCAAAGTATCCATCTTTTTCTAAAGTTGCTTGGTCATAAATATGTACAGGATCAATCGGTAATTCTCTTGGACTGTTTTCGTCAACGACATAGGAAAGGTCAATAACGTCTTGGAAATCAAGCTGCATATTTTTTATTTCTCACTTTATCTATTATAGATTATAATATAACACAATCTGCTTTACATATCAACACGTAAAATCATTCTGACACGGTTATATAGTTTTAGGTTTTTCACACAGATTTTGTTACATTATGTGAAAAATGGTATTTGTTAATTTCTGAACCAAGATTTACAAGATTTTCAGGATTTTTATATCATGAATATAATCTGAATGTTAAGTATATATGTTTGTTAAATTTATCAGAAAAGTCTATCATAATCAATATCAATAATATATGACGATAGAATTCTCTTATCCTGTAAATCCAATAATCCTGTAAATCTTGGTTCAGACAATAAACGGTGAATCCATGAAACATCCATTCAATCTTTATCAAAATATTCCAGGATTCTTTGATGTAAGACACCATTTGTCGCAATAAGAGATGAAGTCTCTTTTGTAATAGCATTTCCGTGTATATCAGTCACCTGTCCACCAGCTTCACGTACAATCACAGTAATCGCAGCAATATCCCAAATACTAATTGCTGCTTCAATGACTGCATCAACTCTACCAGATGCCACAAGGTGATACATATAGAAATCACCAAATCCTCTACTACGAGCAGTATCATTGATAAGATTACATATACCGGGAAGGAAACCTTTTTCAGTGAACCATTTTAAACCTCCGTGGCATATCATAGCATCATCGGGTTGCGAAACCTTTGATACCTTAATCTGTTCACCATTAAAATAGGCACCATTTCCTTTTTCAGCATATAGCAATTCATTCAATAGTGGTGCATTTGAAACGCCAAGTATTAGTTCTTCACCTTTCATCAGAGCAATCTGTGTACCGAATATTGGTATTTTCCGAATATAATTCTTTGTAGCATCTATCGGGTCAATAATCCACATATAAGGGGATGTTCCCTCTTGTATTCCATATTCTTCACCTAAGAATCCGTGATCAGGAAATGCTTGTGTGATGGTTTGACGAATGGCTTTTTCTGCTTCTTTATCTGCAAGTGTAACAGGTGTTTCATCATCTTTCAAATCTACTTGGATTGTCTTATTGAAATAATATGAGGTTATAATATCTTCCGCGCTTTTTGTTGCATCTAAGGCAACAGATAAAAAATCGCTGGTCATGTCTACTCCCATCTTTTCTTATGATATATGTATAAAATATAGTAACTATTGTTTGCTATCTAAGAGATATTGTAGGGCAATATACTCCAATTCTTTCTCTCCGCCACCACTTTCCTTCAGAACGTTTCGTCTCAATATCTGTAAAACGATATTTATATAACGTTGCTTTAACATAACGAGGTGGAGTCTCAGGAAACGGATTATCCTTCAACAACTTCAGTACTTCAGGTTTACCTTGTAGAAGTGCACCCATAAAATCCAGAAACCATGTGGTATTACGGTAGTTACCCCGTAGCGCAGCAAACCACATTTGCCAATCTAATCTGGGTTGATGTGGAGCCACCCATCCAGGTGCACGATTTAGTTTTCCCGGTTTCCATTTAAATTCATAAGGTTTCCATGTAATTTGGTCATTACTACCTTCAATAACGATTTCAGGACGAGACTCTGTCATATCTGCAAATAGTCCATAAGTATTTACACTCCGATACGGTCTTATCCAAGCAAGTTCTGTCAGTTTCGTTTCATTAAAGAGTTGTCCTCCGAACCTTAGACTACTGAAAGCGAACAGCACTATTGATAAAACAACAATACATAGTTTACCTATTTTGCGAGGTGATAAATCAACGATGTTGATGCTTGGTATGAAACGTCTTGGAATTAGGGATTTCCATGTAATATCATCAATCAAGAGCAGACAAAGTAATATTGTCAATAGATTGAAAAAGCAATAGTTTCCAGTCAACATGATTAGCAATTGAAGTCCAAGCAACCCGATACCACCTAATAACCGCACACGACGTGGAGCAAAAATCAAGAAAGGAACTCCCAACTCAATTACAAACATTCCTACGATAGAGATTTTATGAAACCATTCGGGCAGATGATGAACATACCATCCAATCCATGTTGGTAAGGGCTGTGTTTCATAATGGAAATTTAGAGCCGTAAGGTCTCGCCATACTTCATCACTTGCAAGTTTGACGAACCCCGATGCAAACATCAAACGGAATAGAAGCCAACGTAATAACCACAGAAAAGGAGTAGAAAGTTTAATCGCACGTTTGAATGTTTCACGTATTGTGAACGGCGCGAAAAAGACTGCTAATAATCCTACCTCTAATAGCAGTACGTCCCACTGGAAACTGAGGAATACCTGTCCAACAGTAACAAGTGAAAGATAAAATCCCCATAGTCCGATTAAACTAAATGTTGGAAAGAATCCTGCTATAAGAGTTAAAGATAAAATTACTCCTCCTGTACAAATCAGATGAAGAAAAAAACCTGTTGAATTGAACCAAAATAGCGTGGGAACGAGATGATAACCTTTTGCCCCTAACTGTTGATGAACTGCTCCTAAATAGTCAGTTACAGGCAATATCCCATTGCTTCCAATGAGTCCATGAATCTGCACCCACAAAGATAAAAAGGCAATTAAGTAGATACAACCAAGTCCACGTAGGAATATCCAACGTGTAAGTATGTAAGTTGTTTTTTCAGTATGTGTTCCATAAAGCCATCGGGTCATTGCTGAGAAGAACTGTCGGTGCTGTGCGACAATACGGTAAATTACTTCAGACAGAGTAGCAAACAACGGTATTTTATAGTAGCACCACAGGAAAAAACGGTTGTCCAAAGCGCGGAGAACTGCCTCCGCACCCGAAAAAACTTCGCCATTTTCTAAGATTAATTGCACGGAGGATTGAAATGCTGAAAGTGGTATTTCATTGAATTGGTGGGCAACTTCTTGATAGGGGGCATAGTCTATACGATCTCGTGTTATGTGTTGCCACTGTGTAATCCAGTATCTACAAAATTCACAGTCACTATCATATACAAGGATCGGTTTGCTAATATTGGATTGCATCAGTCATTTCTGGATATATGGTCAATTGAGGGTTACTTCCATGCCCGATGAATCTTAGTAATCGCCTCTACCACCTGATCCATATCAGATTCAGAATCGAGGAGCAGATTCTGAAATAGCCACACACTTTGGTCACAAACTAATTCCGTGTTGGGACACGGCAATGTTCTAATCAGGTGCGGATATTTTTCACCAATATGTGCCATCCCTGGTTCTTGTGATAACGGAGAACGATAACCAATTGAACATGGTATACCTTCCGCAGATAAAGCATTGACAAATTCTTGTCGTGTTTTACCATTGAAACCATCTGAATCATACTTTATGCAGTAAAGGTGATACCCATGTTTTGTAACCCATGGTGCCAGTTTCGGTGGAGTGATGCCAGTAATGGTTTCCAATGCACCTGTTAGATAGTTTGCATTTCGATTTCGTAGGTCGGTTTGGTCTTCAAGCATCTCCAATCTCACAGACAAAATAGCAGCAAGGTATTCAGAAGGTCTGTAGTTCCATCCGAGCCGCGGGTATTCCCATCTTGCACCACCCGGTGCACGACCTACATTCATAAACGCACAGACACGATCATGGATGTCTTTATCATTAGTCGTGACCATCCCTCCTTCTCCAGAGGTAAGATTCTTTGAGGATTGGAAACTAAATGCTCCAACATCACTGAGACTTCCAACCTTTTTAGTTTGGTATTCTGCACCATGTGCTTGCGCGCAGTCTTCAATTATTTTGAGCTGATGCCGTTCTGCAATTCCTTGTAATGCAATCATATCCGAAGGATGTCCACCCAGATGAACTGGAAGTATGGCAACCGTTTCAGGTGTAATTGCTCCTTCTACAGCATTAGGGTCAATAGTGAATGTATCTGGACAGACATCAACAAACACTACGGTGCACCTACGATCCAACACAGCACTTGCAGTGGCAACAAATGTATAGTTAGGAACGATTACCTCTCCACCATCACTGAATCCATCCAAATCAAGAGCACTTGAAAGCGCAGCACTGATTGAATCAGTTCCATGTGGCATAAAGATTGCGTAGTTTGTTCCAGTATATTCAGCATACTGTTCACAAAATCGTGGAATCATCGTTCCGCCAAGACCTTCATTACCACTTAGATAAACATCACGAAGCAACGGCTCAATCTTTGACTCCCATTCCTCGGATGTATTTATTGGCCAAGGTGACCAAGGATGAACCTGTGTATTCCTAACAGGAGTCCCACCAGAAATCGCTAATTTGTCAGACATATATAACAACCTTTTGATGTTCTGCAATATGGATTATATTGCAAATAATGAGTAACAAAGCAGACATTCTCATATTAGTTCTCGTATTTTATCTCGAAAATAACAGAAACTTGGTGATTTGTTTATATCTACATTCATATATGGAGTAATTGTTTCTGCCCATGATGATTTTTCCTTACCAATAACAAACCAAGGTTTCTTTACAAGTACACTTGATCCTCCAGGATATATTGCATCAGCAAGATGTTCCCACGTGCCACAAATAGAATCGTTCTGGTAACGGTTAAGTATATTGATTTTGGCTTTTGGATAAGCTTTCTTTATAGCAGATGGATCCCCAAAAAACCATGCTTCACCCTCCTCTACTGCGATACAAAACCGTGTTTCTATTTCAGGTTTGCATTCATTCAACATATCCAGAAGTAATTGACGAAATGTTTTCAAACATTTCTCATCTAAATCACATATCACTACCAACACTGTTGAATATTTCGCGGGATTGTCTGTATATGTTTTTCCGTACCCTCTGAGTATATCAGGTAAACGATCAAGCAAAATACGGTGATGTACATCGGTGTGACTCTTCAGGTTTTTAGGAATATGACCTATTCCTCGGTAACAAATAACCCTACACGTATGTTGTTTTCCAATTATCTTTGGCATTAAAATGTCAAGCGTCGCCTTTCCGGACAAGTCCTCAACAAGTATTTCAAAATGCACTTATCACCTCAGGTCAAGATAATCACTGTACCAAAGTCCACCCAAAGGTAATCCTTCCTCGACTAAGTTATTCACAAGCGGATCCTCGCTTGCACGACGAATATTGGAAAACCCATCATCACCTTTTTCCAGTATCCATACTTCTTTCGGTGCTAACGCATTAAGAAAATATGGTTGATGTGTTGTAATGAAGACCTGTGAACCACCTTTAAGTCCTGTAGCGTGCAAGCGAAATTCGGTAGCGAGAATCTCCAATAATTTATGATACAATCCGTTTTCTGGTTCTTCAATACAAATGAATGGAGGTGGCGTTGGATCTTCAAGTAGTAGAAGATAAGCAAACAATTTCAGTGTTCCATCGGACATCTGTTGAGCATAAAAAGGGTCTTGAAAACCTTTATCGTTAAATTTCAGTAATAGCCTGCCATCATTGGTTTCTTCAGTATCAATCTGGTTTATCCCAGGTATTTTGTCAGCAATTTTTTTCAAAATTGTTTCGAATCTTTGTGCGTGTTCTCGCCTCATGAATTGCACAACATTGCCAAGATTGTCCCCGTGAGTATTTAGATGCTTTTGAGGACCTGCAAGTGGTAAGCTACGTGCTGCATCAGGAGTGAAGTAACTGAGATACCACCCTTCAATAAATCTTCGAAAAGCAGCAATTCGAGGGTGTTGCTTTAAGACACCAAGAGTAGCAATACCAAGTTTTCGATGATCATCTAATTCAATATCTTCTGTTTCTGCAGATTCTCTTTCTTTTTGCAATTCCTCAAAAAAATCAATAACTTCAGTGTCTTCAACAATCTGGAGTCCTTCTTGTTCACCTTTCCATGCTACACCACTACCGTTATTTAGAATTAAAAACGAGAATGGTTGACCTCGTGTTTGGTGTTTACGTCTTTGCCGAAGACGTTCACGCAGGACCTGGGGTCGTCCAAACTCATCAACGGTAATAGCAATTTGATATGTAATAGGTCTTGCATTTCCGTGTTCTCTGTAATACACATCAAATTGAATAGGATCAACTGTTCCTTGTGTTCTCATTTTTTCAAAGCCGCCACGTCCTCGTGCATCACAAGCCTCCTCGATATTGTTAAAGTTAAGTGCATCGGACAAGAAACCGAAGGCATCAAATAATGCACTCTTTCCAACCCCATTCTTACCTATAATTGCTGTCATTGGAGTCAGTGCTTCTTCCTTTCGTTTGTCCCATAGACGTCCCAATGTAACATCTTTGAGAACACCGAAATTTCTGACTCTGAAACCCTCTAATGTTGCCATTTTTTGATCACCAACCTTCTTAAAGAAACGTAAACCAATTTTAATTCTGATAGATCTACTCAAAATTGGAAATCAATCATCAGCAGGAACTGCGGCACCTAACATATTATCTGCAACAGCTTGTGTACTCTCTACTCTTTTTCGTCTGAAAAGATTATTAAAATCAGTCGTAATCGCATATAGTGAAGGCATAACAAATAGTGTCATCAATGTAGCAAATGCTAATCCAAATATTATGGTATTTGCCATTGGTGTCCATATTGGAGACTTACCACCAAGTCCCAATGACATAGGAATTAATCCAAAAATAGTTGTCAATGATGTCAAGACAATAGGTCGCAAACGGATACTACCGCCCTTTAATATCGCATACCACCTGTTAAAACCACGCTCACGATACTTATTGATAAAATCTATCAGGACAATTGAATCGTTTACAACAATTCCAGCAAGTGCGACAATTCCAAACATTGCAACCATACTGAGAGTAGCATTGGAGAAAAGCAAACCAATCATTGCGCCAATCATCCCAAACGGCACAGCAAATAGGATAACTATCGGTTGTGAGAACGACTTAAATTGTGCTCCTAAAATCATATAGATGACAAGAACACCTACTATAAAAAGTTTCCATAACTCACCAAATGATTCACGGATTTCATCAAAAACACCTCTGAAATCAAGTCTGTATCCAGGATATAATGATTCAATATCTGCAAAAGACTCCATTAATAATTCATTGACTACGAAGGGTGTAGTTTTCGTCCTATCAACAGATGCATAAACAGAGATTGCGCGCTCTCCTTCAAAACGTCTAATATCTGAATAACCTTTCTCCTCAGAAATCACTGCAACATCTTTCAAAGGAATAATAGTACCTATAGGTGTTGTTATCAATAAATCATTCAGTTCTTGGATTGTTTGCAAACGATTTTCATTATACTTGACAATTACATCTATCGCCTCATCTGCCTCACGATAGGTTGTCGCTTTCGCACCTTCAATCGCTGTGCGAACGGTCTGTGCAACTTGGAAAGTTGACATACCAAATATTGCTGCTTTTTCAGGTTTAAGATAGATACGTAATTCCGATTTTCCTACTCTAAAATCGTCTCTGATATCTTCTACGCCATCTATTTCGCTTAGTGTTCCCTTCAGTCTATCAGCAATTTCTACCAACTGATTAAAATGCTTACCTTTTACCTTTACCTCAACATCTTGACCTTGAGGCGGTCCCCCCTGAAGTTTGACAAAGTTAAGCTTTTCAATACCACTAATATCTGATGTTTCTTTTCTTAGTGATGCAATGATCTGATCTGTATTCCGTGTCCGTTGTTGCTTCGGAACAAGTTCTATGATGAGTTCACCAAAGTTAGATCCGTAAGTAATTCCTTCCAACAGACCTGAAGTAGGAGTATGTAGACCGATATTACTTACAATTGCGGCAATTTCATCCTCTGGCAATGTTTTGGCTGCATCTTCAAGTTGTGCAATAACTGCTGTCGTCTCTTGCAATCCATAAGAAGGTGGCATCTCAGCTTTGACATAGAATTGAGGAAAGTCTTCTCCCGGGAAAAGTTCTTTGTCAAGTAACATAAATGCACCAACACATACTATCAAACCAACAACAAAGACACTGCTAACAAAGACATACCGTCTACGGATTGTTATTTTCAAGATTCTTACATATCTGTTTCGTATAAGGTCGAAAACTGTCAGAAACCAAGTAAAAAATCCTGTAAATATAATAGCTAAACTGAAAGCACCACGGGATCTCGTGCGGAGATTTTCAAGTCTGCTACGTCCAGTCTGTGTTCTTGCTCTACTCCATTCAGATACGTGTGCAGGTAAAATCACAAATACTTCAAATAACGAGGCTATCAATACAATTATCGCCATGATCGGAACGATCCGCATAAACTGTCCTGAAACACCTGACATAAACATTAATGGTCCAAATGCGCCAATGGTTGTCAAACTTGCAGCTAATACAGGCCAACCCACCTCTTCAGCACCTTTAATTGCAGCATCTTTTGGAGATTCACCTCTCTCAATATGTCTATAAGTATTTTCTATCACAACGATCGCATCATCAACAACAATTCCAACAACCAATATCAGACCGAACAAAGCAACGCCACTCAGTGTGTAACCAGCAATTGACATGAACCAAAAGGTTGCCATAAACGCTACAGGAATACCGAGTGCCGCAAATAGTGCATTTCGCCAACCAATAAATAAGAACAACATAAAAATAACAAGAGCAAGTCCAAAGATGGCATTTGTTTCAAGTATACCCAAACGTTCTTTTAAAATCACAGAATAGTCGTTGACTGGTGTTAATACAGCACCTTCGGGTAGATCAGATTGACGTTGTTCTACTAAATTACGAAGTTTTGCAACCAAAGATATGGTATTTCCTTCTCTCTTTTTTTGTACACTCAGACTTATTGATGATTCTCCATTAATCCGAGATAATGTTCGGGCTTCCTCATAAGTATCAGATATGGTAGCAATATCTCTGAGTCTAAGTGGCGTACCAGAAGGTTGAACACTGATAATGGTATCCCCAATGTAGTCTGGATGAGGAAATTCTCCCATAGTCCTGACCATAAACTCAGTAGAACCAATCTCCATTGTTCCTGCTGGAAGATTCAAATTACCTGCCTGAAGTGCCATAGTAACTGCAGATATTGGAAGGTTATAAGCTTTCAATCGATCAGGATCTACCTCAATCCAGATTTCTCTCTCACGAAGTCCTGCTAATTGTACCGATGCAATATCCTTTATCTCTAATATCTCGTCTTTTAGATTCTCAGCAATATCTCGCATTTGAGATTCTGAAATACTGCCACCGACAACTATAGTTATCATTGGAAAACCTGACGCTACATCCAATTCCAATACCTTGGGATCATCAAAAATCTCTTCAGGTAAATCATTAACGCCCTCAACCGCAGTCCGTAGATTTTCCATCTCCTTATCAAAGTCTCTGTCGTTCATCTCCTCAAAATTAACTGAAATAATAGATCTTCCCTCAGATGAAGTAGAAAGCATCCAATTAATTTTATTAACGTTTTCTTCAATTGCTTCTTCAATGGGTGCTGTTACAAGTTTTTCCATTGACTCTGGAGATGCACCTTGATAGAGAGTAGTTACTGTAGCGGTTTGTAACGAGATTTCGGGTGTGAGTTCTCGGGGAAGGGTTATCCATGCATACAACCCAAATATAATAATTAAAATCATTAACATATTTGCTAATACTGGGTTGTTCACAGACATTTTTGGAATGGACATAATCGACAGTTTTCTCCTTGAAATGTATTCAATTTACGGCATTACAATAGATAGGGCGAATAACAATATCCGCCCTCATTTATTGTTTTGAAATGTTTTATTTGTTCCTTTTGATGGTACCCCAAGTTGTTGCCAATTTGTTAGAAGCATCAACAGATGCGATTCCTCCGAGTGCATCACTTAAACCATGATCCATGATTAATTTCAAGTCCTCTTCAACAAGTACAGATTTAAAGATAGCAACTTCATCAATTATCCCTACGAAATATGAACCACCACCCCATTTTGCTATATCAACAGGTGAAGCATTGCCATTTCCTTTACCGGCTCGTGTGCTTGCACCTGCCTCAACACCATTAACATAGAGAAGCAACTGGTTATTGTTTTTATTGCTATCAAATGTTACAGCGATGTGAATCCAAGTATTCCTTTCAGGAACACCCGCAGATGCTCTCGGTTCCCAACCTCCAATATTGACAAATGTTGACATCTTGTTACCCTCTCCTGGCACATCAATACGCAATAAATATTCACCATTTTTAGATATTATCATCCTGTGTTGAGTAATGTCAGTAGCATAGAACCATGCCATCATAGTGTGTTCATCACCAAGTTGTAAGTCTGGTGTTGATTCAATTGTTACCCACTGTGCTCCACTAAATTCAAGTCCATCACCAAATTTACCATCTTTCCACTTGGCACCAGTTATCTCACCATGATTATCCTTACCTGATGAATCCATCACATCAGATCCTTTGCCTTCATCAAACAACCATACCCCAACTGCTGTTTCAGGATCTAATTTCGCAGAACCAATATGTGGCAGCAAACCCACCAATAGACATGCTATTCCAATAATTAAAACTAAATTACGCATCTTGTCTCCTTGCATATTCTTAAAATAATATAAACTAATTTAAAGTGAAATATACATACAATATCAACAATTTACATACTTTTTCTACATAACTATGTTCCTTCAAACAATTCACAAAAATTGATAAATCTTGAGAATTTAACATGAAACAAGCTTAAACTACTGAAACTAATGTAATTATATATTATATCATTTAACTCTCTTATTATCAAAACAATACTACAAGGCACAGGGCTATTTAGTTTCTGTTTTTCTACTTACTTGATTCAGCTATTGTTGATTGGCAATCTTTCTTCTGTAGGAGCAACCTATTATCCTGAAAATCTCGGCTTAGTCAATACTGAAAACTAAACCAAAAAACTGAAACAGACATCAAACATATTAGATATATATTGTTATCAAAATCAATAACACTACAAAACCAAACGACCCTCAAGTATAATATAACCCAACATCCAACACAAAACTGCAATGCGATGACAACATACCAAAACACAAAAACCGAAAAAACAACTAAATGGGATTATAGTGGAATCTATAATTACTTGGACATTTTTATGATTTCATCAATTGACACTTCGCTATTGTATTCCCATTTACGCTTTATGTTCGCAAAATCTCTTTCAATAGGGTTGAGTTCAGGCGAATACGGAGGTAAAAAAAGTAAACTCGCACCACAGGCAGCAATCAACGCCTTTGTCTGTGGACTTTTATGGAATGACGCATTATCCAATATGACAACATGGGATGCGTCAAGTAGCGTACACAGTGCGTTCTCAATCCACGCATTGAAAGCAAGCGTATCACAAGCACCTTCAAAAAGCATAGGTGCTGTAAAACGCCCCTCAATTTGTGCAGCAATGAGCGTCGTGCTTCTATACCGATTGCTTGAGATTTTATCCGCAACACAAATCCCTCTCGG
>JAJEAG010000067.1 GCA_022824265.1 Candidatus Poribacteria bacterium | reverse complement strand
CCGAGAGGGATTTGTGTTGCGGATAAAATCTCAAGCAATCGGTATAGAAGCACGACGCTCATTGCTGCACAAATTGAGGGGCGTTTTACAGCACCTATGCTTTTTGAAGGTGCTTGTGATACGCTTGCTTTCAATGCGTGGCTTGAGAACGCACTGTGTCCGCTACTTGATGCATCCCATGTTGTCATATTGGATAATGCGTCTTTTCATAAAAGTCCACAGACAAAGGCGTTGATTGCTGCCTGTGGTGCGAGTTTACTTTTTTTACCTCCGTATTCGCCTGAACTCAACCCTATTGAAAGAGATTTCGCGAACATAAAGCGTAAATGAGAATACAATAGTGAAGCGTCAATTGATGAAATCATAAAAATGTCCAAGTAATTATAGATTCCACTATAAAGCGTAAAACAATACTTGTTGTTACCACAACTGAATAATCTCTTCTCGGTTTTGTGTGTCATCGGAAAGTTCACTACTCTTGTAGTCGATAATCACAAGACCATCTGCTCTCCGAAGAATAAGATCAGGTTTACCGGTAAATCCATGTTTTATACTACTGAATTTACACTCGCTCACGATCATTTTTTCAGCGTCCAACGCTAAATCAGAACTCAACAATAAGACATGTGATTGTTTAACCATAACAGTGCGAATACAACCGTGATAACTGGTGCATGGTTGTTGCGGATAAATGTGATGTAAAAACCGTAAACAGTGCTATAATTTCGGTCATAGGGGAGTGTCCTTTCAAAGTTATTGTTTTGATTTTCTATAACTTTAGGATATCTGCCCCATTTATTCAACTATTTTTGGCAAAGGTATTGACCTACATATATAATTATTCTGAAGTAGATCCAATTACATAAAAATAACATTAATTGGTGCGGAGTTACCGCGCCTTTTTCTATTGCATCTATTTCTACAAAGTGCTAAATTAAAGTGAGTATATACAATATAGAATATTCTTAGGAGAACACTACATGCATCGTAACTTTTTTATTTTTGGTGTAACAATACTTTTCATCGGAGTCGTAATTGCCTTTGGGATTCAATCCGTAGAGAGTCAGGATGATATTGTGAAACGTGGAAAATATCTTGTTGATGCAGTTGCTGCATGTGGACATTGTCATACGCCACGCGCAGGTGCCGACTATGATCCTGATATGTACCTGGCTGGACATCCAGCAGATAAACAAAATCCACAATACAACTTCAGCATGATGCAGCATAACATTTTTCTCTTAGTATCACCGCAATTAAGTGCCTTTTCTGGACCATTCGGAACGAGTTTTGCAACAAACTTAACACCAGACAATGAAACTGGATTAGGTGAATGGACTGAGAAGATGTTTATTGAGTCAATGCGAACAGGTCATCATCAAGGGAATAAAGCCAATCGGAAGATTTTTCCACCGATGCCAACGAAACATTATGCAAAAATGACTGATGCAGACCTTAAAGCAATATGGGCATATCTAAAGACAATTAAACCTGTCAAAAATGAAGTTAGTCCTGTATTAAATACCCGTGGAAGACCCTATTGAAATATGTATAAGTGAGAAAATTGCTATATAGTAACTATATGGAGAAAAATAAATATGGCATCACAAGACAAACAGGTAAGAGTGGCAGTTGTAGGTATGGGAATTGGAAGACCAAACGGTGCTGCGCTATCACGAAATGAAAGAGGAAAAGTTGTAGCACTTTGTGATCTTGATAAAGATCGCATGGCAGGTTTTGCAAAAGATTTACCCGGTAGAGTAAAACTATATACAGATTATAAAGAGATGTGTAAAGCATCTAATATTGATGCGGTATTTGTGGGGACACCTAATCAATGGCATGTTCCTATAGCATTGGAAGCAGTGCGGAATGGAAAGCATGTATTGGTAACGAAACCCTTAGCTGACAACGAGGATGCAGCAAAGGAATTGGTTAAAGAAGCCGAAGCAGCAGGTGTCGTGAATATGATGTCTCTTTCTACCCGGTTTAGCCATAGCTGTCAACATCTCGGAGACCTTGCTCGTGAGGACTATTTTGGGGAATTGTATTATGCACGTGCCAGAAGTATCCGTAGAAGCGGCATCCCCGCATGGAATCTCGGTTTCATACAGAAAGGTGGTGGTGCATTCAGAGATATGGGTGTGCATGTACTTGATTCTGTATGGTGGATTTTGGGCATGCCAAGACCTATTTCTGTTCTCGGTGCTGCTGGTGCAAAGTTCGGACCGCGTGGACTCGGTTATTGGAACAACTCTAAAGCACCGAAAGAGCTTTATGAGAAATATGATTCTGACGACTATGCGGGAGGGTTTATTACCTTTGAAAATGGAATCGGACTGATGGTAGAAAGTTTTTGGGCATCGCATCAACCAGGAGAATTTCAGATTGAACTATTCGGCACTGAAGCTGGGGCTACACTGAGTCCATTAAAGGCATATAGAACTGATAAAAAGGGTGAATTTGAAGACATAGATATAAAACTACCAAAGAGTAAGTATAATGAAGCTTGGGATGCAATTGCTGACCATTTTATTGAATGTATTTTAGATGGTGTAGAGTGCAAAGCTCCGCTTCGGCACGGACTAATTGTGCAGATTATGATGGAAGGTTTGCTAAAAAGTGGTGAGACAGGACGCGAGGTACCACTTGAGGTGGAATAATATGAATGTTGATTTCGCAACACTGAAAGAAGATTTTGAGCAGACAGGATTTGCAATCGTACCAAATCTGTTCACACGAAAAGAGGTTCAGCATTTAAAACACGAGTGTATAGACATTCTTGCTGCAGTGAAGGAGGAGACGGGTTCAGTTGCTGGAAACGGTGTTCTTGTTGGATTAGCAGCCCGAAGTGCAGTCTTTCAAAACGCAGTAGGCGATGAACGGATACTTGATATATTGGAAACAATCCTTGCTCCAAATATAGAATTTCTAAGTGATAAGGTCGTATTTAAAAGTGAATCGACGACTTTTGCAAGTCCTTGGCATCAAGATTGGCACTATTGGCATGGTGCACACAAATACTCAATTTGGGTTGCCCTTGATGATGCAACTGTAGATAACGGATGTCTCAAACTTTTTCCCGGTTCACACAAATCTGCCATAGTTCATGATGGTGATGCGAGTGACGGTCACGGTTTTGGAAACCGTTTGCGTCCTGATGCTGTTGATGAAAACCTTGCAATCACTGCAGAGGTGGAGGCAGGGGGTGCTGTCTTTTTTCATGATCTTACACTCCATTCAAGTCACCCCAATACATCAGGTGAGGAACGTTGGGTCTGGATCCCAACATATCGTGATGCGATAGTTGATGATAACGATTATCCTTGGGCTGTTGCGGCGAAAGTAGTCCGCGGTGAAAAAGGTCAATAGATTGAAAGTGAAATGAATATATAGGCGTAAAGGAGTCTCTATGTTTAAAAATCTTAGTACTGGTGCAATTGGTATACATGCAAATATGCAAGAAGGTTTAGTTTTAGCAAAAGATGCAGGATTTGATGGTCTTGACCTTAATATCGGTGAAGCAAGTCAACTTGCTGAGGAACACTCTGTCCAATTTGTAAAAGACTTATGGGATGACGCTGGTATTACTATGGGTGGATGGGGTTTCGGTGTTAGTTGGCGTGGTTCAGATGCAGATTACTATGCAGGATTATCGCAATTACCTGCGCGAGCAGAACTTGCTGCTGAACTCGGTTGTTTCCGAACAACTACCGTAGTTGGACCCGCATCAAATGACATGACATTTCAGGATAACTGGAATTTTTCTGTGAAACGACTCCGTCCAGTCGCAGAAATCCTTAATGCACACGGTCATTCTATTGGTCTTGAATTTATCGGTCCAGCAACAAGTCGAAAAAGTGCTAAACACCTTTTTGCCTATTCTATGGATGCTATGTTAGGTCTTGCTGCAGCAGTGGGTACTGGAAATGTTGGTTTGCTTTTTGATACATGGCACTGGTATACCTGTCGTTCTACGGTTGACGATGTGCGTAAACTATCCGCATCTGACGTTGTCTATGTCCACATTAATGATGCTCCAGATGGTATTGATCCAGATGAACAAATTGACAACATCCGATGCTTGCCCGCAGAGACTGGTGTTATTCCACTGACAGAATTGATGCAGATATTAAGTGAAATCGGATATGATGGACCTGTAACTCCAGAACCTTTCAGTAAGCAGGTCAATGAAATGGATCCACCTGAAGCAGCAAAAACTACTGCCGAATCCCTCAATCAAGTATGGAAGAACGCTGGACTGTAATGAGAAATCATGCGTTTAGAAAGGAACAAGTGTGCAACTAATCAATAAAGAGAATATCAAAGCAATCACACACGCATGGGATGGTGAGAGATTTCCGGATGGAAGACCACGGGTATCAGATGATATTCTGCAACGAATGAAGGCAATCACTATTGAGCAAGCATGGGGTGTTCTAAATGGTAACGGATATAAATTTCAATTTGCTGGTGATTGGTTGAACTTACATCCCGATCGAGTACTTGTTGGTAGAGCAGTGACATGTGCTTTTGTTCCAATCCGTCCCGATTTCAATGATGCTGTCTCCTCTCAAGGTGAAAAAGATGGTCGTGTTGGTGGTCAAAACTCTTGGGTGATTGATACCCTTGTCAGTGATGATGTTATTGTCGTAGACCTTTTCGGTAAAGTCAAAGATGGCACTTTCGCAGGCGATAATCTCGGTAACTCTATCTACGCAAAAACAGGTACTGGTATGGTAATTGACGGTGGCATCCGTGATCTGGATGGAATTTACGAACTACCTGATTTTGCAACATTTGTCCGAGGCGTAGACCCAACAGGTATTGCTAACGTCACCCTCACCGGTATTAACATACCTATCCGGATTGCAGAAGCGACTGTTTTACCCGGAGATGTTGTTTTAGGTAGACGTGGGGGTGTGATATTTATACCACCACACTTTGCGCAACAGGTAGTTGAACAGGGTGAGGCAGTGAATCTACGAGATCGGTTTGGACATCAACGTTTGAGAGAAGGAGTCTACACACCGGGTGAAATTGATAGAAAATGGTCTGAAGAAATCGAGAAAGATTTTGATGAGTGGAAAAAGAATTAATAATAACATTGATTTGTTGACATCTTTCCTGTGTAAAGGTTGGTAGATTGCGAGATTATAATAAGGTCATTGATAGGTTAGAAAAAGTAGAACACCATTATACCATCATCGGAACCGTTCACACTTACCCCGTTTATCGGTTCTCTCTTAAATCACCAGCAGCTAATCCAAACAATATCTTAATCACGGGAGGGATACATGGTGATGAACCAGCAGGTGTAGAAGCAGTATTACAGTTTTTGGAACGAGATGTCACTATACTTCAAGAGCAGTTTTCGTTTACCGTAATCCCTTGTATCAATCCTTACGGTTATGTTCATAATACTCGTGAAAACCAAGATGGAATTGATATTAACAGGTCTTTTGAAACAAATGACGTTCATGAAGTGGCTATTGTCCAAGAAGCCGTTGATAATATGCAATTTTTGTTTACAATAGACTTTCACGAAGATTATGAGGCAAAAGGTTTTTACCTATATGAAGGTAAGCACGATGAACAATATATCGGACCCGGGATTGCAAACACAGTAAAAACAATCGGTCCAATTGACTCAGATGATTCAGGGGAAGATACAACCGAAATTGTACAAGGGGTATACAAGGTCGCATCTAAATGGGGTACACAAGGATTAGCCCCATACCTATTACATTACCATAGCGAACATGTGCTTATAACTGAAACACCGACAGAATGGTCGCTTCAACAACGCACAAATCTCCATTTAGGTGTTTTAGATGCTGCTTTAGAACATTACTATGAGGACAATTAATTGGAAACTCAGCCAATATTATCAGAAATTAACACCGCTTCACATCCATCGGACTTAAAGATAACCGATCTACGTTTTGTACGGACACAAGTCGGTGGTCCAATCATAAAACTTGATACGAACCAAGGTATATACGGACTTGGAGAGGTACGTGATGGGGCGAGTCCAACTTATGCATTGATGTTAAAAAGTCGAATTCTGGGTGAAAATCCGTGTAACGTTGACAAGATCTTTCGTCAGATAAAACAATTTGGTCATCATGCAAGACAAGGTGGCGGTGTCTGCGGAATAGAAATGGCACTAATGGATCTGGCAGGCAAAGCTTATGGAGTACCATGTTATCAACTTGCTGGTGGGAAATTCAGAGATAGAATCCGTTGCTATAGTGATACACCATCACTTAGAGACCCTGAAGCGATGGGCAATAAACTGCAAGAAAGGATAGATAGAGGATTTACATTTTTGAAGATGGATTTAGGTGTTGGATTGCTACGTGATACACCTGACACGCTTTCTGCCCCTGATGGAAATATAGAAGCGCATAATCTGATGCACCCGTTTACAGGAATTCGTCTTACAGAAAAAGGTATAGGTATTCTATGTGAATATGTGGAAATAGTTCGTGAGATAATCGGTTATGAAATTCCACTTGCAGTTGATCATTTTGGTCATGTAGGTATTGAGGATTGCATCCGTCTTGCAAAGGCATTAGAGAAATACAATCTTGCTTGGTTAGAGGATATGGTTCCCTGGCAATATACCGATCAGTACATCCGTCTCTCAAATTCCTGTACAACCCCAATTTGCACAGGTGAGGATATATATTGCAAAGAGGATTTTATCCCACTGTTTGAAAATAGAGCGATTGCGATTTGTCATCCAGATATAGCTACATCAGGTGGGATTCTGGAAACCAAGAAGATAGGTGACCTTGCTGAGGAGCACGGTATTGCTATGGCGTTACACATGGCAGGTACACCCGTATGTGCGATGGCAAGTGTTCACTGTGCTGCAGCAACATCAAACTTTATGGTGTTAGAAAACCACTCAGTTGATAATCCATGGTGGGATGAAATGGTAACCGGTTTACCAAATCCGATTATCCAAGATGGATATATAACTGTTCCAGATACACCGGGATTAGGTATCGATCTAAATGAAGAGGTGATAAAAGAACATCTGCATTCATCAGAAACAGGATATTTCTTACCAACTACTGAATGGGATAAGGAACGATCCCATGATCGGTTGTGGAGTTAGTTGTATGAGTAGAATAAATGCAATAAGGACAACTTCAAATGCAAGAATTCCAACCTACTGAAATCAAACGGTTACCACATAGTTTGGCGATTAAATGGAAAGATGGACATCAAAGCGAGCATTCATACAGAATACTCCGAGAGAAATGTCCCTGCGCAAGATGTACTGCGGAAAAACAAAAGGAAGACCCATTTCGTTTGTTGCCATCTGAAGACTATTGGGAAAATCTGCATTTGGTGGGAATTCAACGCGTCGGACGTTATGCTATTCAGTTACAGTGGAGTGATGGACATAAAACGGGGATTTATACATTCACATTTTTACGTGAATTGACTGAATCACAAGATGCTTAGAATCCAATCAGGTATATTTAAGGTGAGAATAGTAAGTAAATAAGAATTTTCAGTTTATCAAACGTTCCGTGTCAAAACCCAATCCTTTAGGTTTGGGATGTAGACACGGCTAAGTTCCTTGTTCTATCAAAACTCTTGGGTTTTTCGTGTATTTTTAGTATGCTATCGGTTACAATGCTAAAGGCTATTACAATGCTTACCTACAAATACAAGTTAGCCTCATCAGTTGAGTTAGACGATTTGAATGCGGCTTCAGCGTCTGTGTGGAATGAATGTTTGAAGTTGAAAGAGATGTGGAACTATGCTCACGGGTATAG
>JAJEAG010000037.1 GCA_022824265.1 Candidatus Poribacteria bacterium | reverse complement strand
GGACTACCTTTTGCAAAGGAACATCGGCATACAATCTCTTATCCTGAAAATCCTGTAATCTTGCAAATCCTGGTTCAGACAACAAGCAATTCAAACGGACAAGAATCACTAAATTGACGCTTATGGTGCGGTTTCCTAACCGCACTGGAGTTTTCCCAAAATTACCGAATTAATAAATTAATCTTCAAATGGCATTCATACCGTTGATTTGAAAATCCTGGTTCAGACATATACAAAATAAATTATGCATACAAACGAAAGTTCACTCAGCACACAATGGAAAACACGCGCTAAAACGCGCCACACTGTAGCAGGTATCCGAACATGGCACGTCAATCTAAATCCACGTGCAATGCCAACACTCGGTTTTGCCAAAGGTGATATCCCTGGACAGACAAAACCTAAAAATGTGCATGTTGATTGGCGTGGACCTTTCGCAGCACAAGCAGGCGCGTTAATCGTTGAAATTACAACTGATAAAGGCTTGAAAGGATACGGTCTCGGTGGTGGAGGACTCGCTGGTGCACTGATTATTGAAAAACATCTACAACACTTTGTCCTCGGACGTGACCCGCTTGATGTAGAGGAAATTTGGGAAAACCTATATCACATTACCTCTATCTATGGACGACGCGGACTTGTCATTTATGCGTTAAGCGGATTAGAACTTGCCCTCGTTGATTTATGTGGTAAGATTTTGGACGCGCCGGTCTATAGTCTCTTTACAGACACACCCACACTTCACATTCCAGCGTATGCAACCGGTGCTGATGTCGGTTTTTATGCTGAAAATGGATTCACTGCATGCAAACTCCCCCTCAAAAACGGACTCGCAGAAGGTGAAGAAGGTTTCGCGCAAAACCTTGAAATGATACACGCCGCACGCGATGCTATCGGACCGAATGTAGAACTCATGGCAGACATCTATCTTCGTTGGAATGTGGATTACACCCTCCGCTTTGCTGATGAAGCAAAGAACGCTAACCTAAAATGGATTGAAGAACCAATACCGCTTGACGATTATGCTGGTATGGCACAGTTAGTCAAAGAGGTAGACTCAACCTGGATTGTCTCAGGTGAGCATGAATTTACACGATACGGATTCAGAGAACTTTTACGATGGCAAGCAGCAGATATGATTCAGCCAGATGTGAGTTGGGCTGGCGGGTTTACAGAATGCCTCCGCATCGCACGCGAAGCAGCGGAACTCGGCATCCCAACATGGTTGCATCAAGCAGGAACACCGTGGGGATTACATCTCACTGCCTGTTTACCGATACCGTGCATGGCAGAGACATTTGGTCCCTCTCGCAATGATGTTGAAAATGAACTTTATAGTCGCTTACGTCCTACCCCTCGCGATGGAACCTTCACACTCAATGATGCTCCAGGTTTCGGTGTTGATATTGATGAGACATTGTTAGAGGCATATACTGTAGATAAACTGTAAAGTTATACCATTTCTAAATAATGACTTCTCATTAACAAAAAACGCGTTCGTATCGCGCAATTCATTACGCCTCTTACATTCTTCGTAGGGGCGAGGTGACCTCGCCCGTCTTCACGCGTCTCTTACATTAAGGTAGGTCGGAGCAAGTATAGCGACCTCCGAGATACACACCAAAGCCTCGGAGAGGCGACAGGTGTACAGTTAACGCTTATCCTACAGGGTATCTACAGATAATGATATTTGGTTTCGGGATATAGTAGAACTTTTGGAATCGGTTGAATCCACATTATAAAATCCGTTGTTTTTGTCTTTGGTAAAATAATCCGAATTTTCAGAGTCATTCTTGACCTAATAGGTCATAATAGTCCTGAAAACCCAATTATAATATAGGTTCGTAGCACATGAAAAAATTGTGACGTTTTCCCATTGACTCTGAAAACTCTGAATCTTTAGATCTTAAATAATGTAAATTTCATCCAAATTTCTAACGTTATTTATCCCAACACTGTTCAATCAATTATCGAACTCGCGTCATTAATATTGCAATACTTAGATCAGATTATACTCACTTTCCACCCACCTGTCCTTGTGTAATCAGTGATTTACACTACAAGGAATCCTGAAGTCCTGTTTCAGACAATATTCCACTCTATAAACTGCAGAAATTAAGAAACTTTAATTCTATTGCAAGCGTTAATTTTCTTGTATAGAACGCAAGTTTCATGAAGCATTTTTAATAAGTTTCAACCCTTTCCAAAATACGAGATAATGCATCACCTATCTAAATTATTGCCACATTCTTTACCGGAGATGCCTCTGAATGAACCCGAACCAGAAAATTAAGAAGCTCACTTCACTACTCAATAAACACCATCAATATAGAGAAATCTGCTTGAATCTCATCGCTTCAGAAAACACACCCTCACCTTTGGTTGAAGAACTCTTCGACGAGGGATTGGCACGGCGATACGGAAACTATCACGGAATTGACCTAAATAAACGCAGTTATAAAGGCAATCGTTATATCGCAGAGATAGAAAAATATACACAGGAATTAGCAAAAGAACTTTTCAATGCAAAACACGTTGATTTTCGTCCGCTTTCTGGGAACTTAGCGGGGATTGCTACTACTTTCGCGCTGGCGGAACCGGGTGATATAGCATTGGAACTTCATGACGGACATAGTTATGCACACAAACTCGCTACTTCACCTCTTAAGATAGAACTTCAGTCAATTCCGATTCCGTGGAATGGTCTTCGGTCAAATATAGACCTTACAGCAACGATCAAACTTATTGAGAAGCACAAACCTAAGATTGTTAACATCGGCTCTGCGGTTTTTCTTTTTCCACATCCTGTTGCCGAACTGAAAAGGGCAATACGTCAGGCAAACCCGAATTCAGTTCTCATCTACGACGCGGCACACGTCATTGGACTCATTGCTGGCAAGCGGTTTCAATCTCCACTTGAAGAAGGTGCGGATATCATCATTTCAAGCACACACAAAACGCTTGCTGGTCCGCAAGGTGGCATGATTTTAACTAACGACAAATCTATTGCTGAGCGAATCGCAGGCACCCTTTGTCCGTTACTAATGAGCAACCATCATCTGAATCGGTTGCCAGCCTTAGCAGGTACGTTTGTGGAGTGGATGACGTACGGGGAAGAACATGCGGATGCCATTGTAGCAAATGCGAAGGCATTAGGACAAGCATTAGCAGATCGGGGCGTACCGATGTTAGGTGCAGAACTTGGTTATACAGAATCGCATACCTTGATACCGATTGTAGACGCTTTTGGTGCAGGAGGTGAGCTTGCAAATCAGTTGGAGACCTGCAACATAATTGCAGGTGCTGCAACGTTATCTCCTGAGGTTGGTACTTCTGGACTACGTCTTGGTGTGCAAGAGGTCACCCGATGGGGTATGACACCAAAGGATGCACCGGAAATCGCAGAATGTATCGTTGATGCACTATCTGGTAAGGATCCTGAAATAGTTAAACCCAAGGTAGCCCATTTAGCACAACGTTTTAATAAGTTACAGTTTACGATAGACAATATATCAAATTATAGTGAATCCAAAAAATAAGTGCACACTCCCAGTAGATGCGTTCGTAGTCGCGTAATTCATTTCACCTATTATATTATCGTAGGGGCGAGGTCTCCTCGCCCGTATTTTCACATACAGTCTCGTAGATCGGAGCGAGCAAAGCAACCTACGACATGGACACTAAAGCCTCGGAGAGGCGACAGGTGTATAGTAAACGTATATCCAGCTTATACCATTTCTAAATAATGACTTCTCATTAACAAAAAACGCGTTCGTAGTCGCGCAATTCACGCGCCTCGGACATTAAGATTAGTATTTGACTTTCAAAATGTCGATTTATTTATTAGAATTGGTATTAGTCAACAGAC
>JAJEAG010000029.1 GCA_022824265.1 Candidatus Poribacteria bacterium | reverse complement strand
CTATATCAAAGTTGCTAATCAACGTCTTGATTGGCAGTGGAAAGTCGCCACAGACTTGTGCAGGCGTTTTGATACCATCGCTACAGAGACACTCAATCTTGACGGTATGAAGCGTCTCTGGGGCAGAAAAGTGTCTGACCTCGCTTTTTATCAATTTGTTCAGTTGTTGGAATATAAGTGTTTTAAACATAATCGTGAATTCCATCAAGTTGGACAATGGACACCTACTACAAAACCTTGTTCAGATTGTGGATTCAAAAATGGGACGTTTTCTCTCAATGATAGACAGTGGACATGTTCACAATGTGGTTCACACCACGATAGAGACATAAACGCTGCTATCAATATATTACGGGCTGCTTATGATCCCGTTGTGGAGCAGATATAAGACGGGTGTTTTCTTCGGAAAACAACGCTAACTGCTACGAAGCGCAAGTCCAATGCTTTAGCTTTGGGTGCTATGACCGTAATCACTAACTTAAAAGAGTGATGGAAAGTGTCGATGTGGGTCAGCAGGTTCACGGAAAAGTATCTTTTGACGTTCCGTTAATTCTATATCCTCTGGCTGTGCTACACGTCGTGATGTCCATGCCATGTGAGATACACAATATTTATACAGTAGTGAACGACGTTCATGTTTTCCGTTCCAAGCTGCTGTGCCGTGTGTTAATGCTTCAGAAAACAGGATCGCTGAGCCTGCAGGTGCATTTGGTATAACAACACAAGGGGCATCATGGGGTGCGGCAGCAATTTCATGTGGCAATCTATAGTTGCTCTTATGGCTGCCTGGTATACAGCAAAATCCACCGAGTCCTGGTCCTGTGTCAGCCAAATTCCATGTTACTACAACAAATCCGTTGTGTATTTCATGATCTCGAAAAGCGAAATACTCTCCAGGTTTTGCATTTGATGTAGGGGATGATGCTCCATAGTCAGCATGCAACCCACCTCTCGGCATTCCCTCTCGCATATACATCCCATAGATACGGTCAAGTCGGAAGCAGTCTCCTAAACGGATACGTAGGACTTCCATTATCTTCGGATGATCAAGTAAATTACAAAATGATTTGCCCCACTGTAGAAAACCTGCTCCATCTGGGGCACTGCCAAATCTTTGTACCTTTCCCGGTATTGGAAGACCTTGGTCATCAATCCGTTGATTCAGTTCAGCCACCTCATCAGAATCTAAAACATCTTCAATAACTAAGTAACCTTGTACGTCAAATAGGTACTGTATGGTTTGTAGGTCACTCATGAACTTCCCTTCCTATTTGTATAGATTATGTAGTTCCTGAATATTTCGCTTAGAACTATGGATTATCTCTAAGTGCTAATTGTCCCGCAAGATTAGTGATGAACTGATATGCGACTCTTCCGGATCTCCCACTGGATGATGCTTCCCATTCCAATGCAGAACGATGTAATTCTTTAGTCGGAATATCCAGATCCAATTTCTGTGCATAATGAGAAACTATTTGTAAATAGGTTTCCTGTGAAATTCGGTAGAAAGCCAGTCTCAACCCAAAACGGTCACTTAGCGAAACCTTTTCTTCGGTTGCTTCACGAGGATAGAGTTCATCTTCCTCATTATGTGGGTATTGATTTTCACCTACCTGTCTCGGCATCAAGTGTCGACGATTTGATGTGGCGTAAATCAGAATGTTATCTGGACATTCAGCAATACCACCTTCCAATACTGCCTTCAGTTCACGATATTCTGGTTCGCTTTCACTAAAGGCAAGGTCGTCACAAAAAAGGAGATAACGTTCCTGCCGATCCCACAATATTTCCGCAATCTCTTGTAAATGGGCGAGTCCCTCTTTACTGACTCCGACGAGTCTTAGACCTTCATCAGCATAACGATTCAACATTGCTTTCACCAACGAAGATTTTCCTGTACCACGATCACCCCACAGCAAAACATGATTTGCAGGTAATCCCTGCAAAAACTGACGGGTGTTTCTGTCAAGAGCGGATGACTGAGAATCAATTCCGATAAGATCCACACTTTCAACAAGGTGCGGATGTTTTACCGGGATAAGGTGTCCTTTACCGTTCTGTGTATGCCATTTGAATGCAATGTAATTGTCAAGACATTCACTCGGAATGCATGTTGAATTATTATTCAAATGAGATATTAAACTGTCAACTTTTTCAAGCAGTTGTATAAAAAAGTCTTCTTGATTCCGCTTCTGTTCTGACATTGTGTTACGGTTGAAATATACAAAGTATGAAATAAATATTTTATAGTTTACTACTGATTTATAGAGTATGTCAATCTAATTTTTGTTTCAATCCGTAGGTCGGAACGAGCAAATCGACCTACGACATGTTTGGGACAAATTAAATTATCAATGTAATGCTTTTTTCAATTGTCCCCATGTGGATGCTAACTTACTATATGCATTTACTGCAAGAGGTCCCTCAAACTTTAATGTTCCAAGATTCGCTGAATCATCAGGATTTAAACCGTGCCAGCACATGAATACTATCTCTGCTTTCTTTTCAAGGTTATCAGTTCCTTCTTCATATCCAGGAGTAAAACCTACTTCCGAACCTTGTTCTATATTCTCTTTTGTCAACCATTCAAAAGGCATAGCTACCTCGTATATCATACCACCTTTACCCAATTCTGGAGTGGGAATGATGGCGATGTCTGAATTTGGTAGATTCTGATTTTTTACTCCACTATAGTCCGTAATATGTGCTTTATTATTGATCCGGGCAAAATTGGGTTTACTGGCGGGAACTCCTGCCCCCAGATTTTCCCAATCAATATATAAGAATATCGTGTCTCCTTTCCACGCGTCAGCTGGAACCGCTGCAGGTGTAAAGAGATCATCCCATACTGCTGCCGCAAAATAGAAATTCTTGTCATCATACATTGTCGACCACGTCATCGTTAAGTCATCTTTTCCTTTCCATGCGGCTTTTCCACGAAGTAGTTCTTTTTCTGAATCAAATGCGACCCAGACAGCATATTTCCAATCGTCAAGTTTTCCGTCAATCTTCGGTTTACTGGGTGGCATGCCGGTAATAGATTCACCATATTTTAGTCCAAAATCAGCACTGTTGTCTTCAGGTAGAAATGCTCCATTTGCTGAAACGACAAGGAGAACACACAAGATGGAACAAAAAGCAGTTCGTTTTAACATCTGATTTACTCCTATGATATAGTATATTGTTAATCTTCTTTGGATGCGTTGAAAGTTTGTTTGAGCCATTCATTAAGTATGTGATCCTTAGCAATGGCGTTTATAAGCCACCAACCACCTAATCTGATCCCCCATGCAATTGCTATTGCAATAAACACTGTACCAAATAATACTGGAACGAGATATGTTAATGCGCCTACAACAATCAAGTCAAATATATCCACAATAAACTCCTTAGTAAACAAATCATTATATTGTTATCATTTTATGTCTACAACCTATATGTGTCAATCAAAACTTGGAATATGATGAGATGTGTAAAGTTTTTCGCGCTAATAATATTACACAATAGTATACAAATTTTGAAAAAACACAAAAAAATAACATAAAAGTAATATTTTAATTTTATGTTAACTGCTGCTTATGTTATAATTAGTATAATATATCGTTTTTAGGTTGAAGATGAAACAATTATGTTCACAAATTACGATACGCAATTATCAAAACAATATATATAAAATATAAGACGATACCGAAAAATAAAAAAATATTCTATGCTCAAGAAAACATCTATAAACCCATACAGTGACTATCCTAAGAACCAATTTAGCAATAATACCACGGTAATACCAAATGGTATTGTTTGGTATTATTATAGTGGGAGCCATAATTATTTACACACAACGGTAGGTTCGGTTTCCTAACCAATGCAGAATGCCAAACGCGCATTCTGCCGTAAACGTCAATTTAGCGTGAATTTTATGGTAGTATGCACACTCTGGAGTGTGCATACTACCATGTTGCGTTTCACTACACTACATTAACGTTTGTGATAAAATACATCAGAAAAACCTAAAACTAAATAACCCTGCTAATTGAGTAAACAGATTGAATTGATATGCGTTGTATGATATACTTGAAAACGTTACACATTATATCCTATTTATATTACTTACCTCTTATCTGTCAAACTCTTTATTTCTTTGTTATAGAAACCATTTCATACTTTTCTGTAACGTAACACGGAATAGTTTCGTTAATAGTAGCGAAACTTGTTTCAATATTATTTCTTTGGCTTAAGGAGGAAAAGGGAGGGTTTAGCCTATGGCGCGCCAAACAAAAAACGACCTATCCGCTACAGAAGATATTTATTTGGCTACACAAGCAAAAGAAGGTGATGAAGCTGCGTTTAGTCAGTTGTTTGATAAACACTATAATTGGGTTTATAGCAAGGCTTATCGTATACTTAAGGATCACCAAGATACAGAAGAGGTTAGTCTTGATGTTTTCACAAAAGTTTGGAGAGAATTACAAAACGAAAAATGGGATCCCAAGAAAGGCAGTTTTCAGGCGTGGTTAAATATCGTTGCCCGAAACACTACTATTGATGCGATACGAAAAAGAGATCGAATCCGTGAATCGTTATTAACTCTTGAAGAACAAGATGATCTGCCGTTAAATGAATATGAAGATGGGAGACCAGGACCCGATAAACACATTATAGCAAAAGAGGCACAAGAAATATTAGAGAAGGCTCTTGAACAGGTGACAAAACCGAACCACCGCATCGCATGGATTTTAAGGCATTTGGAAGGATGCAGTGTCGCTGAAATATCACGAATTTTAAACCGGAAAGATGGAACAGTAAAAATATGGATCTTTCGTTGTACACAGGAACTCAGACAAATACTTGTTAATAACGGAATTCGATGGATACAATAGTGAAATTATAGTTATATATAAATGGAGGAAACTAATGCATTTTCTTAGAAAGACACCAAAGAACGCTCGGTATAGCGATACCGATATAAAAGAATCAGAAATTCTGGAAGCTTATACTTGTTGGTTGAAAAATGAAAAACTCAGTCGGAAACAGAAAGGTCTGCTTAAAAACATTCAGGGATCAGTACATTTTCATAAGGTTAAAGATTTGATTGATTTCGCACATTATCGTTTTCAGGAAACAGAAAGCGTTACACCTCATGTAGGTTCAAAGGAACGCGTCGCTGAAAAACTGATGGAAGCGATAAAAAGTGAAACACAACAGACCACCGTTGCTGTTCCTCAACCAGCCTATAGTCCAGAAGCAATGGGGAATGTTGATACGGATGTATTACCCAATTCACTAAAAACTCCGAATGAAGATGAACTGAAACAGTGGAATAGCCCTGAGAATACAGAAAAAACTGATACACGAACATTGGCACATCTCAATCTTACGTTTGAGGCACATGATGATGAGATCTCTATTACAGATTTGGGCAGCCCAACACAAGTTTATGTTGATGGAATACGTGTAAATGACTCAGCTCCAATTCAGGAAGGGGCAGAGTTCAAGTGCGGCGATATTACTTTCCAAATCGTTGACATAGAGACATCTTAATCTATAAGGGGAACAAGGGAGATACATCGCAATCTTACATAACAGTTTCTACAATCCGCTGCGAAACTTATACATCAAATATACTCCCTTTTGTTCTCCCGTTTCCAATAAATAGCAACAAATCCGTGCATGATACGTCAGTGGTCGCTTTATCCTATTTCCAGCAAGCAGCGACTTATTATCAACAAGCCCGTTATGTTGATGCAATTCAGCACTACTTATCTGGCTTGAAATATGATAAGAGTCGTTACCATATTTACGCTGACCTTGCGAAAGCCTATGAAATGGTAGGGAAATGGGAACAAGCATTGGTGTATTTGGATAAGGCACTCAAATTGTGTCCTGATTCACCAACAGTTTTGAGACGACAAGCGCGGATCAAAGAAGAAAAGACATACTATCAGACACTAATCTCTGAAATAGATTTAGTGGATAATCCTACCCAACAGTTTGATCCGACTATTAACACCGAAAATTCGGAACGTCCCCAACACATAGTAGAATACAAGTTTTTCAAACTCACTGTAGAACCTGCTGTCACACCAAAAACGCTCTGGTATATCTGTCAACTCGTTGAAAAAACACACGACGAAGTTGGTTCGCATCTTGATTGTTATCCGAATAATCAAGTCCGTATTTCAATAATAAATACATACGATGCACCTACACAGACAAACCTACCGAAATGGGCAAGTGGATGTTATGATGGGGATATTCTATTGAAGTATTGTGCTGATGGTGAACCGGAACTGGGTGTCCTCTATTCCCTAATCCGACATGAATGGACACATCTGTTAGTTGAATTGCTAACACATGGGAAATGTCCAATTTGGTTTAACGAAGGACTCGCGAACACGATTGCTCGCCCCTTGTTGTCTTACGAAAAACTCTCCTTACAACAAGCAGACAAAAACGGCACGCTACCAACGATATCTGAATTGAACCAACCCTTTACGACATTTAGTGTCTCAGAGCGAAAAATTGCGTATCTCCAATCCGCAGCAATCGTTGCATCTTTAATCAATGAGGGTGGTTTCTCTTCAATCCGACAATTCCTAAGTCTAATAGGAAATGGTATTCCGCTGGAAAAGGCGTTGCGGAAAGTTTATGATATGAGTATACTACTAAATTAACAGAGTGAATACATTCCTATAATCTCGGTATCATATTTTAATTTCTAATTCGAAATTCCTCACCAATCATTCATAACATAGATTCAAGTATATTTGATTCTGTAATTGCATTATGACATTACTTGATATTGTAATCATTATTCTTGTTGGGTTAGCCGGATTTAGTTGCTACATGGCAGGATTCACACGTAGTATCTGGGGCATCTTTGCTTTGGGTGCTGGTATTGTCGTGGCAAGTCAATTATGGCAAGACCTCGCTTTTCTCCTTGAAAACATAATCCCTCACGAAGGCACGGCAAAATGGATTAGCATTGTTGTTTTGATTGTTGTAACCACAATCATTACCGATATAATTTTTGCGCGCTTATATGAAATATTTGAGAAAGGTATTTTGGGATGGTTGAATAGTTTCCTCGGCTTAGCAGTTGGTATTGCCTCAAGTGTACTTATAGTTTCGCTTCTCCTGCATTTCCTCAATCCGCATATAGAGGAATACATACCAGAACAAATAGAGGATTCGCTTTTCGCGTCTCATTTGCTGGAATTTGGTGAAGAAGTATGGGTATTTAGCAAAGAGAATGTTAAGAAGCACCTTGACACGGAATGAAATCTAATAAGTAGACCAGCATTCTAAGAATGATTTGCCATTACTATTCCGATTTACCAACCCGCAAGTTTCAAGAATTCTAACGCCATCAATGTATGTCCTTCTGCATTCGGATGCACACCGTCTTGGGTTGTCCATAATGCCCCTGGTCTCGCTGCAACAGCACTATCAAACACATCATTTGTCCGAATTAACCTTGCCTCAAACTCCCTTGCAAGTTGGTGAATACAGACGTTATAGGCATCAACTGCTAATGGACGCGGGTTTTCAACATCCTCTTCAATATAGAAAATCTCAAACAGGAAAATTGGTGCATCTAATTCATCTTTGACTCGCGTAAGAATTCTCCGATAGCATGATTCCCATTCAGGTAGATAATCTTCATTAGAGACACCTTGTCCGAGTTGACGACTTGCATTGTTGATACCTATTTTCACTGAAAGCCAATCCGGTTTTTCATCAATCACATCTGTATCCCAACGATTCTCAAGACCTTCAACAATATCCCCACCAATCCCTTTATTGACATAAGTAATATCGCGTTCAGGATATTTAGCGGTAATCAGTTCGGTTATCTTACGTACATATCCATGGCCGTAAGGCGCGTGGTCACCTCGTCTACCACAATCTGTGATACTATCCCCAATGAAAAGCACTTTATCCCCAGATTCAAATAATAAATTACTCACAAACAATCTCCTATCTATGTTATACTAATTACAGACATTTATCTTGGTTTGACCTATTTCCAATAACAGGCGTATTCCATTACCTTATCACATTTTCAATAGAATGCCAACATGAAAAACATAGGAGTTTTGCACGTCATTACTGATACAACATGCCAATCACGATTTACGCATCCGCAACTTGCAGAACTTGCAATACAGGGAGGGGCGGATACCATTCAATTCCGTCAAAAGAATGGATCGACGCGCGAGTTGATAGATATTGCAAACCAGATGCAAGCAATATGTTCAAAGCATGGTGTACCATTGATTGTTAACGATAGGGCAGACATTGCTCTGGCAGTTGGAGCAAAGGGAACACATTTTGGACAAGATGATATGTCAGTATCCATTGGTAGAAGAATACTACCTACAGAAACCATTATCGGGGCATCTGCACGAACTGAAGAGAAGATTATTGAGGCTATAACTGAAGGGGCAGATTATATTGGGTTTGGTCCTATATATCAAACTTCCTCAAAACCTGATGCAGAACAACCAAAAGGTTTAGAACAATTACATAGAATGTGTGAAATAGCAAAATGTCCGGTGATTGCAATCGGTGGAATTACCTTACAAACCACAGGGGAGGTGGTACGAGCAGGCGCACACGGTATCGCTGTTATTTCTGCTGTATGTGGACAGAAAGACCCAGCAGCAGCTACGCATAGACTTAGGCAAGCGATACAAGAAGCAAAACAGACATAATTACTGCACGGAGAAAATGGACGCATGTCTGAACATACACAGGGGAATGTACCCTCAGTCCCTTCAAGTGAATTTTCGTCAATGGAATTCAGGGAAGTAGATCAGTTCTACGAACCGGATTTTGATAAGATTGATGAAGATTTTGTGCAGAAATTGTGGAATGGACAACGTTTCTTTAATGCAAGTCTTATCTCAATTGCTGGTAAAGAAATACGGGTGCTGAAACCAGGGGTTTGGAACCGTGAAGAAGGTCCAGATTTTATGCATGCAGAGATTGAAATTGACGGTAAACTGTGTGTCGGTGATGTTGAGATCCATGTAAAATCATCAGAATGGTATGCCCACAAACATCATCTCAATTCAAGATATAATCGTGTTGTTCTGCATGTGGTGCTATTTAATGACAATTTTAATTTACGCACACGTCTGCAGAATGGGAAGCGAATCCCAACACTGGAACTCCTCAAGTGGATAGATGCTCCTATCGGAGACCTATTTGACGAAGTAGTACAAGCAGAAGAAGATGCATCCAATTTCTGCCGTGTCACAGGAAATCAGTTAAATATAGACAGTATCAAGAGTGTTTTTGAGGCGTTAGGACAGGAACGTTTTTTAGAAAAAACAGATGCAGTCAGGTTGTTACGAACCCGTCTCAATTTTGAACAAATCCTATATGAAGGAATAATGGAGGCGTTGGGTTACTCACAAAATAGCAAGCCTTTGCGGGAGTTGGCACAACGTGTGCCTTTTGCTGATTTTGATTATAAAACAGTTCATGAAATTCAAGCCATTCTCTATGGTATTGCGGGACTTTTGCCGTCGCAATTAGAGAAACCGCTGCCTGCTAAGGAAACAGAAAATCCATTCATCGGAACGTTGGAGAAGTTATGGGAAACATCTGATCAATCTAAAAGTTCCGATCGTATGATGGCATCACAGTGGCGTTTTGGTAGGATACGTCCAAACAATCATCCCGCCAGACGTATTGCTGCAATGAGTCAATTAATTTTTCAGTGCAAAGGGAGTTTGATGATGTATTTTCTCCCAACATGTGAAATGGCAGCAAATACTGATACATCGGATATGTTACGGAAAATCAGAAAAGAACTGCTTGAACTTCTAATGCTGGAACCTACTGGTTATTGGGAAACACACTCTAATTTCGGTAAGGGAGGAACCAACAAAGCAAAACTCATCGGAGAAGCGAGAGCATTGGATATTATAGTCAACAAAATACTGCCGGTAGCATATATTTGGGCAGTAGAGTCGGAGAGTCTAAAATTACAAAATGCTATTTTGGCACTATACAGTGACTATACTAAAATGCAGGATAATACTATCATTCGTCAGGTTGGAGATCAGTTATTTACAGAAGCACAACCGATGCGTCTGATCAAACCCACAGCCAAAATCCAACAAGGGATAATTCGGCTTTATAAGAACTACTGTGTAGACCAACTCTGCGATCTTTGTCCCATTATTCAAAACAATGCTGTCATGTTAACAGAGAAATCTTTTTAAAAAATAGGTAAATTGATATAATATCAAGAACATGTCTATGTTTTATTACGTCAACAAACTGCGGATAATATTCACTCGCATAATATCAAATTAGAGGAGACACAATTCATGAAAATATTGAGTATCATTACAATTATATTGTTATGTTGTTCAGTTGCTGTTGCAAAAGAGACCTTCTTTTCTGCGCTTGAAAGTAAAGCGGAAGTGGAAAAAGAGGGTGGAATAGTTGATGGTGGGAGTTTTGCTCCCGGTAAATTTGGAAACGGATTTGTTAGTGAAAATGCTGGCGATGTTATTCACTATCCCGTGGAAGATCGGTTTGTAAATCTGAAAGAAGGTACTGTTGAGTTATGGGTAACGATGGGCATGGATATTGCTACAGTTACCGGTGAACTTTTTCTATTTATGACATATAAACGTGGAACAGATGCGGTTTTCCTGCAATTTGACAATGGTGGAAAAGCGCGTATGCGTATAAAAAGTGCTGGTAGTTGGATCAACGCTGATAGTGGGGCACTAAACTGGAAGAAAGGTGAACATCATCACATGGCAGGGACATGGGGACCTGATGGGTTGAAGTTATACCTTGATGGAGAACTGGCAGGGGAAAACGCCTCTAATAAAGGTCCTACTGTGTTCGCAGAAACCTTTGAAATTAACAACGCCTCTCCACCTGATCCCAACTTCCCAACGAACTGTGTTGTTGATGGGCTAAGGATTTCAGACCATCAAAAGGATGTTGATGAATTGGTACTGGACAACCCTGCTCCTGTTCAACCTCAAGGAAAATTGGCAATAACTTGGGGACAATTGAAAACTGGAAAATAAAAGGTTGGGTGAGACTATTGTTCTACCCAATTTGGTATAAACGTATGTAATTAATACTGAAAACAACCTTCTTACAACTTCGATCTGAGCATAAGCACCTTTCTACTATCCAATTTAGGAGTTACGACTCTATATGAGACTGAATACTAATTTGGTTCACCGAGAAAGGTGCTTTTACCCTTAAATACAGACTGACAGAGGAATGTAAATGTATAAAACAGAAAATCCGCTTTTCACGTCGGGAACCGAAGGATATAACACATTTCGAATACCTGCTCTTGCTGCATCCAATGATGGAACGCTTTTAGCATTCTGTGAAGGTAGAAAATTAGGTGGTGGAGATTCAGGCGACATAGACATTGTGCTGAAAAGGAGTTTTGACAACGGAGAAACATGGCAACCGATACAAGTTGCTGTATCCACTGGAAGTGACACGGATGGAAATCCTGCCCCTGTTGTTGACCGTGATACCGGGACAATCTGGTTGCTTTTCTGTAAAAACTTCGCTGATGGCGGGGAAGGAAAAATTATAGCAGGAGAAGCACCACGCACTGTCTGGGTAACATCAAGCACTGATGACGGTGAAACTTGGGCTGAACCGAGGGAAGTTACAGGTGATACTAAATTAGATACATGGACGTGGTATGCCACAGGTCCCTGTCATGGTATTCAATTAGCAAGTGGTCGGATGGTTATTCCGTGTGACCACGTGCTTGGTCAAAGCCGTAACTACGCAGAAATGGGTTATTCGCATCTTATTGTAAGTGACGACCACGGTGAAACGTGGCGTATTGCAGGCAAAGCACAACCCGGCACGAACGAATCGACTGTTGTTGAGACTGTAGATGGTGATCTATATTTTAACTGTCGCAACTATGTAGCACCGAAACGGCGCGCGTATGCATGGAGTTCTGACGGTGGAGATACGTTCACCGAATTTGGTTATAACGACAATCTAATTGAACCTATCTGTCAAGCAAGTTTGATTCGCTATACAAATGCCGATATTCACGATAAAAACCGTGTGTTGTTTTCTAATCCTGCAAGTACGGGTCGCGAAAAACTAACAATACGTATCAGTTATGATGAGTGTCGCAGTTGGAACGATGGCAAAGTCTTACACGAAGGTCCCGCCGCATATTCCGACCTCTGTATTGATTCAGACATGAATATCTGTTGTCTCTATGAACGAGGTGAGCGCGGTGCTTATGAAACGTTGTCGTTTGCAAAGTTTGATTTAGCGTGGTTAACGGATGGGGAGGACATACTGTGAAACCGAATCAATAGCAGAACATCGTTCACAATGTTGATTTGGTGCCACGGTTCTCCTCACGATTTATGGGATATAACAGGTCAAATTAGATAAAGTTTTTCGAGACTTGATATTAATCAATTTCTACTTTACGTATTCCTCACCGCGATGTTCTGCAATCCATGTTTTCAATGGCACATCAGCATCTGTGGGTTGCCACCAACCTTTAATATTCACACCATCCCCTAACAATTGCCGGCGAATTGGATCGCATTTTTCAAGTATTTCTGGCGGCATAAGATTGTAATCCAAACCGCGTAACCACCGATAACTGTACCCCATAAACAGAACTTTTCGTGTTACATCGGAGAAATTCCAACCCCGTGAATGCCACATGCGTCTATCAAATAGCACTGCTGTACCACGTTTTACAAGGAGATCCATTGCACCTTCTGGATCTCCATCAGGATCGTTCTCGCTATTTGGTGGACGTGTATCAAGTTTATGGCTTCCCGGTATTAGACGCATCGCACCATTGTCTCGGTGTGTAACATCACTTAACCAGTAACTGACCTTCAACGAAAGTCTGGGGTGTGGACGTTCCATTTCAGGGATAGGTCTGCCACCGTCCTGATGCCAATGTGCAGCTTTACTAACACGCGGTGTATCTGGTGGTTCGGGTGGATACATGATGAGATGTGAGATATAAAGTTGTATATTCCAACCTAAGATGTCCCAGAGAAGTGGAAACACCTTCTTGTTATCAAGAAGCTCAAGTAGTATATCGTCCTCAATAACAGTGCGGAATTTTGACAACAATTTGTGTGGCGGTAGCCCTGTCTTGGAACGTTCTTCAGCATCAAGTCGATCAGCAACTTCCTCCAATGCATCTGCCAAATTAGGAGTTATGGCATCCTCAACAATGAGATAACCAGTGTCGTTAAATGCTTTCAGTTGCTGTTCAGTAGCACAGTATTCAAGCCAAGTATTATCCATATTTCTATACAAAGGAATTATTTGTTAAAGTTTTATTATTTGGGTGATTTTCTTCAAATCGTTTGAGTTTTTCCCGTAGTTATGCCAATTTAATCAAAACACCGCTATGAAGCTTCTTTTTCTTCTACGCGTTCAATAATCTCTCCTGTTTCTCGGTCTCTGTAGATACGTTTCATTCTACCATCTGGCATCCGTTCATCTTTGAGATGTGCATACCGTTCATCTGTCTCTGACTGGCTTGCCTGAGCATCATCCGCTTCTGCTTTACCACGCCAATCTGAGAGTTCTACTGATTCCCACTTTTTAGATTTTGCTGATTTGTAGCATGCATCAATAATAGCATTCACAACATAACCATCGTAGAAAGTTTCCATAGGTTCTCTGTTCTCATCTATTGCGTTGAACATATCAAGGAACATATCCCGATATCCGAGTTCTGCAACCTCATCACCAACAGGAAAAAGCCAACCGGTATCACTCTCTGCTTTTTCAGCAACATATCCACCTTGTCCAACAGCCGTAAACATCTCATAACCCGTTCTAAGCCAATGATTAAGCCATATAGTGCCTTCACTACCAGAAACTTCATCGCGTAGATCCATACCACCTCTAAATGCCCAACTAACCTCAAACTGACCCATCGCACCGCTTTCAAATCGGATAAGTGCGATCCCATGGTCTTCCGCATCAATTGGATGTACAAGTGTGTCTGCCCAACACATTACCTCAAGCGGCTTGTTATTTTTACCAACGAAATTCCGAATAATTTCAATACAATGACATCCCATATCAACGATAGCCCCACCACCTGCTTGTTCCAAATCCCAAAACCAATCACTGTGTGGACCGGGATGTGTCTCACGGGAACGCACCCATAGAATTTTTCCAAGTGCCCCGTTTTGAACCGACTCCAATGCTTTAAGCGTTTTGGGAGGATACACCAAATCTTCAAGATATCCACCAAAAACTCCTGCGTTTTCAACGATGTCCAGCATTGCTTTCGCTTCTTCAGCAGTCCGTCCAAGCGGTTTTGTGCAGAGGATTGCCTTGCCTGCTTCTGCTGCAAGTTCAACCGCTTTCAAATGCAGATTGTTCGGTAATCCGATTACAACGACATCCGTTTCAGAATGATTGATGGCTTCCGCCATATCTGTTGTAGCGTTAGGGATATTCCACTCTTTAGCGAATTCAGTTGCGCGCTCCTCACGTCGAGAGTAGACAGTGTGAACGCGATCTGTACCGCGCTGGTTATGTAGCGTCATCGTGTAAAACATACCGATGAGTCCAGAACCGAGCATAGTAACCTTATGGCTTTTCTGTCCTGACATTCGTTCTCCTTGAGAATTGTTATTATTACCTATACATTATACCATTTGTAAATGTTGTCCGTAAACGACATACACCTTATGTTATCCACTTACTTTTTGTATGCAGCGATGACACCCCAATCGTCTACAGTCCAACAGTGGTCTTTGTCCGTGGCGTGAATACCTTTGATAGCACCACTACTACCAACTTTTGAGGCATTCCATGTTTTGCCGCCATCTATTGTATGCAAAACAGCACCGTAATCTCCAGCTGCCCAACCAACCATTTCATCAACAAACACTATGTCGTATAGATTGTCAAAAGAATCTGTCTTTTGCTGCTTCCATGTTTTTCCACTGTCGTTTGTATGTAGGATCAATCCCTCTTGTCCACAAATCCATCCAATTTTTTCATTAAAAAAATGGATTCCGAACAGATTATGATCAACACCTGCATTCCGTTTTTCCCATGTTTCACCACTATCAGTGGTATGTAGTAGCGTTCCATAAGAACCTATCACCCAACCATTTGTAGGAGAGACGAACAAGATGTTCTCAAGATTATTTCGTGTTTCCCCGACGCGTGCCCGTTCTGAACTGCCTATCCATGTTTCGCCACCATCGGTAGTCTTAAGAAGCGTATTTTCAGAACCCGCTATAAATCCTACCGTTTCACTAATCATCTGAATTCCCATCAAGTTTGCACGTATTCCTCCTCCTCTACGGCGGTTAGTATTTTGTTCAGCAGCTCCACTTCTTGCCATTTTCCGATTCCATGTTTTTCCACCATCTTCAGATTTTAGGATTGTACCTCTTGCCCCAGTGATGAAGCCAATTTCTTGATTTACAAAATAGATGTTATAAAGTGTTACAGCACCGCCGCCTCCGAAGCCAGCCGGTGGTCCGCCACCAGCACCTCCAGGTCTTTGCCCCGTGCCTGCTCCAGGAGGACGCATATTAACCTCTTTTTTCTTCCATGTTTTACCACCATCCGCTGTCTCAAGCATTAAACCATTGTTACCAACTACCAAACCGTTTTTATTGTCCATAAAATAGACATCCTGTAACATTCCTTCAATACCATCAGCACGGATAATGTCATCTTCTCTCAGGACAGTCCAATTTGCTTCAACTACTGTATGTGAAAAAAGGAACATGATAGTGGCAAATACAAGGATAAAAATAGTAATAACTTTAGTCATGATTATCTCCTTTTTGTAGAATTAAATATACATCACTTGTTTACTCCACCAGACTATGTGAAGAATTCCTCATTATGTGGACGAACATCTACCTCAAAAGTCCATGCGCTGCGTTCCTGTTGCACAAGTGCCCAATAAGTATCGGCAATTGCGTCTGGCTGGAGTAAAGGTTCATCTTGCTCCAATTCATACCGTTCCCTGAGATTGGGTGAATCAATAATACCGTCAATAATTACGTGCGCCACGTGGATTCCGTGTGGACCTACCTCACGTGCAAGTGAAGATGCCAATCCACGCATTGCAAATTTTGCACTGCTGAAGGCAATCGCACCTGCTCTACCTCGAACTGCAGATGTTGCACCTGAAAATAGGATCGTACCACTTCCCTTCTCAATCATACCTTGCACAACTTGTTTAACACAGAGAAATGCACCGAGTGTACAAACCCGCCAAGAGTTTTCAAATGCCTCAGGAGTGAGTTCTGACAGATTGCCCCAAGCAGCATTTCCTGCATGATTGACCAAAATATCAGGTGCGCCTAATTCCTCACGAATTTGAGTGAAACTCGCTGAAACTTGTGTAGCATCGGTAATATCTGTTGGTATTGGAAGAACTGCCACTCCTGACTCTTCCAATTTATTTGATAGGTTGATAATATATGGAGATGAGCGTGACAGCAGTGCAAGGTTGCAGCCCTCGTTCGCGAATTTGCGTGCAATTGCTGCACCTAACCCTGGACCTACACCTGCAATCACTGCGATTTTTGACATGTTGATACCTCTAAAGATGAATTTTAGCCAATTATTTTGTTACATAACAGATTTTGCTTAGTCATGACGAAGTGCATCAATCGGATGAAGTTTGGCTGCTTTCCAAGCCGGATATGCACCAAAGAATATACCAACCAACGCACTTACAATAAATGATAGAATACTATAGAAAGGTGATATAACCGTCCGCCACTCCCACAACGATGGAACCATCTTCGCGCCTATAATCCCAACGCCTACACCCAAAAGACCTCCGATCAAGGCTAATGTCGTAGATTCTACGAGGAATTGAACGAGGATGTCTAATCGTTGTGCACCGACTGCTTTACGCAGCCCAATTTCCCTCGTACGTTCTGTAACAGATACCAGCATAATGTTCATAATACCGATACCCCCGACAAGCAGTGATACCACCGCAATACCTAATATCATGTTGGTAAATGTTTGACTGGACTCTTCCAATGTTTCCATGAACTCCGCTTGGTTGCGTATGTGGAAGTCTGGTTCTTTATTTATTGGGATTTTATGCTGTTTACGAAGTAATTCGATTGCCTCTGTCTCTGCTGCCTGTAGAACTTTATCGCTCTTTGCCTGCAAACTGATGCTGGACAGATAATCATTTCCAAAAACCCGTTTCATTGCTGTAGTATACGGGATAAATACTTGATCATCTGGATTTCTCCATCCACTGGCTCCCTTCTCCTTCATCACACCTAAGACATGAAAACCAATATTCCGAATCTTGACAGTCTTCCCAACAGGGTCCCTCTGATCAAATAAATTGTCAACAACAGTTTTTCCGAGCACACATACCCTTGCCCGATAGAGGATATCATTTTCACCGAAAAACCTTCCATTTTCGACATTGAAATTTGCTGTGACAAGATATTCAGGAGATGTGCCTACAATGGTAGTATTGGTATTTTTGTTGAGATATTTTACTTGTGCTCGACTGCTAACTTCAGGTGTGACATATCCAAAATTCTGTCCGCGCTCACGTAATATTGTAATGTCATCAACAGTAAGGGTTCTACGCGCATCTGCTGAACTTCGTCCACGGAACATACTTTGTCCCGGGCGAACTGCGAGAATGTTCGCACCCAGTGTCTGAATCCGTTCAGTAATATCCGCTTTTGCGCCTTCTCCTATGGAGGTAGTAGTAATAATCGCACCAACACCGATGATTACTCCCAACATGGTGAGAATTGACCGTAGTTTGTTAGCTAATAATCCATGAAAAGCATTTGCTAAACTTTCAAGAATACTCACGATTTTTCCTCCTTAGGTCTACCTTCCACCTCTGGGACCACCGCTGCTTCCCATACGACGGACTGTGGAAGCTGGGTTCTGCATCATACGACGGAACATTTCACTACGTTCATTACCTTGTTGGAACCCTCCCAGAGCTACTATATCTCCCTCAGCAAGTCCTGAGAGAATTTCAACTTTATCAAAACTACTTACACCAACAACAATTGGTTGTGGTCGTCCAGGTTGACCATCTTCGCCAATTATTCTAACCATTTTCCTACCACGCATATCAAGTACTGCTTCGGAGGAAAGTGTTAGAATACCAGTCTTATTGACAGCGGAGATTTGCACACTTGCATTCATACCCGGTTTGAGAAATGGTTTATTAGGCAAATCAGGTTGTGGTTCTGGTATGTCTTCTGTATCTGCAGGTTGAGTTTCCTCTAAAAAACCACCAAAGAGATTACCCCAATCGTCTCCATCTTCCGTTTCAGCAATCGCAACAGGCGGAGGTTCACTTGTTTGTTGGGAAGTAGATTCCTGTTGCTCGGTTCTACGCAACTGATTTGGACTTTGACCGTTTGCTTCGCGTTGTTGACGCATTTCACGGAATCTTTCACGTTGTTCCTCTGTCATATCTCCTCTCTGTCCACCTTGCCATCTTCCTGTACCTCTACCTACTCCTTGAGGTGCACCAGATGTACCAACATTTTTTAACTCAGAAGTCACTTCAAATGTTGTAATGTTTTGAATTACCTGTCCCAGAGGTGCTATCTTCAAAACTTGTCCTTCAAACGGCATATCTGGATACGCTTCAACTGTAATCGTTACTGGTTGTCCTATTTCCACTTTTCCAATGTCTGTTTCGTCAACTTCGGTAACAACATAGACAGAATTCAGGTCTGCCATTGTTATTAACGTTTGTCCTTCCGATGAAGCAAGAGATGATAGTCTTGAAGTGATAACTTGACCTTCTTCAACCCTTTTCTCAAGAACAGTACCAGAGATTGGTGCTCTTATGACGGTATCTTCAAACTCGATTTTTCGTAAGTCCCGTTGTCCTTGACTTCTCATGAGAGATGCTTCCGCACTTTGCAGGTCTCGCTGTTTTCTGTCAATCTGTTTCTGGTTGGTAAGTACTAATTTCAATGAATCTTCTGCTTGAACAACGCGTTGTTGCTGCAATTCAATATCCATATCACGTGTTGTCTCTGCTTCAATTTTTTCTTTTGCAACCTCTAATGAGAATTCAGCCTTTTTGATATCCGCTTGTGCCAGCTCAAGTTCTACTTCACTTGCAGGCTGTTCAACAAGTTTCAACTGTTCCTGAGTAGACTCATATCGCGCCTTCGCAGAATTATATTGTGCTTCTGAGGATTCAAGAGATGCCTTTGAGATAAGTTCCTTCCCAAACAGTTCAGTATTTCTTGCGTGTTCCTTTTCTGCCAAGTCAAGATTCACTTTTTCCTGTGTAACGGAAGCTTGAGCACGTTTCTTATTCTCTTCCCGCACAGTTTCAGAAGTCAGCAATTTATACCGAAGATTAGCAATTTTTAGACCGTTTTCTGCATCCAACACCCCACGTTTATTTGCAATTTTCTCAAGTCGGATCTGTTCCTTAATCTGTTGTAATTTTTTCTTTGCCTCTGCCAAAGATTCTCTGGCTTGTCTTATCTGAATTTCCGATTGTTCTTTCTGGAGTTGTATGTCAATTTCAGCCTGTTGATATCGTGCTTGTGCGGCTTTCAAATCCGCTTCTGCCTGCTCTAAACTAATCTGAACATACGTTTTTTCAATCACCGCTATGATAGCATCTTTTTCAACATAATCTCCTGCATCAACATTAAGTTCTAATATCTTACCGCTTGCCTTTGAACTGATTTCGACGATATTCAACGGTTTGATAGTACCCGTTGCATCAATCGTCACAGCAATATCACCTCGTTCTACTGTTGCTGTTTGTATTGCCGATGCATTAGCATTGTTGTTCTCGCTTTTCGTAGCGAAAACCATACGTCCGACAACCACCGCTGCTCCTACAACAAGTACAACCACACAAATGATTACGACTATTTTCCACTTACCCATCGGAATACCCCCTTATAGCATAAATATCATCTGCTATAAAAATGGAATTAAGAACATTTATATTACTATATCACCAACATACTCCTTAATTTTTAGTCATTTCATAGACAGAAAAGTTCGCTTTTTATCCTTGTTTTGACAGATAGTTTGTGATTGTTGACTTACTATCACACGGCTTAATTCGACGACATGTTTCACAGCATATCCACAGCACTGTCTCTTCGTTCATGCATATTCTTTTCCATTGCTTCAGGATATCGGTCAGGGAGATAAGAAACCTTATTTAATTTTTGAAGTTCTGCTTCTTCTAATTTCCATCCAGCTGTACCAAGATTATCCTGCAAATGTTCCGCGTGTCTGGCACCCACAATCGCAGAAGTTATCATCGGTTGTTCAAGCACCCACCGAAGAGCAACCTGAGCAGGACTGTGTCCTAATTCATCTGATACTTCTATTAATGTTTGTAAGGTTTCATCTGCATTTTGGGCAAAATAACGTTGTGGGAATGCCCAACCTTCTTCTGACCGAGTTCCTGTTTGCATGCGTTCTCCGAGTTTGTATTTACCAGAGAGAAACCCACCAGCTAATGGACTCCACACAACAATCCCCAAACCTTTATATTCACATAGTGGCACCAACTCCTGTTCTATATCACGCACAACAAGGTTATATAAAGGTTGATAACATGCAAATTGTGCTAAGTTAAGCCTTTCACTAATCCCCAATGCTTCAGATAAACGCCATGCTTGATAGTTGCTACACGCTGTATAACGTACCTTTCCTTGATGAACAAGGTCGTCTAATGCCCGAAGCATCTCTTCCAAAGGGGTTTGTGTGTCAACGTGATGAATATAATAAATATCCACATAATCCATTTGAAGTCGTTTCAAACTGTCATCAATTGCCTGCATGATGTGAAGGCGTGACATTCCTGAATCATTAGGACCTTTACCCATCGGATTGAAAAACTTTGTTGCTACAATCGCATCCTGTCTTCTACCTTTAAGTGCCTTGCCAAGTATTATTTCCGACTCGCCATCACTATACGAATTAGCAGTATCAAAAAAGTTCACACCTGCATCCCGTGCAAGATGCACCATGCGTTGAGATTCTGTTTCATCTGCTCCGTGACCAAATGTCATTGTCCCTAAACAGATTTCTGAAACCTTCAGACCACTTTTCCCAAGTCTTCTATATTCCACGATTACTCCAATCTACATATTACGCAAAGGCTTCGCTTTATTCGCAACCTCTAAAATAGTATCAAGCACATCAGTTATTTCAGGATCAATTTGGTCTGTTTGAACATATTGCACTAAAGTGTGATAATTCGTTTTTTGCATCAGGTTAGGTAACTTGAAGTGATCGAAAAATGATGCAAACAGAGGATCCAGAAAATCAGTACTTACCTTCGTGTCTGCTGACCAAGGTGATTCTTGTCCAAGTGTTTCTCGCGCATTTTCTATTTCAGTTATCTTATCTTCCATTATAGAAATACACTCATCGGCAGAAAAGATTTCTCCTTCCTGTTCCTTAACTATATAGAGAACCCAATTGATTAAGACTTGTTTGTTGGGAACAATATAATTTTCAATCTCACGACATTGCCAAGAATACTCTGTTAACTCTGGACGTGCACGTAGTTTGGTATCAATACGATCAAATAGACTGAAACCCACTAAATCTGGTTTTGCTTCACGTAAACCGTAAAAATGCTTACGGGCTTCACGAGGTAGATTGCCGACATAATGAACAAAAGGTGATTCTAATGCAGCTTTGACAGGATGGTTAAGCTTTTGTGATAAAGCTCGCAATATTGAAAGGTCTGTAGCACCTTCAAGATAGAGAACCCATCCCAGTTGTTCTGCTTGAATATACTGCTCAGAACCAATCATTCCAAGCGATTTCAATAACTGATTGCCACGGTCATCTATCCGATGTGGTTTTCCAAGAAAAGCAATAACAACGTCCCGTTTTACCGCTTCATTCAGAATCACTTCGGAATGACTGGCTACCACAATCTGACTTCCATATTCATGCGTTAATTCTGAAAGCATTTGGTATATTTGTCGTTGCCGAAGAATTTCAAGATGTGCATCAGGTTCATCAAGCAGTAAGACAGATCCAGGATGTACAGCCATATACGTGAGTAGTAATAATATTTGTTGTAATCCACGACCAGATGATGAGAGGTCAAGAATGATACCTGACTCATCCCGATAATTCATCGTTATCTCACCCCGTTCTGCAATGTAGTTTGGTCTATCAAGTTCTACACCGAACAACGCTTTGATTTGGACACATAGTTTGTCCCATTTTTCATTATCTTGGGACACCTGATAACAGAGATTCCGCAAAACTTCTGCAGTACGTCCTTCGCCGATACGAACACCTATCGTACCTTCTTCTAAACGTATTTCGTTGGAAGCAAGACCAGACATTGGAGGAAGATAGACCACAGAAATGTTACCTGCTTCTTCAGGAATTTCCATTTGTTGGGTTACCGATCCATTGTCATCTGAAGTTCTAAGAGGACGGCAGTAAAATGATTCTTGGTTAGCATAATCGAATTCCAGACCACACTTCCAAACTTTTCCGTTTGTAACACCTTCAACAATAATATCTATTCGTGTGTTTTTTTGTGCCTGACGAACTTGCAGGTTACGCCACAACAAGCGCGCATGTGGTACGGGGACAGAAGTGAGGTGAAGACGATTGATAACAACACCCGTTTGCTTCTCAGAATTGGAATTTCCCTTGCGATTCTCGGTCCATCGTTTGAGTCCAATTTCCCACAAAGTAAGTGCTTGCAATGCAGTTGTTTTACCAGAATTATTAGGACCGATAAATACGACAGGATTACCTAATTCGACATCCACCTCACCAAATCTTTTGAAATTCCGACAAATTAATTTGGTTAGCATCATTCCCTCAAAGGTTTATCCCAAAATTTCAATCGTATCACCTTCAGAACGTAATCCCGCCTCATATACCTTCATTACCTCTAATGCAAACTCAAGCGATCCTTTCTCAGCAGGTTGTCCCTTCAATATACAATCACAGAAATATCGCATCTCTTGATAGAAACCTTGAATGAAAAGCCCCTTATTTTCAAGCGTTCCGAGACTATATTGCGGTTCCCAGACGATTGCACCACCTTCAAAACCCTCTGGTGCGAAACTTGAGCTGCCACTATAATTGAACTGAATACCGCGTTGCAACAAAACTTGTGTACCATTCCGAATTTCAGCATGGCAACCATCACCGAAGAATTGATAGAGTTCAGAAGGTTGTCCATGTCGCGCACCATCTGCCAGATGAAAATTACCAAGAGCACCACTGTCAAATTCTAAGATACATACCCCGCCACCGCGTTTTCCTCGGTGGACGGTAACAGCCGAAACCTTACCACCAACTGCTAACAGAAGCGACAGCGGATGAACACCATTCTGAAGCCAGTTCGTATGTTCGCCTTCACGCAGAATACGTTCACCATCACTCGGAATCGTCATCGGATAAACACCTAAAAACGTTCGTAGGGGACCATACTCCTCCGTGTCAAAGATTTCAATTATTTTCTGCGTAGCAGGCATAAACGCCTTTTTGAATCCTACAACTACGACGCGGTCTTTGCGGTGACGGATCATCTCCTCAACTTCACTGGCAAACATACCCGGTGGTTTTTCTAACCACACATGAACACCAGCATCTAACGCTTCGCATGTCAGTTTCGGGTGTAAACGCGGAGGAACACAAAGAAATATCGCATCTAATTCTTCATTCCGAAACATATCTGCCATGCTCTCATAACATGTCTTAACTCCATACTGTTCAGCGGTTATCTTGGCACGGTCAAGATTAACATCGCAAAATGCTTTCAATCGAATTGGGAGAAATGTCAAAGTTGGCAACACATTTCGATAACCGTGAGAACCGACCCCAACCACAGCAATGTCAAGTCTTTTTTCAAAATCTCTTTGGTAACTCATAACAATGTTTGGATCTGTTCCATGATAGGAATGAACTAAATATCGGAAAGTACGTCGTCAAGGTACGAATCCATATCAGACTTCATTTTTTTCAACTCGTCCATATCAATATACATCATGTGTCCTGCTCGGTAGTAAGACATGCTGATGTTGTCCTGTAGAGATTGGTCCAGACCAAGATGTGTAAAGGTGTATTCTGTCGCCAAGAAAGGTGTTGCCAAATCGAAGTAACCATTTGCAACATAAACTTTCAACGAGGGATTTGTCGTCATTGCCTTACGTAGTGTATCAGCGACGTTCACATACTCGTTCTGATGGCTACCGTAATCCCATGGATGCACACGACCACTTAAAATCTCATAAGGTAGATCGCTTTCAAATTCAAGATCACCCCGAACATAATCATTTAACGTTGCAGTATAAGCACCTTGAATAACTGCAGAACTGGGATCATATTCATAGTTCTCACCTGCTGAATCGCGGTCAATTCCTGTGAAACGACTGTCAAAACGACCGACCGTACGTCCTTCCTCTCGTAGCAGCTCCTTACAGAATCGGTTTATTTTAATTCGTATATCGGTTTTTTCAATATAATCGGGTGATAGTCCTGTGTACATCGCCAATTTCTTAACAATCGCTTGCTTCTTGCGGTCAGATAAGGATGATCCCTGCATCAACGCAGCGGTGTAATCACCTAACGCAAACTCTCTCACATCATCTAAAACTCTTTCAAAACTACCTTCTCCAGTAGTTTCCAATTCACTTAGTTTGTTATGCCAGAAAGCAGTGGCAGCATAAGTTGGTAGAAAGAGAATATAGGGCAAATCGTTGCCAACCGCAAAACGTATTGTCTGAAAGTTCAGTACTACAGATACCAACATAATACCGTTGAGATATGTGCCGTTTCGGTCTTGAAGATAGCCAGACAAACCGCATGCGCGTGTTGTGCCATAACTTTCACCTATAAGGAATTTAGGTGAACGCCACCGTTTGTAACGTCCCAAATACAACAGTATAAAATTCCCTACCGATTCAATATCCTTCTGAAAACCATGAAACTGCTTTGCTTCTTCCCCTGGTACTGCTCTACTGAATCCGGTACTCACAGGATCAATAAATACAAGATCGGTCTTATCAAGAATAGAGAACTCATTATTTGTTAATTCGTACGGTGGTTGAGGAGGGTTGCCTTCATCATCTGGTTTAACACGACGTGGTCCCAATACTCCTAAATGTAACCAAACTGATGATGAGCCTGGACCACCGTTGAAGGAAAATGTAATCGGACGTTTAGATGCGTCATCAACATCATCAAGGGTGTACGCGACGAAGAAAATAGAGGCTTTCGGTTTTTCACCCTCTTTCTCGTCTTCTGCCTTCAAAACGAGTGTGCCTGCAGTAGCAGTATACTTAAGCTCTTTTCCATCAATCGTTACACTATGATGTGTAACAGAGAGATTATCCTCAGGAATTGACTTTTCTTTATCTTCGGACTTATTCTCTTCAGAATTTTTTTGTTCTTCTTTGCTCATATTTAAATCCTTTCTATATAGTATCAACTATACCATTATAGCAGTTTTCCCAAATCAAGTGTTATTAATTATCCAGGGTTATTTAGTTTTTAAGAACCTTCTGTTGATTATTGTTACAAACAGTTTATATGTCCGTCAGGATTTCAGGATTTCCAGGATTATGAGTTTGATATGCCAAGTTTCTTTTGTCAAAGATAACCCTTCTTCCTTTGAAACGGAATATATACTCGCCAACTCCCAATCCTGAAAATCCTGAAATCCTGAAAATCCTGGTTCAGACTCTTCTCTTATCCTGGTAATCCTGAAATCCTGAAAATCCTGGTTCAGACAACAAAAAACTGACCACTGAAATCTGAAAACTACTCCAAACATACATGAAATATATTGTTCCAAACACCCGAACCCCTTCCATCCACTTTTAACACCTGTTATTATACTACCACTATGAAACACAAAAACCGACTACAACTCACATTCTCAACAAAAACCGACACCCGTTACCCAAAAAATATCCACCTAAAAACCGACAATAACCAAGCAATAAAAAACGCACAAAAAATGAAAAATTCAAAATTTTCAAAAACCCTTATAAACCCAGTCCCAGACTGGTATAACCCTAAATATAAAAACGCACAAATGTGCAAAAAACACCCGTTTTTTGTGCATTTTTAGAAGAAGCAAAATACCGATGTATTTGCCAGAAAAGCACAAACAATTCGCCATCAGAACCTATGCAAAATTCATGACAGGTAAAGTAACGTTGATTTCTTGATTTGGCAATGCAGACAGAAAAATCCATATTGACTGCCTCTAATTAAATAATTTGATTTGGTGTGAAAATGTGATACACTTTTATAAAAGGAGAATAATATGAAAAAACCGATAAGTTTAGGGTTAATTGGCTGTGGTGGTATTGTGCAAAAAACACATGCGCGTGCCTATCATTCACTTGTTGAAACTGTCAAGATTACTGCGCTTGCAGATGTTGTAACAGAGAATCTTCAGAAGGTTGGAGATGATTTTGATGTACCTACACAAAACCGATATACTGACTATCGGGAGATGCTTGCAAATGCTGAAATAGACGCAGTAACGATTGCCACTCCGCATTCACTTCACGCAGAACAGGTAATAGAATCAGCAAGTGCAGGATTGGCGATTATCTCTGAAAAGCCTATGGCAACAAGCCTTGAAGAAGCAGATAAAATAATGGAGACTGTTCGTAAAAACGATGTCCCTTACACAGTCGCGCACAACTACCTATATACTGCGGGGATGCAAACGGCAATAGCACAGCTTCCCGAAATTGGTAACACATACTTCGGACGGAGTTCAGGTATGGGGTTAAGATCAACTGATTTTAATGCAAATCATCCGAACCCAGCATTTGCTTGGCGAGCAAGTAAGAACAAAGGAGGAGGTTGTATCAGTGACACAAGTTATCATGAAATTTATTCTGTGTGCACCCTAATACAATCGCCAGTTCGTTATGTTGAAGCACGTGTCAAAACCATGGTTCTTGACATAGATGTAGATGACTTTGCCATGCTATTATGTGAGCATGAAAACGGAACTATCACTACTGTCTCTGGCGCATGGAGTGTTCCTGCGACAGATTGGGGTTGGTGTGAAGTTCATGCAGAAAACGGGTCTTTACGTGTCAAACATCGGTATAATGTGCGCGACGCGCTACAAAAATATACCCGATCGGAAGGATGGAAACAAATTGAACTTACAGACCTTGATGAAGAGGGACTCAAAGATGCCAGTGGACACGCTGGTTATTTTACTGCCACATTTAATGCACTTGCAGAAAACAAACCATTACCCATAAGTGCTGAGAAGGCATATCACAATCTCGCAATTATTGATGCCGCACGTCGTGCGACAACTGAACGCCGCGCTATTGAGATTCCATAATATTCATAGATGACAAATACTGAAAGGAGAACACATGAATGAACCTTAATCACCAGCAAATACAAATTACCGCTGAACAGGATGCTGAATCCGATACAAATAAATTAATCTGGTTTGTTGTTGGTTTAGCCTTAAGTATAATAGGACTTCTCGCAGCTTATATCTATCAACAAGACCCACCTGCATCCCGCTTTTTTGAGAAATCAGAAGAATATTCCGCGTTTTATACGGATGCGTATAAAGCAAAATCTCGGTCACTTCAAGTAAAATATGCGTTAGTCGGTTTTTTAATTACTGTAGCACTATTCCTCATATACATTATCTTTATGTTAACTCTTTACAGCAGAATATTTAGACTTATGTGAAATGACTTTTTCTACGCAGAACATAGAGATGAGAACGATGGAAAAAGAACGATACCAACAACTTTGTCCGATTACACTCTAAAATAATGTTGACGTTTGCCATTCGTTTCAGGTAAAATCTTACAAGATAGATATTACACATTATACTCAGGGCAACATATCATAGACTTGTTAATGTGCGAATCACAATTAAAATAAATATGTTCTGTTAAGAACAATTCCCTACATTAAGGAGAACTAACAAATGAATAATGACCAACATCAAGCACGGGTTCAAGGGGAACAAGATGCTGAACAAGATGTCACCAAAATACTATGGATTGTTGTAGGTTTTTTCATAACACTAATAGGACTGATTATCGCATATATCTATCAACCCTCTCCACCAGCAACACGCATGGTTGATAAATCAAGTGAATACACAATGTTTTACATAGAAGCATATAAAAACAAGTGTAGGAATATACAACTTACCTATACCGCGATAGGTTTTGCTGTTAGTGCTGGGATAGGTATTCTCATCTTTATAGCTGGAATGGCTATGATAGGAAGCATCAGCAATAATTTCCCATATTAAGAAGTTATTTCAAGACATTTAAAACCACACACTAAATACAGTCAGTTTTAGCAATTATTAGCTTTCTCGTGGTTGTTATCGGGAATAATACTTGTTGCTGCTCTTTCGTTTCTTTTAGTTCAGACAGAATTTATGAAAGAGGTACAGCGAGTTATACAATAATGGGTGAAATTTATTAATAAAAACAACATCAACTTACAACTAATATAACGTGAATTCGGAATAAGTAACTTTTGAAATCGTCTGAATCTTCATCCTAAATTCCGTTGTCATTGTTTTTGGTAGAATAATCCGAATTTTCAGAGTCGTTGTTGACTAAATAAGTCATATTTGCCCTGTAAAACCATACAAGGTATAGGTTCTTGGCACATCATAAAATTGTGTAATTTTCCGCTTGACTCTGAAAACTCTGAATCTATAGACCTTAAGTAATGTAAATATCATCATATCTAAAAGGGTCTCCTTCTGGCACACAATACTATTCATTAATCGAACTCACGTTAATATACTATAGTTTGGACAGTTATATTCTGATTTATGTTGGGTACTCATAGATCATCTACTATTTGCGAGTTTTCTTAGGGATTGTAACTCGTAGAAAAGAATGTTTTTTACATATCTGAACAGCCCCAGCGGGGCGGAATATGTATAGAACATGATACTCTCAGACATAAAGCCCCAGCGGGGCGACAGGTGGAAAGACCAAAACTGGTTAGGATGCACAGTATTTGATTAAACAAATTTCAGATAACTATTAAAATTGTCCAAACTATAGTTAATATAATCAAAATCTTACTACACTTCCATTAGGAATATCTGTCCCAATACGGAGAGGAAACAAATGAAAATCAATCTGACATATCCTATAAAAGCATTATTGATACCAATACTAATCTGCTTATTACCATTAGCAGCTTATTCCCAACAAAGTTCATCCAACACAGTTACTCACGTTCCCGCATCCATATTATTAATTGGCGAACATCCTGCAATATCAGAAGTTGATGCCCAAAGTGCAGCTGTTTTGATAGCAGCTGAATTCCGTAAACTCGGTATCTCAGTTGGAAAGCCTGTTTACGAAACATCCTCTACAGAGAAAATCTATCGTGTTACTTTCCGCAGTTTAGGTGAAAAGATACTTGTCCATCTGAGTCAGGAAAACCCACCGGGTACGATAATTGCTGAACGACAACTTTGGATTTCAAATATTGAAGAGATGATTGAGGCAGCCCCAAGATTAGTGACAGCACTTGTCCAAAATAAACCGATTGATTCTACGGTTGACATGGAAAGTGTGACTGAACACGAAGCTGAAAAACTCAATAAAATTTCCGGTGAATCCCTTTGGAATTTAGGTATCATTGGTACAGCTATACCGGGAACAGATCACTTTGCTGAACCCGGTTATGAATTTGGGTGGTCTTATGAGACACCGAAGTATGCCGTAGGTACAGAGTTCAGAGGCAGCTTCGGTGAAGATTTTTCGTTCGGTTCATGGTCAATTGGTGGACGTTACTTCTTCAACAAAAAGAATATTTCACCTTATGTTGGGGGAGGCTTTTCTATTTTTGGAGGTAGTTATACAACAATAGTAAAGAAAAGAGAAAATAGGTGGTTCAGCGACGACTATTATTACTACGAAGATCATGATACAGTAGATGAAAGTGGCATAGGTGCTTATGTTGTCGGTGGTATTTCAATGCTACGTCTCACGAAGAGTCGTCTAAAAATTGAACTACGATTAGATAGACCTTACTTTAAAATTGAAGATCAAGACATGATGCCTATTACAATCGGAATCTTTTTCTCGCAACATTATATTCCTGGAAGAAGTGGATGTTTGTCGTTTTGATTTAACCTCTATTTGAATACATAATAAATGTCACACACCAGTCTTATATAAAACTCATGCTTAAATACCTTCAATTAACCGTTGCGATTTTTATCGTATTTTTTCTAACTCATACGATTCACGCTGCCCCCTTATTGAATCTATCTTTAGATTTCACCCGTGAACTAACTGAAAACAATAAAACAGAACAAATCTCAGGCACACTCCACTACGATGTCCAAACCGCACGGGTTGTCGTTGAAATAGACAAACCGATCAAACAGATAATGCTTGTTAAAGACAAAATTTTGGAGATATATTATCCTGTTGAAAAGCAAGCATTCCGTTTTATTTCTAAAGGACGTATTCCGCTTCCCTTTGTAGAATCCATACTTCAGACTACACAAGCGGAATACGGCTTGACTGCAATCGGTTATTCTTTGGACAAGCATGATATTGTTGACAAAGTTCTGTATACCTATTGGAATCCTCCTGAGAAAGCGAAAGAGGCCCTTGGTGCCATCATCCTTGGCATGCAAAATGATAAACTTATTTCCGCTGAAGTAAAGAACCCAAAAGGTATGATCATTGCCAGATCAATATATAAAAACCATAGTAAGATCGGTGTAAACTATATTCCGATGACTGTAACATCCAGCACCTATGGAGAAAAGTCTGAAGTAATTCAACACGAGAGAATTGTCTATAGTACCCCAAAGGTGAATTTACAAAGTCCAAATCCAATCCTACAATTCTCTATTCCCAATTCTGTTGAGGTTAAAGAAATCAGATGGTAAATTATCGTATCTATCGTTCCTTTTCTTTTTTTATTGTAATGTGTTTAACTACTGCTATCCACGCAGTACCATTGTTCGCAAATGAGGCAACAGACCTTACATTTATCCGTCAAGTTAACCCTATTACAACAGAAATTCCAAAGGAGAATATCCGCTTTAATCCGCAAGAACCTTCAGAATTGAAGTTCGTTGCTACTGGGTTAATCCGTCTATATCAGAGGTTTATCTCCAGTCAAGATGCGCCGACATGCAACTTCATACCAAGTTGTTCGCGTTTCGGTATGGCGTGTATACAAGAATTTGGTATGTTTCGAGGAATACTACTAACCGCAGACAGGTTACTCCGCTGCAACGGTTCACAATCATCACATTACCATAGAGACCTAAATACAGGAAAGTACATTGATCCAATTTCAGATTATGCGAAATAGAAAGCTATGTGGATTTCTTCTCCTTATACTCCTCAAAATATCTTTTCTATCCTACGCATATTCCGAGGAACCGTTAGACTACCACAGTCCTGAAAACATCCTAAAATTCGCTGATTATTTAACTGAACAGGGAGATTATCTCCGCGCCGCAGGGGAATACCAAAAGTATCTCTTTTATCAACCGCAAGAAAGCGTCGAGATTCATTATAAAATTGCCCTCTGTTATCGTTTGGGAGGTAAAACTGAAAAGGCAGTCCGGTTATTTGAGAAATTACTTCAAGAATCTACAGATAAAAAATTAGTAAGTAGTGCTTATTATCAGGTTGGTGTTTCCTATTTTCTCATGGAGAAATATGGAAAATTGGCAACTTATCTTGAAGAATCATTATCACACATAACGGATGTTAGGTACCGTGCCGAAACACATCAACTCATCGGGTTATCATATCTGATGCAAAACAGGTGGCTTGAAGCGGAAAAGGTATTCAATGATCTGAAAAAATCAGATGTTTTAGTCGTTAGCGAAAAAGCAGCAGTATATAGTAAATATGCTACACAAGGGGCAAAGCTCCCTACACGGAGTCCGTTTTTGGCAGGACTGATGTCTACAATTGTTCCAGGGGCAGGACGATTGTATACGGGTCGTTACAGCGATGCCTTGACTTCTCTGGTTACCGTCGGTTTTACAGGCTGGCAAGCTTACGACGGTTTCCGTAGGGATGGAATCTCATCAGCAAAGGGGTGGACACTCGGCACTCTCAGCGGTATCTTCTACCTCGGCAATATATACGGATCCGTAATTTCAGCAGGTGTCTACAATAGACATGTTGCGGAGGAATACTTGTCTACTCTATTTGTAGAAATATCATTTTGAACTTTCACACGTAGAATTTGAGAAGAACTTCCAAATCAGTCCTGTAGTTCTGACTTTACTGTAATTTCTGCATTCTTATTTTTCAGAAATATCTCACCATCAAACTGATGTATTTCATGTTTAGGTTGAAGGTTGTCACTATTAACTCCTTTAACTGGATTATCAAAAGAGACAATCTGCTTATCGCCGCTTCGGTTGTAAACTGTCCAACCTTTCTCAAATTCCCTGATATATAGTCCTGGTATATGTTTATATTCAATCCCTTTTTCTTGAATAGGTTGTCCCAAGTTGACATCCCAAAAGTCGTACCAATTGTGTAAATGGTCAGGACTCGGTATTGCATTGTCATCTGCAAAGAGCACGTAACCATCAGAATGAGTTAGACTTAAGGTAGTAATCATACGCATCCATTGACGGTTTAGGACACTGTTTCTTTCTATGACGCGTGTATCATGGTTTCCCATATAATCTGTTACCACCCGCCAACCCTCAAGACAGTTAATTCTCGGTTGTCTTAAATGTTGTTCTGCCCAAGATAATGTATTTTCCATCTGTAAAATCTGATTCAGTTCATATCCTTTACCAAAATCTGACTTATAACATTCCATGAAAATGCCGTTTACATAAGCAGCGGATAACGGTATTTTTCGCATATTTGCATTAACAAGAATTAAAAAGTCGTCTGTTACCTGTTCCCGTATTTTTCGTAAGATGGATAATCTTGCCTGTAATTCTACCTCAGGTGTTAGGATAGTATCTGACCAATCATCAACTCCTATTGGACTCGTCGCATTTTCTTCGTTCCACCAATCAAACATCACACCGTCAAATAGTCCAGATTTCTCCAAGGCAACTACTTTTTTTACTATCAAATCTTGCACTTCGGGATTCGTAAAGTCTATGAGATAATTGAGAATCGTGTCGTTCTCATCAATCTGCATATCACTATTTGTATCTTCGCCCCAACCAATAACAGGGTTACCTTCCTCATCTTTTAACCAATATGGTGAGTCTGGTGGATAATATCCGACTTCCCACCAGTGATCAGCATTTGCTTGATGCTGTTTAGACATATATTTGGCATCTCTATATCGGATCTCAATAAGCAACAATAAATTAGGGTTTAGAGATAGAAGTTCATTTTTTTGTTGAATCGCGTCGTTTATCTGAATTTGAGAAAGGTTTGTCGCAAGTCCTAAATAAGGTTGGGATTTGGTGATATTCCAATTGATCTTTAGGAGGGCGTACGGATGACCAAAAGCAAGGTCATGACGAGACAGACGTTGAAGTTCACTCTCAGACGGTAAATTTTCAATACCGTTCCATGCCTGAAATATCGATGGAAAACTTCTTTCAACGATACTGACTTCGTTCCTATTTTCTGTATATCCTACCGTAATCATAGAAAACAAAAAAAGAAGCAGTATATTAATCAGGATATATATGTTTGGAAAAAACATAGACATGTGCTGCTTTATACTGTTTCGAGGCATAACTATTGTGCTATATATATCTTGAACTGTACGTCGAACTCTAAGCCGGAATGCACTTTGATAACCGCTGGCACTTAACGTATACGCAAAGTTCTATCTGGAACAAGTGTGAAAAAGATCAAAGTTTCTATCCTTTTGATATTTCACAATTAATTCTGTATCTATTTACTCTCGCTTTTTAAACTCGTTGTGTATCATTGATTTCCCTTGCGTTTTCAAACAGATTCAACCTAAGGTTCTTTAGGTGGTTCTTTGGATTTTGTACCTCTTATGAACTCTCTTTGTGCGATATTGCCATGCATATCAATCATCCGAAGCACAAAAGTATGTATTTCTGGATCTGTTATTCTGAAAACAACGTCTGCTTTCTTTTTACCATTTAGTGCTTGGCAATTGTAAAGATCCTGTTGATTTCCAATGTTCTTTTCTATCAGTAGTTGGACTTGGTGTATACCATCATCATCTGTGATTGCAAACTTGAATAGTCGTGTATCTAAACCATCTTCGTCTGATACATTCATCTCAATCTCAGGACGTTTGTCAAAGAAAGGTTGCTTCGGATTGAAAAAACGACTTTTGTCTAACCATTCTGCCTCACATCTGGTAAGTTTGTGCCACTTTCTTACCCACGGCATCTTATTGTTCATACGTTTGAAAAGCCGTATTAAAGCGTTAAACTCATAACGCTGCGGAGGTTTATTAGGTAAATCGAATGCAGGTCTGAGAACAGACGCAAGTTCATTCCGTTTCAGATTCTTTATACCAGTGGTAACAAGTTTTCCATGACAATATCCTATTAGAGGATGTCCTACCCCTTTGCCAGGATATCGAAATGTTTTATCAGCACTTGAATTATGTATTTGATAATCGCCAATCCAATTCCCTGGTTTATCATCATAAATTGCAAGCCAAATATCGTTTGAGAAATCAGGAGTATAAGTGGGCTTTTCTTCAATAAGATAGACTTTTGCTTTTCCATTTTCATCGGTTTCATACGTAAATGTTTTTCTACCGAACCCGTGACGTTCCATTTCATCAGCATATAATTTTTGAACGGATTTTAACGTTGTATCTATTTTTTGTCTAATGTCTGGTAACGGTGTCTTGCCTGTTGGCAAAAGATAGAGCATTCGCACGACATTAAGAGGTTTGGTTGCCTGTGATAAGTGCTCAGGTGTAAGTTCCCATACTCGTATTACTCCATCATTATCTCCAGTTGCTACCAAACGACCGTCTTGTGAAAACGAAACATCTCTTGGTTCTAAAGGATATGTTATGTTGGCAATAGGTATTTTTTCATTGGGCGGAAGTGGTTTACCTCTGATTATTGAAGTAATAGTGGCACCGCTGGAAATATCCCATATTTCTATACCGCGACCAGAATAGCGTTGGTGATTCGCATTTGCACATAACTTGTCATCCGGGGAAAACGACATGTTTTCAATATGTCCACGCAGCACCTCACCCTTACGCTCCCAACTTGGCAACTCCCACATAATATAACCCTTCGCAGAATAATAGGGATACAATTCACGATAATCACCGCCTGCCACCATATATGTGTTGTTCGGAGAAAACTTTAGATAATCCATTTGAAGCATAGATGTTTCTAAGGTCTTCACTATCTGATGTGTCTGTAGATCCCATACGTTAACAGTTCCATTGATATATCCGGCAGCAACCCATTTGCCATCTGGTGAAATGTCTACAGCACATGCCGATTCATTGAAAGGTAAGATTGCGACTTCAGTGATTGCCTTGGGATTTTGAATATCCCATATTTTCACTCCAGATTCCTGGAAATATTTAGCAATCACAGGAATTGTTGCAAGCAGTTTGCCATCTGCTGAAAACGCAAATTGATTAGAAGATGTCTCAAGTGTATTGATTTTTTTCCCGGTCACAACATCCCATAAAACAAGCTTCCAACTGGCACTCGCAAGCAGTTTGCCGTTAGGTGAGAAACCAATAGATGAATATACTTCAGGGTGACTTAAAACTTTTACTGGAACTTCTGTGTTGTCTCTGTCCCATAAGTTAATAATGCCATTTCTATTAATACTTGCTATCAGAGAACCATCTACTGGGGAAAACGCTACAGAATAAATCAATCGTCCATCAATATCAAAACTAAAACCTTCTGGCATAACCGCATCATTTGCATCAGAAAGTTGATACTTCGCAGTAAAGTTCGCAATCAGTTTCGGTTTTTCAGGCACCTGTGCAAATTCCTGCGGAGTGATAGATACCTGCGGATGTGGACGAAATATGAAATACGATGTAATACCTAAAACAACTACACCGAATACTACGAAGAATACGATTATAGTAAACTTTAGGAATTTTGATACATATTTATGACTTCATTTAGTGGTATATCAGCGTTATACTCCCGGAGTCGTTTGATGTTTGCAAAATCGTGTTCTATTGGATTATAGTCTGGTGAATAAGGAGGTAGAAACA
>JAJEAG010000009.1 GCA_022824265.1 Candidatus Poribacteria bacterium | reverse complement strand
GTACGGTTTGGGTTTTGTATGATTGACTGTTTTTTTTCGTGTTATCCTCCTGTATGGAAAATTGAAGGTGATGATTCTGTTTATGTGTGTAATCTACTTTTTGCCTAACACTTTTTCTTATAAATTTTAGCGGATTTTCTGCCTTTAAAAGGTTACCGTACGGTAACCTTTTTTTACATAACGGTATCTTTTGGTGTAATCGGTCTGCGTATAGTGCCAGTCTGGGTTTATTGGTTATTTGCATCGGTTTTTTCATGAGAAAATAATTAAATTTTGGTATCTTTTGCATCATCTGGAAATTTACGAGTTTTTTGACTACCATTTCGTATATTTTTTCTAATTTCATAAGAATGTTTGTATCGTAAAATGTTAACATAATTGGGGTACCCATAATCAAAGATTATATGTGACATATACTATAACATAGATAAATAACGTATGTCAAGTAAAAAATTACATTTTTGAGTTTTTTTTGAATTTATTTTAGTTTTATCGTCAAATTTGTAAAATTTTATTTGAATTACCGTTTAAATCTATATGAAATTGAACCTTCGGATTAGAAAGTCTGAATCTCAATGGATACGCGACAATTGAATACCTCTGGAATACTAATGCCATTTCCATAAAATATTGTCTCATTAACGGTTATTATGGTTGTAATCCTTCAAGACACAAACTAAATGAAGCGTAAGAAATAAATTCGGTAATTTATTATTGAAATCCAGCGCGCTTACATGAAGCGTAAGAAATAAATTCGGTAAGTTACTATTGGAAGTCCAGCGCGCTTACAAAGCGCGCCTACAGGTATTGGGACATTAATATTACCGAAAGAATAAATTAATCTTCATTAAAGCGCGCCTACAAGTATCGGGACATTAATATTACCGAAAGAATAAATTAATCTTCATTAAGTTTGTGCTACAAAAAAGAGACATTATATCTTATACCAATTCTAATAAATAAAATCACATTTTGAGACTTTAATAAATCCAAATGTCCGAGGCGCAATGAATTGCGCGACTACAAACGCATCCGATATGTAAAGTGTCAATACGGGCGGGGAAACCCCGCCCCTACGATATGCATTAGGCGATGCCATTAGAGCGTGCTGCCTCTCCGAGGCTTGATGTCCTTGTGATATGGTCGCGATTCGGAGGTCGCTCCTACAGAATGTAATACCAATTCTATACATTTTTTCCCCATTTAGATTTGAATGTCCGAGGCACAATGAATTGCGCGACTACGAACGCGTTTTCTGTAAATGAGAAGTTATTAATTAGAAATGGTATAACAATATTGTGCTATTTTTCATCACGTGGTATTAGAAGTAATGTTGTCCGATCCTTTTCAGGTAAATATTTGTTGACGACATCTGCAACATCTTCTGCAGAGATATTTTTTAATGCATTCGCCAGTTGGGGTAATTTTTCCCCATATCGATATTCAAGCATACCCCACCATAGACCAATATTAGCAAGCATCATGGTTTCTGATACACCTTGCTGTTTATATTGCTTCATCATTTCTAAATCCAGTGGTGAGCTGAATTGCATGGAAAGGGATGGGGCAGCTTCTCCTACCTGAAAGTTGTTTTCAGGTTTCATCATTCGGTTTACCAATTCTCGAATTCTAATTTTGACTTTGTTTATATCTGCATCCGGTTTGATTGAAGCACTAATCTGTAGATAGGTCTGTTTAGGTGTCACGATATCAACACTACTGCCAACCATACCTGTCAGTCCCTTCAGTTGGGTATCTTGCATTAGCCCTACGTTCAGGAGTGCGTTCGCTATATACAATGCTGGATAGTCATCATTTTCAGCGTTGGGTATCGTGTAAGTTTCTATGTAATGTGTTACGTTGACATCCCATGTAGCGATTTGGTCTTTTTCTATCGGCACTATTGCTGTTGGTGGAGGAAGAGACTTTGCTGATATGTTGATTGCACCGACTTTCTCGTCTATTGCTGGCTGCAAAGTTTCAGTCTCAAGTCCACCGATGACACACAAAAGCACTCTATCTTCTTGGACTAAATGAAGATCACGATATTTTTCTAAATCACCCAATTCAGCTGATTGAATATCACCACGCATTGATATATCGGTTTCACCGTGTCGAAACGTTTGGTTCCAAGCAGCGGATGCCCACTTATGAGTTGCTAATCTCTGTTCTGTAATGTCAATTTCGGATAATGCATTCGGTAATTCTTCTGCTAAACTTTCCTCAGAAAACGGTAATCCAGAAAGCCATTTAGTATGAAGTTCCAATCCATGCATCCAATTTTCAGTGGAACCCAGAAATTCCAAACGCATATTATCAGCCATAGTTTCTGCACTACTTGTTGGGTAATCAATTTGTCCTGTAGTTCTGAGTGTCAAGTGTTCAATTAAATGGCACCACTGGGTCTTCGCTTTCCCATCACTAACCAGTCCAAGTGGCAAATAACTAAATATAACGACATCCGTGGAATCCTCAACATATAGATTGACAACCTTGATACCGTTACTTAATGTAAAACGTGAGACTTTGGGTGGTGCTGCGTAAGCGAGAGAATATATACAGAAAACGAGTAATATAACAATTGTGTGTTTAATCCTATTAATCATTTTTTCCCTCCAAATGTTAGGTCATTAGATGTTGAACTAAATTTATTTAACGAAACAATTATTTTCCTATTTGATAGATAATCTAATGACGTAATTTAGGTATAGAAAACGTGCATAATCCAAAAAAAATAAAAATCTATGTTTTTTCTTATGTAATACCATTTCTAATTGATCAGATAGACATGGGTTGCGCTTCGATCTACCTGATCTACGGGACTTTGTGTTAGAATGCGGGCGAGGAAACCTCCCCCCTACGAGAATGTAAGAGACACGATGAATTGCGCAACTACAAATACAACTTGTCCTTAAGTTGACGCTTTGGTGCGGTTAGGAAACCGAACCTAAAGCATTGGGTTTTGAACGGAACGTTTAATAATAAAGTTGACAATGGATTACTAATAGACTATGATTACAATACAGAATTATATTATGAATTTACATTTTTCCCTTCAAATTAGAGAAAGGATTTATCTATGCCAATTACGGATGCATTACCGGACCTAAAGCGTGAACTTCGGTTTTTTCCGGTCAAAAATGAAAATCCATCAACTCTTACAAAAGCACAGATAGAACAATTCAATGAGAACGGTTTTATCTCTCCATTAGATGTATATTCAGAAGCAGAAATATCAGAACACCGCGAGTATTTCAACAAATTGATGGAAAAAGTCTTGGCAGATGGTGGAAACAGTTATTCTATCAATGGATGGCATACACGTTGTGCTGAAATACACGACCTAATAACAGAAGATAGAATACTGGATTATGTCCAAGACATACTTGGTGAAAACCTTATCTGTTGGGGAACACATTATTTCTGTAAACTACCCGGTGAAGATAAACAGGTAAGTTGGCATCAAGATGCGTCTTATTGGCCTCTCTCACCCAGTAAAACTGTCACTGTTTGGTTAGCTATAGATGACGCATCCGTTGAAAACGGAGCAATGACAGTGATACCTAAATCCCATTTGCATGGACAAATTGCGTTTGAACGGAGTACTCCAGAAGAAAAGAATGTCTTAGGTCAAACTGTTATTGATCCAGAACAGTACGGTGATACCCCTGTACCGTTTGAGATGAAGGCTGGACAACTTTCTCTACATTCTGACCTACTATTACACGGTTCTGAACCAAATACCTCTAATCGTAGAAGATGTGGATTAACAATGCGATTTGTTCCACCAGAAGTCCATGCTGCGAATAATTGGAACCAACGTGCAATAATTGCAAGAGGTAGCGATCCAGGTGGACATTGGGTTCACAATCCGCGTCCCTCTGAGGATACACTACCTTAATGTCAATCAAAGGCAATAGTGGGTATTATAGAACAACACAAAGTATATTTCTTCTACTTATAAGAGTTCATTTATGTTTCCAAGACGTATTATATATGCTGCATTTGCTATCTCTGCTGCCGCGAGTTTTCTGCTGTGCGGATACGAGTTTATCCGAGCAGTCTCTACTTCATTATTCATAAATGCTTACGGTGCTGACAATTTAACTCGTGTCTGGATAGCAGTACCACCAAGTGTCATTCTCATGATTTACATCTATGGACGTTTGTTATCACGGTTTGGTGCATCACGCGCATTATCAATTTCCTCAGTCTTATCTGCTCTTTTGCTTTTAGTGTGTTACTATGCCCTATTAAGTGGTATAGATTTTGCGTCCGCAATTATCTATGTTTTTCGTGAAGCATACATTGTCATAATCATTGAGCAATTTTGGTCTTTTGTTAACAGTACACTCACAACAAAACAAGCAAAAACGATCAATGGTCCCTTTTGTGCTATTGCCTCATTTGGATCTTATGCAGGTGGCAAACTCGTAAACAGATGGGCTGAAACATTAGGTACAGAAACGTTACTTCTGTTCACTGCAGGTTCGCTTATACCTGTTGCCATCTTCGGAATTATGGCATATAGATTTGCAGGAGAACCAAAGCCATCTGTTGATGAAGAAGGCGGTAGGCACGGACATTTAGGACTAAAGACATTCCTAAGTTCAAAATATCTAATCCTACTTGGTGTACTAATCCTAACGACGCAAGTCATTTCAACCGTCCTTGACCTACGATTCAACAAACTGGTTGAAAAAAATATACTTGATACGGATGCAATGACAGCGTATTATGGTAATTTCTATGCAAATCTTGGTCTCATTGCAGCCATTTTACAATTAGCTGCTGTTCCTCTCGTATTGCGCCTCTTCTCAATCCGTTTAGTCCATATATGCATACCAATTGTGCATTTTATAAATGGATTTGTACTAACACTTATACCTTCACTTAAGACGGGAGCACGCGCGTTTCTGACATTTAAAGCACTTGATTATTCATTTTTCCGCGCTGCAAAGGAACTTTTCTACATGCCGCTTACCTATGACGAAAGGTACCGCGCAAAACAGATTGTCGATTCCTTTGGATACCGTTTTGGTAAAGGTGGGAGTGCAAGCGTAATTGAATTAATCCGTAGTGGACTTGCATTAATCCGTGGCATCGCTATAACAATTCCTGGCGCAGCACTCTCAATTACAGCAATAATTGCATCATGTATATGGAGTGGGGTTGTCCTTAATATAACAACTCACTATCAGAAAATCATGAAAACTGAGAAAAACGTTGACAATGACGATTCTATTAGGTAAAATGTAATATGAGATTCAAAATGGAGGACTAAGTTCATGATGTTCCGGTTGCTGACATTTTGTCAATTAAAGTATCTTCCACATGGTATAATGTTTGTTATTGCTGTATTGTCGGCTGGTTGTGCGGTAGTACCACAACCTATGGTTGAGGTGTATTTAGAACCAGTTGAAATGGGTGGCAACACTAAAATACATCCAGAAACTGGTGCTGTTACCATTTTACAGAAAGGAGTTGCTGTTACAATAGAAGCACTTGATGAAGTAGAGATCTATCAACTGACAGACGACCCGCGAATTAACCCATATATCGTTGTTGGCAGTCGTGGCGACGTTGAATCAATCTATACAGTTTTTGACTTGACGGTGCATAATTTGGAATCATCACGTGTTTTAGTTGAAGAATCAGCGATGCTCATAGATAAAAATGGAGCACAATACGCTAACCTACCTTACGATTACTTTGAAGACCTATATGAAAGTGTGAATCCTTCAGAAAACAACGCCCAGAACCAATCAACATATCCGTATTACCATACTTACTTGGATGTTGCTTCATTAGAGGAAGGTCAAGCAGTTGTTGCGGAGAGTCTCTTTGAAAGTGGTAAGTTATTCAATGGTGCAAAACGTCGTGGACTCATAATCTTTGAACGATTGAATGTTGATACTACAGATATGAGGATAACTATCCCTGAAATCGTAACTGTTAACTCAGATGGCAAAGAGGAAAAATTGAAATTTAATTTTGACTTTAGACAGATCGTTGTAGAAAAGTAAAGGGAGTTTTTACAAAATGAGAAATTGGATTGTAGTTTTATTGTTAGTTAGTTTGGTCACAGTATGGGGATGCCAACCTCCAGAGAAGAAAACAGATGACACCGCAACTGACACACAAGACACACAACAAGAATTAAGAGTTGCAGTTGCAGCACCAATTACTGGAAGTGCAGCTGCATTCGGGGATATGATTAAAAAGGGTGCTTTACTCAAGGAAAAAGAGATTAATGATGCCGGTGGAATCAACGGCATGAAATTAACATTGCTCTTTAGGGATGATGCGGGGAAAGGATCAGAAGCGAGTCTTGTCGCAGAACGTATCGCTAATGACAACACAATATTAGCTGTAGTTGGACATTTTAATAGCGCGTGTTCGTTAGCTGGTCAATCAATATATGACCGTGTTGGCATTGTAGAACTGTCTCCAGGTTCAACTGCTGTAAACGTATGTGAAGGCAGCAAATGGACATTTCGTAATCTCTACAGAGACGATTTTCAAGGGAAATTCATAGCACAATACATTGATAACGTATTGACAGAACTCGAATCTGTCGCTGTCTTTTTTGATAACGATGATTATGGTCGTGGACTAAGAAACGCTTTTGTTGCTGAAATAGAAAATACCGAACTTAAGCTTGTTGCTTCAGAAGCTTATGAAAGGGATACAACTAATTTTAAAGCGCAACTTACCAGCATTAAATCCAAAAAACCGGATGCAATTTTTATTTCTGGACTCTATACCGAAGCCGGTTTGATTGTTAAGCAAGCACGAGAAGCGGGAATAACTTCACAGTTTTTTGGTGCTGATGGTATTGATAATGCGGATTTTCTAACTACCGCAGGAACCAAAGCTGTAGAAGGCACATATATCACAACACCTTTCTTGTTTGGAGCTGATGACGTAAAAGCACAGGAAATGGCTTCCAATTTCGAAAACCTCCACGGTGTTCCACCAGATACATGGGCAGCATTAACTTACGATGCAGTAGGTATGATTGCAGAAGCACTCGAAAAAACCTATAAACTGGAAGCATCTATTGAAGATAAAAGGTCTGCAATACGTGAGCATTTGGCAGCAATAGATACACCTGAGGAAGGTTACAACGGAATTACAGGGTTAACATATTTTGACTACAAGGGTGATACAGTTGATAAACCTGCTTATGTCAAAATAGTGAAAGAAGGTAAATTTGTTGCAGCCGATAAACAATTGACTAATTTGAATTAATCGATAACATCTACTCAACGGTTAACCGTGAATAATTGACAGTGAAATCTCAACAAAGGTAGCACAAAAACATATATGTGGGCACAAATATTAGAACAATTAATTAATGGATTAGTCCTCGGTGGTATTTATGCACTTATCGCCGTTGGATATACAATGGTATACGGTATTATCCAATTAATTAACTTTGCACATGGTGAGATTTACATGTTTGGTGCATACATTGCACTGATGCTAATTACTGTGGGTACACCATTTTGGATAGCATTACCCCTTAGCATGCTCCTTTGTGCTATTTTAGGTATGTTTATAGACTTTATAGCATACAAACCGCTTCGAAATGCACCACGATTATCAGCACTAATTACCGCAATCGGTATATCGCTTGCCTTGCAAAACCTTGCACGTATGATTTGGTCAGCAAGACCACGCCAATTTCCTTCCGAAGTTCTCCCATCATTCTTCTTAAGTGAAATAACAGAAACAGGAAAAGTAATAAATGCTGTTCCGTTACCAGGGGGTGGCATTCTTCCTTTTCGGGATGTTTTCATTTTTTTGTTAGCAGTTGTGTTAATGATCGTCCTAAACATGTTGATATACCTGACAAAAATAGGAAAAGCGATGCGTGCGTGTGCACAGAATCAGGTAGCATCAAATTTGATGGGGATTAAAACAAACCAAGTTATTGCTGCAACCTTCGCAATCGGTTCTGCATTAGGGGCAGTGGCTGGCATTATGGTTGGCTTGAGTGAAGTTGTTACCCCAACTATGGGATATTATAAAGGTGTTGCTGCGTTTGCCGCTGCTGTTCTTGGCGGTATTGGGAGTATTTCTGGAGCGATTGTCGGGGGCATTGTTATTGGCATTGCTGAAGTGTTTGGTGCTGACATTCACTCTGGTTACCGTATAGCATTTGCATATATTATCATGATACTTGTGATACTGATACGTCCATCCGGTATATTTGGAAAGGCAACAAGTAAACGAGCATAACCATTTTTCAGATATAGGTCTATTATGCGAGATAAATTAACACCAAGAAACATTATCCTCTGTCTATGTATCTGTTCTTTACCTTGGTTGATGTATAGTATTGATGGTATAGAGAAACTCTTGTCTGCATATAGAATTGACTTTGGTTGGCCCGGTGGAGATTATGTAATTCGTATATTAGTACGTGCATGTCTCTACATGCTTCTCGCTGTTGGACTAAATATCGTGTGCGGATTCACAGGACTACTTGATCTCGGGTACGTAGCCTTCTACCTAATAGGAGGATATACTGCAGGAATATTGATGCAACGTCTTGGAGTCCCTTATTGGTTTGCCCTTCCAATTGCGATGGTACATGGAACAATATGGGGTCTACTACGGGGAATACCAACATTACGACTAACAGGTGATTATTTTGCCATAGTTACTTTTGGATTTGCAGAGTTGTTTTTCCGTATAATTAGAAACGAGCAGTGGTTGACTGGTATACCTAATGGACAACTCCGTGGGATTCCTTCACCATCTATTTTTGGAATAACTTTTGATCAGAATTGGCACAACTATTACCACATCCTCATCCTTCTCTTTCTGGTAGTTTTCCTAAACTATAGGTTACAGAACTCTCGTGTTGGCAGAGCATGGGTCGCAATTCGTGAAGACGAACAAGCGGCTGAAAGTATGGGGATAAATGTCGGTCGCTATAAATCACTTGCTTTTGCTGTAAGTGCTGCAATTGGCGCAATTGGCGGGGCATTCATAGCACAGTTCCAAGTCAATATCAGTGCTCCGTTCTTTGAATTCTGGGAGTCAATCTTGATTCTATGTATGGTTGTACTTGGAGGAATGGGAAGTATACGAGGAGCAATGTTAGGTGCTGCAATACTCGGTTCATTAGGAGAAATCTTACGGGAAGTTCTCACCAGATTTACCGATTTTCCTGAATTAGCTGGGTCAAGGTACCTTATATTCGGTATCATACTGATTTTGCTAATGCGGTTCAGACCCGGTGGATTAATTTACAAGAAAACATAATTCATATCCTATCTCTCAACACTGAGACAAGAGAATCCTATCCTACCGAACTTCTTTCCGATTCATCCATCCTCCAACCAACAATTCACCAACTAAAAGAATAAGTGCAAACGCAACAAACACTTGATACCTTTCTTGGTATTCCCCACCAGAACTAATTCTGTATTTCTGTTTCTCAAGCCGTGATAGATCATCCAACAGCCGACCAATCCCCTCATCCACATGATAGTAGTTACCATTCCCTGCTTCAGCAATGTTCTCCAAACCCTCCTCATTCAACATTGTTAGCACCAGTTGTCCTCTGACATCCCGTTTGTATCCCGATTGCTCAAATAGAAGTGGTATTGGAACTGATTTGTCTGAGTTTCCTACACCAACACAATGGATATAAACACCTTCCTTCTTCGCTGCATGAGCTGCAGGAATTGCTCTATCACCATGATCCTCACCATCGGAGAAAAGTATCAGTACCTTTTGTCCGTTAGAATCAATCTCTGTCGTAACCAATCTGTCTTGATCTGAATTGAGACGGGTTGTAGCCACCTCAATTGCATTTCCGATACGTGTACCTCTATGGGCAATCGTTTCGGGGGTTATCGCATCTAAGAATTCTTTCAGCGTATTGACATCTCTTGTAAATGGACACACAACAACACTTGCTTCAGCAAAGTATAGCAAGCCAACACGGTCACCTTCAAGTCGATCTAATAGTGATAACATCATATCTTTAGCACGCGTAAGACGACGTACTTTATTACTATCTGTTGCCAGCATACTTGTTGAAATATCAAGTGCCAGCATTACATCAAGTCTCTCTGCAACCGACTCAGGTTCTATACCCCACTGCGGATTAGCAACTGACACAGTTAAAAACAAGAAACAGAGCAGTAACATGATTGCTTGCAGCTTTTGTCGTCTAAAATGCAATGTATTTACATTACTTTGAAAAAGCAACATTGCTATCCGCTTCTGATGCAATCCATAAAATAGCAGTACAGTAATTAGCGGAAACCCAACAATAAAGAATAGGAGTAACTCAGGATTACCGAAACGGAACCAGTTCATTGTCAATTTTGAATCGTTATGATGAGTTAGAATAGTTTATAGATTTTCAAGGCTATGGAAGATGAGGTATAGGAACAGATAGGTATTCTCCGAACAGAGAACAAGTTTACAAATTTGCATTTAACCAATGAATACGACGTTTATATTTATCTATTTCAGCAGAGATTCTTGACTGATTCCACTCATGTCTTTCACCTATAAATTGAGCAATTTCTTGTGCTAAATCCAAACCTTGTCCACGCGCCCATCCAATGCGAGTTCTCCGCCATAATATGTCATCTATTGTAATCGCCATCTCTCCCCTATATGCATAAAGAATTTCCGCTTTCACAAATGGAAGAGAGGGACTGATAGGTTCAGCAAGCGTAGCATCCTGACTAATAAACTCCTCAATAGCATAATACCCTTGGGAACCATAACGTTGTACAAGTCGTTCCCTCTCATCATCTGAAAGTGCTTTATTTGATACCTTTTCTATATGGTCTACTTTCCTACCAACATCCTCAGATACTGCACTTGGCAATGGTTTAACAGATGTCTTACAATCACGCGGTACACTCAGAGATTCAGCCAAATAGTCTGCTGTCTCTTCAGCAATCAACCTATGTGTGGTAAGTTTACCACCATATACATAAATGATGCCGCTGGCACTTTCAGTAATGATATGTTCTCTTGAAACGAAATTCTGCTTATCGGACGCATTTTCAGACCCGTTAGATGCAATTAGCGGACGCACGCCAGCATAAGAACCAATAATAGAACTATTACCCAAAGACATATTTGGAAATACTCGCTGTGCTTCAGAAAGTAAATACACTACTTCATCAGATGTAGGTCGGGCAGATTCTGGATCACCTTCAGGTGTAGTTTCTGTTGTTCCAATGATGGATGTATCGTGTTCTCCGGGTAAAACAAAAATACCACGTTGCTTACTATTATAGGACTTTTCTGTCTGAGTAAGGAGTATCAAACCGTGCTTTATAGAAGTATCACCACCAAGACAGTTGGGCAGAATTAGATGAATCCCTTGAGCATTCTTAGATACTAATCGGGATGTTTCATCATAACACGGATCCTTCTTCCATAATTGATCAGTCCAAGGTCCTGTTGTTGATACAATTTTGCGAGTTTCAATTTCAAAGGTTTCACCAGTAATACTATCTTTAGCCTTTACACGATACAATTGGGATGTGTTATCTGGTTGCGAAACATAATCTTCAAATTGTACGTAGTTTGCAACAACTCCACCATGGATGTGCGCATCCTTTAGGGTGGCTAATGTCAACCTGCTATCGTCAACAGTACTATCCCAAAGAATAACACAACCTTTTAATCCATCTGCCAAAACTGGACCCACCAATGAATGTATCTTATTTACATCGCGAAGTAACTTGGATTTCTCAACCTCATCTGACTTTGATAGATGATTATAGTATCGTGCAGCAAGTTGAATACCTGCAAGAGGATATGGGTCTCCTTTATATCGAAGTATAGCCAAAGGAAGCGGTTTAACAAGATTCGGTGCAATATGATGCAAAATTTCGCGTTCCCTTCGAGACTGCTTCACGAGAGCAATATCACGTTTTGCAATGTAACGAAACCCTCCATGGATAAGTTGTGAACTCGATCCACTTGTTCCGCTTGCAAAATCACCTTTCTCAATTAAACCTGCTCTAATTCCCCCGTTTAACATAAGGTCTCGGATTAGTCCTGCTCCGACAATGCCACCTCCAATAACCAACACATCCAAAGGTTCTGTCTTTAGCGTATTTATATTACGATAACGAGTTCTATATGAAAATTCAGATAACATATTTAAGAAACTCCACTATACAGATTTATCTTTTAGTGAATCAACTATGATTTCTGCATGATTAGAAACCTTGCGTATTGCTGAAAGAATCCGTTCCGCTGCCCCTGAAATGGGATGTGTTAACAACGGTAAGAAAATCAATCGCGTGCAAATTTCTTCAGTGATAGGTAGGTCTCCTGCTGAATATCCTTTATAATCACCACCCGTATCGGATGGAGTTAGTGAACCACGTCCATTTGTATATATATCAAGTCCGTGTGTAAATAGTGGTAACGTATGTAATAGGGGGTACGGATTACTATTTGTTGGTAATCCACCCGTAAAAACAGGGACACCATCACCCACCAGTAGAGGATAAGGATTGTTATTTGCCAATACCCCTTCTTTCCGCAGTGCTTCAGCAAATACAGGAGCAGGTAAACCATGAATCTCTTCCTCTACATAACGGATCGGGAAACCAAAAAATGCCGCTGGTTCCGCTCCATCATACCTCTGAATTGGCTTTACTCCCGGTACATCTTGCAATCCGTCATTAATCTCCTGAATATAAGCACGTCGGTTTACATTAAGTTCATCAAGTTTCTGCAACTGCACTGAAGCTATACCGATAGCCAAGGGATGGGCACGATATTTAACCCCTAATCCCATAGGTGGTAGATGGGAATACCTAAGTAAAGACGGATCTAACTCAGGATCTCCAATACCATCAATACCACGATTGACTTGACCTAATAAACATGCACGTTCAAAAACGGTGATGTCATTCGTAGCAAGCACGCCACCTTCTCCAGCACTGACTGCTTTGCTTCCCTGTAAACTCCATGCACCCGCATGTCCAATGCTTCCACACGGTTTTCCATTGTATGACGCACCATGCGCATGTGAACAATCTTCTATCACAGGTACACCTGTTTCAGCACTGAGATCCATTAAAGCATCCATATCACATACATTACCCCACAGATGCACAGCAACAATCGCTTTTGTTTTGGATGTAATCCGTTGTCGGACATCCTCAACATCAATGACTAACGTGTTTGGATCTACCTCACAAAATACGGGTCTCGCCATCAACATTAATGCAGGTGTAATTGATCCCATCCACGTATAAGTCGGGCAGATAACCTCATCTCCAGGTCCTACACCCAGACCAAACATTGCACTATGTAATGCAGCTGTACCGTTACATAGACTCATCGCGAATTGTGTCTGAACACGATCACGCCAGACACGTTCAAATTCCTGAACAGTGGGAGACTTCCCTGACAATTCATTCCGCAGCGTCATCGCATAAGCCATTTGAGCTTCTGCTTCTGTGATTTGTTTCCACTGATCCAAGATAGGAAATGGTTTCTCTTCTGATATGTCAAATATAGGTTTTCCACCTAATATTGCTGGAAGTGTGTTTATATCTTTTTTTGAGTTAGACTGTGTCATATTTTTCATCATATTAAATTATCGATTGAATCATAAAGAGGAATTGAGAATAAATTAAGACAAGTAAAATTAGGAACATCCATTACAAATTGTCTAAATGCTAATTCTGTGTTATACTAACAGCAGAACAACATAAAACAAGGTCTTTATTGACTATGTGATACATAATACCATGATATATAAGTACTGTCAATCATCTGTATTTAATCCCATAATTTGAGATAATTTTGAATATCCGACTTATAGTTGTTAAACTGTCTATCTACACATTTATTCAAATTCGTAAATTACTGAATAACTGTTATCCGCAGCTACTTGCTACCTGCGGATTCTTTCTTTTATGTGGGTTAGTTTTACTCCTACGAGGACAAAATCCACTGGAGTTTTATACGACTATTTTTGTAAGCGGGTTCTCCAGTTTTGATGAATTTGGTAGTGTCCTCTTTAATACCACACCACTGATCTTTACAGGTCTTGCTGTTGCAATAGGTTACAAGTGTGGTTTATTTAATATAGGTTGTGAAGGTCAGCTCAATGTCGGTGCATTTGCAGCAACATTGGTAGGGATGTATCTATACTTACCATCTATTCTATTAGTACCACTATGCATAGGAATAGCCATGATTGCAGGGGCTATGTGGGGTGCTGTGCCCGGTATCTTAAAAGCGAAATTCGGCGCGCATGAAGTTATCAATACTATTATGATGAATTTCATTGCTGTAGCACTTACTAACTTCCTTGTTACATCAGTCTTTCAAGAACCGAATCAGATGATACCACATACCTCTCAAATATATGAAAATGCAAGGCTATCACGTTTAGGCAATTATATACCATTTATACCAAAAACTAACCTATTAAACGACAGTTTTATAATTGCATGTGTTTGTGTTGTTTTGTGCTACATCTTCTTAAAATATACACGATGGGGATATGAACTCCGTTTAGTTGGCAATGCCCCTGATGTCGCAGCGTATGGTGGTATCAACCCTGGGGTAGTGATTATCTGGGTTATGGCACTCAGTGGTGGGATTGCAGGTTTAGCAGGTGTCGCTGATGTTATGGGGTATCGATACAGATTTTTGGATAGTTTTTCGTCCGGATGGGGTTTCACTGGAATTGCTGTTGCACTTTTGGGTAGAAACCACCCATTTGGTGTTTTTGCAGCGGCACTGTTGTTTGGTCTACTAAATAAAGTTGCATTGGATATTGAACTGTTATTGAATGTGCCTCGCGGTTTATTCCTTGCTGGACAAGGATTGTTAATTATAAGTTTGGTTTGTTTGGAAAGAATACAAAAGAAAAACAGATGACAATTATTGATTTAATTCCAAGCACAATACGAATGACAACGCCATTAGGTTTTGCCGCACTTGGTGGTATTTACTCTGAACGATCAGGTGTAATTAATATCGCTCTGGAAGGTTTGATGCTCATTGGGGCTTATGGGTATGTTGTAGGAACACAAACGACAGGATCAGCATGGATGGGATTATTCGTCGGAATCGGTTTAGGCATTCTATTCGCTCTGATACATGCTGTCGCTACAATCACATTTCATGCAGAACAAATTGTCACAGGGGTAGCCATTAACATTCTGGCAATTGGGATAACAGATTATCTGACACCAGCGTATGAGCGTGTTGAAGGCTTACCTGAATGGAAATTACCGGTCATAGGGACTTATAGTTTTCTTGTATTTTTAGTGCCTATAATAATGCTCACAAGTCATATTTTGCTATTCAAAACTCCATGGGGTTTACGACTACGTGCTGCTGGTGAATCAACAGAGGCACTCAAGACACTCAGTCTAAGTCGGGCAAATTGGCAGTTCTTTGGTGTTATTATGAGCGGTATTTTAGCGAGTATAGGCGGTTGTTTTCTTGCTTCAGATGTCCATTATTTTTCTGAAGGGATGACTGCTGGACGAGGATATGTTGCGCTTGCAGCCGTTATATTTGGCAATTGGCGACCTATCTTCGGGGTTGCTGCCTGCCTACTCTTTGGATTTGCTTCCTCATTAGAACTCGCAGACCTATGGAACATACCAGATCAAGTCTTAAAAATAATTCCTCATGTCCTAACAATGATTGTCCTTGCTGGACTCGTGGGTAAATCACGTCCACCTGCTGCCTTGGGTAAGATGGAATCCTAAACATTATCCTATTTACTCACAAATCAACTACCTTCATCTGTTAGTTCGTAATACCCCGAATGTCTGTTGTAATACCCATAAGATTTTGCGTGTTTTGGATTGATCATATTACACAGCACACCGACACCCTTTGCTGGCAATACTTCCTTAAGGTGTTTTATCCCTGTCAACACATCAAATCGCTTGGTCTTCGTTATGTCAAACACATATACCACTGCATCAACGACAGTAGCTAAAATGACAGGGTCTGCAACTGCTCGGACTGGTGGAGAATCAATTACAATAACATCATATTCAGATTTAACCATTTCCAGCCATTCAGTCATCATTTCTGAGTTGAGCAGTTCAATAGGATTAGGCGGCACAGTTCCTCCCGTTATAAGATGTAAATTTGGTATACCAGTCTGGCGAATTGTTGATGCTAATACATCATAATTATTCTCGCTGTTGAGACGAATAAGTGCTTCACTTAATCCTGGCTTTCGCGTATCACTGTGCATCACTTCAGAATCAGTATCTATTGCATCCTCGTTACTTTGAGATGTAATCCGAAGAAGTTGCTCAGGAGGAAAAATAGTATGCTGAGAAGGTCTACGCATATCTGCATCTATCAGCAATACCTTATTATTTTTTTGTGCAAGGGCAGCTGCAAGATTGGAAGAAACAGTACTTTTACCTTCTCCACGTGTGGAACTTGTAACCAGGACTGTTTTCAATTCACCACCAAAATTTAGGAAAGGCAGTTTTGCTACAAGTACTCTATAAGCTTCTGCAGCTATTGAGTTTGGGGCATCATTAACTACGAGGGGAATTCTATAGGAACTACTCTTTTTGATGGAAGGAATTACCCCAAGAAAGTTAGGCGGTTCAGGTAGTGTATCTAATTGACGTACAGAATCCTCTAAACGTAAGTAGGTGTCTTTAAGATAATTCTTGACAACAGCAAACGTTAACCCAAGTATTCCTCCAAGCATTGCTCCTAATACAAGGTTTATCTTCATGCGAGGTCTGATTGGTTCTTCAGAGAGACGGGCTTGGTCTAATACTTCAATATTGTCAGTACTGGCTTCTGCAACAATTTGAGACTCTTGCATTTTAGCCTCTAAAGCAAGGGCTTGTGTGTTGTAGATTTCAACATCCCGTTTGAGACGAAATAACTCAAGATGTTCCTCAGACCAACCACCGATTTCATTGACACGTCTATCTATCTGGGCTGCTACTTCAGTTTTTTGTTGTTGAAGACTAATTATTGATGCTTGTACTTCATTTACCCTTTGCGTTAGATATTGGTGTAGCGGATTATATGAGGAAGTGGTACTTTTTATCTCTTTTTCCGTAGAATCCAATTGTGCTTTCGTTTCCTTAATTTTTTCATCCAATGAGGAAATTTCCGGATGGTCCACATTGCCATATTTCCCTATAAGTGCCTTTCTTTCAATTTCGTAATCGTTTAAATTTTCTTCCAATTTTGAATATGATGGATTCTTTGCTACCGTTTCTGAGATGAGTTCCTCTTCAACATTATTAAGTTCTTCTTGAAAAGTACCAAGTTGCAATTCAGCACCGATCAATCTACTGGTTATTTCATTTTCACTTAGCTGCAGTGCTAAAACGAGTTGTGCTTGTATACCACCTTCAGCGTTTAAGGTAAGTTCAGGATTGGCTTGTTGAAAATTAAATAGTTTTGTTTCTGATTCTTCAAGGTTCTGTTTGGCATCAGTTAACATCGTTTGCGGTAACGGTTTTTCCCACCAGCGCATTTCTTCTTCTTTTTCCGCTTCAGTCGTTTCAACAAGTAACGCTGCTATCCTGTTACATAATAGTTGTGCATATTCAGGCTTTTGCTGTTTTACTGAAAGTGAAATCATGTTGCCATTTTGTGATTCCTCAATTTTTATCTGTTCATCAATGAGCCTTTTTATGAAGAAATCCCTCCACTCTTCGTCAGTAAGATCACCTTGTTCTGTAATTGTCGAATCTAATTTAACATTAAAGAGATTTGCCAAAAACTTTACTGTTCTTCCCCTATGAATAGGAATTGGTTCTAACAGTCCCTCGTCTATGAGTTGAGTAACAGTGGGTGCAATTATTAGATCGCGGGATTGGAGAAGGGTAGCGTAAGTGCCTAACGTAGGTCCTTTAAGGAGACCGGAGAGTGGCAGCTGTGATAGTAACGAAGAAGCTTGTTGACCCTCAAGTATGCGAATAGTTGTTTCGGATTGATAAACAGGTGGAGTAGAATCGGTAATAATAAAGGCAGCAAATACACATAAGAAAAAAATCAGTAAAACACTCCATTTATTACGGAAAAGAATCCAAAAATAATCGGACAATTTTATTTCAGTTATTTCATCAATCTGCCTATCGTTAGTTTCTGGCATCATTAAACCTCATGCAAGTAATCCATTAACACATTCCGAACATATACAATAGTTTAGAGGAAGTAAAGAGAGTATAAGATAATATTGTTATTCAATCCAAGCTACATTCTACCTATATCTGAGCCAAACGCTGACAACCAAGTTTGTCAGTGAAGCAGCAAAACTCAGGACTCGCCAGTCAATACGTGTACGCTCTAAGATACGTAATTGATCATTCGGGTTTAGATAAACTTCTGACTGAACCAAATCATAGTTAAGTTTTTCCTGTGTTCCGTTTGCCCGTGTTAGAACACATTTTTTGGGGTTTGCTTTCTCCTCGTTTAACCCACCAGCCATTGCTACAGCATCTCTTAAAAGTGTTGGTTTAGAAATAACAAATTGCCCAGGTTTATCTACAGCACCAACCACACTAATTTTAGCTTCAGCGAGAGGTACATATAAAATATCTCCAGGTGTTAACATAGCTTTGATAGTATCAGAAGTAAGATCGACCGTCGTATTTCCAGAACGCGTGATAATTTCAGCCTTACTTAAATCTGCGAAATCCGTTCTTGAACCTCCTGCAAGTTTTAACGCTTGGTCTGCAGGAATCTGATCAGTCGTTATAGGATAGAGACCGGGGGAAGTTACAGCCCCAACAACGCGTATTCGTCTCTGTTCATATATAGACGGGACGATGACAATATCGTAATCCTTTAACGGAATATCTTCTTTACCTGATTCGATAAAATCCTGAAAGTTTACGGTTTTAAATACCTTACCATCACGCCAAACCTTAATATTGGTAAGATCTGCAAGTTCATAGTTTATACCTGCAGCTCCCAAAGCATGCATCAAATAAACCTGTCCGGTTTCAAAAATATGCATATTCCCTCTTGGTCGTTGGTCTACCGCACCAAACACAAGAATATTTCGTCTTGGTTGCATCAGTGTTACAAACACACGTGCAGTCGGTAGTTTCTCAGAAAACACCTTCTGCATCTGTGCTTCAAGCTCCGACACAGTAGAGCCTGTTGCTTTGACAAGTCCAATAAGAGGATAGGATATATACCCATCAGGTTGAACAGGTATTGGGATACGGTCTTTTGTATACTCGGGAAAGCCTTCAACAGTTACAACTATACTGTCACCAACTTGCAATTTATAGGTTGATGTAATGGGAACTTGTGGAATATTAGTAACGATATTCTCGTCAGTAGGATTCTCTGCTAAGACTGATTGTATAGAACATAGTTGTACCAATATAATCAAAAGAAAAGATAGAAAGCGTAAATGTAGAAACATATTTTTCAAATTTGTGTTAACCTTTTTGTCTAAGTTCGTGGTATAACCTTGACATAAAACTAATCTTTTGATGTATTTCAGTTTATTTTCTTCATTAATTCTTATATTGAAATAAGTAATTCCGTCAAGGTATATTTAGTTCTATTTAAAGAACAGGTGTCTTGAAATATGCGAAAGTATTTTATCAGAATAATAGCAATAATACAAGTGAAAATAGATTCATGCCAGGGTTATTTAGTTTTATAAATTTATAGTTGACGAGTTGGACTAATAGTTAGATTTGAATTGCATTGGTGCATACTACCATGTTGAGTTCCTAAGTTTACCTTACCTACATTACATTAACGTTCGTGATAAAATGCATCAGAAAAACCGAAAACTTAGTTTCGGAATTAGTCGTTCTGCACTTGAATAAAAATGTTTAAAAGAGTGTAATAAACTTTTGCGTAGATAGAATTTATATAATAACGTGAGTTCCATAATTAAATCCAATTACCACTGTAGGTTGGACTGAGGGACGAAACCCATAGGTGTTAACTTAAGGAAGTAATGCGTTCGTAGTCGCGCAATTTATCGTGCTTCTTACATTCAACGGTAGGCAAGGTTTCCTAACCTCGCCATTCCAGAAAATTCAATCACTTCAAAATATGCCATAATTAAAAAAATCTACCGAAAATTCATGAATAAAGTAAATATTTCAAACTTTACTTGACAAACAATAATTGTAATGTTATAATTAGATTTACACAATAATTATTATTATATTTTTAACGACATGAGAAGTACTGAGCCAAGCCAAAAAGGAGAAAATAAAAAAACGCAAAAACGCGTCACATTCCTTGTACCGCTTAGCATGAACACGTCACTGTGACTTTCAAAAAAGTCACACGAAACAGAGGTATATCATGGACATAGAAAAAACTGATGTTGATATATTAACGTGAGTTCCATAATTAAATCCAATTACCGCTGTAGGTTGGACTGAAGAACAAACCCAACAAGGAATGCTCTATAATGAGGAAAGATATGGGGTTACAGACGCTACAAAGAAGACATTCATATACCAAAATCCTTCAGTGTCTTCAGCGTATTCAGTGATTTCAGTGATTCAGACAAAAAGCACTATCAAATACATTTCACACGAAGGCATAATCCCTAAGTTGACACCTATGTGTTCCCAAGTAATACCTTACTACACTATATTAACGATTGTGATAAAAAACGACTAAAATACCTAAAACTAAATAACCCTGTGCTTCTGACCTAAAACTTGACAAAGAATTCATAATTCCGTAAAATTTGGGAAAATACATTGTACATAACTGCAAATATTTTTGATCCAATTAACTCGTTAGAACAACCCTAAATAAGGAGTATATGGATATGTATTATGCTATGAAACCTAAGAAACACGCACGTATCGGAATGTTCCATCTTGAAGAAGCAGTTTTAGATGTCTTATTGGCAGCAAGAAATAAGGGTGAATGTATAGGTGTAGCAGAAATCAGCAAACGGAGTGGTATCTATCGTAGTTTAGAAAATGAGAATTCAGCATTGAACGATTCTATTGTTCGTGGTCTTCTTATAAAATTAATTTGTGAAGACCGAATAGAAGAGTGTAAAAAGCCTAACAATCAGCGGGGTTGGCAAATCACAGAAAGAGAATTCTTAGATAGGAGGGACGAAATAGAAGAATAAAACTATATTATTTCAAATTTAGACGTATATCAACTTGATAGGGTTTGGCATTTGTCAATTTCTGATGAGTATCTGGTAATCTGACAAGTTCGTTCTGTGTATACGTCTGAATGTCTGTTAGAGTTGGAAAGGAATAGGCTAATTTTCCGTTCTTAATAATGGGTATTAGAAGCGGTTCTCCTTCGGATACAGGTTCATCCCATAAGAATACGCTGTCTTTACTATAGAGTCCTTTAGTATCAGTATAACGATATATCTGTTTTTTTCCTGGGACAGTTGCTTTAGTAGGTTCATCAAGTGTTTGTTTTCCAACAGGAATTCCGTCGCGTTCAACTAACTTGAAAACACCTCCGAGTGCAGAAGCACCTTTATTGTCTGTCTCGGTGATGTCTCCTGTGGCAAGACGTGTTCCAACGCCAAATGCGTCTATTGGTGCCATATTCTCAAGTAAATTGAAAATCTTAAATTCATCCAGTTCATGACTTGCAATAATCCGCACATAGTTGAGTCCTTCATCATTGAGTATATTTCTAACTTTCTTACTGAGTGTTAAGAGATCTCCGCTATCCAATCTCACAGCTCGTAATTTTGTTCCACGTGTTTCCATTTCATGTGCAACAATGCAAGCATTTCTTGCACCCTGTATTGTATCATTGGTATCAATCAGTAGTGTAGTGTTATGAGGAAAAGCATTAGCGTAGTCTCGGAATGCATCAATCTCTGTTTCCCGTTCCAAGACAAATTTATGAGCCATTGTGCCGACGAAGGGGATATCAAAATGTCTTCCGGCAAGTACAAGAGAGGTACCATTTGTTCCACCGATGAATGCAGCACGTGCCGCGAGAATTCCTGCATCTCTACCGTGTGCGCGTCGTGCACCAAAATCAAAAACAGGTCTTCCTCTTGCTGCATGAACAATACGTGATGCTTTTGTAGCAATCAGTGTTTGGAAATTCATCACACTGAGAAGATATGTCTCAAACAGTTGAACATCACGCGACCGACCTGTCACATTGATAATTGGCTCATCTGGAAAAACAAGTGTTCCTTCTGGCACTGCACAGATTGAACCATCAAATTCAAAGTCTCTCAACGATTCGAGATAGTCTTTGTCCAATTCACCGTTTTCTGCCAACCAGTTGAGTGTATCATCATCAAAATGTAAATTTTGAATGAAATGGATAACTTGTTCCAATCCAGCTGCTACGAGATATTGTCCTTGCGGGATTTTGCGGACATAGTAGTTTGAGGTGATAACCGAATTATTCTGGCTTTTAAAATCAGCTTGACCCATCGTAAGTTGATAGTAGTCCAAAAAAAGAGCCATATCGGTTTCTGTTAATAGAGCAGATTGAGGCGATCTTGTTTTGAAGGCATCTGATTTGATGTTCATGAATGTGGGAATGCTGTCTGATTTATGGCTTTTGAACTATCTCAATCAACTGATTAACCGATATATCCTGTAGAGATTGTGTCTGTCCGTCGTTCCAGATTACTTGTAACATCTTTATTTGCGTGGATTTTCCTAACCCAAATTCAGCAATGAAACTGTTTGCAGACATATAACTTTCTCCAGCATATATTTCTCGTATTTGTGTGGTACCTGCATTTGAAAGCAGTATTTTCGCACCGACTGCATTCTTGTTTGGAGACAATCCTACTAATTTCACGTGTAACCAATTGTTGCTGTTGTTAATGTTATTACGCAATAGGGTAGGTTGGTCATAGTTGTTAAGAACAAAAACGTCTACATCTCCGTCGTTGTCGTAGTCTCCGAAGGCTGTACCTCGACTAACTCGTGCAGGAAGATTTGTAATACCTGAACTATTACTAACATCGTAGAAGGTTCCATCTCCTTCATTTCGAAACAACTGGTTATTCTGTGGAATAAGCAGCTCAGGTTGATCTAAATGTTGAAAAGTACTTCCATTGGCAACAAAGATATCTAAATCGCCATCGTTATCGTAATCAAATAAAGATGTTCCCCAACCAATTTCCTTGATGCTGATTTCTGCAAGCAATGCTGAATAGGATTCATCTACGAAGCGTATATGTTCTGGATTGTTAGTATCTGCTATACTCTCTTTCAATAGATTTCTGTAGAGGACATTTTCTTGTTCAATCCAGTGACTGATAAAAAGGTCAATATCACCATCAGCATCATAATCCCCTGCTGTAATGCCCATAGAACCTCGGAAATCTGCTGCCCATGAATCTGCACTTACATCGGTGAAAGAACCATTACCTTCGTTGCGATAAATGTGGTTATCAGAAGTATCGTTTGCAACATAAAGGTCTAAATCGTTATCATTGTCAAAGTCCGAGAAAATTGCCTGCATACTCCTTCCACCTGATGCGGGAACACCAGCTTTTTCGGTTATGTCGGTAAACGTGCCATCACCGTTGTTTCGGTATAAGACGTTATCTTGTGGTTGAAAAACGGTGGGGTTAAGGGCATTTGGCACTAATATTCCGGATTGTTCGGATTCTGTTTTCTTTTTTTCAAACTTCTCAAGATCATAGTCAACATAGTTACAAACATAGAGATCCAGATCGTTGTCTCCATCACAATCAGCAAATACAGCACCTGTACTCCATAAGGGACATTCTACGCCAGCGGTTTGTGTTACATTCGTAAAAGTGCTATCACCATTATTGCGGTAAAGCACATTTTCCCCGTAGTTTGTCACATATATATCGATGTTTCCATCCGCATTGTAATCAGCAAAAACACATCCCATGCCGTATCCTGTATCTCCGACCTTTGCCGATTGCGTGATATCTGTAAAAGTGCCATTTCCGTTGTTTCTATAGAGTACATTTGTAGATGTAGTGTTGGACTTATTAGATAGTGTATCCTTAAATGCACCGGGAATATTTACAATATAGAGATCAAGATCACCGTCGTTATCAATATCAGCGAATCCTGCACCAGACCCCATATCTTCTGGTAGTAAACTTGTGCGAGAGCCATTTGAATGCTGAAATTGTATACCTGCTTCATGTGTCACATCAACAAAAGTTGTAGCGTGTGCAATCATCGCTGTTAGGACAACTAATAGCATACAAAAACACATTACATATTTAGACCTGTAAAAATCTAAACACGCGCTTTCTACTGATTGATATGTAGATGTTCTCATGTTTTTAGGAAGTTTGTAAAGATGTTTCGATTTAGGAACCGTTCATCATTCAATATATTTAGGTGGAGGGGAATAGTGGTTTTGATACCTTCGATTTTAAATTCGGAAAGGGCACGTTTTAGACGGGCAATTGCTTCGTCCCTGTCTCGACCTGTAGCGATTAATTTAGCGACGAGTGAATCATAATGTGGAGGAACAGTATAGCCTGTATAGGCATATCCGTCAACACGAATACCGATACCTCCTGGAGCTTGATAGTCTGTAACTAAACCGGGTGAAGGCAGGAATTGATTTGCGGGGTCTTCAGCATTAATACGACATTCAATGGAATGTCCATTAATATGTATATCAGATTGGTTATATCCAAGTTCCTCTCCCATTGCCAAGCGAATCTGTTCCTTGATAAGATCAACACCTGTGATACTCTCAGTGATAGTATGTTCTACCTGAATACGTGTGTTCATCTCAAGAAAATAGAAATTTTCGTCTTTGTCCACAACAAACTCTATTGTTCCAGCATTTGAATAACCTATTGTCTTTGCTGCTTTAACTGCTGCTTTACAGATTTCATTACGAAGTTTAAGTGGGATAGATGCAGCAGGTGCTTCCTCAAGGAGTTTTTGTTGTTTACGTTGAATTGAACATTCGCGTTCACCGAAGTGGACAACGTTCCCATGCATATCACCTAAGACTTGGACTTCAATATGACGTGCTTCTTCAATCCATTTTTCAATATAGACATCCGCATTACCGAAGGCAGCTTCGCTTTCTGCTTTTGCAGTATGAAAAAGGTTGAAAAGGCTGGGACGGTTGTAAGCGATACGAATCCCACGTCCACCACCACCTGCAGATGCTTTGATTCCAACTGGATATCCGATTTTATCGGCAAGTTCAGCAGCTTCTTCAACGGTTTCAACGGTTGCTCTTTTATCCTTTTTCCGTTTTCTGCTCTGGCTACCGGGTACGAGTTTCAAACCTGCCTTTGCTACTGTCTCAAGCGCGCGAACTTTATCACCCATTGTAGTGAGATCAGAGATAGATGGACCAATGAATTTAATTTGATGTGCTTCACAGATTTCAGCAAATTGTGCATCTTCAGCAAGAAATCCAGCACCCGGATGTATTGCATCTACATTGGCAATGTCGGCGACAGTTGTTATGTTAGCGTATTTTAGGTAACTATCAGTGGATGGCGGAGGACCAATGCAGTATGCTTCATCAGCGTATTTGACATGTAGTGCGTCTTTATCTGCAGTGGAATATACAGCAACAGACTTTATATCCATGTCCTTACAGGCACGAATGATTCGGATAGCAATCTCACCACGGTTTGCAATCAGTATTTTTTGAAACATATTCTTAGTTTTGCCTCACACGAAAGAGCGGTTGGTTGTATTCAACAGCCTGACCATCCTCAACAAGAATTTCAAGAATTTCACAGTCAAACGGTGCTTCAACATCATTGAAGGTTTTCATGACTTCAAGTGTAGCCAAGGAAGTTCCAGATGTAACAGAGTCACCAACCTCTATAAACGGTGGTTCATCAGGTGCAGGAGACCGATAGAAACGGGCTGGCATTGGTGAACGTACGATATCGTCACCTGTTTCGTTCTCAGTTACAAGTGAAGGCGCGGTGGTGGGAGCAGTAATGGCGGGTGTTGTTGTCACTGGATGTACAGTTGTACGTGCTATCTCTATTTCAACTTCACCATCTCGAATCCGAGCACTTGCTAAATCTGCTTGTTCGGCAATGGCTATGAGTTGTTCAAGACGTTCAATGATAGGATCAGAATTTACTTCTGTATCCGCAGTGGAGTCTCGGCTTCTACTCTTATCGTTTTTCTTCATATTTTAAACCCTTTCAACGTATTTGCCATTCCGTGTGTCTACTTTTATCGTAGTATCATTTTTTACAAAGAGAGGAACATTTACAACGGCTCCAGTCTCTAATTTGGCAGGTTTTGTGCCTCCACTAACGGTATCTCCGCGTAACCCTGGATCAGTTTCTACTATTTTGAGTTCTACAAAAGTTGGTAATTCCACTGCAAGCGGTTTAGTACCGTCCATTTTGACTGTTACATTTTCACCTTCTTTTAGGTATTTGACATCATCTCCAAGCAGTGCTTCAGGTAATGGGTGCTGATCAAATGTTTCGTTATCCATGAACCATAACATATCCCCTTCACTATAGAGAAACTGCATCTCTTGGTCGGTGAGACGTACAGTTTCAATTGTTTCGTTTGCGCGAAATGTTCGGTCAAGAACTGCACCATCACGAACTCTCTTTATTTTGGTTCGAGCGAATGCTCCTCCTTTACCGGGTTTCACATGCTCACAGTCTACGACTGTGTAGATAATATCGTCAATTCGAATAACTAATCCGTTTCGTAAATCGTTCAATGCTGCCATTAATTTTCCTTTCTACTCTACAATAATATATATTTATTCTGAAGTCATATTGAGTAAAACCTATAAATGTGGTAAAATATAGATATATAAACAATAATGTAGGTGCTATTTTTTTCTTAGAGGTTCTCTTATGGCTGACACAACTGAAAAACAACACAACTTCAATTGTCTTCCGAAACA
>JAJEAG010000070.1 GCA_022824265.1 Candidatus Poribacteria bacterium | reverse complement strand
TAAATGTGGATTTTCCAATCATCGCGATGGTGTTGGTGCGCTGAATATAAGAAAAAAGTATCTGGGTTGTTTTGGCAACCCCGTAGTGGTGTCTATGGCAACGCCCGTTGGACGCAGATTAGAAGTCCAATGTTGTCCTGCGTCAGCAGGAAACCTTGATACAATCAAGGAAAGAACCCCAAGTCTTTAGACTTCGGAGTATGTCAGATCTATGCTACAATTTGGTTCTAACTAATAGCTGGGAGGAATAAGATGCTAAGTATCAAAAACATTGAGACAATAACTTTGAATATTCCCTTTTACTGTGACCGCGTTAGTCGTCATATGAACCGTGCTGCAACACATGGTGAGAGAGTCTATGTTTACCGTACGGAACTGAGTAATGGAGTAGTTGGATATGGTGATAATCTTTATAATGAATCAGGTAATATTGAAGGTTTAGTAGGGCAAAATCCTTATGCATGTATGAATAATGATGGCGTAGGATTTGGTATCCAGATGTCACTCTATGATGCTGTTGGAAAAACGGTCGGTGTGCCTGTGTCTGACTTGATAGGTCCTAAAGTGCGGGATAAATGTCCTATTTCTTGGTGGGATATCGACATGCCACCGGAAGATTGGGTTGCTGAAGTACAAGAATCTGTCAAACGTGGTTATACATCTGCGAAGTTGAAAGCAAGACCTTGGCGCGATATATACGCACAAGTTGACGCTGTTGGCGATGCTGTACCAGATGACTATCGTCTTGATATTGACTTCAACGGTTTTCTGCTAACACCAGACAATGCTATACCTGTGTTACAGAAGTTAGACCAACATCCAAATGTAGCCATCTACGAAAGTCCATTCTATCTTGGAACTGATATAGAAGGAGCGAAGAGACTACAAGAAGCGGTTGAAAAACGTATCGTTGAACATTACAATGAATCATGCCTACACGCACGTTGTTGTGGTGGGTTTGTTGTTGGAGGTAGTGTCAAATCATTACAACGAACAAATGCGATCTGTTCTTCATTCGATCAACCGTTTTGGTTACAAATGGTTGGTACTGGTATAACAACAGCATACTGTGTACATCTTGGTGCTGTGCTTTCACAGGCAGAATTGCCAGCTATCACTTGTCATGAGTTGTGGGAATCAGATCTGCTCGAGAAACGACTTGAAGTCGTTGATGGTGAAATACAAGTTCCTGATACACCCGGTTTGGGGGTTACAATAGATGAGGACGCATTAGCAGCGTATCGTGTTGACCCATCTACACCTACACCGCAACAGTTATTCCAACAGAGCGACTATATTTGCAGGGTACATATACCTAACCCAGATGGGGGGGAATCAGTTCACGATTTTACAAGTGAGGGGGAGTATTATCCCGCATTTAGTGAAGGTAAGTATCCGGGATTTGTACCAGGTGTTTGGATGGAGGTAATCTAACAATTCTAAAAAATTATCGTTGTAAATTTTTGTGTTAATTGATACTATGTATCAACTTTATTCCATAGGAGGAAACAGCAATGAAATTGCACACAAAAACCACGATAATTCCTAATATGAAATTAGATTCGTTGATTTACAACGGTGTCAATTTCCAGAATATGTTGAGATATATATTATTGTTTACTTTAGTTTTATTATCGGTGCCACTTGTTAATTCTGCAGACTTTTCGGATGGGTTAATACTCTATCATTCTTATGATAAAGGTAATGGTGATATCGCAGAGGATATCAGCGGAAATGGTCATGATGGAAAAATTGACCTTCCAAATTGGGTAGAAGGTAAATTTAAATCAGCATTGAAATTTAATGGTGCTGGCAGTGGTACTTTTGTTACTGTAGAAAGTACTGATGCCATAAATGTAAATGAATGTACCTTTATGGCATGGATATATGCGGAAACTTGGGATGGCACCCGTCAAATAGTCGGTAAGTCTGTCCACGGTGGATGTGGCGGTAGAGGACAATACGGGTTGTTCAGTGAAAAAGGCACTTTCAAACTCCGTTTTGAAACCGAAGGTGGTCGCGCGGACATCAATGCTGACTTGCCTGAAACCGAAAAGTGGATCCATGTCGCTTTTACTAATGATGGTAAAACTGGAAAAATCTATATAGATGGAAAAGAAGTAATGGTTGGTAATATTCCAGGTAAACTAAAAACGAATGAGGATCCTTTGAGGATTGCACAAGATTGCGATAGACCTAATAATGTTTTTGCAGGTATGATAGACGAAGTTCGTCTTTGGAATCGTTCCTTAAGTGAAAACGATATTAATCAGTATAAAGACCAAGGTGTAGATCAAGTTCTGGCTGTAAACCCAACTGACAAACTATCAACTACTTGGGGAAAAATAAAATTTATTTTCTAAATTAAAATAGGAGGAAGTTTTATGTTTAAAGTTAAAATTGTAACAATAGCTATAGCTCTTGTATTGCTAACACCTTTCATTACCCGAGGTGATTATTCAGAAGGACTGGTGCTAAATTTTTCATTTGATGAAGGATCAGGTAATATTGCTGAAGATATCAGTGGTAACGAACACCATGGAACGATTGATAATCCTACTTGGGTAGATGGTAAATTTGGAAAAGCGTTGAAATTTGCTGGTGGTGGAAGTGGTACTTGGGTTACCGTTGAAAGTACTGATGCCCTCAACGTGAATGAATGTACCTTTATGGCATGGATATATGCGGAAACTTGGGATGGCACCCGTCAAATAGTCGGTAAGTCTGTCCACGGTGGATGTGGTGGTAGAGGACAATACGGGTTGTTCAGTGAAAAAGGCACTTTCAAACTCCGTTTTGAAACCGAAGAAGGTCGTGCTGATGTCAATGCTGACTTACCTGAAACCAACAAGTGGGTGAATGTTGCTTTTACTAACGATGGTGAAATAGCAAAACTTTATATTGATGGCGAGATCATTGGTGAAGGTGCTGTTCCCGGTGCACTCAAATCTATTGATGATCCATTGCGAATCGCACAAGATTGCGATAGACCCAATAACGTATTTACAGGTATGATTGATGAAGTGCGTCTTTGGAACCGTGCGCTTAGTGGAGATGACATTAATGCACTTAAAAATATAAGTTCCCAAGCCACACCTGTAGATCCGCTTGCCAAACTTTCAACTACATGGGGAAATTTGAAAACTGTCTACTAAGTTGAATAGAATTAACGTGAGTTCTATAAATCAGCACGAATATCTCCGTAGATTGGGTTTCGTCCCTCAATCCAATCTACAGCGGTAATTGGATTAATTATGGAACTCACGTTAATTAGATATTGTTTCTAAGTTAGACCCATTCCTTGAAGGTTTTTTAAACTGATTCCTAAACTATCAAATGGATCTCGTTCATAACATGAATCTTGTTCCACAATATACCATTCCACTTCTGCATACTCACAGGCATCCATGATTGCTGACCAGTTTAGATTACCTTCACCGACCTCAGCATAACGTTGCGAATTACCCACGACAACCATATCTTTGAGATGCACAATATGAGCGCGTCCTTTTAAGTTGCGTATCCATTCGGCAGGATCCCCTCCACCATGCTGTATCCAATATGTATCAATTTCACTATTGAAATGTTTTGGATCACTCTCCTCATATAGTATTTGCAAGCCTGTGCGTCCATCAAATCTTTCTAACTCGAAACTGTGATTATGATATGAGAAGATCAGACCGCCTTCAGCAAGTCTTGCCCCGACTTCAGAGGCTTCCTGTGCAAATTTAGCATATCCTTCTTTTGTGCGGTATTCACCAGGAAGACCACCAATAGCAGCGTGTTTGCATCCCCATAAATTATGTTCATCAATAACTGCTTGTGGTTCGTCGCGCATTCGTGTATAACTTGTATGTGTAGCACATATTGTTATTCCTTCATTATCAACAATCTTTTTGAGTGCTTCAGGTTCAATTGGTCCGAGTGCGGAACATTGGACAGCTTCATATCCAAGTTGTCTGACCTTATTCATTGTTTTGGCAATATCGTCTTCTGTCTTGGTGAATTCTCTGAGTGTATATAACTGTGCTGCGAGTTGTGTTGCCATTATCTCTCCTTACTAATTCATATATCAATATGTGGAAGAATAAATATGGGGTAGTATACAAATTAGGTTGATAGATGTCAAGGTTAATATTGAAATTGGATTGCACAAACACCAATATTTTGGTAAAATTGATGCATGATAAATCCTTTTTTCTTCGGCAGTAAAGGACGAGGGTTATTTCGTTTTTTACGTATCTTTCTCCATTTTCCTAACTTCATTCGGTTGGCATTGCGTCTATTTCGTGATGAACGTATCCCAATATATAAAAAGACAATTCTTGTTATATTTGAAATATTCGCAGTCATTTTTGCTATTGCGTATTTTGTTTATCCCTTTGATGGTGACTTTATCCTTCCATTAATTGGACGAATAGATGACATTGCTATAGGTGCATTTATAATACTTGTACCAGGTGGATGGTTATTCATCAAATCATGTCCTGAACATATTGTTCAAGAACATGTAGATAAAATTTCAAGGGGTGAATAAAACGAGTACTTACTGTATTTTTTATGCAACTCTTTTACTTCATCGGTGTGTTTTTATTTCGTAAAGACAAAAATACATATATTTTCTAAGTGGCATAATGATATAAATTGGAGGATAAGAGAATGTTAAACTTCAGACGCTTACTTAACAGACATGCAGCAGTAATATTGATATTGTCAGGACTTGTCCTTACTGTAGGATTGATTATTTCTCAAACTGGAAATGAGTTTGTAGTACCTACTGCTGAAGGTGAAACACATAATGCATTTACAGAATCGGAAGATTTTCAATATCTTGAACGTGCAAATCGCGCTTTTATAAATTTAGTTAAACGTACACGACCATCAATTGTGCAAATAACCACTTTTACTGAGCAAAAAGTTGATGAAACAATTCCAAGATTACGTGTTATTCCTCGACAGGACATGGATAGAGATGAGTTGAGACGTTTTATGGATAGATTTCGTGGGATGCAACCTCATGGATTTGGTTATGAAACAGATCCTACTCCAAATAATCAAGAACCACTTCCTGATATAAGAGGAATCGGTTCTGGTGTTATCATCAGTGATGATGGTTATATTCTTACCAACAGCCATGTCATTGAAAAAGCAGATGAAATATTAGTAACCTTAGCCGATGGTAAAGAATATAAGGCAGAGTTAATAGGTCGTGATTCTGCTCGTTCAGAAGTTAGTGGTACTGATTTAGCCGTTCTAAAAATTAAAGCTGAAGGATTATCCGCTCTTCCATTTGGTGATTCTGATACATTAGAAGTGGGTGAATGGGTAATAGCTATTGGAACACCGTTTAATCTTTCACAAACTGTCACACGCGGCGTTGTAAGTGCAAAAAACCGTGCAAACTATCTCTCTAATATAAAATATGGCAATTTCATACAAACGGACACACCAATTAATCAAGGTAATAGCGGTGGTGCTTTGATTAACATACGTGGTGAATTAGTAGGAATTAACACTATGATCGCTACGAATGGTGTAGATTTGGGTAATGTTGGAATCGGTTTTGCCATACCAAGTAATACAGCGCGTCAACTATTACCGCAGTTAATTGAACATGGGGAAATTGTACGGGGATGGCTTGGTATACGTATGAAATCCGTTACGCATGATATAGCAGAAAAACTGAAACTTGATCAAGTCCATGGAGCAGCTGTAAATGATGTCGGACGAGGAAGTCCAGCAGAAAAAGCCGGACTTCGTCCTGGTGATGTGATCCTTGAATTTGATGGACAATCAATCCGAGATTCAACCCACTTAATGCATCTTGTTGGATCTGCAGGTGTTGGCACTAAAGTAAAACTGAAAATTCTACGAAACAAAGAAAAGATTCTGTTATCCGTTAAATTGGAAAAACGGACAGAAGAGGCAATTGAGAGTCTTGATGAATCTATTGACCCCGATGTTAGTCCATTAAAATTAGCTGGTATGCATGTTCAATCTTTGACACCTAAATTGGCAAACCAGCATGGACACCAAGGTGAAACTGGTGTTATCGTCATGAATGTTGAACCAGGAAGTGTTGCACATAGGCTTGGCATTAGAGTTGGTTATCTCATTAAGGAGATAGATTATAACGAAATTAACTCTTTGGAAGACTATGAGACAATAGTAAAAGAACTTGGTGAAAGTAATGAAACTTTAGCACTTGTTTATTTCAAGGATTTAAGGCAGCGTGGCAAATTTGTAACATTAAAGATCAGTGAAAATGACCGATAATGGTTATTGCTATTGATTTCAGTCCTTAGATCCTGATGAGATAGAATCATTGTTATCTAAACAGAAGCAGTAATAACAATTTGAAGGATAATCGTTTTTGTGATATACTTCATAAACGATTATCCTTTTTTTAGAGGTTGGATTTCATGAAAGGTCAACGGGTAATATGGCCAAGTCGTGCTACAGTTGAGATCGAGGAATTTGATATACCTACTATCAAACCTGACGAAGTTTTGGTAGCAACAGAATGCACCCTTATAAGTCCTGGAACAGAAAGGGCTTTTTTATTGGGATTACCGAATGCACAAGGTAGGTATCCTTCAAGACCTGGATATAGCAATATTGGAAAAGTGGTGGAAATTGGTGAAGATGTTAGTGGGTATAAAGTAGGTGATCGGGTTGCTACAACACATGGACATACAAGCCATTATGTTGCTACAGGAAGTCGTTTACTAAAGGTTAATTCCTCGGAAGTAGCTGCGGAAGAAGTTGTTTTCTTTAACCTCGGTGCAATTGCACTGCAAGGGGTGCGTAAAGCAAGTATTGAATTGGGAGAAGCAACCTTAGTGATCGGGCAAGGACTCATCGGATTACTTGCGTTGCAACTTGCCAGACTTAGTGGGGCGGTTCCAGTTATTGCTGCTGATTTGACTGATAGTCGACTTGAACTATCTACAGAGGTAGGGGTGGACTATACTCTCAATCCTGAAGATAAGGATTTTTCTGAGAGATTGTCAGAGATGACTATGGGTAAAGGACCAGTTGTTGTAATAGAGGCAACAGGTCATCCGGATGCTATCAGTACTGCTTTGGCTGTAGCAGGTTGGGGTGCCCGAGTGGTGTTATTAGCAAGTACACGAGGTGAGACTCCAAAGGTTAATTTCTATCGAGATGTACATAAAAAGGGTTTGATTATCTACGGGGCACACAATTCTATCAGACCACGTCAAGAGTCATCAGCAAATTTCTGGACAAGTGAAGATGACAGTCGTTTGATGTTATCTCTTATATCACATAAAAGGTTTAATGTTGCGCCCATGATAAGTCATCGTGTACCTGGGTATGATGCACCAAAGGCATATCAATTGTTGATGGAGTGGAATCCTGAGTTACTTGGTGTTGTTCTTCAGTGGAATACTGATAATTAGATTCTCACAGATAATTTAAGGAAACAGATGGCACGCGAATACCCGATTGAAAAGGTGCGTAATATTGGCATAGCAGCACACATTGACGCAGGCAAAACAACCACAACCGAACGAATCCTATTTTATACAGGAAAGAAACATAAAATTGGAACGGTAGATGATGGAACAGCAGAAATGGATTGGATGGTTCAGGAACGTGAACGTGGCGTAACGATAACTGCAGCCGCTACTACCTGTTTCTGGCGAGACCATGCATTTCATCTGATTGATACGCCCGGACATGTTGATTTTACCGTTGAAGTTGAACGTTCACTACGTGTATTGGACGGTGTGATTGCACTATTTTGTGCAGTTGGTGGTGTTGAACCACAATCTGAAACGGTATGGAATCAAGCAGAACGGTATCAGATTCCACGGATTGCTTTCGTAAATAAGATGGATCGTGTCGGAGCAAATTTTGGTCGTGTACTTGAGATGATGACAGATAGATTTGACACAAATCCTGTGCCTTTGCAATTACCAATTGGTGAAGGGCGAGATTTTTGTGGAATTGTTGATCTGATGGGTATGAAAGCACTCTATTGGAATGAATCTGATCAAGGTAAGACATTTGAAGAAGCAGAAATTCCTCCTGAAATGGAAGATAAAGCAAATTCTGCACGTGAATCACTATTGGAGAATGTTGCATCTGAAGATGATGACCTTCTTGAAAAATATCTTGAAGGAAATGATATTTCAGTTGAGGAGTTAGTGACAGGTATTAGAGGAGCAACATTAAAAGGTAGTTTTATTCCTGTATTATGCGGTAGTTCATTAAAGAATCAAGGCGTGCAACCTTTACTGAATGCTGTAATTGATTTCCTCCCGTCTCCTGTTGATGTTCCACCGATAGAAGGTGAAATATCTATACCTGCAAAAGGCAAATCCTCCAAAAGGTCAAAATCCGAAGCATCTGAATCTGTTGTACGACATGCGGATGACACTGAACCGTTTTCTGCCTTAGCCTTTAAAGTAGCAAGTCATGACACTGTGGATAAACTGGTTTATTGCAGGGTCTATTCTGGCACGCTTAAACGTGGAGAAGTAGTCTATAATGTAGCAACAGAAAAACGTGAACGTGTGAATAGAATATTACAGATGCATGCGAATAAAGAAGCAAGTTGTGATGCTGCTTATGCCGGTGATATCGTGGCACTCGTCGGGATGCGTACGACCAAAACTGGACATACTTTGAGCGATATACAACATCCATTGTTGCTTGAGTCAATTGAATTTCCACCGCCAGTAATCTCCGTTGCGATTGAACCTGAACGTGCAAGTGACACAGATGCGTTGGAAGAAACGCTGGAAAAACTTATGGATGAAGATCCGACATTTACTGTTGATATTGATAAAGAAACTGGACAACGGATTATCTCTGGTATGGGGGAACTTCACTTAGAAATACTCACAGACAGAATGATTCGTGAGTTTGGTGTGAATGCGCGTGTCCATCAGTTACAGGTAGCATATCGTGAGACAATTAGCACAACTGCAGAAGGACGCGGAACACATATCCATAAAACAGACGAGGAGGGTATTTACGGAGATGTTGTGCTTCGTGTTGAACCTTTAGAAAGAGATAAGGGTTTTGAATTTGAGGATAGATCTGATGAGACTAAAATACCGCGACAATTTATACCATCAATTGAGACTGCCCTTGAAGGGGCAATGGGCAGTGGTACTCTTATGGGGTATGCGTTACAGGATATAAAGGTTACTGTCACAGGTGGTTCAACGCATCCAACCGATTCATCAGAGACTGCGTATGAGGCGGCAGCTGTAGTTGCATTTGAGAAAGCAGTAAGGAATGCAAAGCCATTATTGCTTGAACCGATTATGAACATACATATTACAGTTCCAGATGAACATGTAGGAAAAGTAATCGGAGACTTGAATGCGCGTCGTGCTCAAATCAACGAGACAGATTCTCAAGATATGACTAACATTATTAATGCCATTATACCTTTAGCAGAGACCTTTCAATACACAACGCAACTACGTTCTATGACACAAGGACGTGGTGCTTTTACATTGGAATTTTCACATTATGACGTTGCACCATCATCTGTAAGTAGTTCTTGAAAGTCTTGATTATGATTCGCTATATATTTCCATCCCTGCAGTACCATCAGCTATTTTACGAATCTTTTTTTCAAAACCGGGTGGTGAAAGCGTCCAAGTAATCCATAGAGGCACGTCACTTGTGTTGACAAATCGATGATCCACATTTGGTGGTATATAGATTACTGTTCCTTTTTTCACTTCTGACTCTTCGCCACCAACATACGCTTTTCCTTTTCCTGCGAACACAAAAATTATCTCTTCTTCCTCACTATGTGAATGCATTGGTATTTCACTATTGGGATCAATTTCTTCTAACCCCATTGAAAAACGTTCTGTATTCTGTATATTTGGTTGAATAAGTGTATACAACGTTCTCGGTGCTTCGCCTTCAATTCGAACAATTTCTGCATCAGTAATGTTGAGTATATTTTTCATTACTTCCTCAAATATGTAAGTATATTGGACTGATATATTAGGTTATAGAGATTTGAGAGGAGATGAACTCAGGGATTGGAATTGCTTGTAACTTTTCGTCTGAATTAGTAATGCAGCAAACAGTGGTAAGTTGTCCGCGTGCGATATCCTTACCATCAAGCGTAAAGTAGAATTGATATGTAAGAGATTTTGTTCCTTTGTTGGTTACACAAAGACGGATGTCCACTTCATCTTCAAATCTCAACGGACTTAGATACTCACATGATGCTGTAAGTCGAGGCCAACCGATTTTGTTTCCATCCCATTCTGTTGCTACACTCGTTCCTAAACTCCGTAGGAATTCGTGTTCAGCGGTTTCCATAAAGATAAAAAACCTTGAAAAATGGACGATTCCTGCCATGTCAGTATCAGAGAACTCAATTTTACGTTTAGTTCTAAACTCAGTTGGCATCTTGTGTAGATATTACTATCAATGAGAATGATGGTAACTATTTTGAGTGTTCCAGCTGGATAATTGTATATAACCCAGGTTAGTTTTTAGGAAACTTTGGTACCTCTTCGTAACGACTCCATGTCTCACCGTAAATCTTCCAATATCCATCAGAAGGATCAATCATTAAATCCAATTGTTTAAGTCCTAAATCAGAATATGCTGGTCGTGAACCTGATGCGGGTGTTCCCTTGAATTCTTGTAGGAATTCAAGGTCAGCGACTGCTCTGTCTCCATTTACAACCAGATTGGATATCTTGACCTGAATATCAGAGTAATGCACGTTTAGTCTTTTCATTTTTTCACGTAGTTGATTTTTTGTGAGATAAGATGGGATTTCCTTACCATTTCGAACGGAGACGCGGGTTATTAATGCTCTATCTGAGTAGATTGACATGTAAGTATCAATGTCTTTGTCTTCCCATGCTTTCTGCCATTTTCCAAGAACTTGACCTACCTTGAGTTGTGTGTCAATCGGTGCGTCACCGTTATAGATTCCAGATTCGGTTTCTTCCTGTATAGAATCCATCTCTGGTTGTTGCTGTTGTGGTATAGGTTGCTCAGAAAGATAATCTCCTACTACTTCATCATTGATTAATTTCCAACGTCGGATAAAAAATCCTTTTTTTTCAACGGATAATCTTCGTGTATGAGGTGCAATAGGAGTTCCAGCATTATATGTAGTTACACTAATGTTTTCTACCACATGTTTTGTTTTTGAATTTGCAATTGGAGAATAGGTAGCAAGACTTAAGTCAACTTTTGATGTTTCTGACAATTGCGCAAGAGCAAGTTGATAATTATTCTGTCGTTTCTTACGTGCGGATTTATCCCAGAGTGAGGTATATTTTTTGTTGTTCTGTGATTCAAGTGCTTCTTTCCATTCCATTACTAAAGGTGCAACAGGACTATTGTTTTGAGGTGTTTTTCCAGCTGATCTGGTTGCCTCAAACGCAGTCAAATCGGATCCAATTTCTTCACTAATTACCTCATCTCTGACAAGTTTCCAATGTTTACGAAAAAACCCTTTTTTTGCAATCGTTAACGTTCTCGACTGAAGAATTGGTTCTCCGATTGCATGTACAAGTATTGGTATTTCTTCAATCTGCAAATAATTTGGGTATTGAGCAACTTTTCGTGTTCTATCAACAGCGTTAGATATATTAACTTCTATCACAAATCTTTCAGCAAAAAGTTCAGAGGTGTGTTGATATCCTGAATTAAGTTGACCGCGAGCATTATTATCCCATAAAGTATCGTAAGCTTCAATACTTCCTGATTCCATTGCATTTTTCCATTTAGTTAAAAAACCGGAAGATGTTTCACTTGAACTGGTAAGTAAGATACCAATTACCACTAAGGTGACAAGTATTAATGGGATTGTCCCCCACTTTATAATTGTTGATAGTGTGGTTTTTGTAGTGTTTTGAAAGTCGTTCATCTACTTACTCCTTAAAATTTTGGGACATTTTCATAGACTTGCCAAATTTCGCGATATATTTTCCATTTACCTTGAACCTGATGTGCCCATATTTCACGGAACCACATATCGTATAATTCAGTGTCATCTTCCGTCTGTGCGGGGGAAACTAAACGTCTATATTTTAATAATCCGATGACACTTTCTTGTTCTACCTCAAAACTTGATTGAAATTTGTTCCAAGATTGCGTATTCATCTCTCTTAGTGAAGATTCAATTTCACTTCGATCGATATTGCTTTGATTCTCTTTACTCTCACGAGTTACTATTTTTGTTGCAGTAATATTTGGTATGTAATGTTCCAAATGAGCATTAAGATTCTTGCTATTCCATGCATTTTCCCAATTACTTAATACTGCTTTTCCAGCATTAATTTGCTGTGTTGAAAGAGATGTTCTTCCTGTTCGTTTTGGTTCATTACTATGCAGTTGTTTCTCATAAGCCCGTGCTTCCGCTTTGGCTTTACGTAAATATTCAGCGTGTTCAGTGACAACACTCTTTTTTGCAGCTTCTGCAAGTTTATCTGTATAAATCTTTGCCTGCTCACGTATCTGTTTCTTCAATAATTCACTTTCAGCGATGGCAGCCCGTTTTTGCTTATTTGCAGAATTAGCAATAGTATCAGCAACTTCAAGTTTACGTGATAGGTTTTTTACTTGCATGCCATAACTTTTGACATCTGCTTCAGATTTGTCAATTCTCGCTTGAATAGACTTTAAAGTTGCATTCAGTTCTGCAACTTTTTCCTGATGAGTTCTTCTATCATCGGTAAGTTCTTGGTTCTTATTCTCAAGGATGCGTATATTGGTTTGTAGTTGCTTTTCAGTTTCAACAAACTCATTAATATTTGTTTCTAAGTCACTCATCTTTTGTTCTTGTGCTTTCATGCTTTTACGGAGTTCAGTTATGAGTGCATCTTTTTCAAAAATTGTAGTATTATATCCAGCACTGACTGAGTTTTGAATTGCTATTCGTTGTGCAATTATTGCATGTGATATAGCTTTATTTGCATAAGTAATGGCATCTAATCCATTATTGTTTGCGAGTGCTTCTCTTGCCATCTCAAGATAGGTTTCGGCTTGTTCGAATTCCTTAAATGCAAGTGAAGGTGCATTTGCATCATGAGCTAATCCTATTGCTTGTTCTGCTTGTTGAATATGTGTATCAACATCACCTTGTTGAATTGAACCCAGTTTTCCGCTGCAGGCAGCAAGAAACATGACACTAAGAAAGATACTATATACAAAGATAGAATGGTATACCTTATCTCGCTTTACGTTATTTATCCAATTGATTAAAACACCGAATCGTATCATTACAAGACTCCTTATCACATTTGTGTTTAATTATTGTTGAAGATTAGCATTTATTCCCAATCATATATCGGAAGTGCAAAAACTTGAGGTTGTGTTGTTCCCGTTTTCATTTGAACCAATGCTTCCTTAATTACTGTTGCTCGTGTTTTTCCTACATCTTTAATCTCTTTTAATGTTTCAATGGAGGAAGTTATAATTACGTCTAATGTTTTCAATCTTTCAACTATATTTTCAACAATATCCATTGGGATACGTGGAATTTGGCTTAACATCCTATATCCACGTGGAACTAATATTTCATCAAAATTGTTAATATTAGATGGGTATCCAAGGGCAGTACTGATATTGCTCTCCTCTGATAGGTCATCCGCATTTAGTTCAAATATTTCTTCAAAGACTTGATTTTCATGTAATTCTTCGTCCCTATAATAGTCCTTAATGATGAGTAATGCACTTTCAATTTCTACTGATAAATCAGGAGGAGTGAGTTGAAGTGATTGTGCTTCTGTTCCTAATTCAATTCTGTATCTATTTAGTTCATATTCTGTCCGACGTACTCTTTCACACACTTGGATAGTATTAATTATGTTTGTAAGTGTAGTTGTTCCACTTAACTCTGCCCAGTTTAGAGAGGCAATTGCATTTTGCATATATTTTGCGTATTGTGTCAACGCGAGCATAGTTTGGTTTGCCCCTGATATCAGAATTGGTCGTTCACGGAAGAGATAGTGTTGTTCTGCTGAGTAAAGTGTCAATGTGTTACGTCTTCTTGACACTGCAAGTACAATGTGACCTGTATCCTTTGAAAATTTTTCTGCTGCGCGATGTCGTAATCCAGTTTCATTAGAAAATATAGATGTGTTTAACTGTAGAGTCACATTTGCACGGACGATTCTTTTCAGGTCTGATGAAAGAATGATAGCCCCATCCATTTTTGCTAATTCAGAGAGACGCGTAGGTGTGTAAGGACAATTTATCCTAAAACCACCCTCAGTCAAATTCAATATTTCTGGAGTATCACCAACAACTATTAAACCACCCGTATTGGACTGGATAATTAAGTCAATACCTTCACGTAGATATGTCCCTGGTGACAGCAGTTTTAATGTAGAAACGAGTTCTCGTTCCTTCTGATTTTCGGTAGGAATTTTCAGCACGACATTCACCTCATTCTTAATATTAGAGTAACATATTAAACCATACAATGTCAAGACTACTGAATAAATAACCCTGAACTGAGGATATTTCACTTGACTTCAGGTAGAAATATATGTATCATGTTTCAAGTGGATATGGATGTACTCAAGTAAATTTTCCAGTTTAATGTCTTTGTTTCTATCAATTTAATATTTATATCTACAGCAATTTTTGTTTTTTTAAATGTTACAATAATAGAATTTTAGTGAGGTATGATGCAATTAAGTTTATTTTATTCGTTATTAAACGCAGCCATTTCAAGTACAAATAATCAGTTGTCAATTGTAACGCTTAAAACAGATAAAGGAAACATTATCATAGAACTTTATCCAGAATGTGCGCCAAAAACCGTAGCAAATTTTGTAAAATTAGTTGAGTCTGGATTTTATGATGGTCTATCATTCCACAGATATGTAAAAGATTTCGTTATCCAAGGTGGAGATCCAGATGGTACAGGAACAGGTGGACCTGGATGGACAATCCCAGGCGAATTTAAAAACGCCACGTTACGCGAGAAGATGCCTGCTCATGAAAAAGGTGTCATTGCTATGGCACGAAAACCCTCCCCAGATTCTGCTGGAAGTCAATTCTACATTTGTCTTAACGAAGATACAAGCGGATATGCTCATCTAAACGGAAGTTACACCACATTTGGACGTGTCGTTGAGGGTATAGATGTGGTAGATCAACTTCGTGAAGGTGACATTATGAACGAGGTTACGCACAACTCCGAGGATATCCGTAACTGATTTTAATACCTGAAAACACATTTAAGGGAACCAATTTATGGAAGAATGGAAGCAACTTGTTAGGGATACTGTCAATACACCAGAAAAACTTGCGTCTGTATTTAATGTAGATATAGAAGAGATGCGGCGCATTCACAAAGAATTTCCGATCCGTATCAATCCATATTATTTAAGTCTGATTGAGAAACCTGGGGATCCAATCTGGAAACAGGTAGTTCCTGATCCTCGCGAGTTAATCAGGACTGGTGTAGAGGATCCGCTCCATGAAGAAGATGACAGTGAAGTGCCAAACGTAACCCATAGGTATCCCGACAGAGCACTTTTCTATGTTAATTACATGTGTCCTATTTATTGTCGTTTTTGCACTCGTAAGCGGAAAGTTGGTGATCCGCATTCAATATCAGAAGGCAATATAGAAAGAGGACTTGCCTATATTCAGGATCATCCAGAGATTCGTGATGTAATTATTTCTGGTGGTGACCCATTAATGTTGACCGATAAAAAGATTGAGATGATTGTAGGTGGTCTTCGGGCAATTGAGCATCTGGAAATCATCCGTATTGGTTCACGCGTTCCAGTTACATTACCCCAACGAATTACTCCAGAGTTATGTGAAATATTAAAACGTTACCATCCATTTTATATTAATACGCACTTCAATCATCCTCGCGAGATAACACCTGAAACAGAAAAAGCTTGTGGAATGTTAGCAGATGCAGGAATACCTCTTGGTAATCAAGCTGTTTTACTCAAAGGTGTAAATGACGATCCAACTGTTATGGTTGAACTGATGAAGGGATTATTACGAATTCGTGTTAAACCGTATTATATATATCAAGCGGATCTTGTCGTTGGAACTGATCATTTTAGAACTGCAGTGGAAACTGGACTAAACATTGTCGCAGCATTACGTGGACATATTTCTGGTCTTGGTGTACCACATTATGTGATTGATGCACCAGGTGGTGGTGGAAAAATTGCTTTAATACCAGATCCAATTGTGGCTTTTGATGACGATGAAATTCAGTTACGTAACTTTGAAGGAAATGTCTACAGTTATCCCAGTACGCCATTCCTTGATGAGGATTGGTAATTCTACTTAAGTCACATTACTCAGTTTTTTCCGATTGTTTGTTAATAAACGGACTGAGAAGATCGATTGGAATCGGGAATATGACTGTGGAGTTTTTCTCAGCACTTACCTCTACCAACGCTTGAAGAAACCGAAGTTGTACTGCAGTTGGCGTTTCACTTAGGATTTTAGCTGCGTCAGTTAATACTTCAGCCGATTCAAATTCTCCTTCAGCATGAACTACTTTAGCTCTTCGTTCACGTTCCGCCTCTGCTTGTTTTGCCATTGCCCGCTGCATTTCTACAGGTAGGTCAACGTGCTTAATTTCCATTGCATGAACTTCAATCCCCCACGGTTCGCACTGCTTTTTAATGATTTCCTCTAAATCCTGATTGAGTTTTTCTCGTTCAGATAGCAAATCGTCAAGTTCTGCGCGCCCGAGTACACTACGTAGTGTAGTTTGTGCGATTTGTGAAATAGCAAAGCCAAATTCTTCTACCTCAATAACTGCTTTTTCTGGTTCTGCTACCCGAAATGTCAAAACAGCATTTACACTGACAGAGACATTGTCTTTTGTAATCACATCTTGTGGTGTAACATCGTTAACGATTACCCGTAGACTAACTCTTTGCATTCTTTCTATCCAGAACGGTATCATAATTACGAGTCCAGGACCACGTGTTCCTATGAAACGTCCTAACCTGAAAATAACAGCCCGTTCGTATTCTTTCAGAATTCGGAAACTGGTTGCAAACATAATTATGACTGCTATTGCAATTGGAAAATAATAAAATGGAATTTCAGACATATTCACTGTTCCTTTCTATGGAGTGTATCCTGTTATATCGCGAATATACTGAAAAAAAGCGCGTTTACGTGGGGTGTTAATTTGCCATTGAACAGGAACAGATTGATACCCGTGATGGTAGTCGTTTTCACCTGGATCAAAGTAACCCCATGAAGCGTATTGACTAATTGCCGCGATGCAGTTATTAAGTGGTTTGTCAAAATCGAAATGATCGTCTTCGTTGAATAGAATTGGCATAGGACGATAACCAGCAACATGACGTGTTTGTTGTACCATTTCAAGGATACGATTCGGATCTCCTACCCCGTTACCATGCACGAGTAAAAAATCGGATGCCCGGACGACATTTTCAAGTGGCACTCTACCACCACCATAGCTTGTTCCAACAAGATATTTTCTACCATTACGTGATTTAGATTTCACTCGTTCAATTAGTTCATGAACCCTGTCTGGTTTTAATATATCATGTGAATATCTAACATTACATTCGTTGTTAACTTCAACTATAACATTAGTATATCCGTTATCAAATAACCATTTGGTTGCGTTGTCTGTTGCACGTATAACTGCTTGTTCATCGTCCAAGCGATGGTCTTGTCCGAAGTAGAAATAACCGAGTATGACTACCATTCCAAGTTCATCAGCAAAGTCTATAATACGTTTTAGACGGGAAAGGTAATCTGGGTTGAGACTTCCATCGGATTCAATACCGGAATTGTGCCATGGTTGTGCTTTTGAATACCCTTCAGGACTCCCACCTTGAAGGTTTATGGTAAAAGCCAAAACCCCGTGTGCTTTCCATGTTGGCATGGCTGATAAAAATTCACGAGTATTACGTTCCGCATCCCATTTTCCTGTGTCAGGATATTCCCAACGATGAACCGTATCAGGATTGCGATCATCAAAAACACCTTGTACCATTCTACTATTGAGAAGCAAACCCTCAATCTTATTACCTTTATACTCGCGTCCTTTATAAGTTATTTCTTCATTTATATAAAATGCATCATCTATAATGCTGACATTTGTTTTCATATTTCATCCATTATATTTAGATTAATATAGTTGTTCGTTTATTATGATAGCAAATATGAGCGGAAATTACAATGGATAGTTTTATATGACATTGGTATTCAGTTCAAAGAATATTATGTGAATCAATTGTTGCATGATTGTGGATGAATAAACATAAAATCGTGACTAATAGATACAAAATTCATTTGTCATTCAGTCGATATTGACACAGGTGCGCCTTCCGACAGTAAATGTTGATTTTCTACAATCACGTTAGTTGACAGAGTTAATTGTGAACTTAACTCTATTTCTCCACCGTATATTCCACCTACGTTCACCTGTTTCTGACGTACCACATTTTCTTCTACTACAAATATGTCACCTATTCCACGCTGAATATTCAAGACTGCACGGCGTGGTAACAGTAGAACGTTTTTCCTTTCACCAGTTTTTAGTGATATGGTAACGGATATACCTGGTTTTAATGCTTTGTTATGGACTAGAACAGAAGTATCTTTCTCTGTCCGATTTCCTAAAGGTTTATTAAGTGTTGCATGAACAGTAATTGAATTCTCTCCCTGTTTGACAATCGGACTGATGAAATCAATTGTTCCAATTATATTTTGAATTCCAGATGCAGTAGAAATTAGCACCATATTGCCTTCTTTAATAATGTTTATATCACTTACCGATACACTCCAAACTGCTTTAAGGATATCCATAGCCACAACAGTATATACAGGTTGACCAGAAGATGCAGCCGATTTTGCATAATCACCCAGTTCAAGATGTCGTTGTGCGATCACACCATCTATTGGAGATGTAATCACAGCTTCATTCACTTGTTCACGTGCAAGTTTAAGTTGTTCATCTGCTTCACTGACTGCGGATTTTGCGATTTCTATTTCGCGTTCCCATGCTTTTGCTTCAACAAGTTTCTGTGCAGTTTGCAAGTTTGCTTTTGCTTGTGTTACTTTTGATTCCGCAGCAGCAATCTCACGTTCCCAGCCTCTACTTTCAACAATTTTTCTTGCGACTGCTAATTCTGCTTTAGTTTTTTCTACGGTGACTTGAGCAGTACCATCTTCAAATTGAGTTGCTGCAGCTACAGCCTCTTCGTGTCTACTTTGTACAAGTTTGAAGCGCGTTTCAGATGCTTCATAGGCACTATCACTTATAAGTTCCTGTTCGTGTAATTCTTTATCCCGTTCAAAATCAGATGTTGCTTTTGCAAATTCTGTTTTTGCACGTTCCAATCCTTGTTTTGAACTAACTTTCGCGCGTTCAAAATTTGCTTGTGCAGCTTTATATGCTGATTCTGCCTGAATCAATTGATTCCTTATACGCATTTCAGCAAGAGATTTAGTTTCCTCCAATTTTGACTCAGCATCTGCGACTGATTCTTTTGCCGTTACCAGTTGTGTTTCAATACGTGTCTGTGCGTTTGCTTCTGTTGTTGTCAGTTGTGATTTTGCTACACTTACTGCAACTTCAGCCTTAATTGCATCAATGGTCGCTTGCCGTGCACTACTCTGTGCAAGGACATCTCCCTTTGCAACGGTTTGACCTGGTACAGCATTTAATTTTACTAATTTTCCAGATATGTTGGCATAAACCTTTACTTCAGCACGTGGTACTAAATGTCCGTTATATGTTTTTTCTGATACAATTGAGATGCGACGTGGTGTTTCTACACTTACAGCGATAGGTTGTTCTGTTTCCTGAGAAATCCCTTCAGTAGTAATAACAGAAAAACATAATGCTGTTACCGTCAATACATATATAATAATCGACTTCAATATCCTGACTCCTTTTTAAACTGAAATATGTGTATTGTAATAGGATAAGGTATTACAAATGCACATATTTTTATTACATGAAACACTATTCAGGTTTTAATTTATCTTTATAATCTTTTGTGAATTTTTTCATCTTTGGATGTATTACAAATTGGCAATACGGTTGGCTTGGATTTAACTGGAAATAGTTCTGGTGGTATTCTTCAGCAGGATAAAACACATCAATAGCGGTAATCTCAGTTACAATCGGATCATCCCATATACCAGAATTGTCCATCTCTGTTTTAGATTCTTCTGCTATATTTTTTTGTGATTCAGAATGATAGAAAATTGCTGATCTATACTGTGTGCCTGTATCGTTACCTTGACGGTTTAAAGTGGTTGGATCGTGTGTATGCCAAAAAACATCTAACAGTTCTTTGAATGAGATAACATCAGGTTCATATTCAATCTGAATAACTTCCGCGTGCCCGGTCTCCCCTGTGCAGACTTCACGGTAGTTTGGATTTGCAGTTGATCCACCGGTATAACCCGATACTACCTTTTTGACACCTTTAAGCTGTTGAAAAACTGCTTCAACACACCAAAAACATCCTGCACCGAAAGTTGCAGTTTCTATTTGCATTTGTATCTTTACGTTGTCCTATGAAATTACAACGTAATGCTCCTACATATTGTTTTATAATCAATGTGTGTATAATAACACAAAATTACGAGATATGCAATTTTCTTAATGTGAAATCATTATAGGACGGGAAGACAACTATATGAATGTGATACATAGGGTGATAACTCAATAAAATATCCAAAATTGTTTCACAACAATCTCTGAATATCCTGATTGGGATTAACTATTTCACGCATACAGGCATCCCAATAAGCAACAGTATAAGATATAGTTTCTTCAGAATGGTTATCTTGTATGAGATACTGTTCTATCCAGTCTAATAAACGTTGACGGGGGGCATTACGTATTTCCTCATCATCTTCATTATATATGATGTCTCGGAAGTCACCAAGTGTTTCTCTTTCTAACTGTAGTGATGGTTGGTAATACAATGTCAAATTTGCCATCAAACTAAGCGTTAATGTTTGAATAGGATCAATTGCTATATTTAGTGGTGGATCTACAGAAAATAGATCATCAAGTGGTAATGCTTTTACGTAAGCCCACCGTGCTTCAATAAAATCTAACTGTTGACGGATAATTTCCATATCGGAAAGTTGTGAGAATGTGCGCGGTTGATATTTTTCTTTAATTATTACTTGTGCGGAAGTAATGGTAGTGTTGTGATTAGATACTTCATCAAGGAATTCAGCTTCTGCATGATTATAGATTCGGATGTTGTCAAGATCAATATGCACAAGTGATTCAGGCGGCTCTATCACCGCCTGATTGAGTAAATAACTTGCTCTATTTAATAATTTATCGGTCAGTGTATTACCGATTTGGAAAAATTTGATAATAGGATTTGCTATTAAAACACTAACTGCTTTGTCTAAGTTTCCTTTACTACCGTATTCTAAACCGAGACTCGTAAGGGCAAATGCAGTTTGAATTTGTGCGCGAAGATCTGTTTCATCAGAAAGGTCTGTGACCTTCATGGTAATCAATTTGTGTGCAAGTGCTGCGATGTCCTCGGAAAGACTTTCGGAAAGTTCAGGATCAATTCTACCAAGAGAATCACCATGCATCAAAGTTCGCGCTAAAAATGAATGTCCATCAATAGTCGCACCGGAAACAAGTGAGAATTTACTCGTCTGCATTTTCCTTTTTTTCCTCGGCAAGGTCAAGGGAATCTAAATCAACATGTTCTGTCAGATCGGATTCAGTAATCTTGATACCTGCTTTACTGTCGCGTGCTTTCACTCGTTCAGCTCTTTCGGCAGTTGCTTTTTCCAATGCAGTTACTAATTCAGTTTCTACATCACCTTCTTTGTCAATTGCGAACATTTCCTTTAATAACTGTGTGAAGTAGGTATCATCTGCTTCCCATATTGCATTGAGAATTGCTCTTGCTTGATCGTCTTTACATTCAATTGACGGTGAATTTGGATCAATGATACCTTCTTCTATCATCAATGCACCAAGTGTTCCCTTCAACTTAACACGATTCTTTAGAAGTCCAGCAAGAATCCGTAGATCGATTTGTCCGAGGAATCTACTAAGGTCATCCCTTTCACATTCACTTAACTCAAACAACCAGAGACTCAGTGAATTTTCATCTATTTTACCATCACGCCAAATAGCTATATCCATGATCTCTTCAAATTGTTCGTTGGATAAACAAGGAAGAAGACCACAAGCGAGACCTGTTCCGAGTAGTGTATCTAGGACTTGAAGAACATCTTCAGTGGGACTTTCCTGAATTAAATCAGTACAGTCTGGAACAAGATAATAGAGTTCTTCTCGTTGTTTTGGATTGCGTGTTGCACGTATTATTTGAAGTTGTTCTTCTTTTTCATAACTTTGAAATAGTTGTTCTGCTTCGCGTATTGGGAGTGATAGTAATTTCTTGGCTTCTGATTGTGGAAGAACCAATTTCTGATTGTTCATACCAATCCTCCAGACGGACAATGCAAGCTAACGCTATTGTATTTATTCATTGATTTTCTATGATATGTATATTAATTTTATATTTGTTTGTGTAGGACGATGGGTCAACGTCCTACAACCACAATTTATGGGATTAGAAGTTGTCTCTAACAAAATTCATGTTCTTTGCAGCAGATGCGATTGCGTCATCTTTCCCAGGTGTTTCAAGGACAAACCAACTGTCGTAACCTATGGCATGTGCAGCCTTGAAGACCGCCGGGAAGTCTACGTCACCTTCACCTGCGTGATTTCCACCAGTATCTTTAATATGCATCTGTACTATGGAACTGCCCAAACTACGAATTTCAGAAGGGGAGTCATATCCAAGATTTGTAGCATTTCCCATATCGTAATAGACACCAACATGTTTTGAACCAACTTGATCTATGATTTGTTGGTGTTGATCTGCGTTTATAGTGGATTCGATGCCAAGATATACATTATGTTTTTCTGCAGTTTCAGCGGCAGCCTTAAACCCATCAATAAAACGGGATGATGTAATATGTTCTTCCTTTATTTGTCCACCTCCAAAAAAAGGCACAAGAACGACATTTGCACCTACTTTTGGGCATGTTTCTGACAGATATTGTAATTTTGCAATACCTTCAGAACGGATACTATCAATTGGATTCATAAATGAGAATGCCGTAAAACCACCTGGTGAGAGTGATGAAACTTCAATCCCCGCATCTTCAGCAAGACTATTTACTATATCAATTCCCCCATCCTGCCATAAAGTATGTTGTCGATAATTAACTCCCATACACAACTCAATTCCATCGAAACCAATATCTTTTGCTTGCTTAAACGATTCTTCAAATGGTACGGGTAACATCCCGTCTCTAATACCTACTTTCATATAATTTCCTCCTGATTTTGAATTTTAACATAAACAAATGCCAAATTCAAATAGATTTTCATCCTTATTTCGGTGTATAGACGTTACAAAGAAACATTTGAATTTATGAAATATATCTGATATACTGTCTAACACAGAATATAGAGTAATTTATCCTCTACTATATCAAGATTGAATTGTAATTTATATAGATTTATTCATTTGAAGTTAAGAGCATTTTACAGGGTTCCTCAATTAATCATCTAACCTCCTAAAGAAAAATAATGTTTGATACAGTAACTCAATCAGAATTACCAACCAGTCTACAGGATAGAATCAATAGAGAACGGATTACCGGATTAACATTATCTCATAATGGTAATCAACTTGCTGCTGGTGGTGATAATCGGATCTGGATCTACGATTTAGATTCTGGAAAGCAAGCTGCTGTTTTATCAGGTCATTCTGACCGTATCAGAGCACTTTCCTTTTCACCTGACAGTCACAATCTTGTAAGTGCAAGTGAGGATGGTACTCTCCGACTATGGGATATAGATACCTCAAACGAAATAGCAACACTTGCTGGTGGCTCATCTAATCTTGTCAATGCTTTAGCATCTTCTCCTGATGGTGTGCCTTTGACATCATGGAATGAAGAAACTGCGCGATTATTAAGTAATACAACTGCGGATCCGAGTAGGATACGAGCTTTGACATTCTCTCCTGACGGAAAAATGGTTGTGAGTGGGAGTGCAGATGGTAAGATACGGATATTGGAGATAGAAACAGGTCGACAACTTTCCTCCTTTTCTGCACATGATGGATTGGTGTTGGCATTGTCATACTCTTCTGATGGTAAATTGCTTGCAAGTGGTGGATCGGACACAGTAGTACGTTTGTGGGAACTTGAGAGTCAACATCTACTTGCCAGTTTTAATGCACATTCAGATTCGGTTTATATTTTGGCTTTTTCACCAGATGGTGAAATCCTTGTCAGTGGTGGAAGAGATCCTGAAATACGAATCTGGAATGTTGACGCGAGAGGTTTGATGTCCACTATTCCTTCACAAGAGGGTTTTATTTGGGAATTGGCATTCTGTGGAATTAAGGAAACTGATGGATATCGACTTGTTAGCGTAAATAGGGATGGGGCACTCTATATCAGAGAATAGTCATGAAATTTCAATACAATCTCATTATATTTCTATTCTGCACACCACTTAAACAGCCCTACAATCAACCGTAACAGATAATTCGTGTGATCCACTCCCATAAACAACACCTTTAAGTGGGGTTACATCTGAGTAATCTCTACCCCATGCAATAGTGATATGTCTGTCTGATGGAATTTGGTTGTTCGTAGGGTCAAAATCTATCCATCCGATATCAGGAAAGTAGACCGAAAACCATGCATGCGAAGCACCTGCACCTACCAACTGTTCTTTGTCAGGATCAGTGACCGTTTCAATGTAGCCACTTACATATCGTGCTGCTAATCCGATTGACCGCACACATCCAATAGCGAGATGAGCGAAATCTTGACACACACCCCGACGGTGTTCAACCACTTCTTTTAATGGTGTGGCAACAGAAGTGAAATCTGGATCATAATCGAATTCGATGTATAAGCGTTCTGTCAATTCCTTTACTGATTCAAGCAGAGGACGATTCGGAGTGAATGATTTTTCAGCATAAGTACGTAAGTCAGATAGATCCGGAATCATTGGAGAGTCAAGTATATATTGTCTCATTTCCAATATCTCTTCATCCGTATCTTTTTGTAACCGCTCCTGCACATATTTCCATCCCATTGACTCAACTGTTTCGCATGGCATTTTAGGTTTATTGACTTCAACATTACTTATAACAGTCACAACTAATTCTTGATGTGGACGTTGTATTGTAAAATAACTGACAGTATTTCCAAAGAAATCCTTTCGTTCACGGTAATTTGTGGGATCTGGTTCAACAGTTAATTCACTATGGTTACATTTTTGTCGTCCAAAACTACGTGGGGTAAGTCGTGCTTCGTTGTAACATAAATTAACGAGATTACTATAACTGTAATGTGTATTGTGGGTTATTTTATAGTTCATTGTGTGGAATGTTACTTTGAGAATCGGTATTAACCAACTGTTCTTGTCCTTGAACATGGCTGAAATAGGTATGTGTAAGAACATCGGATATTTCTATCAATATTTGTGCAAGACGAACTAACAGTTTTTCTAATCCGTGACGTTGTGTCGTTTGTTCAGAACGATGTGCGAGCTGAGAAGTATTTGACAGTTGCAGCTGTGTTAATGCTTCCAAGATCAATTGTTCTTCATCGCTGAGTCCATAGCCAAGTCTATCGCGTGGTAGATCACGTATCTGTTCTTGAAGACGTTTTAGTTGAAATACCAATGATCGTGGGTTGCTTTCATCAAGAAGTAGCATCTCAAGGACAGTTGGAAGGTGTAAAGCAGAACGATACCGTCCGCGGTAGGTAATCAAACTTTCAGATGCAATAAGAATAGATTCAAGAAGTAAATGTTCAATCCATTCATCTTGCACAGTAACGAAACAGGATCGACATAGTACAATCAGAAGCAGTGAGCGTTCAATACGACGACCCATGTCAAGACTTACCCAAGCTATGGTTTGTGTCATACTCTCAGCGTTTAAACCACTCAAGGCTGAAAGAAAAATCATAAGCTGATCTAATTCAGTTTGAATATGTTGTAAAGTGCGTTCATCAGATTCACCTAAGACTTGTTGTGATTGCGAATGCTCGTAGATTGACATATTTTTTTCAAGCAATTCACATTGATTTTCAATGTTATTCATCACCCGCCATGTGTCTGTGGACCATCTGTCGCGTACTGCAAATGCAGCACTAATTAATGAGTGAAGTGTCGACACCAAACTGCCATTGTGTTTTGTATCCAGCATAGTAGAGATCAGTTGATTTATTAATTCTTGACCTTCGTTCTTAACATAACCCGGATGGGATGAGGTAAGTCCTGTTAATGTACGAAGCATACTTTGGAGATATGTAAGTTCTGATTTGTTGTATGATTCTTCTCCATGTGTTTCCGTTAATCCATCTGTAGTATTAGGTTTTTCCGATAATGAACTTTCCAAACCCATCTGCATTTTATCCAATGTAATGCGAAGAAGTCGTGCATGTCCTTCAGCCCGTTCTGCATATCGTCCTACCCAAAACAGATTTTCGGCAGACCTGCTTGACAATCCCTGTGTCTGTTCTAATATATTCGGTCCTACTTTGAGGTGTTGCCATAAACTGATATGTTGTTCTTGTTCTGAAGCGAGTATCCAAGTGTCTTTACTAACCCCACCATCATGAATTGACACAGTTAATTCACCTTGTGCACCTTCACAACGGGTGAGTCCACCTGGCATTATTGTATATCCACAATTTTCTGCAAATAGAAAACTGCGAAGAATTGAGCGACGAGGTAGTAACTTACCATCAATGAGAGTAGGGGTTGTGGAAAGGTTAATGTAATCCTGTCCAACATATAGGTGTGGTTTGGCATCAATCTTTTTACGAAGGGAGTTGAGTTCATTCTGACTCAGTTCTGATCCAAAAGTTGGTTTAGCACCAATTGGACGATTTATTGGTTTGATAACCAACTTATTGATGTTGTTCAGCACGTATTCTCGATGTTTGTTATTACCACACCACCATGTCTTAACAGAGGGAAGTTGCAGATCTTCACCTATTAATCTATTCGCGATGTTCTGTAAGAATGGTAGCAAAGCAGGATTCTCCAAGATGCTGCAGCCCGGCGGATTAATAACAATCACATTACCTTGACGAATTGCATCTAACATACCTGCAACTCCAAGACGAGAATCCTGACGTAGTTCCAGCGGATCACAAAAAAGATCATCAACCCTACGCAAAATGACATCAACGGGTACCAATCCGTCCAACGATTTTAGCCACACACGTCCGTCCAGAACTGTTAAGTCATCTCCTTGAACCAGAGTGTAGCCAAGATAGTTTGCTAAGTAAGCATGTTCGAAATAGGTTTCATTGTAGGGACCAGGTGTCAAGACAACAACGTGTGGATTATCTATCTGTCTTGGTGCTAATTCAGCAATGCAGTTCTGTATTGTACGAAAATAGGAGGAAAGACGATGAACCCCAATTTCACCGAATAGGTTGGGCAATGTGCGTGCAAGTACAGTTCGATTTTCAAGTGCGAATCCAGCACCAGAAGGTGCTTGGCTTCGATCACTCAACACCCAAAAACTACCATAAGAGTCCCTACCAATATCCGCAGCATACGTAAATAACGGATTATCAACTTGTGGTGTCAAATCATGACAAGAGCGCAGGAATCCTGCGTGTGAATAAATTGCTTCTGGAGGGATTACCCCGTCTTTGATTAGCCTTTTCTCACCATAGAGATCTTTCAAGACCAGACTTAAGAGATTTGCACGTTGTATTAGTCCAGACGAGATGAATTTCCAGTCTGACTCCGATATGATGAATGGTATTATATCTAATTCCCAAGGGCGATGTTCTTGATGTTCACCATGAACGACATAAGTAACACCATTTTCACGAAGCAGTCGTGCTGCATCTTTGTGACGGGAAACTATTTCTTCCAAACCGAGCGTGTTGAAGGATTGAATGAACGTTTGCCAATGGGGGTGAATCTCCCCTGAGTTCCTCAACATTTCATCAGTCTGTTCACTGTTTGAAAGCACAGCATTGAGATAGCCCTGATTAATTATTTTCCAATGTGTTAGATCATTCTGTTGCATAATTCCAATAGCATCTAATTACAAATTTCTTCGCAAATCCAATGTGTATGGGTATTCTGGATTTATCTCTTCAGGAGGAACATCTACTTGCTTGTGAGGTGTGCCTTCAGGTAAAAAAGTCCCTGTCGCAGCTCCAGATGGTTGTGAATGTATAACAGGAGAAGTATGACCTTCTGTTGCGAATCTACTAACACGTCTTGCTTCGGCTTCATAAGCATTGACTGGAAAAGTGTCATAGGTTCTTCCACCAGGATGTGACACTCGATATGTACAACCACCGATTGCACGTCCATTCCATGTGTCAATGATGTCAAAAACAAGCGGAGAATGTACACCTATAGTTGGGTGTAATGCTGACGGTGGTTGCCATGCACGATACCTTACTCCTCCAACATACTCGCCGTGTGAACCGGTACTATGTAAAATTAGACGCCGACCATTGCATGTTACTATATACCGAGTGTCTGCCATACCAGACAGTTTTATTTGGAGTCGCTCTACCGAAGAGTCTACGAAACGTGATGTGCCTGTCCGAGTCATCTCTTCACCAAGGACATGCCACGGTTCAATTGCCATGCGTAGCTCCAGTTCAATGTCCTGAATATTTATTTTACCGAGAATCGGGAAACGAAATTCAAAGAATGGATCAAGCCATGTCATTTCAAATGGATAACCTGAGGATTGAATATCTGTTATGACTTCTTGGATGTCAGATCGTACGTAGTGATGAAGCATGAATCTATCATGTAATTCTGTTCCCCAACGAACCAGTTTGCCTTTATAAGGTGTACGCCAAAATTTAGTAATCAGTGTCCGAATCAAAAGCATCTGAACAACACTCATCTGGGGATGTGGAGGCATCTCAAATGCTCTCATTTCAAGTAATCCTTGCCGTCCACTTGCTGAATCCGGTGAATAGAGTTTATCTATGCAAAATTCTGATCTATGTGTGTTACCTGTCAAATCTACCAGTAGATGACGTAACAAGCGGTCTATCAACCAATACGGTGATTTATCTGTATCAGTATTCAAATCTGTGGATATGGTATCTGGTATCTGTTGAAATGCTACCTCAAGTTCATAGAGTTGTTCGTCGCGACCTTCATCTACGCGAGGTGCTTGGCTTGTGGGACCGATAAAAGCACTTGAGAAGAGATATGACAGACCTGGATGGTGTTGCCAATAGGTGATGAGACTGCGTAATAGATTAGGTTGACGTAACAAAGGACTATCAGCGGGTGTTGGTCCACCTATGATAATGTGATTACCCCCTCCAGTACCAGTATGCCGTCCATCTAACATGAACTTTTCTGCACTTAGTCCAGATAATCTTGCTTGTTCGTAAAGCGTTGTAATATTATTTACTAATTCATCCCAATTTTCGGCAGGATGGATGTTGACTTCAATTACACCCGGATCAGGTGTTACGTTAAGCGATTGAATTCGCCAATCGTGCGGAACTTCATATCCTTCAAAAATAACTGGTATTTTCAATTCATCAGATATAGATTCAATAACTTTAAGTAACGAAAGGTAATGTTCCAGATGTGTCACAGGAGGCATAAAAACGTGCATCCGTCCGTCTCGGGGTTCAATACACAGTGCTGTACGGACAATAGATTCCTTCACATCCGTCTCAATTTCATTGTCTTTGCTGTTATTAATAGTGATATTCATATCACGCGGTTCAAATGGGTCACGTTCAAATATTGGTTCTTCTTTTTCTGGATCAACCCATTCCAATGATTCAAGTGGCAGACGGTATCCTAACGGAGAATCCCCTGGTAGTAAGAACATGTTATCATTTCTGAAATTCCACGCAGAACTTTCCCAAGAGTTGTTCTCTAAATCCCAACGTAGTGGCAGGACGTAACCAATCGGTTCACCAAGTTTATTCTCCTGCAGTAGATGCAGACACTTCTGACGTTCTGATACCTCGTTGAAGTCAAAATCGTGTAGATTGATGTTCAAAGGTAGTTTGCCCTCAGTCCATAGAAAGAACACTAAATCTTCATAAGCGGGTTTTATGTTTTCTGAGCATACATTTAACTTTTTTGCCAAATGTAATATGAACCGTTCTGCATGATCAATACCAAATTCATAGTCCTTATCCGGTTCAGCGAGGAGGCTTTCATTTTTCCATACAGGTTGTCCATCTTTTCTCCAGAAACACCCAAACTTCCAACGGGGTAGTGGTTCACCTGGATACCATTTTCCTTGCCCATGGTATAGACCACCGCCAGGTCCAAAACTATCTCGTAATCGTATCAATAAATCTGCTGCTAATTTGCGTTTTTCTTGACTATCCGCTTCCGTATCCCATTCTGGACTGTCGGAGTTGTCAATGGAAACAAAAGTCGGTTCACCGCCCATTGTCAATCGTATGTCGTCGTGCACAATGTGTTCATCCACTTGTTGACCAAGTGCATTTATTTTATTCCATTGTTCTTCAGTGTAAGGTTTTGTGACGCGTGGGTCTTCGTGAATTCGTCGCACGTTATTACTGTATGAAAATTCTGTTTCACATAAATCCGTATGACCTGTAACTGGCGCAGCACTCACAGGATCAGGTACACATGCCAATGGTATATGACCTTCACCAGCGAATAATCCTGACGTTGGATCAAGTCCTATCCATCCCGCCCCCGGTGCATACACCTCACACCACGCATGCAAGTCAGTAAAATCCTGTAATGGACCTGCTGGTCCTTCTACAGGTTTTTGATCAGCAACAAGTTGCACAAGATAACCTGAAACAAAACGGGCTGCTAATCCAAGATGTCGTAAAATCTGAACGAGTAACCACCCACTATCCCGACATGAACCGGTCTGTTTATCCAATGTTTCATCACAAAGTTGCACACCAGGTTCCATGCGAATTGTGTACTTTATATCTTCCCATAAACGGTGATTGATACTTACAAGAAAATCTATTAATTTCTCTCTGGATTTATTAATCCCAGTTAACCACTCTAATAGTTTTGGACCATTTTCCTTTACCTCCATATAAGGCATTAGATCTTTTTTGAGCTGCTCGTCATAGTTGAATGGATAGTGTTCCGCGCTTTCCTCAAGAAAAAAGTCAAACGGATTAATAACCGTCATATCCGCTATCAAATCTACTTCAAGAGACAAGGATTGAGTAGGTTCTGGAAAAATCACTCTTGCCTGGTAATTTCCGAAAGGGTCTTGTTGCCAATTGATAAAGTGGTTCTCAGGAACAATTTTGAGTGAATATGCTTCAATCGGTGTGCGACAATGCGGGGCAGGTTTCAAACGGAAGATATGAGGTGAAAGCGAAACAATCCGATCATATTGATAAAGAGATTTGTGATTGATTGCCACACGAATTGCCATTTCCGTAACCTCAGTTAGAAAAAGTTTCTAAGACAGTCTACCTTTGTATATAGAATCCTTAATCATTGCTTTTGTGATTGCGATTGTGTGGATTCTCCATTGACAGGACGTAATGCGAAAAACGTCTTATAAATGTCTGCCCCAACATCGTTGAGTTTTGTTTGAAATGCATCAAGAAACTCATGCAAACCGCTATGTAGTATCTGATCAACTTGTGCATAGGCAAATTCTGAACGCAATTGTCCTAAACCTTGTTCAGCAGAATTTGAAAAGGTCTCTAACGGAGTGCCAGATATAGCGTGCAAAGATTCTTCCGCCTTTGATATACAATACAGAACAGAACGGGGAAATTCGCGGTCAAGTAGTAGGAAAGCAACAACTTTGTTAGGAGCAATGAGACCATGTGTTTTGCGGTACATTTCAAAGGCACTTGCAGAATGTAGTAATGCTCCCCATTGAATGTCATCAAAGGGGGTATTTACATCCGATACTGAGGGTAGTAGAATGAAGTATTTTACATCAACAATACGAGATGTTTTATCTGCCCGTTCAATTAACCGACCCAATTGGCAGAAGTGCCACCCTTCACTGTGGGACATAATATTATCTGTTTGTCCCATAAACAGATGTGATGCCACTTTGATGTCAGTAAAGAACTGATGTGGTTCCGCCATTGCCCACTCTTCAGATGTTTCCGTAACCATCAAATAAGCATCGTTGAGCTGCTCCCACATCTCGGACGAAATATTCTCGCGAATAGATCGCGCATTCTCACGCGCCGCACGCAGACAGGATATAATTGAGTTAGGATTTTCTGTATCAAAACTCAGAAATTTCAGAACTGCTTCTCGAGTGGCTTCACCGTAACGTTCTTCAAAAACTTCATCATCACCTGTGGTTGCAACCAACGGATCCCATTGAGCCTGCATACCCGTCGGTTGATCGAGAATAAGCTGTAGATTGACATCAACAAAACGCGCTACATTTTCCGCACGTTCTATATATCGACTCATCCAATAGATTGATTCTGCCACACGACTAAGCATACTTTTCTCCTATACTGAACCAGACAATACCCAAGTATCTTTACTACCTCCACCTTGTGAAGAATTTACGACCAAGGATCCTTTTTTCAATGCGACTCGAGTTAGTCCACCGGGAAGGACATAAATGTCCTCACCATATAGAATGAATGGACGCAAATCTACATGTCTTCCTTCAAAATGATCTTCTATCAATACTGGTACACGAGATAGTGCGAGGGTGGGTTGTGCGATGTAATTACGTGGATTCTCTTTTATTCTCTTTGCGAATTCGGCATGTTCTGCTCGTGTGGCATGAGGTCCAATCAACATTCCGTAACCACCCGATTGATTTGCTTCCTTCACAACGAGTTTATCCAAATTCTCTAAGACATATTTGCGATCATCATCTTCCCAACACATATAGGTTGGTACATTTGGCACAATAATATCTTCATCAAGGTAGTATTTGATTATCTCTGGCACATACGAACATATAACTTTGTCATCAGCAACACAAGTTCCGGGAGCATTGATTAAAGCAAGTCGACCGGATTTGTAAACATCCATTAGACCAGGTACCCCCAAAAGTGATTCTGGCTTAAATACTTCTGGGTCAAGGAAATCATCGTTAATGCGTCTATAGATGACATCAACACGTTCAAATCCTTTGGTTGTACGCATGTGTACATACCCCTCCATCACGACAAGATCACGACCTTCTACTAATGATACACCCATTTGTTGTGCCAGGAAGGAGTGCTCAAAATATGCAGAGTTATAAATACCGGGTGTAAGTAATGCAACAACTGGAGATATAACTCTATCACTCACAAGGTATTGCAGCATATCCAGTAATCGACTCGGATAATCTTCTACAGGTTGTATTTGTGACATACCGAACAACTGCGGAAAAGTACGTTTCATCAGTTGTCGATTTTCCATTACATACGATACACCTGATGGACAACCGAGATTATCTTCTAAAACATAGATCTGACCATCACCATCACGGACGAGATCGGTTCCAGTGATATGACACCAGATACCGTGAGGAGGATTTAATCCGATACATTGTTCAAGATAACGATCTGATGAAAGGACTACATCAGCAGGTACGACTCCATCTTTGATGATTTTCTGATCGTGGTAAACATCATCTATAAACAGATTAAGTGCATGGATTCTCTGCTTGAGACCGCGTTCTATCCATTCCCATTCGTTTGCATCTATGATACGAGGTATAAGGTCAAACGGAAATATCCTTTCAACTCCTTGTTCATCTGCATAAACATTGAAAGTTATCCCCATTCTGAGCAAAGCATGTTCAGCAGTAATTTGTCGTCGAATAAATTCTCCATTCTCAAAATTACTTATTCTTTCTACGAGCATTTGAACAGCAGGACGCGCGCTACCGTCTTCAAAAAACATTTCATCATAAAATCCGTCAGTTTTGTATCCATCAAATCTTGTCATTGTGATATACCTCCCTCCTTGTGCTCATATCAAGAATTGGGTGTACCGTTCCCGAAATGTTATTGTAAGTTAGGCTAACGGTTTACACATATAAAAGTACTAATAGAATATGTTATGCAACCGTTATGTCAAATTCTGTCCTGCGTAAGAAAGAAAAAATAGTTTTTAGTTGTTTTTTGGTATGTTGTCGTCGCATTGCATAAGTTTTGTGTGATTTATTTGAGGATTTCGTTTTGAATTTGGTTGATTGTCATTGGTTCCTTGATTTTGTAAGTTGTGTGTTGGATGTTGGGTTTTGTAGTGTTATTGCATTTGATAACAATATATCCTATATGTCTGAATTTTGCTATCATACCATATAACAGTATTTCTGTCAAAATTAAGTTATTCTAAGCAGGGTTATTTAGTTTTAAGGATTCTCAATTTATGAGGTTAACTGCGAGTTTAGGTTTTGAAGCATAGTATTTCATCGTATCAGCTATCCGCGTAACCCCTGCAAAGCGGAATACTGCTAATGCGGTATTTCGTAATGCA
>JAJEAG010000002.1 GCA_022824265.1 Candidatus Poribacteria bacterium | reverse complement strand
GGACCCCGTGATGACGGTTCATACCTAAAGAAGTCTGAAGATGGTTCCATAGACAAAAACATCACGTGGATGTGCGTCTAACCCCTAATTGTTCGGATGAGGTTCAAAGAAACCCCGTCCTTTAGGGCGGGGAGCGGTCATTAGTTATAAAGGCAATTCGGATTCACTCTTTGTCTCATCCTTGGCTTCTTCAGTTTGCGCGGGAGTATCCGTTTGTTGTGCACCAAAGATAAGTGAATCAAATTCATCAGTAGCAGCAGTGGACCGAGCAGCGGCAAGGAATTCTTCCTCTTCAGCGCGTGAATCTGTACCAGCGAGTTCTTGTGCGACTTTTGATCGTCCTTTTGCTTTCTCTCGAATTTCGCGCATACGACTTAATTCCGCTGAGGTGCCATCCATACTTATACCAGAAAGCATATCTGCAATATCTTCCTGTTCCTTTGCAGTAATTAGGTCTGCAACTGCTTCAGATTGTTCTGTCTTAATCTTGTCAAGATCTTTATGGAGACCAGTTATCTGTAGTTTATGGGATTCAATGTCTCCTTGTGCCCGTTCAATATCATCTTCAAGTTCCGTTACCCGCGCGTTTTTCTCTTCTAATGTAGAATGAAAATCGTTATATGATGTGACACAACGGACATAATCTGGATTTTGTTTGATTTCTTCATCTGGAGTGCCTGCTTGTTGTAGTTCAGCAGCTGTGCTTTTCGCTTTAGCGATTGCACCCGCCTTCATCTGTTCAAGTTTGTCAATTTCATCAGTAAGTTTTTTAAGGGAACCTTTTTTCTGTTCAACAAGTGCGATGAGTTGCCCGATCGCTTGTTTATAACGTTGGATATTCCCCTGCTTATCTTTGATAATGTCCTCATAGGCACCACGAACCGCTTCGGGGTTTTCCATGAGTCTGTCAGCCTGCTCGTGTGCGCGACCGGTTAGGGTATACCATATTGCTTTGAAAAAACGGGTAATGCCGTTTGCCATTGGATTTCCTCCTGTGTGAAATATGAAATTTTGTTAATTTCTTCCATTTGAATCTTAAAATAAAAACGATTTTCAAACAAGTTACGCTTACAACCTATAATTTTTGCAATACTTTCTCCCGAATTTCTCGTATACGTTTCAATTGTGCTGTTGTCTCCTCACTGCTAACCCCTGACAGCATATTGTTAATTTCTTCCTTTTCACGGGCAGCAATGAAGTCAGCGACTGCCTCTGATTGTTCAGTCTTTGTTTTATCTAAATCACGATGCAGCATAGTAATTGAATTCTTATGATGTTCAATGTCATTCTGCAAACGATCAATATCTTGTTGTAGTTTGTCAATACGTACGTTTTTCTTTACAATGGTTGACTTAAAGTCGTTAAATGAGGTAATACAACGCTTATAGGATTGATGTTGTTCAATCTCTTCATCTGCAACTCCAGCTTCTCGCAGTTCGGCTGCAATTATCTCAACTTTTGCAAATGCGTCTTCCTTCAACTGTTCAAGATTCTCAACCTCACCATCAAGTGCCTTTAACGAACTCTTTTTTTGTTCAATAAGTGCAATGAGTTGTCCAATCGCTTGCTTATAACGTTGGATATTGCTTTGCTTCTGCCGGATAATGTCTTCATATTCCCCACGTATAGATTCTGGATAATTAATGATAGATTCAGATTCTTCAAAGTGTTGGATAATGTCATCACCGTTCTCGTCAAACAAATCATCATAATCGGTCTGCTGATCTGCTTGTTCAAGTGATCGACCAACTTGTGTATACCACATTGCCTTGTATAAACGTGTAATGCCATTTCTCATTAGTCTTTTTCCTGTGAGGTGTCGTCTAAACTGATCTCTGACAGTGTCATCGCAATACCTTTTTGCATACGGATATAATTGATATGCTCAATGGCTTCAGATTGATCTGTCTTAATCATATCTATACCACGAAATAGTCTTGTCAACTGTTGTTTGTGGAATTCAATGTCCGTCTCAAACCGTTCGTTATCCTGTTTTCGTTTTTCGATCCAGTTGTTTCTCTCCTCAATCATAGACTGTATTCTGTCTTTTCTGTCAATCCATTCCTTGTAATCCGGCATCTGCTCAATCTCTTCGTCTGATACTCCACCTTTTTTATGAGCCTCTACAAGTTTTTTCGTATTATCTATAGTGTCAGCAATATTTTGGTTCAACTCTTCAATCTCTTTAGTGAGTTGCTCAATTATACTCTTATTATGTTCAATAGGTGGGAGCATTTGTCCAATCGCTTGTTTGTAGCATTGAATATACGCACGTTTGAATCTAATAATCGTGTCGTATGCTGCACTCACCTCTTCAATGGTCTTCGTATGTTTTTCTTGATCAGTATGTCCAGATATTTTATACCAAAAAGGTTTGAGAAAACGTGATTTTTTATTTGCCATCGCAACTTCTCCTATATGAATAGTTTACCATTTCATTGTTTCAATATTTATCCACTAAAATCAATCTTTATCGCATGTTAAGTTTTTTCATTATTTGATGTGCTAACACTCGGAATATCATAGAGTATCTTCTCTAATTCCTTCTGTTCGCGTTCCCTGATTAATTCAGCAACCATTTCGAATTGCTCCTGCTTAATTATTTCCAATTCATTCTGTAGGTGTATAAGATGCTGCGAATGCGATTCAATGTCTTTCTGTCCCTGTTCAATATCCTGTTTAAGTTTGTCAAGATGCATGTGTTTTTTCTCTAATATGGAGTGATAATTATTGTTAACAGTATTACATCTTAAGTAGGAGGGATGATGTTCGATCTCCTCGGTTGATGTTCCTGCTTTTTGTAGGTCAGCGATGATATTATTCTGCTCAGAAAATGCTCTCTCCTTCAATTTTTCAATGTTGTTGATGTCTGAAGTAAATCCATCGACTGAATTTCTCTTTAGTTCAATCAGATTGGTCATTTGCTCAATCCCTTTTTTATACATGATGAGATTCTCTTGTTTTTCGCTTATGATGTCTTCATACATCGCATGAACTGCCATAGGGTGTTGCATGAGTCTATCTGCTTTCTCGTGTGCACGAAAGGTAATTGTATACCAAACCGCTTTAAAAAAACGGGTTATTATGCGTGACATAGGAATATATTCTCAGTTAGGAGTTGACAAGAACGCTAATTTTAACTTTGGCATAATACTTGTAAAGACCTTGACTGCTTGTGGGTTTTGATAGTTAGTTGAAAATTCGTATTTGCTCTTTCCTTTCCCAGTAATAGACAGTGTATAAACACCCCAGACATATAAACCAATTGCAATAAAACCGACAAATACAATTATCCCATAACTGTATAAACCAGAAATAGCGATTATACCAATAGACTGGGAACTGCTAATGGCAATAATCCCCCATGCGAATACGCCACCGATCGCAATTACACCAATTGCTCCAGCACCCCCAATCGCAATAATACCTCCTGCAAATCCACCCCCAATCGCAATGGCACCAGTTGCTACAAGACCCGCAACAGCAATCTTTCCAGTAGCCATCATCCCTTGTACGTCAATTGAAGATTCAACATTACCGAATACTCTATACATAGTGTATGAAAGATAAACACACCACAAAACACCGCAGAGAATACACCTCTTCAAATAGTAAGATCGAAAAACTTGTTTGAACTTTTCAACTACAAATGTTTCGGTCAATTTCACTCACCTTAAAATAGTAGAAATAGTTATCCTATGGATATAAAACTATTCATTGGAGTTCGTTTTCTTCTACCGACGTTGTATTTTGATGAGCATTCATCGTATGTGCGTCTTTTACAGAGTGACTCTTTTGCAGTATATCCTGATCTGTGGTTTCGCGTATCTGTTCATCAACTTTCTTTGCAAATGCAAGACTTTCATCAAGTTCTGTACGTAATCGTGCAAGTTCTGTTTCATTACTTTCAGGACTAATCGTCAATACTCGTGCATAGAGGTGTGAAAGCTGAACAATTGTCTGTTGGACATCTGCAATCTGTTGTTCTCTATGTTGTCGTAATACTCGCCTGACAGTTGTTAGCTGCGAATCCCTTGATTTCTCATACATCTTCAATGTATCTTTCAAACATTCGACCGCTTGTGTGAATAAGTCAGTAACTTTATCGGTAATTTCAGCACTTACTGTTAGGGGAAGAGAAGCCATCCAACCTGCATCTCGCGCCTCCTCTTGAAATGAATTATGTAAGGCACGAAGTTCTTCTAACATCTGTTCTGTTCTTTTGTCTCCATCCTTCTGTAACTGTCTATGTAACGCGTTTAGTTCTTCTTCCTGTTTATGTTGCGTTTCGTGGAGTATCTCTTCATGGACCTGTTTAGCAATATCATCTGTGCCAGTTGTCCATCTTGTGATTATTGCACCTATAGGAAGACCAATACCAACAACCGCGCTTGCGAATAAATAGAGTACCTGTGGTTCTAAGTTGAAAACCCAAGATAAAAAAACGCCAAGTACACCTGTTGCAAATGGGTAAATGGTGTAGGGGTTGCTAATAAGATGAAATAAGTATTTCTGCCGAAACAATTTTCTATCAATCAACGTTTTCACCAAATTGCATACGATACCAGTAGTATGGATATTCCATACAGGTGATGCACTCCCACAACTAAAGCAGTGGGCTTCTTTAAGAAGACTCGCCTCCCACAAGGCATACGAGCAGCGTTTTGTCGCTTATAGCGACTCCAAAGTTATGCGTTCCATTTTGGTAACGGCTAAACTTAAGTAACGTAGAAGTCATGCAACGCTCTACGGCACGCACCACAGATGCGACTATAGGAGACTTTTTAGTGTGGAACCTCCTGATACGCGACCAACCACATGTTGAGTATCGCGGGAGTCTGTTTTTAGACTTGCTGATGTTTAGGCTACAAGCGCATCTAAATGTTTGTAGGTATCTAAATCGGGTTTGTTCTCACAACTCACAAAATCCTATATGCTACTTGGATGGAGAGGAACGTTATCAAGGATGATAACGATAGCATTTCCTCTCACTGTGAGATAAGAACATTATATCCGATAAACAGAAAAATGTCAAGCGTTTTCTGACCCATTGCTAAAGCAATGGGATTGTTAGCAAACTATCTTCATTCCATACGGATGCAGAAGACGCAGTCAACTTCTCTAACTCTGACGTTAGTATGTTTTTCAACTTGTATTTATAGGTTTGCATTGTATATCCTTCAACATTGTACTACCACTGTAAAATGGTGTGGTGGCACTTCCAGGCAGAAGGTTGCATCCACCATCACAATACTACTAATAGTATGCTACAATACAAATTTAATGTCAAGTTCTTTTGAGAAAATAAAAGATTTAGCCGTTCTACATCCCAAATCTAAAGGATTGGGTTTTGAACGGAACGTTTGATAAACAAGAATTGGGATAACCCATATAAGGGCATTCACAGTATAGCAGCATTCAGCAGAAAAATCAACCAACATCTCTGATATGCCAGGGTTATTTAGTTTTATAAATTTCTTGTTGACGAGTTGGACTAATAGTTAGGATTTTATCCTTGCAAAGTAGTAGGCACACTCCGGAGTGTGCCTACTACCATGTTGAGTTTCCAAGTAACACCTTACGACACTACATTAACGTTTGTGATAAAATGCATCAGAAAAACCGAAAACTAAATAACCCTGCTTACATGGTAGCAAAGGTATACAACTGTCGATTTTCCTGTCTGAATTGCTGAAGACGCGTGTTAATTGTCTGAATTGCTGAAGACACTGAAAACACTGAAAAGACCTGTACAACAGACACGTTAAGCATTGGAAAAATATGATATAATACCAATTCTAATAAATAAAACCACATTTTGAGACTCTAATAAATCCAAATGTCCAAGGCGCCAAATGCCAAACGCGCATTTGGCGTTGATTTGGCAATGAATTGCGCGACTACGAACGCGTTTCTTGTTAATGAGAAGTTATTATTCAGAAATGGTATAACAAGATGCCTTTCCGCGTCTTCCGTGGTTTCTGTGATTCTGGCAAAGTGCATGTCTGATGCGAAGGATTTGACTACGAATTGTTTGTGTTTGTCTCCGAATTTCATTGGAATATTCCTCCTTTAAAAGGTTACCGTACGGTATCTTTTTTTGACATTACGGTATCTTTTGGTAAAATCGGTCTAAAGTTAGTGGTTGTCTGGGTTCGTGGGTTGCTGAAATTGGGTTTTTGTGGTTGAAAAAAAATATTTTTGGTAACTTTTTTATGTGCTGGGTTGTGGTCGGTTTTTGGGTGGATATTTGTTGGGTGACGGGTGGCGTTTTTTATTGAGAATGTGGAGTGTAAGCGTTTTTTGTGTTTCATAGTGGTAGTATTATAACAGGTGTTAAGAGGGATGTGAAGGGTTTGTGGACCTGTGAACAATATGTTTCATGTATGTTTGGAGTAGTTTTCAGTTTTCAGTGGTCAGTTTTCAGTTTTTTGTTGTCTGAATCGCGGAAGGCACTGAAGACGCGGAAGGGAATTTGGTGGGATGGAGACTTTTTCAAGGGATTGTCGTATCTCAGACGTAGAGAACGAGCAATTCTTGATTCAAGTAGAAAGTAATCAAGGGAAGAAACCTCTATTATAAGATTACAACGCGATGATTGAATGTTTATGCATATATCTTGACAACATGCGACATAATAGATATAATTGAAATTGCTGAAGAATACATCATTTTCATTTACCAAAATAATGCTTCTTACTATCACAACAACACATTCTCCCGCTACAGATCTTGGCTTTTTATTGCATAAGCATCCTGACAAACTTCAAACATTTACGCTTCCGTATGGACAAGCACATGTCTTTTATCCTGAGGCATGTTCTGAGAAATGCACTGCTGCTTTACTGCTTGATATTGATTCAGTTGGACTTGTGCGTCGGTATCGTGGACAGTCAAGTGAGAGTTTTTCCTTAGCAGAATATGTCAATGATCGTCCTTATGCTGCATCATCATTTCTGAGTGTTGCTATCGCGAGGGTTTTTGGGAGTGCATTGGCAGGGAAATGTAAGGATCGACCTGAACTCTTAGATACACCTATACCGTTAACAGCCAAATTGTCTACTTTGCCGTGTAGAGGTGGTGAACATTTTCTGCGACACCTCTTTGAGCCTTTACAGTATACGGTTCATGCAAAACGACACATTTTGGATTCTCAGTTTCCTGATTGGGGAAATAGTCGTTATTTTTCAGTTACACTTGATGCTACCCGTAGATTAAGCGAACTCCTAACACATCTCTATGTTTTAATTCCAGTCCTTGATGATGAAAAACACTATTGGGTTGATGAAGCAGAGATAGAAAAACTATTAAGACACGGTGATGCATGGCTTTCAGATCATCCTGAACAAGAAACAATTGTAAACCGTTATTTAAAACATCAACGTAGACTTACACGTCAAGCGTTCTCTCAATTATCCGATACAGGTGTAGAACCAGATGAGGATAAACAAAATGAAGAGGAAACACAGATTGAAGAACACATTGGTTTAAACGAAATTCGCTTATCAAAAACTGCCGAGGTAATCAAAGATTTCGGGGCAAAACGTGTACTTGATTTAGGTTGTGGTGAAGGGAAGCTAATACGGATACTGTTAGCAGAAAAACAGTTTGAAGAGATCGTGGGTATGGATGTTTCACATAGCAATCTAATTAAAGTAAAACAACGTTTACATTATGATCGATTACCTGAGAAGAAAAAAGAACGTCTTACACTATTTCAAGGATCGCTTTGCTATAGAGACAAACGTTTAGAAGGATACGATGCTGCTGCTGTAATTGAGGTAATTGAACATCTGGATTCCTCTCGTCTTTCTGCTTTTGAACGCGTTTTGTTTGAGTATACCTGTCCCGATATGATTGTGTTGACAACACCAAATGTAGAATACAACATTAAGTTTGAAAATCTCCCATCAGGACGTTTTCGGCACAAAGATCACCGTTTTGAATGGACACGTTTAGAATTTGAGACATGGGCAAATGAAGTGTCAAATCGATTCGGTTATAAGGTAGCGTTTCATCCTATTGGTGAAAATGATGAAGTTGTTGGTTCACCTACACAGATGGCAGTATTTAAACGGAAAAATTTAGATTGATTTAACTGTAATGAATTGTCTGATTGATAATCAAAACTCTTTTCGGTAATAAGGTTTATAGAATAATGGTCATAAAAATACCGGATCCGTCACTCGTAATCCTTATTGGAGCATCAGGCTCTGGAAAGTCTACGTTTGCTCAAGAACATTTTAAACCGACAGAAATCCTCTCATCTGATTTCTGTCGTGGTATCGTTTCAGACGATGAAAATGACCAAACAGTCACAACTGATGCGTTTGAGGTACTGCATTTCATTGCCTCAAAACGACTTGCTGCTGGTAAATTGACTGTGATTGATGCAACTAACGTTCAGCCTGATGCACGTAAACCTTTACTTGCCTTGGCACGCGAATACCATTATTTGACGGTTGCTATCGTGCTAAACATTCCAGCGAAAGTCTGCCAAGAGAGAAATGTTAATCGTCCTGATCGTGATTTTGGACGACATGTTGTACGCAATCAGACCAGTCAACTACGCAGATCAATACGTTCGTTAAAACGTGAAGGTTTTCGTAACTTCATATATGTGCTTTCTTCACCAGAGGAAGTAGATGCAGCACAAGTTGAAAGACAACCGTTGTGGACTAATCGTAAGGATGAATCAGGTCCATTTGACATAATTGGGGATATTCATGGTTGTTATGATGAATTGGTGGAATTACTGATAAAACTCGGTTATGAAGTCTCTATCAATGATGATGGACATCCGAGTGTCAGTGCTCCACATGGAAGAAAAACTATTTTCTTAGGAGATTATGTTGATAGAGGACCTAAGGTTGTAGATGTAATGCGATTGGTCATGAATATGTGTAAAAGTGGTATAGCACACTGTGTTCCGGGAAATCATGATGTCAAACTTGCTCGTGCATTGAGCGGAAAAAATGTTACGACAACACACGGTTTGGCAGAATCGCTTTCTCAGTTAGAGAATGAATCTGATGCGTTTAAGCTACAAGTTGCTGAATTCATTGCGGGATTAATCAGTCACTATGAATTTGACAATGGAAAGCTTGTTGTTGCACATGCAGGAATGAAAGAGAATTTACAGGGACGTGCATCTGGTCGTGTGCGTGAATTTGCATTGTATGGAGAAACAACAGGTGAAACAGATGAAATCGGATTACCGGTGCGTCTTAATTGGGCAGAAGAATATAGAGGTAGTGCCACTGTAGTTTACGGACATACACCAGTTGCCGAACCCCAATGGTTTAACCGAACCATCAATATAGATACAGGATGCGTCTTTGGTGGACAACTTACTGCATTGCGATATCCAGAAAAAGAACTTGTATCCGTACCTGCTCATAAAACCTATTACGAACCCGCTAAACCATTACAAGATGATTCCATAAAACCTACTTCATTAGAAACACATCAAGATGAAGGTATTCTTGATATTAATGATGTGATTGGTAGGCGAGTTATCAGTACACGGTTGAATCACAACGTAACAATCCGTGAAGAGAATACTATCACTGCGCTTGAAGTAATTAGTCGTTTTGCCATAGACCCAAAATGGCTTATCTATCTACCTCCAACGATGTCTCCAACCGCTACTACGACAATAGACGACCTACTTGAACATCCTGCAGAAGGTTTTGCATATTATCGGAATCAAGGAGTATCTAAAGTTATCTGGCAGGAGAAACATATGGGTTCGCGTGCTATTGTAATCGTGTGTAAATCACCTGAAACAGCACGAAAACGGTTTGGCGTGTCTGTTGATACACTTGGTGTCTGTTATACGCGAACAGGCAGACCATTTTTTGAAGATACATCATTGGAGAACGAATTACTTCTAAGGTTAAAACATGCTATTGATAAAATGGGATTTTGGGAAACCTTAGATACAGATTGGATTTGTCTTGATTGTGAGTTAATGCCTTGGTCAATAAAAGCCCAAGAGTTATTGAGACAACAATATGCACCCGTAGGTTCATCTGCCAGTGTTGCTATGGAAGAAGTAATTTCATCATTAGAATCTGCGAAAAAACGTGGTGTGCAGGTGGATGAATTTTTAGAAGGATATCAGGAACGCAAGAATGCAGTAATAGAGTATACCGCAGCATACCAAAGATATTGTTGGGATGTAAAATCCATATCTGATATAAGACTTGCCCCATTTCACATTTTAGCTACTGAAGGAACAGTCCATTTTGACAAGGATCATCTTTGGCATATAGAGATGCTTACAAAACTGTGTAATAGTTCTGATGATAATGTATTATTTGCTACATCTAATGGAACAGTTAATCTTACTGACCAAGAGAGTGAAAAAACTGCGATTAGTCAATGGGAAGAACTTACAGCACAAGGTGGAGAAGGGATTGTAATAAAACCTTTGGATTTTATTGTCAAAGGTAAACGCGGTATAATTCAACCTGCTGTAAAATGTCGTGGTAAAGAATATCTTCGAATAATATATGGTCCAGAATATACATTATCACACAATTTAGAGAGATTACGTACACGAGGTCTATCTCTGAAACGATCACTTGCTATACGAGAATTTGCCTTGGGAGTAGAAGCACTTGAAAGGTTCGTGCATCGTGAACCGTTATCTAAGGTTCATGAGTGTGTTTTTGGTGTATTGGCTCTTGAAAGTGAAACTGTGGATCCGAGACTTTAATTCTGTTGTATTCCTTATATATTTTATATCAGTTCAATTACTGAATAAAATATGTACTATTTGCAACTAACACACCACAAATATAACTTCAATTTAGTCTGAATAATATGTTCATATATTGTAATAGAGAGATAAAGGCACATAATCTAATAAATCATTGTCATAGCATATTGTTAACGTTCATGTTGATATTATTAGGTTGTGGAGATTCAACTTCAGTTGTAAATGGGTCAAAAAAAGATAATGAAGTGGTCCTGCGTGATTATGCGCTTTCTGAAGATGAAACTTGGGATCAAGAAAACATCTATATTGTACACGGCATATTACAAATTCCAACAGATAAAGTGCTTGAAATATTACCCGGAACAAAGGTTAAATTCGGGAACAATGCACAAGTTAAGGTTCGGGGAATACTGAAAATTGGCACATCGTTATTCCAAGTAACATTGGATGATTCAGTAGTTCTTACCTCAATTAACGACAATCCTGAATCTGGAGATTGGAATGGTATACTGTTTGACTTCACGCATGGCGCAAATAGTTATTTGCGGGGAGTAGTTATTGAATATGCGAAGATTGGACTTGACATCAAGACAACTTCCCCATCTGTGATTGATTGTATATTGCGTCATAATGAAACTGCAATTGCTTTGGATGGGAGTGATTCCATAATTCAACATAATGCAATCATTGAAAATGATATTGGAATTAGAACCATCGAGAGACAGAACCGACCCCAAATTGAAAGAAATAATATAACAAATAACAACACAGGGATTTTTTGTGAAAATGTACAATCCATAATTCGGGAAAATAATTTAGAAAACAATAATCAATCAGTATGGTTAAATGTGAAATTTAATTTTGAAATGTCTAACAATTGGTGGGGAACAGTTGTCAATGAAGAAATAGGCAAGGTCATCATTGATGCTAATGACACAAACATAATAACAAAAACCATCGGAACAGTAATATATGAACCTATCTCGTTAACCCGTTATGTTGATGCTGGTCCTCGGGAGTGATAAATTATGTTGACGGTGCTAAATATTTCCCAAAATCATTATATTCGTGGGGGTTGTGATAGATATTTTTTTACGATGGGTGAACTACTGCAAAAACATGGGAACAATGTGATTCCCTTCACTGCTGCGAGTCCGAAAAATGAACATACAGAATGGGAACAGTATTTTCCTCGTGGTGCAGATTTTGATAATCCAGGACCTATTGACTTGTTGCGTTTTATATATTCACGCAATGCATCTACCTCAATTCAAAGATTATTGCGTAATGCAGATGTGGACATTGCCCACTTTCATGTCTACCATGGTAAGCTAACTGCATCAATTTTAGGTTCATTAAAAAAAGCTGATATTCCGCTTATTCAGACGTTGCATGACTACAAATTAACTTGTCCCATTGCAACCCATCTGTCCAATGATGAAATCTGTGAATCGTGTGAAGGTAAGAGTTTCTACCGTGCGATACCAAAACGGTGTAATAGACGGTCTCTTGCACGTACTGTATTGAGCGTTTCCGAGTCTTATGTTTCTCGTTTCCTTGGTAATGTTGATAAGTTTGACCACTTTATCTCTGTGTCAAATTTTCTACGGAAAAAGATGATACAATTTGATATACCCGAAGAAAAGATATCAACAGTACATAACTTCGTTGATGTATCCAACTTTACTCCTAATTATTCAGATGGAGAATATGTACTATACTTCGGTAGAGTGGATCGAAGTAAAGGTATATTTACACTGATAGAGGCGGCTGAGTCGTTAAAGCAGTTTCCTTTATACATTGCAGGAGAAGGGGAAGCAATGCCTGAAGTGGAGCGTTTTATTGAGGAAAATGGTTGTGAACATATCCATCTGTTAGGTTTTAAACAGGGAGATGAATTACGTGAATTGATTTTGAACAGTACATGTACCGTCTTGCCGTCCGAATGGTATGAAAATTGTCCTATGTCAATATTGGAATCCTTTGCCTATGGTAAGCCTGTAATTGGTGCGGATATCGGTGGTATTCCAGAATTAATCAACCATGGGGATGATGGTTTTCTTGTTCCATCAGGTGATGTAGAAGAATTACGTGATCGTCTACAATGGATGTGTGATAATAAGACTCAGGCAATAGAGATGGGTAAAACCGCACGGGAAAAAATGGAGAATGAATTCAATGCTGACATTCATTATGAAAAGATTTTGAATGTATATAAGAAGTTTATGTAAAATAAACATGTAGACGAAAATTGGACAGAAAAACGTCGCTTACATTGACAGAATTTACAGTTTTCTGATGTATATGAATGATACATTTTTGACATGATACAAAGGATATGGTAATATCACATGTTGTTTTACGAGATGAAATGAAAAAGTTTTAGATTTGATTACGTATAATAGTAGGAGATATTAAGTACAATGTCTTTAGAGAAGTCGTTGGTGGAATGTTTTGCAGAAAAACCTCCATCAACATATTTTGATGAATCTAATTCAGATAAGACAGGCGTTCGACACGATTACGGAAACCTATATGATTGGTTGTTCTCCTCGCTTCTTTTCCAAAATGATATGCAACCTATACGCGTTTTAGAAATAGGTGTTACTATGTTTGGTGAAGGGAGTGGACACGCATTTGCAAAGATGCCTTTTGTAGAGATGTTTGTGGGATTAGATGTGAATCCAATAGAGAAGGATTTTGGAGAGAAAGGTGTTTTTCTTAAAGCCGATGCATACTCGGAGGAAGGAAAACAAGCTGCTGCAAAATATGCCCCCTATCATCTTCTGATTGATGACGCTGAACATATACATTCACAACAAGTAGCATTTTTCAAAATGTATTCATCGTTGTGTGCTACACCGGGTATCATGGTCTGTGAAGATGTACCAAGAATAATAATACCAAAACGACTTAAAGCCATAAACGATCCAAGCGTAATGCAAGTACGTGTTCCTGGTTCTCTTATCGCATCAAAGGGCAAGTTAGATAACAATGTGTTGTTAAAAACAAATATGATAAGCAACAATCAATGACAAATACACAACAGACTTTTTCTCACTTAGAATATTAAACTTAAAAGAAATAAATGCGAACATTAATTATATTTGTTTTTACCTTTTGCTTAATTCAATATTCATTGAGTGATATACAATTTGAAGATGTATCACATCAAGCAGGTATTACTCGGATTGGTGAGAGTTGGGGAAATGCTTGGGGTGATTTTGATGGAGATGGATACCTTGATTTATGGGCAACCAACCATAAACATAAACCCAGTTTATACAGGAATAATGGTGATGGCACATTTACGGATATTATAAACGACGTGTGGGAAGCAAGTCCATATATAGACTCCCAGGGGAGAGAGTGGTTGACAGACACGCATGGATCTGCATGGGCAGATTTTGATAACGATGGTGATCAAGATTTGATTGTTTTGTCTGGAGGTGGTGGTGGAACAAATCCTGTAGATACAAGGAATCATAACCGCTTTTTTGTCAATGAAAATGGTTTGCTTGTAGAACGAGCATCAGATTATGGATTAACTATGCCGTTATTGCGGGGTAGAACACCTTTATGGTTTGATTGGGATAATGATGGTCTGTTAGATGTTCTATTCACAGGTCATACCAGACCGGATAGTAAAGGTAACCTTGTGACGTCTTCTCTTTTTAGGCAAACATCAGTTGGATTTCAGGAAGTTAATACTGAGGCGGGATTCTCTATTAATAAGGGAAGTGAATTTGCACAACTTATGGACATAACAGGTGATGGTAATTTAGATCTATTCGTTGAAGGATCTCCATATCCATTGAAAATCTATGATGTTTCATCAACTCACTTTATTGACTTAACTGCATCATTAAGAGTCCCGAAGCTTGTTTATGATGTTAGGGATGCAGTGTTTGCTGATTTTAATGGTGACTTAATGCCTGATGTATTTCTTGCTCGATCAGTATATAGACCATTCATTGATACATTTGATGCTTGCACTGAAAATCATGGTGTATCTACCCAACAGAATCAGACTGATCCTTGTAAGATTACATTTCAACTTAGACTCAATAAAGGTGAAACTGGAATTAGTTTCAAGACAGAAGGTGATGTCAGTTTTGAAATACATTCTGTTTGGATGACAAGAGAACATCACGTAAAAATCGGGAAACTTGGTCTGAATCTGTCAGAATTCAATGGAGAATTCCTTCCAAATGATCCAGTACGTAACGTTGCATCATTTTACTTCACGTTGTCCCCTGAAGATCAAAAAGTATTTGGTCTCAAACCTCGTGTAAAGAATGAAAAGTGGGGTGTCTATATTGGTTATGATCCTGATTCAGAAAGATGGAACTTTATATATCATACAGATCCTCCGGTTGACAACAATTGGACTGTCTTTGAAGTTATAGTTCAATCAGATAATCCAATAACTGATATTGAAAGAACAAACTTTCTTTATGAAGGGAGTAATTATAATCCTCCGTCATTTCTGTTACTGGGTGATACTATTGGTTTTCATTCTGGTAACAGGTTCTCAGAATCTATTAATGGGGAATCAGTTGTTGCTGGAGATTTTGATAATGATATGGATGTAGACCTTTATGTTGTCTGTGCAGAGTGCAGGAAACCTTCCAAATCGACTTTATGAAAACGATGGTAATGGTAATATGACTGAAATCTCTGGTGCTGGTGGTGCAGAAGGAAGTGTTAATGGAAGAGGACAGAGTGTAACGATGGCTGACTATGATCGAGATGGGTATCTTGATCTTTTTGTTACTAATGGACAAGGAGCCTATCCATTAAACGAAGGACCTGATCAGTTATATCGAAACACAACAAATAATGGTAACAACTGGCTACAAGTTGACTTGGAAGGAACTGTCTCAAATCGTGATGGAATTGGGGCGAGATTGTTCGCAACCACACCCGATGGCAAAACTCAATTACGAGAAAATGGTGGAGGAATACACTGGTGTCAACAAGACCAGAAACGCATCCATTTTGGACTTGCAAAGAATGAGAAAGTTAGTAAATTGGAAATTTATTGGCCAAGTGGCATTCTACAGACATTAAATGATGTTAGAGTAAATCAAGTATTGCATGTTGTAGAAGAAGGAATTCAAACCAAAGTGCCAGGTGATGTAAATCGGGATAGAAAAGTTGATATATTGGATCTGCTTGTTATTATTGTTCATTTTGGTGAAGATCCACCCTCTAATCCACACGCCGATGTCAATAAAGATGGTGTTGTAGATATTCAAGATCTTGTATCTGTAATTGAAATTATAGAAGCTACAAATGATGGTGTAGCTGCCCCACAGCAATCCTTCCTAACCAAGTCAACTACATCTCCTGATATTGCAATAGACATATCGTCACTTTCGGATATTGAAATAGCACTTTTCCACACCTTTTACGAAAAAATTGAAGATTTATCGGATAATCGTACACATATAGATATTGTAAAACGTTTCATTAAAAACCTAATAATGCCAGATAGTAATCCTATAATTACAAGACTATATGCTAACTATCCTAACCCGTTTAATCCAGAGACATGGATACCTTACCAACTTGCTGAAGATTCACAAGTAACTATACGGATTTATAACACCAAAGGTAAAGTTGTTCGAACCATTTTCTCTGGACATCAAAGGGCTGGATTTTATATAAGTCAAGGAAAAGCTGCATACTGGGATGGTAAAAATGATATAGGAGAAATTGCAGCAAGTGGATTGTACATCTACGAGTTAGAGACTCCTAATAATAAACTTACGAGACGACTTGTTATCTTAAAGTAAAAGGCAAATAATATGAAAAATACCTCATTGGTCACTGGAGGGGCAGGATTTATGGGTGCCCATGTAGTTAATGAATTACTACAGGAAGGTGACCAAAATGTAGTCGTCCTTGACGATTTAAGTGGTGGGTTTCGTGATAACGTTAACCCAAAAGCAACTTTCGTTGAGGGTAGCATTCTGGATGTTGAATTAATAAACAAACTCTGTGAAGAACATAACTTTACCTATATATATCATCTTGCCGCTTATGCAGCAGAAGGTTTGAGTCATTTTATTAAACGGTTCAACTATCAAAATAACCTTATAGGAAGTGTAAATCTAATTAATGCTGCTGTGAATTATAATGTAAAGAGATTTGTATTCACATCATCCATCGCCGTCTATGGTGAAAACCAACTTCCAATGCACGAAGAACTCACACCGATGCCAGAAGACCCATACGGTATTGCAAAATATGCAGTAGAACAGGAACTTATTGTAACTAAACGACTTTTTGACTTGGATTATACTATTTTCCGACCCCATAATGTCTATGGTGAACTACAAAATATAAGTGATAGATATCGTAATGTCATCGGCATTTTTATGAACAAAATAATGCAGGGAGAATCTTTGGTAATCTTTGGTGATGGTGAACAGACACGAGCATTTACACATATTGCTGATGTTGCGCCACATATTGCTCAATCTGTAAATATACCTGAAGCATCGTGTGAGATTTTTAACCTTGGTACGGATAAACACGTTTCTGTAAATAAATTGGCTGATTTGGTGATGTCTGCGATGGAGAAGGAAGTATCTGTGCAACATTTTCGTGCGAGAGATGAAGTCAAGCATGCATATTGCTCACATGATAAATTCCAACGCGTATTTGGAACAACATCTCCAATAGAATTGTCAGAAGGATTACATCGTATGGCTACATGGGCAAAGGATGTTGGACCCCGTCCTGCAACTGAATTTGACGAAATAGAAATTTGTAAAAACCTACCAGAAGCATGGAAAAAATAAGTGGTATATGAACTGAAGATTCCATTTTGTGTAATTAATTCATTATGAACAGATTTCGCAATTTCATAGTGAAATTTTGGAAGTCTCCAACACGATGGGTAATGGTGATTACCTTTGTTGGAATGGGATTAAGCCTACTTTTCCATGCTGTGTTAATTCCAAAATATCTTGGTTTAAGTGAAGCATCCGATGCATTAGTTGCAGCTTTAAAAGTTGTTCTGTTATTTGACATTGTAATTAGAGAAGGTGCAAAATTTAGTCTTGTACCTCTTTTTATAGAAGAGACAAAGCAAAAAAATAGAGAGGATTTCAATTTTCTATTTAATGGAATCTTGAATTTTGCTCTCTGTGTTGGTCTGCTTTGTATGCTTTTTATTGAGGTATTTGCAAATTGGATTTCAATCCTTTTGTTACAAGATAGTTCAATTGGGGCAGGTACAGAAATGATTATCTTTTTACGATTGACTGCCCCTTTAATTGTATTTGGGTCAGCAGGTACAGTACTTGGTGCGCTTTTAAATAGTCAGCAGCATTTCAAAACTGTCGCATTACGTAATGCACTTCCACCAGGAATTGCTACGCTTGCTTTTCTACTACTATCTGGTAATGATAATATTGCACAATTTGTTGCAGTTGCATACACATGTGGTTTTCTAACATATTTTGTGTGGTTAACTATCGGAGTAAAACGTATGGGGCATTGTTACAGGTTAACGTGGATAACGTCAGATGTCCTCCATTCACTGAAAAATACAATTTCATTGCCGACGTTGGGTTTCGCGATACGTCAAATAACTGCCCGTCTGTTAGTTGAAGTGTTTTTAGTTGGGAAACTTGGTAAAGGATCTATTACCCTATATAACAGTGCGTTCCGTATTTTTTCTGCTATACAAACACTTATTGGAATTAGTATTGCTACGACTGGCTTACCCAATATGTCTGAGGAAATCACTGAAGAAAACAAGCAAAAATTCAGACAGACTCTTATTGGAAACATTCGTACTGCGATATTCATTGCTGCCCCTATATCACTAATGTTACTATTTGGTTCATCAAAGATATCCCAGTTACTTTTCAGTGATAATAGGTTCTCTGAACAATCTATTCAACAGATTTCGCAACTTCTATTTTGTCTCAGTTTTGCTACGGTATTTTTCTGTTTGATACCAGTTCTAAATGCAGGTTTATACGCACAGAGAGCATTCGGATATGTATTTAGAAATATGGTTACAATGGCTGTGCTTAACTTTGCAATTGCAATTGGATTGGTCAATGTTTGGGGTTTGACGGGTATAGCGATAGCAGTTTCAGGCACTGCATTACTGGCAGTCGTAAATATATCCTATTTGTTACAAAAAACAGGTGTTTCTTTATTTTCCTGATGTCAAAAAAAAATGTTAGTGATTTTCATTATTTGATTGTGGGTGGTACAACTAAGGCTGCTACCACATCACTATATACATATCTTGTTGATCATCCAGCGATATGTGGAGCAACATATAAGGAAACACGATTCTTCCTTGATACAGAATATCCTTTACCCTCAAAATATCGTTTCAAAGGGGATATTTCGGAATACAATGATCTATTCACACACTGTCAAGATGACCAGATAAGACTTGATACAACTCCAGACTATTTATATTGCTCATCAGCACTTGAGAGAATTGCTGAGTATCTTCCACATGTCAAATTGATTTTTAGTCTTCGTGAACCGATTTCACGTTTGATCTCATGGTACCGATTCGCAAGACAGATTAGTAAATTACCTCAAGACATGAGTTTTGACCAATATGTAGACCAACTATTTAATTATCAAGATATTGGGCAGAAAAAACTATCTAAGAAACCTGAACAACATTGGTTAGCACTCAAGCAAGGTTGTTATGCCACCTATCTGAAAAAGTATATAGAACAATTTGGGAACAATCGGATATATACGTTATTCTATGAAGAACTCGCTACAGACCCATTAAATATATTAAGAGGGATATGTGATTTTGCTGAAATTGAAAACGGTTTTTTTGATGACTATACATTCAAAGTAACAAATCGCACCGAAAGAATGAAAAATACCGAGTTGCACCAAAAATACAGAGCGTTGAGATTTAGTGTTCGCAAATGGACACACAATAAACCATTAATCCACAAAACTTTTCGAACAGTGAGAAGAACTATTGAACCTTTATATCTCCGCTTGAATACTCGTACAGATGAAGAAATTAAAGTTTCACCAAAGACTCAAAGCCGGTTAATTGAATACTATAAAAAAGATGTATCTGATTTACAAGTCTTGCTTGGGAAACAACCACCATGGTCACTATTTTTTAAGGAATCCTCACATGGATAAGGATAATCAATTCCTACAAATGCCACTTATGATTGTGGGATCACAGAAATCTGGAACATCATCGCTTCTACGATATTTAGCTCAGCATCCTGAAATTTTTGCGCATCCACAACCAGAGATGACTTATTTCCTTCAGGACCATGAATATGAAAAAGGTGTTGAATGGGCGCACAACAAATATTATTCCGATTGTCCTAATGACAATCAAATCATCGCGAAAAACGTTATGGTAATGTGTTCTCCTGAAAGAATGCAACGTATATACGAACACAATCCGGAAATCCAACTTGTTGTACTCTTAAGAGAACCTGTCTCACGCGCATATTCTGCATATTGGTGGGCAAGACGTAGAGGATGGGATAATAAAAAGTCATTTGAAGAAGCACTTGCAGTTGAGGATAAACGACTTAAGGACGACTGGTTTAAATGGAGACAGTCTTTATATAAATATAATAGTACCTACTATCAACATTTATATAACATAATTGACAAGTTCGGAGAGGATCAGGTACACTGTTTTCTGACAGATGAATTGAAAGACAATGCAATTAATATATGTCAAAGCCTCTATAAATTGATTGGTGTTAAAGCTGATTTTGAACCAGTAGTAGAACAACAATTTAATCAAGCTGCAATGCCACGGTCTGAAAAACTTGGATATTTTTTTACACAATTTCTATCTTCTCAAAATGCATTGAGACGTACAATTCGGAAAATTATCCCTGCATCAACCGCACATAAACTTAAGAAGACTGTTTATGACCTGAATGAAAAATCTTTCATTCCACCAAAAATAAATCCCAATACTCACAGAGAATTATCTGATTATTTCCAACCATTTAATGAGCAATTAGCTGCATTAATAGGAAAAGATCTCTCTCATTGGCAAAATTCTGATTAACATAATACTATCTCTGAATTGAATTTAACGATGGCTATAATCTATTTTCTCACAGGATACTTTGCTTTTGAAGAGTTGATCCTTAAGCTTTTACCTGTCAGTGATTCTGTTTATTCTTACCTTAGATTTTTGGGTGAGATGCTAATTTATGCAGCATTTTTAAGGTTGGTTTTTCATAAACTTTATAAAGGGATCCCATTCGTTAAAACTGCAATAGATTTACCAATCATCGGTTTTTACATCGTTGTATTCCTATCAATGGTAATTAACCGTTCACCTTTGATTGGTAGTATATATAATATTAGACCTCTTGCGCGGTATATTATCCTATTTTATCTAATTGCAAATTCTCCTTTTTCTGAAAAACGTATCTCAACATTGATAAAGATCATCCTTGGAGTTGGTGTTCTACAACTTTTTATAGGAGGAATTCAATGGATTGGTGGTCGCACTGCATTTGATTTTTTCCTACCACGCGCATCAACACTTGAAGTTGGTGGATTTACAAAAGAATATAGATTACTTGAACTCGGACGAGAAATAGGAAGTATCTACGGCACATTAGGTGATACAGTGATATATGGTGTCTTTATGATACTGATACTTGTCATTTTCCTATCACGTATCAAACGATTAGAATACCTAAATATATTGGGTGTGGTTGTACTGTTTATGTTCATTGCACGTTCATATTCCCGTGCTGCCACTTTTTCTGCAATTCTTGCATGTGCTGCATGGTATTTTTTTCAATTCGGTTGGAAAAGCACATTACGTTTAGCTATAGTGGTGGGATTAGTCTTTAGTGTTATGTTAGCAATAGTGAATCCATTTGAATCGGAATATATTAACCCACGTAAATCAAAGGTTGGTTTAGTTGGAAATCTAACAGGTGTATTTTCTGGTTCTTATGTTCGAATTGCGCAGAAACAGAGACTTGGTGCATTAATAGGGAATGTACCAACGGTACTTGTCAACAAACCGATTTTAGGATATGGTGCTGACCAAAACACCACGATTGATAGATTGAATCAGAGCAAACGATCATTCTTGTTTAAAGTATTGAGCAAAAAAGGATTCAAAGATGTATATTGGGTCGCTATTCTTTGTTTCTATGGTTTGTTAGGTTTAGGATTATTCTGTTTTATTTTTCTCCGTCTATTTTTAGCTGCATTAGACATCTATAAACATTCTGTCAGTAAATACTCAAAAGAACTTGCATTAGCAATGCTCTGTTTGGTAACGGTAACAGTATTCCTTCTTTTCTTTAATAGAACATTAGAGTTTCGAGGTTATGGTTTCTATTTCTGGACTTGTGCTGGACTAATGTTTGCAAGTGATACCACTCTTCAAACGTATAGAAGGATAAAAATTTCATTATGATGCAAACAAACAAAGAAAATACTAAGAATTGGAAATCATTTTCAACACTTCTTTTTTCTCTATGTACTATTGTTATCGCATCTCTACTAACATTTGTAATTATACGTGGATGTGACATGATTGACCGAACTTCTGAATTATTTAGTATTGAAATCAACACACAAAAAGACACACCTCTAAGGAAAGAACTTTACGGTTTCAACTCGAATATGATGAATGGTGAATCCGGCTATCTGGATGAGGATTTTGTTGCACTCACTAAGGTTCTTCAACCAAAGACATTAAGGTTTCCAGGAGGAACAGTAGGCAATTTCTATCACTGGAAAATATCTGGTTTTCTTGAAGATGAAATGGCAACTACGCTCAATACTCAGTTGAATAAACGAAATAAAGGGAATTTCGTTAAACTCAATAAACGTCGTGGTGGGAAGATACACTTTGACGATTTCATGCAACTATGCATTGACTTAAACATTACACCGATAGTCGTAGTCAACTTATGGACTGGAAGTCCAGAAGAGAGTGCTGAATGGGTGCGATATTCAAGAGGAAAGGGATACAATATAACCCATTGGGAACTTGGTAATGAGTTTTATCTTCCACATTATGTCAACAAATACCCAATTGCCAAAACCTATATGAAGACCGCAAAAGAACATGCAATGGCTATGAAAGCGGTTGATCCAAATATTAAGGTATCTGTATGTGCATCTCCAGTAGCTTTTCACAAAGAAGGATTTTTAATTAAAACAGCACAACGTAAATGGGATGAGGGGTTAGCAAAACCTACAGATTCTACATCTACAGATTGGTTTGATGCATTCTCTGTACATGTCTATGCTTACAAAGCAATGAAAGATGTTGATATTGAAGAAATGCGAGGGTATCTATTCGGGTGGATACACTATGATATTGATGAAGGAATGAAATACTATGAGAAGCTGTTTCCTAACAAAGAGATGTGGGTTACTGAATGGAATATAGCTAATCCTGCCAACCGTGTAGCAAACACACAACTCCACGCAATGTACGTTGGTGATTTTTTTCTTAAATTAATGAGCATCCCCAAAATAACCCAAGCAAACTTTCATGTGATTACAGGTTATGGTAAAGGATTTCCTGTCTTCTCACAAATTGCTCCTGTTTCAGACAGAACATTTTGGAAATATGGTGGGGAACCTGAATCTGACTATGGAAGTATTATTCGCAGAACAGTATACTTTTCATTTCAATTAATCGGTGAAGCGGTTTCAAATTCAAACACCCAGTATTCAGTCACTGTGTCCAAAATACCATTATTAGAGGGACAAATGGATTATAAAGGACAACAGTTGAGTGGAGTCCAAACCCAAGCGATTGGAAATACCAATTCAGTGTTTATTTTAGTATGTAATAGGACATCAGAAGATTTGAATCCACATCTATTTCTTAATGGTAAACGAATAAAAAAGAAAATCACATATCGGTATGTTGAAAATGAAAGACTTAAAGCAACAAACGGTGGTAACGCTGAGATGGAAGGTTCAGGTACAATAGAAGTGTTAATACAGGAGTGGACAGGTAATGGAAACAATATAACAATTCCAAAAAATAGTTTCGGTGTAATTGAGGTTAGTAAGTGAATTCGGAGAAAATGCTCTTTGTTGTTGGCAACAGTCGGAGTGGAACAACAATGATGGGACGTATTTTAGGAAACCACCCCGACGTATTTACCTTCGGTGAATTACACTTTTTTGGTCAATTATGGTCACCTGCGATTGCTTCTAATATTGACCTTACTGATGCCGAACAATTAGTGTCTAAACTACTATGTTTGCACCGTGAAGGATATAGGACACATGGCAATTCAAACAGCCATCTTGAAGATGCGCGGTCATTTTGTAAAACTTTCTCTAATGACGCAATTTCTCCCGAAGATATATTTAGAAAATTTTTATTTCATGAAGCAGACCTTAATGGAAAAAGCATTCCTTGTGATCAGACTCCTCGCAACATCTTCTATGTTAATGAAATCCTGAAATCATATCCTGAATGTAGAATAATAAACATGATACGTGATCCGCGCGATGTACTCTCATCCCAGAAACAGAAATGGAAACGGCGTTTTCTCGGCGGCTCTGATATGCCTATAAAAGAATCGTTTCGTGATTGGATTAATTACCACCCAATTACAATAAGCAAAATATGGAATACTGCTGTTACTGCTGGGGATAGGTATGCATGTAATGAACGTTTTATCACTATTTACTTTGAGAACCTTTTAGTGAATCCTGAGGATACAGTCTCGCGTATCTGCGAATTCATCGGTATCCAATACAATTCGAAAATGTTGCTGGTACCGCAAGTAGGTTCCTCTGTAAATACTGATCGTCCCGAACAAATGGGTATTAATCCTAAACGTGCAGGAAAATGGAATAAAGACAGGTTGAAAGAGAGTCAACTTAATTCCGCAGAATTATATTTTTGTCAAATTATAAATGAAAAATTGATGAAAAAGCATAATTATGAACTTCTTTCATTTTTCCCTAATCTTATATTAATAGTAGTTTATCTTTTCTCATTTCCATTAAAATTGATTACTGCATTTGTTTATAATTTGGATAGAATCAAAAACATCCGTGAAACATTAAAACGACGTTTACAATTATTGATATAAATACAACGATAAGAATGATAGCCCAACTCAGTCCATATTATATAAAAACCCGACCTATAAAAGCCATTACACGTCTCATAAGTTATTTCTTCTTTGAAGGACGACCATTAACAACAAAAGGAAGATGGTTTAATCCTGTCGTCTTTTCAATCCTGAAAAGCATCTCTGTAAGCAATAGACGTTTCACTCCTATCCAAAAACCTATCTTCATACTCGGGACAGGAAGAAGTGGAACGACAATCCTTGGAATAGTGCTTTCAATGCACAAGGATGTTGGATATCTAAACGAACCGAAAGCCCTTTGGCACTTAATTCATCCAGACGAGGACATCATTGGAAGTTATAGCCGTGGCACTGCAAAATATAGACTGAAAGCAGAGGATATGACTGATGAAATGGAGCAGCGAGCGAAACAATTATTTGGAGCATATTTGTCTGCAACCGGTGTCAAACGTATCGTTGATAAATATCCGGAACTTATATTTAGAGTAGATTATGTTCGTGCTTTATTTCCTGATGCCAGATTTATCTTTCTTGTTCGGAATGGTTGGGATACCTGTACCTCTATAGCTGCTTGGTCGGATAGACTTGGTATACAACTAAATGGAGAAACCCATGATTGGTGGGGAGTAAATAGTAGAAAGTGGCATCTAATGGTTGATCAACTGGTTTCCACAGATATTGACTTGAAGGACATCCTTGAAGATATTAAAAGCTCTAAATCCCATTTGGAAAGGGCTGTTGTTGAATGGGTAGTGACAATGCGAGAGGGATTAAGTTTGATTGAAACGAGGTCTGAATATATACACACCGTTCGTTTTGAAGATTTGACATCTAAACCAGAGGAAACACTCTCATCACTATGTAATTTCTGCGAATTACCTAAGGACGACACCTTTCTTGATTATGCAAGACATACATTACATCCGGTACCGTCAAGAGAACAATTTGATTTGCATCCAAAAATCGAACCTTTTTTCTATGACACTATGGATAGATTAGGGTATAATACTTAGAAGAACTATTGTTCAATGAGAGTAAATTTCATGAATACAGTTTTTCCAGAATAATAGGACACATCCTAAATTGAATAAAGATTCATTTTTTAAAAATAAAGAATACTCTCCCCAAAACCGTTCAATAACTCGTCGTGATTTTCTATCTACAGGTTTGAAGGTAGGTGCTGCTGCATTCACGACTTCTCTATTACCTAAACTTCGTGTTGAGGCTACAGGACAATACAATGTGTTGTTCATCATTGTAGACGATCTAAGTCCTATGTTAGGCTGCTATGGGCATTCAAGGATGCATACCCCTAATATAGACAGTCTTGCTGAGCGGGGAACTCTTTTTAATCATGCTTATAGTCAATACCCTCTCTGTAGTCCATCCCGCACCTCAATAATAACAGGGTTACGACCTGAATCGACAGATGTCCTAAATAATACTGATGATTTTCGTGAGAAATTACCTGAGGTAGTAACACTACCACAAAACTTTAAAAGATACGGATACCATACACAATCTGTCGGTAGGGTAGCACATCATCCGAGACTCCAAGACGATGAAAACTCATGGAGTGTACCTTCTTGGAGACCTACTTGGAGACCATTTGACATACAAACAACTCCATCTTGGCAAGCACTTGATGTTGAGGATGGTGACCTAAGAGATGGGAAGACTGCATTACGTGCAGTTCAAGTTTTAGATGAAATAAAACACGAACAATTCTTTTTGTCCGTTGGATTCTACAAACCACATTTTCCATTGGAAGCACCTGAAAAATATTTTGAATTATATGATATCCAAGACTTTGACTTACCTGTTTCTAATATACCACCTGTGGATGTTCCTTCCAAAGCACTTAATAATTGGAACTCTATCAGAAACTATCAAGATCTACCTTCTGGAAATGTGCCACTTTCTAACGAAAAGACATTGGAGTTAATACGTGCCTATGCAGCGTCGACAAGTTATGTTGATGCACAAATCGGACGAGTATTATCAAAGTTAGATTCCCTTGGTCTAACTAATAATACTGTAATTGTATTCTGCAGTGATCACGGACACCATCTTGGTGAACATGGGATTTGGGGGAAACAAACATTATTTGAAGTTTCGCTCCGTTCACCTTTAATTGTTAGTGTGCCCGGGCAACAGGCAGCAGAAACTAACGCCCTATCTGAACTTGTTGATATCTATCCGACTTTGTGTGATGTATGTCAACTTCCAACGCCCATCCAGTCAGAAGGTTTGAGTCTGATGCCTGTCATAGAAGAACCCACTCGAAATTGGAAGGATGGAGTATTTAGCCAATTAAACAAAGGAATAGTTAAAGGTGTTTCCATACGGACAGCACAGTACCGATATACTGAATGGGGAAATCAGGGTGAACACGGTCAAGAACTTTATAATTATTTCAATGACCCGTTTGAAACAGTTAATATTGCACATTTACCAGAGAACATTGACCTTGTTAATCAACTTAGTGCCAAACTACAAGAAGGTTGGCAGGGAACACTTTCTGATATACCAGAACAATTTCATATTCGTCAAACTACACCCTGGGATGTAAACAACGATGGAATTGTTGATATACAGGATCTAATGATCATTTCTTCAAGTTTTGGTGATGTAAAACCTGAGAATCCGAGGGTGGATGTTAACAATGATGGTACAGTTAACATAATTGATTTACTGCTTGTAGCTGCACATATAGGTGAAAGTACGAACACATCTGCACCAAACAAGTCAACTTTACTTTCACAGGATCATATTGTACAAATTGACAAATGGCTGTCTGAAGCATATCAAGCAGATGATGGTTCAGAAGTATTTAAATATGGGATCGCAAACTTAGAAGTATTGATGAAAAACATCATACCAGAAAAAACTGTTTTACTACCCAATTATCCGAATCCCTTTAATCCAGAAACTTGGATACCTTATGATTTAGCACAAGATTCTTATGTCAATATCAATATCTACAATATGCAAGGTGAAACTATAAAGGAAATACATATAGGTTTTCAGAAAGCTGGAACATATAGGACAAAATCACAGGCAGCGTTTTGGGATGGAAGAAATACTAATGGTGAACCTGTTTCAAGTGGAGTTTATTATTACAGTCTCAACGCTGGAAATACAAAAAAAATTCGACAAATGGTTATTCTGAAATAATCACAACGTGAGTTCGATTAATGATAGTATTGTGAGCCAGAAGGAAACCTTTTGATATGATGAAATGTACATTACTTACGTTCTAAAGATTCAGAGTTTTCAGAGTCGGAGGGAAATTTGCACAATTTTATCATGTGCCACGAACCTATATTCAGTATGGTTTTACAGGACTATTATGACTTATTTAGTCAAGAATGACTCTGAAAATTCGGATGCTTCTACATAAATCAATGACGACTGAATTTAGGTTGTGGATTCAGCCGATTCCGTAAGTTACTGATTCCGAATTCACGTAAAAAAATATATACTTCGTCGCGAGGAGGAACACATACAAATGTCTTTACGCATTTCAATAGTTTTTTGTGCACTTTTTCTTATCTGTTATATACCACTCTGTCATGGATCTCCACTGATTAATGTCCCTTTAAATCCCAACCTATCCGACTTTAATACTGAAACCTACCGCTTTATTCAACGTTTACTTAATAAACGTGTATTGAAAGGTGTAACACGAGGTTCTCTACCTTTTACGCGAAAACAGGTCGTAACATTACTGTTAGAAGTTTCTCAAAAGCAAGAAAATGGTGAATTGACATTAAGTGTCAATGATCAGAAACGCTTAAGAGAATTCTTAGCCTTTTATTCAGAGGCAGGAACTGAGACACCGCCAGATCGTAGATTACATCTTTTTTCATTAACAGACGACTCTACCTTTCGTTTATCCTTTGATTTACGAGCAGGACAACATGAAATAACACGATTAGTTGATAACATATCAGAACTACCAACTGATGAAGGAAATATGCACGTTACATCACTATTCCCACATATATATGGACAGGTGGAGGATAGTTTTGCCTTCTCTGCTGATATGGCATATAGATTTTTGTATGGTGATTTTTTTGACGATGTTTACCGTGATGAATCGAAATATAGACAATTAGAAGGGGAACTGAAAAATAGAACAGCAATCAATAGTTATCTCAAATTTAAAATGCCATGGTTTGAGCTGCAGTTTGGACAGGACAATCTGCAGTGGGGACCTGGATACCATGGTAATTTGTTAGTATCATCAAACCCGATTGCCATTGATATGCTGAAATTGAATACAACTTTCAAGAATGTTACTTTTACTGCCTTTACTGGTGTATTAGAAGATATGTCGGAAGACATCAATGATAAATATATATCAGGACATAGAGCAGAGGGGTATTTCTGGGATAGATTCGGTTTAGGTTTGTCTGAGGTAGTTGTTTATGGTAACAGATTTGAACCGGGTTATTTGAATCCAGTAAATATCTATCTAATAAACGAACAAACTATATCACGTGCTGACAGTCGTGCCCCAGGTAGTGGGGATAATGTGATGATCAGTTTTGACATGCGATATAGACCGATAAACAATTTTGAAATTTATGGTGAATTGATGGTAGATGATGGCAATCCCGCCGCCAGTTTTTATCATTGGGATACAAAATTTGGAATACTTGGTGGTATATATGTAACAGATCCATTCGGATTCGCAGATACAGATTTTCACGCAGAATATGCCTTCATCAATCAATATACATATACACATGTAAATCCAGTAAACGTTTATAAACATTTTACGTCTGTCATAGGGCATCATATCGGTACTGATGCGGATAATTTGTGGTTAGAACTACGGAAACGTATTACTGATAAACTTGAAACCGTATTTGGATATGAACTTGAACGGCACGGTCAAGGAGACATAGATAAGAATCATCCTGTTGATGCACCTAAAGATGATGTTTGGACACCATTATCTGGACTAACCGAAAGTGAGCACCGTTTAAGAGTCGGGTTTAACTGGGTAAATATTGGAGATTACTCGTTTTATGGTGAATGGAATCGCGTATGGAGACGGAACATAGGTAATCAATTTGGAATAAATGATACAGGTAATGAAATTGAAGCAAAAGCCCTGTTGCGTTTCTAAAGTAAGACGAAAGCCTGTTATTTACATATTTAATGAAGATTCGTAATGGTTAGTGTATCTAACGAATTGGTTTTTTCCTATCCTTGAAATACACTTTGAAGTGACAATAAATAAAGTTGTAATATAACTTAAGTATAATAATCGTAAAAATATATAAGAAAAATGGTCAGGTGGTATTTGGATGAAAATTCGGGTTTTAGGCATACGTGGACTACCCGCAACTTATAGTGGATTGGAAACCATCATGGGGGAACTTGCCCCGCGTTGGGTAGATGCAGGTCATGAGGTAATAGTCTACTGCCGAAAAGCTGTATTCAAAGAAAGACCCCCAGAATGGAGAGGTGTAAAGTTAGTATATTTGCCAAGTATTGAACATAAGGTCTTCAGTACTCTTAGTCATAGTTTTTTAGCTTCAATGCATGCCTCATTTGCTTCATCAGATATAATATTAACATGGAATGCTGGAAATGGTCCTTTTGGCTGGTTTTTCCGAATTGCTGGTAAAACGGCAGTTATTAATGTTGATGGGATGGAGTGGCTTCGTCCAAAGTGGAAAGGTATCGGGGCAGTGTATTTCAAATGGGCAGCTAAGATGGCTACCTCTGCATTTCCAATCGTTATCACTGATGCAGCTGAGATGAAGCGGTTATATCTTGAGGAATTAGGCGCAGAGACCACTTATATTGCTTACGGAGCAAATATTGAACCCTCTGAACATCCTGAAATTCTTGAGGAATATGGGCTTAAATCAAGAGATTACTATTTAATTGCAAGTCGTCTTGTGCCTGACAATAACGCAGACCTAATTATGCAGGCATTTGTATCTTCCAATAGTGAGAAAAAACTTGCAATTGCTGGTGGGGCTGATTACAAAGGCAATAAACTTGAAAACGACTTTTTAGACAAATTGAAAAGTATTGCAAATGATAATGTAATGTTTCTTGGACACATAGATAATTCTGAACATATTAAAGAATTACACCATCACTGCTTCGCATACATCCATGGTCATCAATTCGGTGGAATTAATCCATCAATTTTGAAAGCATTGGGATTTTCAAATTGTATTCTCGCGTTAAATACGCCATTTAACAATGAAGTATTAGAGAATGGTAAATATGGAGTCCTTTTTGACAAAAAGCCAGAAGATCTCAAAGAGATAATAAATAGATTAGAACAAAACCTTGAGACAGTAGAGGACTATCGTAGTCGTGCCACAGAACAGATAAAAAAAAGGTTCAATTGGGACCATATTGCCGAACAATATATCGAAGTATTTGACGAACTTCAAAAGAAAAAGTAACATCTACAAAGTTTTGGTGTAGAGTGAAAAACAAAGGTTATATCTACCAACAAATTGGTATTACAGATACCAAGTTATTATATATGAACGACACAGCAGAACAAATTCCAACAGAAAAACTGTCCACCTTTTATGCTAAACGAGGTAAGTATCTGTTTGACTTTGTAGCAGCTTTTTGCTTAATTGTTATATTTGCGCCGATAATGCTATTGATAGCAATACTTATCAAACTTACTTCACGTGGTCCTATATTTTTCTCACATAAACGTGTCGGTGTGAAAAATAAACTCTTTGTCATCCATAAATTTAGAAGTCTACACATTGATACGCCTTCATATTCAGAAAAACCTGATTCCACAGAAGATATTCGTATTACACCTATCGGCAAATGGATTCGAAAGACGAGTTTAGATGAATTACCGCAACTTTTCAATGTCATCAAAGGTGAAATGAGCCTTGTGGGACCCCGTCCAGAAATGCCGTTTCTTGCAGAAAATTACGAATCTTGGGAAAATCAGAGGCATCTTGTCCGACCAGGTATGACAGGATTATGGCAGTTGAGTCCACGTCGTCGTGGATCAATAAGGGAAGGTATTCCTGTTGATCTGGAATATATTGAAAATCTCTCGTTTTGGAATGACTTCAAAATATTGCTACGGACATTTAAAGTATTTTGGGATGATAATACCTATTAATTCGTCATAGTGACCCACTACCTAAAGGTAGGGGCTTGTGCTTCGTAGCAGTTTGCGTTTATCTCTAAGAGAACACCCGTCTTATTTCTGCTCCACAATAGTTGCTATGCCAACTATGCACCGTAGTACCTAAGATGTTTGACACGTGATTTTTGAACGAGATGCGATATTTCAATCGTCTTTCTCTGAACGTGCAATAGATGGGACAAAGTCCCTTTAGCAGTATTGAATCGCAAGGCTTTTACATAGTTGTTTCACTGCCCAGTTGTCTACCACAACATCAACTATAACCAATGCCGACTGCT
>JAJEAG010000089.1 GCA_022824265.1 Candidatus Poribacteria bacterium | reverse complement strand
GCCACCGAGGGGTCCCAGCGACCCACGATACAGAACCTCAGACACTTCCGACTTCGGAAGTTGTTCGAGCGAACTATCGTCTTCGAGTTACTTGGATACGGCTATGCACGTATCCCTAAAACAAGACACTTCCGACTTGTTGCGGAAGTCCGTTATCAAGTTTGACATATTTTGTCAAGGAAAATATGGGATCGGGCATTCCTCCCAAGCATAAAAACTTGGGCTTCCTGCACGAAACGTTGGTGAACCTTTATGCGGTTAAAAGATAAAGTAGCCATTGTCACAGGAGCAGGACGCGGTATAGGTAGAGCAATCGCAATTCGGTTTGCTGAAGAGGGAGCAAAAGTTGTGGTTGATGACGTAAACGATGATATTGGTAAGGCAACCGTCTCTGATATTACCGATGTAGGTGGTGAAGCACTATTTATCAACGCTGATGTCTCTGATGCTACGGATGCTGAAAGACTTATTGCTCAGTCGGTTGATGTTTATGGAACAGTTGACATTCTCGTAAATAACGCTATCTGTTCAACAGAAGATGTCCTGAACAATAATTGGGAAGCGAACCTATCAGTCGCACTACAAGGCACAAGTCATTGTAGTAATGCTGTGATACCAATTATGCAGAAAGGAGGCGGCGGTAGTATTGTCAACATCGCTTCAGTTAACGGTCTCATCGGGTTGCAAGGAATTCACGCGTATTCCGCAGCGAAAGGTGGCGTAATTGCCTTGACGCGCTCTATGGCAGTTGTACACGGTAAAGATAATATCCGTATCAATTGTATCTGTCCTGGTACTGTGCAGACTGAAGTCTGGGAACCGATGATTGAACGCAATCCGCAGATACTGGACGAAATCACCCCGTGGTATCCGTTGGGACGTATCGGAAAACCTGTTGACATAGCAAATGCCGCGCTGTTCCTCGCATCTGATGAAGCAAGTTTCGCAACGGGGGCAGTGTTTGTTATTGATGGTGGTTTGACTGCAGGTAATCACCAGTTTCCTATCTAAGACATCCATATTCTAAAATTTTTATTGGATAGAATTGATTATATGTTGGCATACATATAAAGTCATTGAATATCATATTCACAAGGAGAGACACAATGATAACACAGCAGCAAGTTGACTTTTTTCAGGAGAATGGATACCTAAAATACGGTAAAGTATTAGACAGTGATGGCGTTGAAACCATGCGCGATGGATTGGATAGCATCATTGAATTGGAACTCAACGAGGGAGACGATTCATCACCGGAATTTAAGTATGGACATGACCGTCAAGGACAGCGACTCCATAGGGGTAGAGATCACCCGCGTGCAATCCACCAATTCGTTAATATGTGGAAACGTGAATCCAGTTATGAGGCAGCAATCCACAACCCATTAATTGCAGGAACAGCCCGCGCGTTATTGGAAACTCCCGAAGTACGTCTCTGGCATGATCAAGTTATTTCCAAGCCACCACAGGATAACGGACACTTCGGTTTTCATCACGATTTCTTTTTTTGGCCCCTCAGTCCTCCGAACATTGTAAGCTGTTGGCTTGCCTTAGATGATGCTACGGTAGACAGTGGTTGCATGCACGTCATGCCGAAAAGCCACAAAGATGAACGTTTTTCTGTTGAGGCAAAAGCAGCATTTGATGCAGAAACAGCAAAGGCTCAAGAAGAAGGACGTGAGCCACCTCCGAATCCATGGGCAGAAAGACGAAGTTTAGACATCAGTCACGGTATACCAGTGGAACTTAAAGCAGGGGAGTGTATGTTTCATCACTGTCTAAACTGGCATGGGACTCCCCCTAATGTTACGGATCACCAACGTCGAGCGTTTGTCATGATCTTTATGGCGCAAGGCGTACGCTATAACAATGCTCAATCACCGGGACACGTCCTTGTTCCGACTATTGAAGTAGAAGATGGTGAACCACTTGTGGGAGATGGATTTCCTGTGGCATAGCAAAGTATGGATACTGAAATGCAAGATTCAACGTTTATCAAAAGAGTTATCCTCAAGAATTATAAGAGTATTGCAGCATGCGATGTGCAGTTGCAGCCTCTGACGTTTCTTGTGGGTCGCAATGGTTCGGGGAAGAGTAATTTCCTTGATGCGTTACGGTTTGTTTCTGATGCGTTGAATACGTCACTTGACCATGCAATAAGAGATCGTGGTGGGATCAATGATGTCCGCCGTCGTTCACGAGGACACCCAAACCATTTTAGTATTTCGTTTGACTTTTCTTTGTCCAATGGCATCATAGGGTATTACACGTTCCGCATCCGTACACTTTCCTCAGGAGGTTACGAGGTCCAAAAAGAACAGTGTAAACTACATCCTGACATATACTTCCAGGTTGAAAACGGAACTGTAACACGTACAAGTGTTAAGGTCGCACCACCTGCAGTAACGGATCGTCTCTATTTGGTAAATGCTGCGGGTTTGTCTGAGTTTCGTCCTGTCTATGATGCATTTTCACGGATGGGATTTTATAATCTCAATCCCGAAAAAATCCGAGACCTGCAAACACCTGATATTGGAGATATGCTTAGTCGGGACGGAAGTAACCTTACGAGTGTCTTTGCCCAACTGTCACCCAATGTGAAGCAAGACATTGAGGAATACCTCTCAATCATCGTACCTGGCGTTCGTGGTGTAGAAGTTGAAAAGTTTGGTAGTAAGGAGACATTAGCGTTCAGACAGGATGTTGCAGGTGATAAATACCCTTGGCGATTTCTCGCAAGCAATATGTCTGATGGTACACTCCGCTTATTGGGGATTCTTGTAGCACTGTCTCAGGGAATTCACGATACAAAGAAGCAAGTGTCACTTGTGGGAATTGAAGAACCAGAAATCGCTATTCATTCCGCAATAGTGGGATCATTGTTTGATGAATTTCGGAATACTGCATACAACACACAGGTTATCATCACTACCCACAGTCCAGATTTGCTTGATGGGAAGAGTCTGGATGTAGACTCAATTCTCGTTTCCGAAACACATGCTGGAAATACGGTGATTGCACCCGCGGATGATGCAAGCAGATCAGTGGTAAACGATAAACTGTTTACAGTTGGCGATCTTTTACGCAGAGATCAATTACAACCTAATTTCGCACAGCTTAATCTTTTTGATTCAAACAAAATGAATTCTGCTGAAATGAAGAAAAAGAAAAAATTATGCCATACAGACGTGAAACCACAATTACAAACGAACTTGTAAATATTCTAAGACACATGCGTCACGGATGGGAGCTTGAAACGGAAGTTAACGCTTTTATTGAAGGCAGCAACGAACTTGACGCTATTGTAATTGAACGCGGTAGAGAACCAGTCGGAATTGAAGCGAAATTCGCGACTGCAACTAATGCGAAAAATCTCGTTACACAAGCAGAAGATAGACTTGTTCTTGAACTTGAAGCTGAATACCATGTAGTAGGAAAAAAACTAAATAACGTCTTAGCTATCTTATATCCTGACCGTTTTAAGACGATCCCAGGCTCGGATATCAATCCACAATTACGCGATGCAGATGACCTACAGTATAAACTTGTCAATACTGTAGGTGACACCGTCGGACATTTCCCAGAAAATGGATGGACAACAGGTACAGTAGCAGACATTGCAAATGCACTCCGCGTCGGTGCAATGCCCAACTCTCATCTTGAAGATGCAGCAGAAGAGATGGAGAAAAGCGTCAACAAAGCAGCTTATCTACTTGAAGATGCAATTGTTGAACATCCTGCTATTGGTAAGAGAATTGAGGAAATTCTGCACCAAGAGGTCTTTTCTAAAGAAGATGGGGACATAGAAGAAAAACCTAATATCCAAACGCTCCGCATGGCAACACTGATTATCACTGATGCTTTTGTTTTCCAGAGTTCTCTCGCTGGTAAAACTGAAATGGAATCTGTCCGTTCACTTCGCCAACTCCTACCGACAATTGATTATGTTGATGTTATAGAGGATTGGAACACAATTCTTAAGGTTAACTACCGTCCGATCTTTGAGGATGCTCGAGGTCTTGTTGAGGCACTCGCTACCGATGACAGACAGGTCAAACACATTTTAAGACTTCTGTGTGAGGCTGCCAAAAACCTTGTTGATACAGGTATCGCACAGATACATGAACTTGCAGGTATAGTGTTCCAAAAACTCATTACCGACAGAAAATACGTCAAAGCAAACTACACCTTACCCGAAAGCGCGGTGCTGCTTTCTACGCTTGTAATGCCAGAATTACCGAAAGGCAAACTCCCAAAAGTAGTCGACTTGGCATGTGGAACAGGCGCATTGCTCAACGGTGTCTATCAGCGTATATTGTCTTTATATGAGCAATCAGGTGAAAACGGCAGAGAAATCCACCAACAGATGTTAGAGAAAAACCTTGCAGGATCAGATGTAATGCCGAATGCTACACACCTTACGGCTGCTGCACTTGCAAGCAGATATACTGATATGAAACTTGATGTAACATGTATTATTACAGCACCCTATGGTAAATTAGATAATGGTGATTACGCTGTTGGTTCACTTGAATTACTTGATGAATTGAAGTTAATTAATCCGAACAGTGAACAAATAGGCGGTAAAGAAAACAGAATAGTTGAACTACAACAGGCTTTTCCATACGGAGAATTTGACATTGTAATTCAGAATCCTCCGTTTACAAAACCGGGGGCAGATCCCGCAGGCATAGATGGAGCTAAATCTCCGTTTCAAGGTAGTGATAGACCAAAAGAATATACCAAGGCAATGCAAAAAGCACTAAAAAAGAAAAAAACAAAAGTTGCTGATGGACAAGCAGGACTTAGTTCGTATTTTATAGAACTGGCAGATAGATTGCTTAAGAATAACGGAACAATGGGTTTTATTTTACCTGCTACAGTAATTGCATCTCCTACCTCACAAAAGGTACGGGACATGTGGGCAACAGAATACCGTGATATAGTTGTGATAACGATTGCAGAAGCAAAAGGTCCTGACTGTGCTTTCTCTGCCGATACAGACATGGCGGAGTGCATAATCGTAGCGACCAAAGGAAAAGGTGAAAACTCTGGTCGTGGCAAGTTTGTCTGTCTAAACCAATGTCCACAAAGTTTACTTGAGGCTTTTGAGATTACAAACCAGATCCTTCGCAATAATGGGACATACCAATTAGAAGATGCGCCCAGTGGTGGTGATTCGATTAAAGTAGGAGATAAAATACTCGGGTACACGCTTGATTGTCCATTACCTCACGGTGAAGGTTGGATTGCAACACGCGTCAAGTCAATGGCACTCCTCCAATCTGCTCAACGATTAAAAAAAGGTAGGTTGGAACTACCAATGCAAGGAATACAAGAAAAGAATGTTAAAATTCCTATTTGCCAAGTTAGGGATATTGCCACTTTGGGATTCGCTGAGGTTAGAGGTGTGTTTCGTAAAGAAAATGGTTTTCAACCCAACGATGACGGTTATTCTTGTTTGTGGAATGCTGAAAGTAAAGTCCAAAGGTCAATGTTAGTGCTTCCAGATTCACGTGCGAAACCCCTTCCGGCAGCTGAAATTGCGGTACAGAAGCGGGTAGATCGAAACAGCAGAACCCACTATAACATGGTACCAAGATTTACTGCCTGTTCAAATATAGTTCTTTTTACTGAGCAACCTGCTATAGGTCCAACTCTAATAACGAATGTAGCCTTTGAAAGTCCACGATATGAAATACCCTGGACATTATGGTGTAATTCAACCTTAGGATTGTTTTGTCATTGGATGCATAGTGGAAAACAAACTGCTGGACGTGGGAAATTGAGGCTTACAACATTAAATACTCTGCCGACACTGGATGTCCGTAAATTATCTGATGAGGCGTTAGCAAACGCTGAGGCTATTTTTGAACGGTTGAAGTATAAGCGGATGCTGCCTGTAAATGAGTGCAATCACGACCCTGTCCGCAAAGAGTTAGACCGCTGTTTACTTACTGAGGTGCTTGGAATTACAAGTAATAGCGTACTGGAGTCAATGCAGACACTCCGTGATATGCTTTGCGCTGAACCGAGTATCCACGGTGGCAAAAAGTCTAAATGTGATCTTGAGGCGGAGTTGGAAAAGCTTAAGAAGAAAGGAATTGCTTTTCCGAGTTGGTATGTTGATTAGGTTATTAGTATCAATCTTTAATCGTCATACAGTACTTCAGCAGAGCGTAAATTTGTAATCAAGGAGATAGTGAAATGGATCTTCTTAAACAAAAAGAAAAGGAAATAAAAGGATTTCCCTATTATCAACTAATTGCGTTGGGTTCAGGGATAGCAGTTAGTGCTGCTATTGGTGATATGGCTGGGATAACAACAGGAGCTATTGGTGTGCTTGGTCAGTTGGGTTTAGACAGATTCATCACACCACTTATAAGTAAAAGACAAACTGTCAGATTATTTCAATGGGGAATTCAAGCAGCTGAAGGTATAGCACAAAGATTGGAAAACGATGAAAAATTACGAACGGATGGGTTCTTTGATGAAACGCCTACAAATCGCTCCAAAGCTGACGAAGTTGTTGAATCTACTCTGCAAACAGTGATAGATACAACAGAAGAACCCAAAATCAAATTTATAGCGAATTTAACTGAAAATGTACATTTCGATTCTGATTTTGATTTAGATACATATCGACGTTTTTTAAATATTCTTGATGAACTAAGTTTTCGTCAGTTATGTATAATAAAATTATGTATGAATGCAGACCAAATTGATTTAGAAGGTTTAGGGAACCCCAATATTACTACTAAAGTCTCTTCAATTCTTACAGATATTCTGGAAGTACAGGACAAAGGACTTATTAATAATAGCAATCCGCTTATGAAAAAAATTAGTGAATTATATTCAGGTGTTGGAGGTAAAACTTGGATTGTAGGCAGTAAACCTGCCAAGTATCCTGGATTTTCTAATAATCTATCTGACAAACTATACAAATCTGCAAAATTAGATCAAATTCCTTATGAAGATGTAGAAGCAATATTGAGAGAATTATAGTCCATTAATTAAAAAGGATGTACTACTGCAACTAATTTACTAACACTAAAATGGAGAACACAATATGGAAAACAGACCGAATGTCATTTTTGTATTAACAGACGACCAAGGACCTTGGGCAATGGGTTGTAGTGGTAACGACGAACTCCGCACACCTTTCATAGATCAACTCGCCGCCGAAGGTACCCGCTTCCCTAATTTTTTCTGCACGAGTCCTGTGTGTTCACCGGCACGTGCCAGCCTGATGACAGGACGTATTCCATCAGCACACGGGGTACACGACTGGATTCGTGATGGAAACATGCCACCTGACCCCGCAAGATATCTTGAAGGATTGACCTGCTATAGCGATGTACTTGCCGAAAATAATTATACCGTCGGTTTGAGCGGTAAATGGCATCTCGGTGATAGTCTAACACCACAACATGGTTTCAGTCACTGGTTCGCTTTGCCTACAGGTGGCAGCAAATATAATGACGCGAATATGATTCGCGATGGACAGGTGGAGATGCAACCCGGCTACCTCACAGACATAATTACAGATGATGCGTTAGATTTTATTTCCGCTAATAGCGAAGGTCCATTTTACCTTAGCGTCAACTATAACGCTCCGCATACACCGTTCAATGGACATCCACAAGACATCGTAGATTCTTATGATGATTGTCCGTTCAAGACATGTCCACAAGAACCATTGCATCCGTGGGCAGTACAAGGTGCAGCCGCACACATGGGTAATCGTGAGTCGTTGAAAGGTTATTACGCTGCGATTACAGCACTTGATTTGAATGTTGGACGAATATTAGATCGACTTTCGGAGTTAGGTATCCGTGAGAACACACTTGTTGTCTTTAGTAGTGATAATGGTTACTCATGTGGACATCACGGATTTTGGCATAAAGGCAACGGAACTTTTCCACTGAATATGTATGATAACTCTGTCAAGGTGCCTTTTGTTATTAGTCAACCCGGTAGGATACCAGAGGGACAAGTTAGTGAAGCAATGGTAAGTCAATACGATTTCATGCCGACACTGCTCGATTATCTCGGTTTACCTGATGCTAACGATGATATGTCTCCTGGGAAGAGTTTTGTTTCCGCACTTACTGGAGAAACAAACGATGCACAAGACGAAATCGTCGTTTTTGATGAATACGGACCTGTCCGTATGATCCGGACGCAAGAGTGGAAATATGTTCACCGCTATCCTTACGGTCCACATGAACTATACGACTTAGCAAACGATCCGGGTGAACGCAAGAACCTTGTTGATGAGAACGAACATAACGCACTCATATCGGAAATGCGCCAACAGATGGGTGCGTGGTTTGAAAGATATGTGGATCCTGAATTAGACGGTGCAAGATGTTCGGTCACAGGTGGTGGACAAGCAGCAAAACTTGGAGCAGGTAATTACGGAGAAGATTCTTTCCATCCAAGATACGCGCCACCAAGGCGGAATGTTTAGACACATCTTTTCATCCAAATTAACTGCGGTGAGTATAACACGCGCATGTAGTGTTAATTTTGTGATACTGATTAGAGGTGAGACATGTCAAATCAGGAGAGAAACAATAGCACGAATATGTCGCGCAGAAAGTTCTTAAAGAACGTAGGCACAGGGACTGTCGCTGCGGCTGTCGCGCCAACGGTCTTACTTGGTGCAGAACAAAAAGGAGGAAATCAAATGCAAAACCAACCAAATGTCATTTTTATTCTGACTGACGACCAAGGACCTTGGGCAGCAGGTTGTTGTGGTAACGATGAGGTGCGTACACCTTTTATAGACCAACTCGCTTCAGAAGGCACACGTTTTCCCAATTTTTTCTGCACAACTCCTGTATGTTCACCAGCACGTGCAAGTTTAATGACCGGACGTATCCCATCAGCACACGGAGTGCATGATTTTTGCCGTGACGGAAGCATGCCACCAAATGCCGAACGTTATCTTGAAGGTTTGACCTGCTATACCGATGTACTTGCTGAAAATGATTATACGGTAGGTTTGAGTGGAAAGTGGCATCTCGGTGATAGTCTAACACCACAACACGGCTTTAGTCATTGGTTTGCTTTGCCATTAGGTGGGAGCAGATACAACAATGCAAACATGATTAGAGACGGAAAAGTAGAAAGACAACCGGGTTATCTCACTGATGTAATTACCGATGACGCTTTAAATTTTATATCCGAGAATAAAGAGGGTCCGTTCTATCTCAGCGTCAACTATAACGCACCCCATACCCCGTTTAATGGACACCCGCAAGACATTGTGGATTCTTATGATGATTGTCCTTTCAAGACATGTCCACAGGAGGCATTGCATCCGTGGGCTGGACGAGGCACATTACCTCACATGGGCAATCGTGAGTCCTTAAAAGGTTATTTCGCTGCAATAACAGCACTTGATCTCAACGTCGGACGTATTTTAGAACGACTTACCGAGTTAGGTATTCGTGAGAATACACTTATCGTTTTCAGTAGTGATAACGGATACTCATGTGGACATAACGGATTTTGGCATAAAGGCAATGGAACATTCCCACTTAATATGTATGAAAATTCCGTCAAAGTGCCTTTTATCGTGAGTCAACCCGGTAAGATACCAGAGGGACGTGAAAGCGAGGCGATGGTGAGTCAATATGATTTCATGCCGACATTACTTGACTATCTCGGTTTACCTGATCCCAACGACGACATGTCTCCCGGTAGAAGTTTTGTCTCCGCACTTTCCGGTGATACAAACGATGCCCAAGATAGGATTGTAGTTTTTGATGAGTACGGTCCTGTCCGCATGATCCGCACGCAAGAGTGGAAATATGTCCACCGTTATCCTTACGGACCGCATGAACTCTATGATATTGTGAATGATCCACGCGAGCGGAAGAATCTGGTAGATGACAAGACACATAGAGCCCTGATTAGCGATATGCGAAGACAAATGGGGGAATGGTTTGAGCAGTATGTAATACCACGTTTAGACGGATCAAGATTTGGTGTCACTGGTGGTGGGCAAGCAGCAAAGATTGGAGATGGAAAGTATGGTGAGGATGCCTTCAAAGTAAGACAAGCCAGACAAAACCAGAATAGACAGTAATCTGGTCTACTTGATGGATATATGTTTTACATAAAAGAGTAATTAGTGGTCATTCATTACAACTAAGCAACCATATATATAGTTAACAATCAATATCAAACTACTAAATTTAAAAAAGGAGTGATATGGCGAGTGCGTTTGCACCTGGTAACATTTCGTGTGTATTCAAAATAATTCCGCACCCAGATCCGGCACGTATGCATTCTCTCGGCATGGGTTTCACCGTCAAAGAGGGTGTTGAGGTCATCGTTTCTGAATATCACGAAACAAAAGTATCATTTAATCAACAAAACATTGTTTTTCCAACAGTCAGTGCTGTGGTTAATCGGCTAATTCAAAATACGGATGTTTCAGGGATAAAAGTAAATCTAACGTCTCCACTTCCTCTGGGTTGCGGTTTCGGTTTGAGTGGTGCTGCTGCACTTGCTACTGCTTATGCACTGAACGAACTCATAGAGTTGGATAAAGAAAATGAAGCTTTAGCAATGATTGCACACGTGGCGGAAGTTGAAAACCGAACTGGTTTAGGTGATGTCTGCTCACAATACCACGGTGGGTGTCTCGTAAAGTTGACGGAGGGTGCCCCGTTAGTTGCGGACAAATTGCCGATACCTGATCAACCTATCTATTATCGCTACTTTGGACCAATTCAAACAAGTGAAGTGCTTAGAAATAGTGAACAGACAAAACGTATCAACTGTGCGGCAGATACAGCATTAACCGTTTTACAAAAACTTGCACGGACTCAGTCAAATCCTGATTTATTTTCTGAATGTTTTGCTGTTGCGAAGCAATTTTCAGTGGATAGTGGCTTGCTCAGCGATAAACGGGTGATAGACACAATTGCGCAGATTGAGGCAGCAGGTGGTGTGGGTTCAATGATTATGTTAGGAAACGGAGTCTTCAGCACACATGCCTTCAACGGTGCAACGGAGACAATACTCTCAAAAAATCCAGCACGACTCATCTAATATACCTGTTTTACGTCTAATACATAACGAATTCCACTATCTGGAGTTGTTATGAGAATGAATGTCGCAATTTTCATCGCGTTTGTTGTTGCATCTTCAGCATTCTGTGCTGTGGATTTTGAGGAGGTAACTTTTGGGTTCAATAACGGATATAAACAAGGAAAATGGACACCACTGACCGTTAATCTCCGAAGTCAAAATGAACCTGTTCCGTTCAACGGAGAACTCACCGTTGAAGTTCGTAATTATAATACAGATGAAACAATCTGTCGATATGCCACGCCACTACATCTAAGTAAAACTGATCGGAAGCAGAAAAGACTGTTTGTCTACTGTCCTAAAACTTCTTTCTACCTTCTCATACAATTAGAGCGATCAGAAGTCACAGAGACATCTATATCAGAACCACACACAACACATCAAATCACACCTCTAACACCGATCGCAAACAGGGACTATTTTGCATTGGTTTTAGCCCTAAACAGAGACAAAATACAAAAAATCGTAGATAAAAAGCGATTAGATGAGGATGGTACACAGGTTCATATTAAATATCTACCAAACTCTCGTGCAATGCCTACAAAGTGGGTAGGTTATAGTGCAGTTGATTTGATGATTATTCGTGAGGTATCACTTACAGACAAACGTATATTAAAGCAACAGCAAACAGCACTGTTAGATTGGGTACAACGTGGTGGGACACTTGTCGTTTCCGGTGGAAGCAACTTCCGTTTCCTAAAAGACAGTTTTATTGAGCAATTACTTCCTGTAAAATTGATCCGTGAAGAAACATTTGATAAAGTGCCACAGGCTTTAAGACAACAGTTCGGAATTGTTAATTCAAACAGTGCAAACCACGCGTTTAAAAACATCCATTTTCAACCCAAACCTGAATGTCAGATGCTGCTTGGAACTGATGAACAGATTTTCATTGCGAAACGGAGCTTGGGAAGCGGACAAGTAATATGCTTTTCCTTTGATTACAATACACCACCATTTTCAGAACTGAAGTTGGGAGAAACCTTTTGGCGTTGGCTACTCAAAACACATGGGAAATCATCTCGGTTTTTTGCTGATAAATACGCACCATTTCGGCAACATGAGGAAAAAATACATGAACATTTTCTCTCAAAAATGCCAACACAAATTCCGATTATAAAACTATTATTTATTATACTCCCTATTTATGTACTCAGTTTTGCGGGTATTACGTTTTATTTCGTGAGAAATAGGAGGTCTGTCCAGAAAAATAATCGTCGTTATTGGATCGTTGCACTGATCTTTGTTCTTGTATCCGTTAGCATCATTGGTGGTGCACGTGCGGTATTGCCTAAGAAAATAACAACAGAGCATTTCTCAATTTTATCAATATATCCTGAACAGGAAAACGCGCACATTCAAAGTTACGTTTCACTTAGGGCTGCTGCACGGACTAAAACGGTAATTCCATTAACACAAAATACCTTTATTCGTCCTTTGAGGATTGATAGTATCACTAGACCTTTTCAGTTCTTTTTTGGATCACCGGCTGAGTTGCGGGAGGTGTCTGTAGAACCTTGGAGTCCTAGCACATACATTCAAGAGACATTTTCTCCATTAGATATACAGGTAACTCCGATAAAACTTGAAAATACATGGAGAATTACAGGGAATGCAGCGAACTACTTGGGGGATGTCACACTGGGAAAAAGCAATTTATGGGTATCAGATTCGCCAAGTCAAGCGTTTAAAAAAATACCACCACTTGAAGAACTTGATGGACCAAGGAAAACTTTAGCGAAAATCTTACAACAGGAAGGTCTACTTCAATACTTATTGCAACAAGAAGATGCTCGTCAGATTGGGAAAACGCAAAACCGCACGGTATTAATTGGATGGATTTCACAATCGGAACAAAAATCAACACAGATTCCGCGTATATCAGCGGACGAAATTGTTAGCGATAATAATGAAACGTTAGTTATAATGTATCTGGATGAGAAGGACACAGAGTTATAATCTCACACTACTTTAGGGTATGGAAAGTAAATTATGGACGTGCTATCACTCGGAATTTTTGTCGTGGATGTAATTGGAAAACCGATAGACAGTTTTCCTGAAAAGGGTAAATTAGTACTCTTTGATGAACTGGAAATCCATTCAGGGGGTTGTGCGAACAACACAGCCATCGCACTTGCACGCCTCGGTGTTTCTGTCGGTGCTATGGGTAAAATCGGCAACGACAATTTTGGCAATTTAGTCCTGCAAACACTTACAGAAAACAATGTTGACACAGCAGGCATGCAACGGAATACAGGTGCGAACACCTCCTATACATTTGTTGCGGTGGCTTCCGATGGTGAGCGAAGTTTCTGCCACTACATCGGAGCAAACGGTGAACTTTGCGAAAACGACATAAATTGGGATATAATTAAAACAGCAAAAATACTCCATATCGCTGGTGCACTTGTCATGCCCCAATTTGATGGACAACCGATGGCGAATGTTCTCAAAAAAGCAAAGGCATTAGGAATAACAACTTCCCTCGATACCGCATGGGATGCAACAGGAAAATGGTTGGAAACATTGGAACCGTGTCTACCATTCGTTGACATCTTTCTACCGAGTTTGACCGAAGCAGAACATCTGACAGGCACATCTGACCCCCGTGAAATCTCAACATTTTTGAGGAACTACGGAATTAACACAATAGGAATAAAAATGGGGGAACGTGGTAGTTATGTTTCTACCCCCGATGAAGCACTGTTTGTCCCTGCATACCCTGTTAACATCATTGACGCTACCGGCGCAGGTGATGCTTACGTGGCGGGATTCCTCGCTGGAACTATAAAAGGGTGGGACCTCAGAACTACTGCTCAGTTAGCATCCGCAACAGGTGCAGCTTGTGTAACTGCTATCGGCACCACCACGGGTATCCAAAATCTTGAAGAAACTATGAAAATCTGCCAAAACAACACCGCAACATAAGAACGGAATAGGAACTCACTTCATGAATGATAATGCCATCGTTCAAACAGAAAACCTGACAAAATGGTATGGAGAAGTAATGGGTGTGAACGATGTTACGTTAACCATTCACCCTGGTATTACCGGTTTGCTTGGTCCGAACGGCGCGGGAAAAACCAGTCTCCTCAAATTAATGACTGGTCAACTCAAACCCAACATGGGAGTCATCACTGTCCTAAACCAACCTGTCTGGAATAACTATATGCTGACACAGCGAGTTGGTTACTGTCCAGATATCGAATTAGCATACCAATTTATGACAGGTTTTGAGTTCGTCACTTTTTTCGCAACATTGAGTGGGTATCAAGGAGCAGAGGCAGAATCTCAAAGTCTGAAAGTGATTGAAACTGTGGACATGATTTCAGCCAAAGACAAACCCATTGGATCTTATAGCAAAGGGATGCGACAACGGATTAAGCTTGCACAAGCACTTGTGCATGAGCCTGAACTCCTCTTCTTGGACGAACCACTCACCGGACTTGACCCGATTGGCAGACGGCATGTCATAAGCCTCCTCACAGAACTCGCAAAACAAGGGATTAGCATGGTCGTCTCAAGCCATATACTTTACGAAATAGAAGCGATGACAGAAACGATCCTGCTCATTCATCAGGGACGTATTCTCGCTGAGGGAACTATCTCAGATATTCGCGAACTGATTGATGAACACCCACACAAAGTCTACTTAAGTGCTGACGACCCGCGCCGTTTAGCACAAATCTGTATGCCGTTTGAAGATATACTCAGCGTTACCTTTGGCGATGAAGCGGGTGATGTTATCATTGAAACAGCAAAACCGGATGCTTTTTACGCTCGACTTCCCGAAATTCTCATTGAAAACGAGTTGAATGTCTCTCAACTCTACTCACCTGATGACAATCTGTCTGCTGTCTTTAAGTATTTGGTTGGGTAGACGGTTTTCCCCACATATAGGTGTCAATTTAGTGCATAATGTTAGTGCATCTGATACACCTTTCGCCCCGCTGGGGCTTGCTATTAGCGGGATCAACGTTTACTATACACTTGTCGCCCCGCTGGGGCTTTAATATCCATGTCGGCGATCACTTTGCTCGCTCCGACCTACGGGACTGTATGTGGGCATGCGGGCGAGGCAACCTCGCCCCTGCGGCATGTAAAAGACGCAATGAAAAGTGCAACGACAAACGCATTTCTTCCTTAAATTGACGTTTATGGGTAGACGGTTTTCCCTACACTGTATTGTTCAATCAAAAAGTAATCTCATGGGAATCAGTTTTCTTCAGAATTAAGTAACCATTTTGCTCCTAACCCGCGTCATTATATATTGATAGAACATTAAGCAATCTCCCACTTTCTTGAGGTGTCTAATGAAAGAAAATGATGTTAATCTAATACGACAAATCATTGCAGGTGATGATACTGCATTTGTAAGGTTGGTAGAGAAATATCAAAAGCAGATACACGCACTCGCTTGGCGGAAAATAGGTGATTTCCACATCGCAGAAGAAATTACACAGGACACCTTCCTCAAAGCCTACCAGAAACTTTCTACACTGAGAGATCCAAACCAGTTTTCAGGATGGCTTTACGTAATTGCCAATCGTCAATGTCTTGCATGGCTACGTAAAAAGCGTATAGAAACAGAATCGTTAGAAGACACTGACACTGAGTGGATAGATGAAACAACATATTCCCAATATGTCGCTGAAGAACAAGCAAAAGTCACAGTTGAAACACAGCGCGAGGTGGTGAAAAAACTGCTTTCCAAACTAAAGGAAAGTGAAAGAACCGTAATGACACTCTACTACTTAGGTGAAATGACGACTGAGGAGATTAGCCAATTTTTAGGCGTATCCACAAGTGCAATCAAGCTCCGTCTTCACCGCGCACGGCAAAAGTTACAAAAGGAGGAAACTATGATCCGAGAGGCACTCAGTAACTTCAAACTATCCCCAAATCTTACCGATAATATCATGCAAAAGGTTGAACATATCAAACCCGCTGCCCCATCAGGAAGTAAACCGTTAGTGCCATGGGCAGTTGCTGTTTCTATGTTAGTAGTGATGTTGCTCATGCTCGGTTTTGGAAATCACCGATACCTGGCGCGTTTTCAGAAACCTTATAGTTTTGATGCTACCTCGGAGATGGTGGTTGAGATCATTGACGCACCTATTGTTGCGAACTTAGAATCCAAACCTGATGTGCGGACGCAAATAGGAAATGTCAATGCATTGAATAAACACAATAACTCTAAACAGCAACCGAATGATGCTTCTGCAGCAGTTGAAGAGGAACAAACAGAGGAAACTATGAAAGATTATACACAGTGGGCATTACCTGAAAAGGCAAAAGCGCGTTTAGGCAAGGGTGGAATTAATGTCATGCAATTCTCACCAGATGGCACGCTACTCGCGGTAGGCAGCGATATCGGTTTGTGGCTTTATGATGCGAAAACGGGTAAAGAAGTATCCATGTTCCCCGGTAAGTACGAATCCATCGCATTTTCTCCAGACGGCCACTTCCTTGCAGGCAGTATTGGAGGTTCTCGCAGAAAGGGAAACCGGTTGTTTGCAGTGGGACTCCAGTTGTGGGAAGTAGCTACTGGTCAGAAAATGCAACTTACTCCTCGTCTTTTTCCGCATGCCTTAGTATTGCAGTTCTCTGCAGATGGCAAAACACTTTTTGGTTTGGATGACGTGTGGGGAACCATTTTCCTCCGGCTGGATGTTGAAACCGGTAAAAGAATGTTGAAGCGTATTACGGAAGATCAGACACCGACGATCGTTGATCATAGATACTATGCGCTCACACATGATAAATTTGCAGTTGGAATGGGAACTGAGATTGAGTTGCGGGACACAACGACCGGAGAAATACCCGGCAAAATACTGTTTACACTCAAGGGAAACACATCTCTTTTAGCCTTGGAATTTTCACCTGATGGCACACGTCTCGCGAGTGCAGGTGAAAATAATGATGAAACATTCACATTACAATTATGGGATACCAACAGCAACGAATCTATTCTCCTTGACAAACACGCGAAGAAGGTCGACGTGTTAGCATTCTCATCGGATGGAAAAATGCTTGCCAGCGGAGGGAGACGTAAGGCAGAGCAAACAGTGCTATTGTGGGATGTCGCCACTGGTGAGCCTATCACCACTTTCACAGGTCATGCCGGCGGCATCATTGCTTTAACGTTTTCACCAGATAATCGCATACTAGCCGGTGCAACTACAATGGGCACAGTCCGATTTTGGAATATCAAAAATGGGAATCTATTACCCACATGCATCACCGGACACACAATGGAAGTGGAAGCAGCAACTTTCTTTAAAGATAACACCACGCTTGCGAGTGTCGCTTATGATGAGGTAATTAGCCTTTGGGATGTGAAAACATCACAAAAAACAGGTTCGAATGCATTGCAAACAACCGATTTCTACCTAGAAAGACGGCAACCTGGGTTATCATCGTTTTCAACGTTTTCACCTGATGGGACAAAGCTCGTCAGTTTTCGTGAAAAAGGTAATAGAACCTTCCCAGATGCCCCTATAAAGTGGGATGAGCCGCTGGTCCGTCTGAGTGATGTTAGGACGGGCGATGAGTTGCAGACTTTGGCTGCGAAAAAAGGTTTTTTTTCACCCGTGACTTTTTCACCTGATGGAAAAATGGTGGCATTCAGCAATTCTGGTAAGATTCGTCTATGGAATACAGAGACAGGTGAGATTTCTGATATATCTCTCCCTGATATATCCCCCTCATATCAGAACGTTAAGCGCAAGCGTAAGCACAAGCGCAAGTTTAAGTCTACAATCAGCACTTTAGTTTTTTCGCCAGACGGCAAAAAACTTGTTAGTGGAACCAAGGGCGGAAAAGTGCAGATGTGGGATGCGAAAACTGGAGTTCCGTTAGCACTTCTCTTTACGGGAGAGGAACCGGTATTCAGTGGCAAAACTGATAACAGTGGCATCCTTTATAAGGAAAGTATTAAAACATTGGCATTCTCGCCAAATGGCAATTTGCTTGTTGTAGCAACTCATAAACAAATCCGTTTGATTGAGATTAAGGAACAGATCACTTTTAAGGAAGTGTCCCAGGGTGCCAAAACGTTTATTGCTGAAGTGTTTGTATTTTCACCAGATAATCGCATCCTTGTTGCGGGACTTAATTATGGTGGAATTAAGTTATGGGACACGGAAACAGGCGACAGACTCACTATACTTGATGGACACACGGCACCAGTGAAGACGTTGGTGTTCTCACCTGATGGCAAAACACTTATGAGTACAGGGCAAGATGGCGCAATTCTTCTGTGGGATTGGGATGAAGTTATCAAGGGTTCTAACCGAAAGGAAAATAAGTAAATACGTGAGTGCGGAAATAGATTTTGGGGTTATAGAGAAAGTGGTGCGTCCTTGATTTGCTGGAGTTGTGTGAATAGTTTATTGACGGGATACAAACAGCGTGTTATAATAGTCTTGCAAACAATAGAAAAGAGATCATTTTGTGTTTCACAGTGCTTACTTCTCTTAAACATTATATCACATCATGAAGAGGGAGCAATGTCATCCAAAAAGAAAAGAGACAAAAACCCAAACGAAAATATGAAAGGTGGCGCAGAGGCTTACACACCGACGCGTATAGAATGGTTATGTGTAGAACTCAATAGTTTAGGATTTTTCCAGTGGCGAACTGAAGAGGTTGGGATGCATGCAATGTTTATTCCCAAACAGGGGGATCCTGATACGGTAGTTGTAAAGTTCGTACTTACCGATAACGTAGATGCGGATTCTAAAAACGAGATTATTCACATGGTGAAAGATGTGATAAAACACTATACACGCAAACGTGGATGGGATACTTGGTTGAAAATGGAAATAGAGATTGAAATGCATGAAGAATAATCCACATCCGATATTGTGGAAGGGAAGATTTGACGAAAGTCTGATCGCAATTGAAAACTTCGGAGATATACATTCTTTTTCGTCAAAAAGCGATTGTTTAGTACAGACCGTCTATCCTATTTATAGCAGGAGTGATCTAATCATGGCATCTAACGATGAAAATGTCGATGTTACATACACTGAGTATCGTTCTAAATCCCTACAAACGAAAGTTGACAATAAACATCTCGTTGTTGTCAAAGTTACCTCTCCGTATCAAGAAGACGTTAAACGCCTCTTCTCAAAAAGTATTGATGAGACTATCCAATTTAGAGAGACGATACAAAAATATATAGAACAGATGTTAGTGGAACTCGGTGATGTTAAGATTGTTTCAGATGATATCCAAGACGCATGGTCGCATTTTATACAGATAGTATTCAAAATATTCTATCGTCCACGCGAAAATGGAACACATCTAACCTTTGCAAAAATAGGTGTATGCTTTTACTCTCAGGATCATTCTGGCGTTGCTGGTTTCTATAACCCAATTGCCGAACCAACCCTGGATCAACTTGACGAGTTCTGTAAAAATGTAGTGATAGATTTTTACCGGCAGTTCCTTCAACCTCAACGCGAGAAGGAACAACACAGTTTGGAAGCCAAACAACCACTACCACTCCCAGTTCCTTGAACATTATAGTAAAATTCGTAATTCCTTGGACACTTTGGTAGGTTCGGTTTCCTAACCGAACCATAAGCGTCAATTTAGTGTGTAACGTTAGGGCATCTAATACACCTTTCGCCCCTCTGGGGCTTGCTATTAGCAGAAACAACGTTTACTATACACCTTTCGCCTCTCTGAGGCTTTAGGACTGTATGTGAACCTGCGGGCGAGGCGACCTCGCCCCTACAGAGTGTAAGAGGCGCAATGAATTGCGCGACTACAAACGGATCTCCCCTAACTTTACCAATGCACCAATATCCGGTTCGTCAGTTGCCAAGGAAGCAAAACTACCATCACAGATAGCACGACGAATCCCGCGCATCAGACTGACATAAAAATGCAGGTTGTGCAGTGTGTGCAGTTGGGACCCGAGAATCTCATTTTCAATATGCAGGTGTCGGAGATATGCTCGAGTGAAATTCTGACAGGTATAACAGCTACACGAAGGGTCCAAAGGACTAAAATCGCGGGTGTATTTTGCGTTTTTAATTCGGACAATCCCTTCAGATGTAAAGAGAGAACCGTTGCGGGCATTCCGTGTTGGCATTACACAATCAAACATATCAACACCACATCGGACACCATATACTAAATCCTCTGGTGTGCCAACTCCCATTAGATAGCGCGGTTTATCTTCTGGTAGCAATGGAGCGGTATATGCCAACATCTCATACATCAAATCCTTTTTTTCACCAACGCTCAATCCTCCGATAGCATACCCCGGAAAACCGATTGAGACTGTTCCCTCAACGCTTTCCTGACGGAGATCACGTTCCATACCTCCTTGCACAATGCCGAACAGCAGTTGATTCGGATTCTGATGTGCTTGTTTGCTTCGTTCTGCCCAACGCAACGTCATCTCCATTGAATTCTTGAGATATTCGTAGTCGTTTGGTAAAGCAGCACATTCATCAAATATCATGATAATGTCAGCACCGAGTGCATTCTGGATTTCAATAGAACGTTCAGGACTGATAAACCTTTCTGTGCCATCTATAGGAGACCGAAATGTTACGCCTTCCTCAGTTATCTTTCGAAGTGGACCCAGACTAAAAACTTGAAACCCACCGCTATCAGTTAATATGGGTTTATCCCATCCCATAAACGTATGTAAACCCCCTGCTTCTTGGACAATCTCATGTCCGGGACGTAGGTAAAGATGGTAGGTATTCGCAAGGATAATCTCTGCTTGAATCTGTTCATTTAGGGTTTGTGGCGTGCATGCCTTCACGGTACCACGTGTGCCAACAGGCATAAAAATAGGCGTATTTACAATCCCGTGTGCAGTCTGAAGTTTTCCAACGCGTGCTTCAGTCTCTTTGTCTTTATGGATGAGGGTGTAGGTTTTTTGACTTGCTTCCATCGCCAGCATTTTATCACAACCTTGTCTAATAATCAAGTTCAATGAATGCCTCTACCTACAAAGACAGAGGAATTCAATTGTCACTGTAAGATATTGGTATATACCTCGTTTTTTTTCTTCAAATTCTCTGGATTTTGTTTCCTTCAAACCGTCCCAGTTTTCGTCTTTTGGGACGGTTTTGGGACGGTGGTGTGTTCCCAGTCCCTGTCTGGGTTTACTGGGGTTTTTATGTAGGTTTTTGCATTTTTTAATTTCGCATTTTTGGGACGGTTTGGGTTTTGTATGATTGACTATTTTTTTCGTGTTACCTTCCTGTATGGAAAATTGGAGGTGATGATTCTGTTTATGTGTGTAATCTGCTTTTTGCCGAACAGTTTTTCTTATAAATTTTAGGGGATTTTCTACCTTTAAAAGGTTACCGTACGGTATCCTTTTTTTACATAACGGTATCTTTTGGTGTGATCGGTCTGCGTATAGTGCCTGTCTGGTTTTATTGGTTATTTGCATCGGTTTTTTCATGAGAAAAAAATTAAATTTTGGTATCTTTTGCATCATCTGGAAAAATACCAGTTTTTTGACTGCAATTTGGTATATTTTTTCTAAATTCATAAGAATGTTGGTATGGTAAAATGTTAACATAATTGGGTTACTCGTAATCATAAATTCTATGTGACATATATTATAACATATAAAAATAACGAATGTCAAGTTAATAATTACATTTTTGTGCTATTTTTTTGAATTTATTTTAGTTTTATCGTCAAATTTGTAAAATATTATATGAATTACCGTTTAAACTGATATGGAAATTTACGTTTTGATTAGAAATCTTGATTACAGGATTGGTACACGACAGTTGAATGGTTCTGTCATAAAGATGAATTTACTTGACAAATTCAATGAAAACCTATTTAATAATAAAGGTTATTCTAACCAATCGTGTTTGTAGTACCTTTAAAATATGAACTTATTCGGGAGATATTTAATTACATGAAAATAGAGAAACGGCTTGAAGAATTAGGGATTGAATTACCGCCACCGGCAACACCAGTAGCAAATTACGTTACCACAGTTCAGACAGGAAATCTTGTCTTCACATCTGGACATGGACCTGGTACAGGTGAGGGCAAAATCTATAAAAGTCAACTTGGCACAGATGCCACTATTGAAGAAGGCTATGAGTCTGCAAGACAAGTAGCAATCGGGTTGATAAGTACCCTCAAACACGCTTTAGGTGATCTGGATCGGATCAAACGTGTTGTGAAGGTAGTCGGTTTTGTTAATTCATCTGCAGATTTCATTGATCAGCCCGCTGTTGTCAACGGCGCATCAGACTTTTTTGTTGAAGTGTTCGGTGATAAAGGCAAGCATGCGCGTTCTGCTGTTGGTATGGTGCAATTACCCGGTGGAATTCCGGTTGAAGTCGAAATGGTCGTAGAAATCGAAGACTAACCTTTAAAAAAAGGATAAAAATGGCAGTTCAAGTTGTCAAACCACGGATCCGTGGTTTTATCTGTACAAATGCGCATTCTGCGGGATGTCAGGCAAATGTTCAAAATCAGATAAAGCGAATTAAAGAGAACGTTTTGAACAATGAAGCGGGTTTAAACGCACTTGTTGTTGGTGCATCAACTGGGTATGGACTTGCTTCTCGCATTGCTTTGACATGGGGATACGGCGCGAAAACGTTGGGACTTCTTTATGAACGTCCGGCGGATGAGCGGCGTACAGCATCAGCAGGATACTACAATACTGTTGCATTCCATCAACAGGCGCAACAAGATGGTTTTATTGCCGAAAGTCTCAACGGAGATGCCTTTTCGGATGATGTGAAGCAGGAGGCAATCGCACAACTCAAAGCAAATTTTGGTAAAATAGATATTCTTGTCTATAGCATCGCTGCACCACGTCGAACCCATCCACGCACTGGTGAAGTACATAATTCTGAGTTAAAACCGATCGGTGAACCGTATACAGGGAAAACGATTGACCTGAGTAACGAAGTCGTAGCACCTGTAACAATTGAACCTGCAACTGACAAAGAGATCTCGGATACCATCGCTGTGATGGGTGGTGAAGACCTTGAGATGTGGGTTGATGCATTGGCAGATGCCGAATTGCTTGCACCAGAGGTGACGGTTGTTGCGTATACCTATATCGGTAGTGCCTTAACGTGGTCTATCTACAGAGATGGTACTATCGGCAAGGCAAAGGATGACCTGAAGGCGCGTGTTGACGCACTTGATGAAAGGCTTTCGAATCAGTTCGGGGGCAATGCGTATATCTCGGTAAACAAAGCTGTTGTTACACAAGCTTCTGCGGCAATTCCTGTTGTCCCGCTCTATATTAGTATCCTTTACGATATTATGAACGAGAAAGGTATCAACGAAGCACCGATAGGACAGATGCAGCGGTTATTCTCGGAACATCTCGGTCCTGGACTAACGCCGCGACTTGATAGTGACCGTTACATTCGGTTGGATGACAGAGAATTACGACAAGATGTTACCGATGCTGTCACTGAACGGTGGGAAAAGATCAATACCGACAACTTCCATGAACTCTCTGATTATGCTGGATATAGAAGACGTTTCCGAAACCTTTTTGGTTTTGAGGTGGATGGCGTTGACTATGATGAAGCAGTAGAGACGGAATTGACATTTTAAGGAGAAACTTATGTCACAACTATTAGTTACAGTTTGGAATGAATTTAGACATGAAAAAACAAACGAAGCTATCAAAAAATTATACCCCAAAGGCATTCACACTGCAATTGCCGATGGGTTAAGTGAACACGGAATTGAAACATTGACTGCTACGTTAGATGAACCTGAACACGGATTAACAGACGAAGTACTTGAAAAAACAGACGTGATGATATGGTGGGGACATGCTGCACACGGTGCCGTTGAAGATGCTATCGCTGACAAAGTAAAAGCGCGGGTGTTGCAGGGCATGGGACTTATCGTCTTACATTCTGGACATTATTCTAAACCTTTTATCCGTTTGATGGGAACATCTTGTAGCCTTAAATGGCGTGAGGCAGCGGAAAAAGAACGTATCTGGGTGATTGAACACGGACATCCGATTGCTGAGGGACTTGACGAGTACTTTGAAATTGAGCATGCCGAAATGTATGGTGAACCGTTTGACATTCCTGAACCTGATACGCTTGTTTTCATTAGTTGGTTCCCCGGTGGTGAAGTGTTTCGTAGTGGTTGTTGCTACTACCGTGGCAGAGGAAAGATATTTTATTTTCGTCCCGGTCATGAAACATATCCGATTTATTATGACGAGAATGTCCGTCGTGTGATAGCTAATGCGGCACGTTGGGCAGCTCTCGGAGATGCACCGAAACCCGTTTTTGGACATTCGCAACCCTTAGAACCGTTGGAATAGAGATATATCATTAGAAGACACTTCTTAGTCTACCAGAGTCATTCAGTTTTCGTTAATTCGTAGAAATATGTCGTAAAGTCGCGACCAGTAAATTAAGACATCAAGAAATCAACGGTATGAAAAGCCTTTTGGCTTTCCCCGGGTCGCTCCTACAGAAGAGGGTGTGAGGGGCGAAGACGGGCGAGGAAACCTCGCCCCTACGATGTAGTCTGAAACAGGATTTTTAGGAGAAGAGGTAGCGTTTCGGAGATTGTTCCTACAAAGGAAGGCTTAATATTGAAAATAATAGGATTTGGAAAACTGAATGGCTCTGCTTGGTCTACCTGATAAGATTTGGAACCCATTTGGTTTATATTTCTACTGTAAGTTAGTTTAATTTGCCACTAACTATTAACCTTAAATGGAGATGAACCATGGAAGATAATAAAGCCAATATCGCACAACTATTACAGGACGGTTACGTATTAATAGAAGGGGCGTTGTCGCCTGAAGAAACGGAGAATATTCGCCAACGTGTCAATTACGCACGCGAACAAGGTTGGGAAGAAGGATTGAATGCAGTTGGTAATATGTGGTTCGATTCTCTGCTTGACAGGGAACCTGATACTTATGCCCCACTTGTAGGACATCAAAGTGTTCGTCCTTATCTTGAAGGATTAATGGGTAAGCAGTGTCAACTACGTAGTCTACGCGCGCATATCAATCCAGGACCTTACCTGCAAGAATGGCACATGGATTTTTACGGCTATTGGCACGAAAAGCGGTATGTTGAAGAACATCCGTTTGCAATGGTACCCGTTGGTATCAACACCACTTACTATTTTCAAGACAACGGTCCAGGTGATGGACATCTGAAGTTTGTAAAAGATGGACATCTAAACGAACCACCGCATTTGTATCCGTTAGATCGTCCAAAATTTGAGGAATGGTGTGAGACACAAGAACACGTTATATTGTATCCGAAAGCAGGGGATTGTGTCGTGTTCATCAACCATATGCCACACCAAGGGGCAAAGGAAAGAGACGATATGGAACGCAGTAACGTAGTGTGTCATTATCAGGTTACGCCAATGTATGATGGTGTGTGGCATGTTTCACGTCCGCGTGGGTACCAAGGCACATTCCCGTTTGCTTAGAGATGTTCTTTGTATAAAACAGATGTAATCGACTTCGGTCTACACCACACAATTTCCGTACCCTATTTTTCTGTTAATCAAGTCGACAAACTATATAATCCTTATCACGATTCATTGAAGTTAGTAGACGAGATGTCAATTAGAAAATACATACTGAGATATTCTAAATTTCAGTCAATTGAATATGAAAACAGGTGAACCCATGCGAAACATATTTATTGTTTTATGCACAGTTTTATGTCTTATGGCAAGTTCGCAGGTAACTTGCATGGCTGCAGAATTAAACGGCTTGGTTGTATATTTTGCATTTGAAAGTGGCAAAGGTGAAACCGTTGAGGACCTGTCAGGGAACGGAAACCATGGAGATTTAGAAGGTGATACTGACTGGGGAGATGGTAAATTCGGTAAAGGGCTTAATTTTGGTGGTAAGAACGGCATCGTTAGCGTTAAACATAATAACGACTTTATATTCACCGAAGGTATCACTATTTCTGCGTGGATTCGTCCTACGTTGGTTGTTGGTGCTGGCACATGGCAACTAATTGCTGCAAAAGGACCCGATGTAGACGAGTTTTTTGAGATACTTCTTCATCCAGATGGTTATATTTGGATGGGATGGAAGTTAACAAATGGTCGTCAAGTTCCTGCAAAAAGTCCCGTCAAGATAGACAAAGATAATTGGCAGCATGTTGCTGTTTCCTATCAAAGAGCAGAATGGTGGACTGTATATCTTGATGGAGAGGTGTTGATAGATCATCCGAAGCAAGATGCCAAATTAGTTCCTGTTGAATCACCCTTAATTCTTGGTACTGAGGAACCTCTCAATCTAAACCGATACTATAACGGTGATATGGATGAGTTTGCTCTATTTAACCGTGGACTTACCCAAAAAGAGGTTCAAAGGATACAGGGTGGTATTGAGGATATCTTAGCAGTTGAACCCACCGCAAAACTCTCCACAATGTGGGGCAGTATTAAACAGAAGTATTAACATTCGTAGTGTGTCAAATTGACATTAGCAGCCGAAAGTTATATTAAGGCTAAAACTGCCAATTTGACACGGTTACTGTGTAAACCACTCAATCTAAGGGGTTAAGGTTGGCACAGATATTGCACTTATATTTATCATTATTATTATAAAAGAATAGAATTAATAAATCGGAGAAAAAAATGGGTAAAGTAATTGGAATTGATTTAGGAACAACAAATTCATGTGTTGCCGTTTTAGAAAGTGGCGACGCAAAAGTCATAGAAAACGCAGAGGGAAATCGGACGACTCCCTCGGTTGTCGGTTTCACGAAAGAAGGAGAACGTCCGGTCGGACAAGTAGCAAAAAGACAAGCTATCACGAACCCTGAAAACACAATATTTTCTATTAAACGGTTCATGGGACGAAAATATAGCGAACTTGGAGACGACTCTTCCCGCGTTCCTTATGAATTGAAAAGTGATAAAGATGGTGATGTGGCAGTAAACATTGAAGGTAAAGAATACTCTCCTCCCGAAATCTCCGCAATGGTTTTGCGGAAAATGAAAGAAACAGCAGAAGCGTATCTTGGGGAAGAGGTCACACAAGCAGTTATCACCGTGCCTGCGTACTTCAACGACTCACAACGTCAAGCGACAGCAGATTCAGGTAAAATCGCTGGTTTAGAAGTTCTACGTATTATCAACGAACCGACTGCTGCTTCACTCGCTTATGGGTTGCAGAGTGAAGGCGATAAGAAAATCGCTGTTTACGACCTTGGTGGTGGCACATTTGACATCTCTATTCTGGAGATCGGTGATGGTGTTTTTGAAGTGAAAAGCACTAATGGCGATACACACCTCGGTGGGGATGACTTTGACCAAGCCATAATTGATTGGATGGCACAGGAATTCCTCAGTAGTCAGGGTATTGACCTACGGAACGATCAGATGGCACTCCAACGTCTGAAAGAGGCAGCAGAAACTGCAAAATGTGAACTTTCCAGCACAGTGCAAACAGATATTAACCTCCCGTTTATCACTGTTGATGCAAGCGGTCCCAAGCACCTTAATCTAACACTTACACGTGCGAAACTGGAACAAATAACCGATGAGTTGGTTGAACGTTCTCTTACTCCTTGCAGACAAGCTCTTAATGATGCTGAGATGCAACCTGCAGATATAGACGAAGTTATACTCGTCGGTGGGCAAACACGGATGCCAAAAGTTCAGGAAGCAGTGGAGCAACTTTTCGGTAAAGAACCACACAAAGGTGTTAATCCCGATGAGGTTGTGGCGGTTGGTGCTGCGATTCAGGGTGGTGTGCTTGCTGGTGACGAGGAAGTCAAAGATATTCTGTTGCTTGATGTAACCCCGCTTTCACTCGGTATTGAGACACTTGGTGGAATGTTTACACGGTTAATTGAAAAGAATACCACGATTCCGACTAAGAAATCCGAGAAGTTCACAACTGCAGAAGACAGCCAAACTTCGGTTGATGTGCATGTTCTCCAAGGTGAACGGGAACAGGCAGTCTACAACAAAACAATTGGTCGGTTTCGACTTAGTGATATTCCGCCAGCACCCAGAGGCGTTCCACAGATTGAGGTTACGTTTGATATTGATGCGAATGGTATTCTCAATGTATCCGCGAAGGATACAGCAACGGGTAAGGAGCAGAACATTACAATCACTGCCTCCTCCGGTCTCACCGATGCGGAAATTGAACAGATGGTGAAAGATGCGGAAGCACATTCTGAAGAGGATAAACAGAAGCGTGAGGAAGTTGAAACTCGCAACCGTGCTGATTCATTGGTCTATGAAACTGAGAAAAATCTAAAAGAATTCGGTGATAAGGTTGACGATGCGACTAAGGAAAAAGTCAATGCAGGTGTTGAACGCGTCAAACAAGCACTGGAAGCGAACAACAATGCTGAGATAAAATCTGCAACGGATGACCTGATGCAAATCTGGCATGAGGCTTCAGCGCAACTGTATCAACAGACTGCTGGTGCTGAACCGGGCGATGCACCCCAAGATGCTCCGTCTGAAGATGCTCCACCAGAGGATGTCGTTGATGCTGAATACGAAGTTGTTGACGAAGATGAGAATAAGGATAAGGAATAGGAAAACACCTTAGCATTTGTGGATAAGTGCTCAAGATTGTGTCAGAACAACATTGCCCCATCTTTCAATAGATGGGGCAAATGTTATTGCCTGATTAATCTGTGTTACAGTTGTGGGATGCTTAAATCTTTACATATTTTCTTAGCAAGTTTATTGTCGATTTCAGTATGTCTTGGGACAGCAGTGCGGTCCCCTGTATTCCCGTTACCCCACCAAGAATGTTTACTTCCTTCGCGGATTAAGTAACATTCATGTTTTCTGAGATGCCGGATCAGCTGTCTAAGTTTCATACAGCGATCTTGATAACCTCATATTCGTCATCAATTTGGTGTGCAGCTTCATCTCCTTCAAATTCTAAGGCTTCAAGCAGCGTAATTTTCAGTGTTTCTAATAATTCTTCCCGTGTTCTTTCTTGGCAATTCACCCCGGGGATTTCACGTATCCATCCTATCCACCATTGACCACGATGTTGAATTTGAGCAGTATAGACTTTTTCCATGTTTTCCTCCCAGCAAATATCATAACATGACACATTGGTAAAAAACAAACTATTTTCGATCACCGAATACAAGTGAAAGTTGCACGGTAACCAAAGCATCAAATTCGTGTAATACTGTTTAGTATCCCAACAATGCAATTCCTTCACGATAAGTATTCGCAGAAGTCTGTAATGCACCTAACTCGTCATCAGTCAATTCAATCTCAACAATCTCTTCAATGCCGTTTGCACCGAGTTTAATCGGAACGCCGATATAAAGGTCGTTGATACCGTATTGTCCTGTGAGATGTGCGGAACATGGGAGTAGCCGTTTCTTATCCAAGATAATCGCTTCTGCCATCTGTGCTAATGATGCACCTGCGGCGTAATATCCACTCGTCTTGAGAAGGTTGACCACCTCGGCACCGCCATCACGAGTACGCTGTGCCATTGCTTCAATGCGATCTTCGGGTATCAACTGCGGTATGGGGATACCGTTGACGGTGGTATAACGTGGTAGGGGTACCATCGTGTCACCGTGTCCACCAAGTACGAGGGCATGGATGTCTTCTACCGATACACCAAGTTCAAGTGAGATAAAATAACGAAACCGTGCTGAATCCAATACACCTGCTTGTCCAACGACTCGGTGTGAAGGGAATCCTGATACCTTCCATGCGTGGTAGGTCATGATGTCCAATGGATTGGTGAGCATCATAATGATGGTGTCTGGTGAATGCTTCACTACATTTTCTGTTACGCTTCCGACGATATTTGCATTTGTTTGTAAAAGGTCTTCGCGTGTCATGCCCGGTTTACGTGGAGAACCCGATGTGATAATCACTAAATCGGAATCTGCGGTTGCGGAATAATCAAGGTCACCACTGATCGCAGCGTCAAACAGTTCTACCGGTCCCATTTCTGCCATATCTAATGCCTTGCCTTGTGGGACTCCATCAACGATGTCAATCATGACGACATCGCCAAGTTGCTTCTGTGCTATCAGGAATGCTGCTGTTGCTCCAACGTTACCTGCGCCAATAACACTAATTTTCTTTCTTGCCACTTCTTCCTCCATTTTGGAAAATAATCTGATGGTTTGTGTTGTACAGTACTACCTTTCTCCCTGCTCACGAATTGCTATTAACTCTTCCAAGATACGTTTATGGATACGATATAACCCAAATGCCATTACAAAACCGATGCCACCTAACAAACCGATACCAAGAAAAATCTTTGTTTTTAATGACAAGTGCCGTTCTCCTTTTAAACGTTGTAGTATGCTATTACTGAAAGTTTTCAATAATAGCTGCACCGTATTCAGACGTACCAACTTTCGTTGCTCCTTCCATCAAACGTTCTAAATCATAGGTAACCCGTTTTTGAAGAATGGTTTTTTCAAGTCCTGCGATAATCAGGTCTGCTGCTTCTTGCCAACCGATATGTTCTAACATCATCACTGCAGAAAGGATAAGCGAACTCGGATTTACGACATCTTGATCAGCATATTTGGGTGCTGTGCCGTGCGTTGCTTCAAAGAGGGCGACTTCATCATTGAGGTTGCCACCCGGTGCCATACCGATTCCACCGACCTGCGCTGCCGCTGCATCAGAGAGATAATCTCCATTCAAATTCGGTGTTACAATCACATCATATTCATCGGTTCGCGTTAGGATTTGCTGTAACATGCTATCCGCTATTCGGTCATTGATGATTATTTTACCATCTGGAACGTTTCCGTCATAGTCATCATAGAGTTCTGCTTCCGTGATGGTAGTATCAGCAAATTCCTCTTTAGCGAGTTCGTATCCCCAAGCACAGAAAGCACCTTCGGTGAACTTCATGATATTCCCTTTATGAACGAAGGTGACACTTCGTCTGTCGTGGTCGATTGCGTATTGAATTGCCATTCTCGCTAAACGTTTTGTTCCGAAAATGCTTATCGGTTTAATGCCAACACCAGAGTCCTCACGGATTTCAACACCCATTTCAGTGCGAAGTAAGTCAATGACCTTTTTTACTTCTGGTGTGCCTTGTTCCCATTCAATCCCAGCGTATACGTCTTCGGTATTCTCACGGAAGATTACGACATCCATTTTTTCAGGGTGCGTAACAGGTGCGGGTACTCCTTGGAAGTAACGGACAGGTCGGACGCAGGCATAGAGTTCAAGTACTTGACGCAGGGTTACGTTTAAACTACGAAATCCACCGCCGACAGGTGTTGTCAGGGGTCCTTTCAGTGCCACACGAAAATGTTCAATTGCATTGAAGGTGTCTTGTGGCAGCCACTCATTATATTTTGCCATGGCGTTTTCGCCAGCGTAGATATCGAACCAGACAATCTGATTTTTGCCATCGTAAGCGGTTTGGACAGCTGCATCAACGACACGTCGTGTTGTTTTCATAATGTCTCGTCCGATACCGTCTCCCTCAATAACAGGGATAATAGGATTGTTTGGTACAACCTTCTGCCCGTTGGCTGTTTCTATCTTTTCACCTGTTGTGGGGGGTGTTAATTGGTCAAATTCAATCACTTGGATTCCTCTCTGTTTCACATAGAATCTCTATAGTCTTCTCACGTATTAGTTTTTATAGGGGAGTAGCAACAGAGAACCTTCTATTAGTCAAAAATTTCTGGACCAGCCATCCGATCATGTAATGCAACGACTTCATTAGCGATTGTCATATCATCGGACGGTTTCGGAATAATTTCGGGGTCTGGGGGTATGACTGGTCGTATGATTTTCATTTGAAGTTGTTCACGCGCATCCATTATCCATCCAAATCCTCGGAAGATATATGTGAGGAATGTCCTGTCGCTTTCATAGATATCCAATCCTTCTTGAACTGCCCATCCGCCAAAGTCTGTATTAGGAGTAAGACGGAGCGGTGGTTCATTTTCACGACCGGGACGAACAACTCCCTCAATGAACGCAATTTGATATATGCGTTGCATAATTGATAATCGTTTCTTCTGACTGTCGTTAAGTTGTATTTCTCCTTTTTCAACAGCATCAATAAAAGGATTGAAATAGATTGCGGGTCTGGGGTCTTGTTGGATTTCATCGGATCTGCCAGCAGCGGCGATTTCAGGGTGTCCGAAGGTTGGTAGCGCGATACGCATCCGTTCACGAATTGCTGTTTCCCTTGCATCCGTGTCAAGTGGTTCTATCTGATTGATAAAAGCTGTCATATCATGGATTGCCCCGAAATGTCTATCGCCATCTAAAGCCATCTGTGATGCGACGAAGAAATCGGAAACTGCACCAGCGTATAAAGTAGCAAGGTAGCGAGCAACTACGTTTGAACCTGCAGAACCGTGATGTGTCTGTATTATACCCATCCGTTCTAATATATTTGCTTCAACGGAACTTGCTTCTCTACCCAAAAGGAGACTATAACATGTTTGGAATGCAGTTTTCTCATTTTTCTGGCTTTCAGTAATAAGGTCATTGGCACGCATTGCGAGTACTTGTGGATGTAAAGCACTGCTCTGTCTTAACTGGTGGCGCATGAATACAGATACTGTCCCCAAGGCAACGTTTTCCATGTGCGTTCCGATGAGTTCTAAAAGTAGAGAGCCTGGTTTTCTTGTGCCTTTTATACCTTTCTGATTTGGGACACTTAATTTGCGTAGCGTTGAAAAATGTTGAATGACTGCTTCGGGTCCAGCATCTGGGAAGGATTTTACGAATTCTGCGACCTGATTTATGAGGCGTTGCTTACCTGTTAGACCATCTCTGCGGAGTTCAGTAAATAGATAAAACTTTTTATCTATTAATTCGGATAAAATAGTTTCTTCATCAATATCATCAGAATGTTTTTCAGGTTTTCTACCGAAAAGACCTGTAAAAATAACATGAGCGGGGCTAAGTTTGTTAGCAATAATTTCACTTTCTGAAACGACACCGCGGATTCCGAAACTTCGGATATTCAGGGTTATCTGTGCATCTTTACAGTTTACAGCTGCCTTGTGTAAAACGGGGTTGGCGAAAACATTTGTGGATTGCGGCATAGAACTGAAATTTTTGAGTGCAGCCGCAATTTTGTCCTCCCCTAATTCAGTCGCTTTATCCATTGACTCTGTTACAGGGGAGTACGCAGAGGCAACGGGCACTTCAGACAGAATTTTTCTGACTGCTGCTACCTGTTTCGCCTCCAAATTCTTATTCAACATGAAATCTCCTTCGTTCAGAATCTGATTCGTCCCAGAATACACAACCACCTGAAAACGCCGCATGCATGTCTATCTAAAGGTTACGCTTAGATGGTAAGGTGTTCAGATTCTATCTATTTAGAAAGTTTACTGACTGATTATTTTATGTCTTTAAAATATGTTATCAAAATAAGTAATAAAAGTCAAGGTAAAAGTTGAGAGAACAGAGACATTCAATTGTCGATTTTTTGTCTGTGTAATCTGTGACTCAGACAGAATAGTGAGTGTGGGAGACCCTTTCCCTACAAGTTACGTACAATGTTTGTGTTTTTGTTGTAAATACATCGGTTTTTTGCTCCTTCTAAAAACGTACCAAAAAAGGGTATTTTTCGGTTTTTGGTACGTTTTGTAATTCGGGGTTATGCCAATCTGGGTCTGGGTTTATAGGTGTGTACGAAACATTTTGAAATTTTCATTTTGGTACGTTTTTGATTTGCTTGGTTATGGTCGTTTTTTGGATGGATATTTGTTGGGTTATGTGTGGTGGTTTTTGTTGAGAATGTGGGTTGTGTGTGCTTTCTGTTTTTCATAGTGGTCGTATTATAACAGATGTTGGAGGAGGGTTGATGGGTTTGTGAGGATTGGAACAATATGTTTCATGTATGTTTGGGGTATGTTTCAGTTTTTGGTTTTTTGAACCAGGATTTGCTTTTTGTCTGAACCAGGATTTTCAGGATTTCAGGATTTGCAGGATAAGAGGTATTTTGTGATGTTTGTGTTTTTTGTCAGAATTTTGGAATAGTCGGAAGACTCGGAATGAAGAGGTTATTTGGTGGTGTTTATGTTTGTCTGAACCAAGATTTTAAATCAACGGTATGAATGCCATTTTGGCATTAAAAGCCTCCAAGGGGAACTGTAAGTTGAGTCATAGTGACCCACTACCTAAAGGTAGGGTCTTGTGCTTCGTAGCAGTTTGCGTTTATCTCTAAGAGAACACCCGTCTTATTTCTGCTCCACAATAGTTGCTATGCCAACTATGCACCGTAGTGCCTAAGATGTTTGACACGTGATTTTTGAACGAGATACGATATTTCAATCGTCTTTCTCTGAACGTGCAATAGATGGGACAAAGTCCCTTTAGCAGTATTGAATCGCAAGGCTTTTACATAGTTGTTTCACTGCCCAGTTGTCTACCACAACATCAACTATAACCAATGCCGACTGCT
>JAJEAG010000001.1 GCA_022824265.1 Candidatus Poribacteria bacterium | reverse complement strand
ACAGTTATGGCAATACCAATCTCGGATATTCAAATCAAAGAACATCTGTATTTGTCCGCAGGCATGACAGACTTTGCTTGTCGGTGTCCATCGGTTGATCTGTTCAATAGACTTGCCTCGTTTTTGTGCTTGCCACTTGATTTTGAGCATGAAGTCTCCGAATGCGTAGTCGGAGACTTTACGTCCCCAGATGCGTATCATCCCCCGCATGTTCAGGTCTTCAAAGTAGCAGACATCAAACTTTCTAACAAGTTCAAGTGCGAGTTTCCAATGATGGTCTTCGCGTTGTCTATTGATTTTCCTATGCACACGAGCCAAATCTTTTCTTGCGCGGTTGCGATTGTTACTGCCTTTCTGCTTCTGAGACAACGCACGACTTGCGCGCTTGATTAGTTTAGAAGCAGATTTATAGAATTCAGGTGATTGATATTTCGTGCCATCCGAACAGGTAAGAAAGTCCTTGATCCCGAAGTCAAACCCTGCTGTCCAACCAGTCTTAGGTGCGGGTTCAAGTCCTTTTTCATCTGTTGTGAGCGTGATATACCAATCGCCTATTGCGTCTTTCTTGACGGTAACTCGTTTGATAGGACCTTCAATCGGTCGGCTATACCAGAAACGATACCATCTTCTATTGATACGGATTTTCGCAATGGGACATCCATGAGTTTTGTCAATAGTCTCTATTTTCACTTGGCTACCATCAAACGTCATGGAACGATATTTATGTCTACTCCTAAACTTTGGCGAACGTTTCGCTCGTTTAGCAAAGAAGTTCTGCCAACCCCTATCTATACGCTGAATACACTCTTGCAACACCCAAGAATACGGAATAGTCCAGTGTTCGTATTTACAAAGGCGTTTCAGTTTCGTCAGATGTTTGATCATCACAAACGCACTCGGTCGCTTGTAGCCTTCACATTCTCCATATATCCTGTAGTGGCGTTGCCATAACGCAACAAAATGGTTGTGGACATGAGCAATGATATGCAAGTCTTTTTGCAGATGACGATTACGCTTATGGTTTTGTATCTTGTATTTATAGGTGCGCATTACATATCCTTCGCACTACAGTGCCAACTCCAATGGGTGCGGTGGCACTCTCAAGCGAGAGGTGAAGTCCACCGATGTAATGCAGAATATATCATACCACAATCACAAAAAAAGTCAACTAAAAAATGAAGGCGTTAGCCGTTCTACATCCCAAAGCTAAAGCGTTGGGTTTTGAACGGAACGTTTGATAATTTCCACATACTAAAATATGTAATATCGGTTCAATATTTATTCCTATCAAGTTATATTTTAGAAGTTTGCCTTCATTTCATAGGTTACTCATTAGCAGTTCCAATTGCTAAAGTATTCTCTTTAATCATTATATGAAATATACCATGCTGCTCGGTAGCGACATAAATTATATTCCTATTTACTGCTAAAGATATAACTCTATCTGGGACATTATGTGAAATATGTTTCCATTTACCAAGAGAATCTAATCGATAAATGCTTGTCCTGTTAGCACCATAAATGATGTGTTCGTTTATAGCAAATCTATCAATGGTGATATGTTTTCCTGTATCATCAGTTATTTCTTGCCAGTGTTCTTCGGTATTTGAACTTAAGACTCCTTTATCTGTAGCGATGTAAACTGTTGTTCCTGCAAATACTATATCCATGATACGAGTGAAATTGGGAAGAATATTTGATGTAACATCTTCCCAACTTTTTCCAGCATCGGTTGATTGAAGCAGCTTGCCGTCCTGTGTCCCAACGTAAATGGTTTCTGTCGAAGCTGCAAACTCGAATCCTAAGTCAATATTCCAATTGTGCTGTTTAGCATAATCTATCAATCTTGTTTCTGTGAATTCTAAACTGTTGGGATCTAATTTGAAAAGACTATTTCTGTATTCTACATAAACTTTTTGGTTACTGACTTTGGAGTTACTATGCTTTTCTCCAATATCTGAGATAACTTCTGTTTTCGCTGTTTCAGAATTTGCCCGCAGTTCGCGGGGATTTATTTTTAGAATCATTGAAAAGTCAGCTTCACCTGGACGCAAACGGAAAATGTGTAATTCCTCTTCTTGAGGTGTAATTATGTAAAGTGATTTGTCAACGACTGCTAATTTTGAATTAGCAAGGAAATAAGTTTGTGGCTGTAAACGTCCCATCAGTTTTGGCGTGAACTTACTCGGATCAAGATTAACCGATTTCCACGACGTACCGCTGGTAGTTGATTCGTAAATACTGCTACCAGTATACACATAAATATGGTTATTAAAGATAATTAGTTCTCGGACTTTTGTCCCTATGATTCCATCCATGAATGGATCCCACGATCCTCCGCTATCAGATGTGCGCCGAATACCGTGTGGATCTACTGTGTAGTAAGTGTTCTCATTTCGTGCCAAGCCTAAAGAATTGCTTAGTGGAGGTAAGTTTGTGTTAAATCCAAGGTTTGTCCATGTTTTTCCACCATCTCTTGATTGGAATACCGGTTGACCTAAAATTACAAGTGTTTTGTCATTAACCAAAAGCTTTATAGGATTAACAATCGTTGTGTTTTCCATGAAAGATTTATCCACAGGTGTTATCTCAGTCCACGTTATACCAAGATTAGTTGATCGATATATTTTACGGGGACTATTGTTCATTGATTCTGAAGATGCTTCGCCAAGAAAATTTGAACCTGTTGCTACATAAAGAATATTGTCGGAAACTGCTATGGAATGAACAGCGTTAGACGGATCTACAGATAATTGTTTCCAAACTCCTGAATCCAAACGATAAAGACCTTGTGTTGTTCCAATAAACACTAAACTTCCAATAACAGATGCTGCAGTAATGCTTTTATTTCTTAATCCATTGTTCAGAGATATCCAATGGGTTCCAGCATCGTCCGATCGAAAAATGCCTTTATCTCGCAAGGCAAGATACATTACAAATCCAGTGCGCGATTGCTGTTCCTGTTTTTTCTCTTGTATTATGAAATCTACAGCATCTCCTTTTGGACGAGAACACAATATTTTCCATGTTTTGCCATCGTCTGTTGACGCTGATATATTATCGGTATTGACAAGATAAAGGATGCTTTGATGCTCGATTATAATAGCATTGAACGTTCTGGTAGGAACACTGGAGCTGATATTTATCCAAGATGTTGCGTCTTCTGTTAATTTATAAATACCGGTTGATGTAAATGTGTAAAGATTATTTTCTGAAGTCGCGAAGATATTATACACGCGAGGACCTTGTGGACTATTTTTCTCTTTCCAGTCTGAAGTTAATGTTTTTTCAAAATTATTTCGGACATTCGTATCTGCGTTTGCTTCAGAAATTTGTGAACCAATCCCTTTATTTTGAGTATCAATAATATCTCTCCCAACTTTATTTTGCAAAGCTGGTATTGAAACAATATCCAAGATTATAGGTGATTCAGTAATTTCAATTGTAGGTTCAGATACAACATCAAAATTATATGGTTGTTGAAAGCGAGTGATATATTGATTCGATGCTCCAATTGTTAATATAAACAAAACGAGAGCGGTCCCGAAAGCAGCCAAAGGTATAACCGGTTTCGCAACCGTCGGTTGGGGTTTTAGGACATCAATCTCCCGCATTATGTTTTCGGTTAGATCGCTTGATAATTGTAGACTTCTAAGAGTTTCACTGAGCAAGAGTTCCTCTTTTAATCGTAAGCGGTTCCGCGCACGTCTAAGTTTACTTTTAACAGTGTTTACTGAGATGCCTAAAGTTTGGGATACTTCCTTTGCAGTCATATCCCCGAGATGGTACAGGATAAAAACCGTCCGTTCACTCTCTGGTAATTTGTCCAGAAGTTTTTTGACAATTTCACGGTAATTTTCAATAGTTTCTGTCTCACGATGCTTTGATTCGTAATCCATATAATAAACTTCTTCCAATACCTCTTTTGGAGTATTTTGTAGTGACTGTGTATTAAATTTGTTTTTCTTTATCCAATCAATGCAAAGTCTATCAACAATGACGTAAAGCCAACCATTGAATTGTTTTGGATTTCTGAGGGAAGATAGTTTTTTATATACTTGAAGGAATGCATCTTGGGTTATTTCTTCAGCAATGTGATAGTCGTGAATCTTTCCCCATGCAATCGCGTGAACTTTCTTTTGATATTTCTGTACTAAAGTAGCAAATGCTTCTTTATCACCATCCAAAATCTTATGAATCAGTACAATATTATCTCCTTCCATTTATTAACTCCCCATTATTGACCATCTCCTCTCTATTGATCAATAGCATATTATCTAAAAATTCAAATCGAATTCATTATTTAGGACTTACGCATAAACGGTGGACGCGCTTTGTAAGCGCGCAATATACCCACAATTCTACTGAAAATTCAACCATTTTGTTCATAATTATTGGATAAATCGTGGAAAATACGTAAGTCCTAATTATACTATAGTTTGGACAGTTATATTATGATTTATGTTGGGTATTCAAGGATTCTCTACTATTTGCGAGTTTTCTTAGGGATCGTAACTCGTAGAAAAGGATTTTTTATACATATCTGAACAGCCCCAGCGGGGTGACAAGTGAAAAAATAGAACTGGTTAGGATGCCCAGTATTTCATTAAACAAATTTCAGATAACTATTAAAATTGTCCAAACTATAGCAATTATACTATTAAGACTGAATTTTAGGTCAAAAAGGGTGCAAAAAAAGTGCAAAAAGGTAATACGAGAGTGTGGATATTTTTAGAGCGAAAAGAACTTACCATATTTCATTCATTAAATAGGACTTAAGCAATTCTCACGATCTCTCAAAATATTATGGCTAAAATGCCATAATATTCAAGAGAATTGAGGGTTTTGGCGCGCTTTGTAAGCGCGCCTACCGTTTTGTGCCTAAGCCTTTTAGGTTATTTCATTGGATATTAAAACGGCACATGTGCATAAGCACTATAATGGAAACCTGGTATAAGGTCACCGCCAGCACCACCTTGACCTGAACCGGAATTATCGTTATCATTTACACCATCTTCTTGACGTGGAGTGTGTCCTGTAATATTCCCCCATGCGGAGACAAATGAAATGTCAGGGAAACCAGGAATAGGTCCCTGTCCTTTGGGTGCTTCTTTTCCATTAGACATGGATTCAAATGCAGATGCCCAGAAAGAACGTGACATCTCTTTCACACTACCACGGTACCTTGCAGAAACTGTTAAAGTTCCTGAAAATTGGAAGTTATCAGACCATGAGTAGACCGCACTACTTGATGTGACTACATCCGTATTATTGTTGTTGTCAGTATATGACGATCTATACGCATCTGCATCAAGAGGACCTTCAACATCAACACCGCGTTCCCAAATTCCATCCCAGTTTCCAGCTACAAATTTTCCAGTGTCTTGAAAAGCGCGATTTGTGGTGACACCGGTAAAACTTATACTTGTAACACCACAAAGTAAGATAATTATAAGTACTCGGTAAAACCCATGTTTCATTAGATTTATCTCCTTATTTTTTTAGATTTAGAAATTCGTATGGATCAATTCCGCCGTTTCCAACCATGATATCCGACGGAATGTCGCTCTCAACAAGTCGACCTTTCTGTCGTTCCATTCCCCTGAGAAATTGTCCTGTGAAAGGGTCACCGCGGATACCGGATACTACTTTCTCCTCTGTTCCATCTGGAAGCACCTTATGCTCCCATTCAATATAAACCGTCCCGGGAATAGTAGGATATACCAATCCATCCGCCATCATTCCACCGATTGAACGTGTCCCTTGTTTCCAGAGTTTGACAGCAACACGATGCATTAATTCAGTATCTGAACTCATAAAATCGGGATAGTTCCAAAGATCTTGTGCTGGGTAATCAGATGGTAATTCAGGATATGGACCGAAACCGTGAGGAGAAACTGTGGCGATCTTTTTCTTTTCTTGAGCCTGTTGTGTTACGCTTGGTAAACCCTCAGTAGAAAGTGAGTTTGTCTCGTCAACTTTGTCAGTTGTTTTGGTTATAGGTTTTACTGCGGGACGTGCTGTGCTTTCCGCAGGGAATTTGGTTACTTCTTTGGTCATGTTGTTAGTGGTTGTCTTATGGGCTATTTTCGATTGCAGTAACTGTTTTTCTGCCTTAGCTGCCGCTTGCCTATCTGCTGTCGTATCGTGTTGATACCACAAGAAACATGCAACGAATAGGACAATCAAAAATCCCGCACTACCAAGTATCCATTTATTTGTAAAAAAATCGCGGTACATAATAAACCTCCAAATGTTAGTTTTACTTGTATCATTGCTTTTAAGACTGAAATTTAAGATGAAAAGGGTGCATAAAATGAAATCTTAATAAGTGTGCTATTAGTTACCTGGGTTATTGCTGCTATAGATAAATGACAATTTAGCTATGATGATAAACTTACATTTTCATTTTATGCACCCTTTTCATCTTAAATTTCAGTCTATAAGAATAAACCATTGAAATTTTGCACTTTCAATGGTTGTTTTAGAAAGTTCTTGAAGAGTTCATAAATACATTATATTCAGGTAACCAGTACTGTTATCTGGAGATAAAACAATAATAAGTAGAATACGATATTGAGTTGGCACGTTTTGCACTGGATTATTTTACACAATCCAAGTCGTAATTTCAGACGGTCAACTGCACACATGTGCTACAGCAGCGCATGTGCGCGTATCAGATAGGAGATAATTTTGTTAGGAAATATTTTTAAAAGAAAGATTAGTAGGCAAAATGAAATAACATTTAATAGACAATTCTACGACCAATTTTGGAACGAATTTGGTAACTACTTAATTCACAATGGAAGCAGGCTAAAACCATTCAAAGAGCCTTACAACTTTTATGGAGAAGACAATAGATATACGTATGCTGGTATTCATTTCGGAGCATTTGAAGAAGAACCGATATGGCTTATAGGATGGACGGATGTTATTAATGGAAGAATTGCTGCAAAACTTCGTTTCAGAAACTTGGACTCACTATTTGATCAATTAAAGGAAGACCAGGAATCTATTCATGATTTTTTTGGTGGTAATTTGGAATGGGACAGACCGCCAAACAAAAGTGTAGGATTATATAGAAGTTCGATTGATTTCGGCAATAACTCCAGTCATGGAGAATTATTCGAGTGGCTACGTGAAAACTTTGAGAAGTTAGAAAGGGTTTTTATGTGGAAACTCGCCTCATACTATGTTGAAAACAATTAAATCTAAGAATACCTATAAAACTCATTTTTCATTTTATGCACCCTTTTGAACCTAATATTCAGTCTATAGAGTAGAAATGTAAAAATATATACCTCAACAAATTATTAACCAATTATTAGGATAGAACAAATGATCAAGACAAATGAAAACGAATGGAACTTGAAACAACACATTGAACAAGAATGTATACAAGGTAGTTACAACAGGTTGTATCCTATTATCATTCAAGCATCTAAGAATATTAATAGGGCAGAAACACTTCAAGCAAAAAGAGATGCACTGGATCAATTACTACAATTAGAAGAACATGCGATTGAATTGGCGCGATACGCCCTGGATTATTTTACACAATCCAAGTCGTAATTTCAGACGGTCAACTACGCACACATGAGCCATAGCAGCACCTGTGCGCGTATCAGCCACTTGAACAATTACAATCTAAAGTATAGACAATTGTTTAGATCACATCTGAAATGCAATTTTGATTACATGTCGTTTAGCAAAGAGTTTAGATATACCTATTGATGAAAACTATGAATCCACAAATTATGAATCTTAGCCGCGAAGAATTTGACAAGCTTATCTTCATGGTCAATCCTCATGAGTGGGAAGATCATCCTCACGATCCGAGTCACAAGTTTCTTCTTGGTATATGTTATAAGCAACTTAAAGATGTTGTTCAGAAAGTAATAAATGAAAGTGAGAACGGAGCAAAATCTGCTGTAGAGGTTTTTAATGGGCTAAGACACATACGAGTGAAAGGAGAAGAACGTCCTTGGTTTGAACGTCATCTGATTCTCGCTGAAAATTTTGATAAAGCACTTATGACAAGGCTTTGTATTCGGAATAGAACGGATGGCGGAAAAGAACAAGATTCTGGTGGGGATTTCTATATACAGGATGGCAACCACCGCGCCCTTGTTTACGCTGTTCGTGTCGAATGTGGCGAAGAAAAATATGATGATGTAGAAGCACTATACGCTTCATCTTGGGATGTTGCAATCGGTATACTTGCCTATCATATATAGTTATCACATGAGTTACATAAACACTACCATCACCTGGGAGAAGAAAATAAAACCACTTCTTCCGATAAAACCTAATCCACGCGCACGTGTGCTATAGCAGCACCTGTGCTCGTATCGCACATCCGCACACATAAACAGTCGTTGCTCTGTAGGAGCGATCTCTGAAAAATTACAAATAAGGAGCACACATTGAGCAAAAATATAACACAAACTAACATGCAAGAGGTTGACGTTCAAAATGTCAAGCCAAACATTCTTGATGATTATGGGAAACTGAACGCTAAAAATGCAGCAAGAGCCATACAGAACTATGAGTTGGATGAGTTATTAGTTGCTACGGCACATGAATTGCGAACTAAACAACGTATATCGGTCAAACGCGCTGCCCTTAACAGATTATCGAATCACCCTCAAGCATTGGCACTAAGAGAGGAATATCAACGTGAAGCACAAAAAGGTTTTACTATTCTACTGATCGGACAGACTGGTGCTGGCAAGTCGGCAACGGTTAATTCCTTATTTGATGATGAAGTAGCCAAAACTAACGAACTTGATTCGGAAACAAAGTCGGTTACGCCTTTTGAAGGGACATATCACAATGTGAATTATACAATTTACGATACACCCGGTTTAGGGGAATGGGACGATAAAATCCTTGAAATAGACAGTGAAAACCCAGAATTGATTCATGTTCTCTTAGAATTACACCATGAATACCTGTCACTTATGATTAAGAAATGTCCTATGCCCGATGTTGTTTGGTATGTCCTTAAACTTGACAATAACCGTTTAACATTAGCAGATGTAATTTCCATTCGATTAATTCATAAATACTTTGGAGACGAGATATGGAATCGAACCATGATTGTGTGTACACATGCTGACAAATGTAAAACTCAAGAAGATTTTCAGAAGTTTTTCAATGATAGAACTGAAAAAATAGATAAGGCAATAACCAAGATCACACAAGGAAATATTCAAGGAATTCCTGCTGTCGCAGTCTCTAACGGTAAACCTCATACACCAGATGGAAAAAGTTGGTTAGGGAGACTTTTTGTCACCTCTCTTGAACGACTCAACCCAGATCGTAAAGTTGCATTTCTCTTAGCTTTCGCAATGGATTTGGAAATACCCAAACCCCAGCAACAGACACCTAAAGTTCAACAAACAAAAGTTAACAACAGTGAAGAGATCGCTAAAAAGAAAGGAAGAATTGATTTAACTGAAAATGATTTGTATGACCGTTTTATAGAAAGCTCAAGCGGTGTATCCGAAGTCCTCACAGGAGTACTTACAATAGGCCAATTTGGGGCTACCATTGATCTATTTTCAGGAGGAGCAACAATGGGTATCCCAATTGCTATTTGTTCTATTATCGGTGGTATAGCAGGTTTTATAAATTGGTTACATAAAAAATGAATATTTGTCTGTAAGGTTAAATTTGTAAAATCCAACGAATCGGTGCCAAATACCACACGTGCATTTGGCACCGATTCATGAGTTTGTTTAGTGTTGTGACAGGGAACTCAAATTATTCCAATTCCATTTGGGTATAAGGCGAGCCTTTCGTCCTTTTGTGACATTGGAAACTGGAACCCAAACGCTCAAGCAGCCGATCCGTAATATCAAGCAATCGCTGATTCAACGTATCCGACATCCTCAACAAAGATAGATATTCCTTATCCGTTTCAGGCGTTGTAATCTTCGCTGACTCAATCGCTGCCTCCAATGTGTACAGTTGCTCCGTAATTTCCTCAATCTGATATTCCATCAACGTCGTGCTACGATTAACAACCGAAACTGATTAGACGCAGCCGATCCTTTTACTTACGAAAAACCGGGACCTCGTGAACCTTATCGGCTTGACCCAGAAGCACTCACAGCACATGTTAAAGCGTTTCCAGACAGCACCTTGAAGGAACGCGCTGCACACTTTTGCGTATCGCCGCATTGTATCTGGTATGGTCTGAAGAAAATCGAATACACGCGAAAAAAGACATTTACCTATAAGGAACAATGCGCTGTCAAACAAGATACCTATTGCGCTCAACTTGAGATGGCACTTCAAAACGGAAAAATACCTGTTTTTGTTGATGAAAGCGGTTTTACCATAGAAAGTGTTCGGCAGTCCGCTTATGCGCCGAGAGGGATTTGTGTTGCGGATAAAATCTCAAGCAATCGGTATAGAAGCACGACGCTCATTGCTGCACAAATTGAGGGGCGTTTTACAGCACCTATGCTTTTTGAAGGTGCTTGTGATACGCTTGCTTTCAATGCGTGG
>JAJEAG010000100.1 GCA_022824265.1 Candidatus Poribacteria bacterium | reverse complement strand
TTTGCAGATGACGATTACGCTTATGGTTTTGTATCTTGTATTTATAGGTGCGCATTACATATCCTTCGCACTACAGTGCCAACTCCAATGGGTGCGGTGGCACTCTCAAGCGAGAGGTGAAGTCCACCGATGTAATGCAGGATATATCATACCACATTCAGAAAAAAAGTCAACTAAAAAATGAAGGCGTTAGCCGTTCTACATCCCAAAACTAAAGCGTTGGGTTTTGAACGGAACGTTTGATAAACCATCTCACTTCACCAAAATTTTGACTCAACCAAATTGAATATATTCTGTCAAAAAACAACGCGCATAATAGTAGCCCTTTAGCAGCAAGGATATATAAACGCTTAGGAGATTAATATTTATCACTAAGAAAGTTATAAAAGAGAATGCTCAAGAAACAAAATCACCAACGACGAAACTTTGGATTTGCCCTGCTTCAAGGCACATTTATGCGGATAAACCTCTCCTTCGTAGATGCCTCCACCGTTCTTTCTGCTTTTATCTATAAATTGACCCAATCAGATTTCTTGGTAGGTTTGACAGGATCAATGATGGCAGCGGGTTGGATGTGGCCCCAGCTGTTGGTGTCAAACCTACTGGAACATCGGCAGCGGAAAATGCCGTATTACGCACTTGGCATGAGTGTTCGCGTGTTGGCATGGTTAGCAATCTCATATTGTACCGTAAGAATAGGAGCGGAGAGTCCAATTCTACTTGCTGGATGCTTTTTAGGTTTCTACTTTCTCTCCTCCTCATCTATGGGAGTTTCAACGCTCCCCTACATGGACATTGTCTCTAAATCTATTGCGCCGAATCGACGCGCGCGCTTTTTTAGTCTGCGACAAATGCTCGGTGGGTTCTTTGGAATCTGGGTTGGGTTCTTAGTGCGAGCGATGCTCGGTAAGGAAGAGGAATTTACCGGTATACTCGGAGGGATTACGCAATTTTTCAAAACCCTATCCGTATATCTCATCAGTTCCATCGGTCTATCTGATGCTGAGCTCGGTTTTCCATCAAATTACGCTTTTCTCTTTATCTGTTCGGTAATTGCAGCATTCCTTTCTTTTATTAGTTTCTTAGGGATACGCGAACCTATCCACCCTGTTAACGCCACACGTCAACCGATATGGCAACATCTAAAGCAGGGACCGCATTTTTTGCGAACTGACAAGAACTATCGTCGGTTCATCTTCTTCCGTATCGGCACACATTTTGCCGGTATGGCATCCCCTTTCTATGTGCCATACGCCTTGGAGGTACTAGATGTTTCAGAAGCTGATATAGGTTTTTTCATCGTTTGCTCTGCACTGAGTGGGGTTATCTCAAATGCAATGTGGGGTTATATCGGTGAGAAATATGGTGTCCGTTGGTTGTTAATTATCAGCGTTGGTCTCATGTCATTTCCCCCTATCATAGCGTTTTTATCGGGGTTGTTGCCAACTTCTTTACACGTACCCGCATATATGTTAATTTTCACTATCGGTGGAATATTAGCGAACGGTGTGATGGTGGGTTTTATGTCGTATATGCTAAACATTGCACCTCCGCGAAGTAGACCGAGTTATATCGGTTTTATGAATACGCTACTTGTACCAGTTAGTTTCGCACCAGTGATTGGTGGGTTACTCGTACCGATTATTGGGTATCGAACACTTTTTGTAATCTGTTTTTGTATCTGTCTCATTGCCTTCCGCATCGCTACCGGTCTTCAGGAAATTATGCACGAGGAAGAGTTTGAGGAGGATGTTGAGGTATAGCGGTGTGTATTCGCAATGCCATTGCAATCTGATATAAAATATGGTATTATTTTTGGAACAAGTTAATTAGTGAATGTTAAGTGAAGTGAATGCACAAACCTCGGACAATTAATGGAATACTCAGAAGAATTGAAGAAAAAACGGATACAAGGGAATATCTATACCGTGGTGAACCTGAACATTATGAGGAAGAACCTTATTATGGAAAGGTCTCCTCAAACTTGTATCGTGACTTTCTGGATGATGAAGAATTTGATGTTGAAGATGAAGAATTTGATATTGAAGAAGTCCAACTGGAAATGTTGAAAACTGCCAAACTTTTTATACGCAAAACATATAGTGATATTGAAATCCTTGCTGACATCCAGCATTACGGTGGTAAAACTAACCTAATTGACTTCTCAGAAGACTATCTTATTGCACTTTACATGGCGTGTAACAGTTCTCTAAATAAAGATGGTAGAGTTATTACACAAAGAATAGACTTAATCGATTCTTACATTAATGACCCTTACGAACCAAGGAATCGTGTCATAGCGCAGAAGAGTGTATTTGTCAGACATCCTAATGGTTTTATTCAACCTAATGATGACGACGTAATCAATATACCAGCATCTCTGAAAATTCCGATGCAGGCATTTCTAAAAAATGCACACGGTATCTATACCGAATCCGTTTACAATGATGTCCACGGATTTATTCGACATCAAAAACTGAAACTGGAAACCTATAGAATGACTTACAAAGGTTTATCACAAGAGCAAAAAGGGGATTCAGAAAGTGGCTAACAAAGCAAAGATGGCACACTATGAAGAAGCCGTTAAGCATTTTAGTAGAGCAATTGAATTGAGCCCAGGTTTTGCTATGCCGTATATCTACCGAGGCGAGGTATACCATAAAATGGGCAAGTTTGATCTCGCAATTGATGACTTTACTGATGCAATTTTCTGGACTCGGCAACCTGCAAGGGCTTATCATGGTCGAGGAATGGCACATGGTGCTAAAGGTGATATTGACAAAGCAATTGAAGACTTCACGAAGGCGATCCAACATGAACCTGACTACGCTGAAGCATATTACCACCGCGGGAATTCTTATGTCATTAAAGACGAGTATGATCATGCTATAGAAGATTGTGATAAAGCTATACAACTTAATCCTGACCTTGCTGATGCCTATCTGGTGCGAGGTAACGCTTATAACAGCAAAAATGAATCTGATTTAGCCATTATGGACTATAGCAAGGTGATACGGCTAAAACCAGATTATATTGATGCCTATGTTGCTCGCGGTAACTCCTATAACAGTAAACACGATTTTGAAGCAGCAATTGCAGATTATACAAAAGCATTAGAACTGAATCCGAATTATGTCGATGCTTATGTTGTGCGCGGACATGCTCATGTTCTTCGCGGTGACTTTGAGTCTGCTATTGAAGACTGTCAGAAAGTGATAGAATTTGTGCCTGATGCTGCCGGACCTTATATTACTCGTGCAACTGTTTATAGCCTTCAAGAGGACTTTGAGTCTGCTATTGAAGACTGTGAAAGCGCAATAGAACGCAATCCTAAAGCGGCTGATGCTTATCTGATTCGTGGCATGGCTTATAACAATAAGGGTAAGTTCGATTTAGCTATAAAGGATTATACAAAAGCAATAAGATTAGTTCCCTACAATGTAAATGCCTACTATGAGCGGGGTAACGCATACAGTAATAAAGATGAATTCGATCAAGCGATCAGGGATTATTCCAAAGTTATCGGAATTATTCCTCATCACACTGAGTGTTACTTTAATCGCGGTCTAGCATACAACAACAAACAACAGTATGATAAAGCAATCGCAGACTATAATGCGGTCATCCAACTCCAACCTGATTATGTTCCTGCATACGTCAAACGCGGTATCAATCTTGCTGTCAAAGGTGATTTTGATAATGCCATAGCAGATTTTACACGAGCGTTACAACTCAATCCACTGTTAGGGAAATTGTATTATAATCGCGGGAAAGTTTATACGAGTCAGAATAACTTTGATATGGCAATCACAGATTTAAATAAAGCGATACAGATTAATCCTGATGATGCACAAGCATATTATAGTCGCGCTAAGGTGTGGATGTACCAAAAAGAATGGAAGAAAGCAAAATCAGACTTAACGACTGCGGCTAACAAAGGTATAGATATTACTGCAATTTTTAGAAACGATTTTGATAACGTCGCAGGTTTCGAGAAAATAACTGGGATTAAATTGCACAGAGATATTGCGGCAATGTTAAAACAAGTAGAACAAAACCCTAAACCGTCTACAGAAAAAGTGTTTATAGAATCGTCCTTATTTGGGGTATTCAGGGGGATGTTCCAACGTCAAGCAAGTTAAATTCCAACTTCATCCACACCAACGGACTTACTTCAGTCTCCAAGTCTGACATAACCCTGACCTATTTGTGGATTAATCGGTACAAGGATTACATCCTGCACCATATTCACTCTGAAATTTATCAACAATATGTCTGAAAACCAACCCAACATCCTCATCATCATGTCCGACGAACATGCACCGATGTTCAGCGGACCTTATGGACATCCCCTCGTTCAAACACCACACATGGACAAACTTGCAAAAGACGGTGTTACTTTCACGAATGCTTACTGCAATTCGCCGCTCTGTATGCCGTCACGTATGTCATTTATGACAGGAAAGTATATCCATCACATCGGTGCGTGGGACAATGCTGCCCCTTTGCGTCCAGATGCTGTTACATGGGCACACATCCTACGTGATGCGGGGTATGATGTTGTTCTCTCAGGAAAACAGCATTTCGGAGGAATGGATCAGTTGCACGGTTTCCGCGCGCAACTCGCACGAGACCTCCATGCTGAACGAAAGCACGGACTTACAGATTGGGAGAATGGGACACCACCAGCACCCCGTCCTTGGCAAGGATTAGCACAAGCTGGACCAGGGACAACGCTGGAAATTGAGGTTGATGATCTTGCAGAAACGGAAGCCTTAAAATATCTTCAAGACCCGGCACGTCAAGAGCAACCGTGGGCACTCAACGTCTCCTTCATTGCACCACATTTTCCGCTTGTCGTTCCACAAAGGTTTTGGGATCTATATCCACTTGATGAAATTGATATGCCCAATATTCCTGAAGGACACCTTGAGAATCAACACCCAGTTTACCAACGGATGCGGCGAATGTTTGGATGTGTTGAATTTCCTGAGGAATTAGTCCGGCGCGCCCGTGCTGGCTATTATGGATTGATTACCTACCTTGATGAAAAAATTGGTAATCTGCTTCAGACACTTGAGGAAACAAATCAGTTGAATAATACTGTTATCGTTTATACAAGTGACCATGGTGAGATGAACGGTGAACACGGTATGTGGCGTAAATCCAACTTCTATGAGGCATCCGCTCGCGTCCCACTACAGATTATGTTCCCTGATGGTATGTCCGCAGGTAAACGTATTGATGAAATCGTTTCTCTTGTTGATCTGACAGCAACGGTTGTTGATATCGCAGGCACACATCCAACAACTCAACTTGATGGAGATAGTCTGATTCCGTTAATACAAGGCACTGCTTCCGATTGGAAAGATTTTGCGTTCTCTGAATACCTTGCACACGGTGTTGAACGACCAATGGCAATGTTGCGGAAAGGTAGATATAAATATAACTATAGTCTCGGTGATCCACCTGAACTTTACGATATAAATGAAGATCCCGGTGAATTTCGCAATCTTGCTGATGATTTGGAATATGAGGAAATCTGCAACGATATACGATCAGAACTGTTAGCAGAGTGGGATCCTATTGAGATTGAAAAACAAGTGCGCGAGAGTCAGAAGGCGCGTATACTGATAGATCAAGTCACTAAAGGACAATGGAGAAAGCCACCTAATAAATGAAGCAGATAAGAAAGAATACCGCCTTCCAACCTTCCAATTTTGTGTTGCCTGTTGCTATTACTTCCTAATAACCATTTTCCGAGTCGTTGACGATTCAGAGGTGCTCAACTGGTAGAAGTAAACACTTGAAGCGAGCCGTTCACCCAAATCGTTACGTCCATCCCAATAAGCCGCGCGAGACTTACCGATGTAGTATCCCGCCTGTTGAAATCCGAGTTCCAGGTTTCGGACGAGTTGTCCCGCTAATGAATAGATGCGAATTGTGACCTCGGCATCATTTGCTAACTGATAAGGCAACCACGTTTCTGGATTGAACGGGTTCGGATAATTGGCAAGTAGTACAGTCCGTTTCGGGGTTAAGTCAGCAGGCGTGAGTCGAAGTTCGGTGAACGCCCTTCGGATGTCTGCTGCACTGATTTTGTGTTGGAGTGTGCGAATCATATCCCCGGTTGTGTCACGGACTTCAATCGTCAATGTGTCACCAACAGAAACAACTGTTTGACGGTTCATCTTTGCCCAAGCAGCATGAAAACTGTTACTCTCAACCGCCTCAGCGACTCTGGTGTGTCCATTATAGACAGTGAGCTTCACGCCGCTGATACCTTCAAGTTGCGCGCGTAGGACAAATGCCCACGTCTTCGGCATTGATGACTGCATCGGAGCTGCTGCTGTTGAGGTAGTGTTTTGCCAAGCACTACCGGTGAAACTAACAGTTTTCGGTGTAGGGACGTTTATAATGTATCCCATTCCCCCTTCAACTGAAAAACCGTTGCCGGTAGAATTTGCTGTCCATCCGATGAACCTTTGCGCAGCAGCATCTAATTCAATGATAGCAGTTGCGCCGGTTTTTTCCATGAAAGAACGCGCTGTGTAGGGTTCGTTTGGCATCAGCGGTAGACTGATCATATTCAAACCAGTGCTAAGTGATATGTCATAAGCGTCCTCACCTGTTGCCTGCATCATCAGGCTATCAGCACGAAAAGCGAGATTCTGGATCCGTTCATCATTCTCGGGACCAACATCCGCAATTGCAAACGGTATTTCAGAGAAGTTCGCCGCAAGATATTCTGCAAGCGCGTCTTGCTCTGTGCCGGGAGCAGCAAAAGTCGCTTGCCCACCAGAATCTTCTTCTGTCATCACTTCAGTAAGGTCAACGCGATTCGTATTCGAGAAATTAGCATACGGATAGCTGTCTCCGCCATTGACAAGGAAGGTGATCGTGACCATTCGGAACGTGCGATCTGCATCTCCCACAATTTCACCGTTCTGGGCAATTGTGTACATCGGATTTCCATCTGCGTTGGTAATGACAAGCGACTGAACCCTTGAGCCCTCTGGCAGTGCAGTATCAAAACTGAATGCCATGCCCGCGATTTGCGGGAAACGTCCGGGGATTGAGCCACTACCAGAGGCAGCGACTGCGTGTTCAATGACTTCAAGCAGTTCCGCTGCGCTTAAGGTCAAAAGTGTCAATCCATTGTTAAATCGAAGCGTATTTTCGATGTCAATCTGTGAAATCTGCCCCACCGCTTTACCAACCAAGGCATTCGCAGGCGGTGGGATCAGCTCACTACCTATAGTGACACCAATTGGGGCGCGGATGCCTCCGCCATTTTTCAAAGACACAACTACGCTCGGGTCAGCCCGTTTCCCTGTGGCAAGGTTTGCCTCAGCGATTAGGTTACCAATGTTTGTTTCCTCTGTGCGGACAGAACCGCGGTTCCCATTCAGGTAGACATTTGTTTGTCCAAAAATATTACCGTCCTTTGTAACTACAACATTCCGGACCGCCTCTATGATTTCAACCACACGCGCTGTAGGTTCCGCATTGCCAGTATCCTCAACACCTTGTACATCAGTGACAAAGGCACCGCTGACTGTAGCGTCAATTGATTCAGGAATTAAAACACCTGCTGCGTCAAAATCAACGACTAACCGTCCCACATATCTATAATTCCCATCTGTTCCAACAATTGCAATCGGTTCATTTGTTGCTGATTGCGTCAAGATCGGATAGGGGCGGTCTGCAATATCACTAGTATGAAGGCGATCTGTTTTATCGGCAAGGAGCGTGTTTGAACCACCCGCAATGACAATGTCAACATCCTTGATATGTGCTGCAATTACCTCATCAAGGCTAATTTGTTGAAGGTGTCCAGTGAGAATAATCTTATTGATGCCCGTTGCTGTTAGTGCGTCAACGGATTCTTGGATGATAGCTGCTAATGCTGTCATGTCGTTCGGATCTGTCGGTGCAATTCTGACATTCCCAGGTATAGAAAGGCTGCCGAGCCTCGGTGTTGTCATACCAACAACACCTATTTTTTCGCCAGAAGGAGTAGTAATAACCACGCTTTTGGTGATACTATTCGGAATCGTACTCGCTTCTTGCCCTGGATCAACAACAAGGGAAGCGAGATTACTATCAAGACTAAAATCTAAGTTCGCGCTCAAGAATGGGAATGCTGTGCCGACGTAATCTCTATCTGCTGCAATCAAACTTGCAAGTGTACCGGTGCCTGCGTCAAATTCGTGATTTCCAAGTGCACCTGCCATGAAACCCATCGCGTTGAGCATCAGAATATCGGCGCGTCCTGAACCTTCTCTCCCTAATACTTCACGAAGACTCCCATTATTCGCAGCTGCAAAAAACGGACCAGGAATGTAACTATCACCAGCACCGATGATTACTGTGTTTTCAACTTCGGCTTTGAGCGCGTTCAGTACCGATGAGAAGCGAGGAGCATTTTCGAGTGCCTCAATACCGCCCTCCATATCTGCTGCGTGGAGAAGTTGAAGTGTAGTTTTAGACAAGGATGCCTCTTCGTTTTGAGAGAAGGCAGGCGTGAGCATACCAAACAGTAAAATAGAGAAAACTATTTTTGTAATGTGAGTTTTCAACCCTATAATACTCGGAACGAAAAGTTCCTGATTCTGCATTAGAAAATACTCCTTTAATTTCGGTTATACCAGATTTACGATATTTTTCGACTTCCCACCACAATCAATAATAGGCAAGAGTATACCAAATTTTCCAAAAGAGGTCAGTAGAAAAGACTGTTTATCTCCTTTATGGACTTTTTCTGGAGGACTTCGGGTTCTTTTCGCCGATTTTTGACCTCTATATGCAAATCTTGAGGAGAATACATTCTCGTTTTTCCTTTAGAGATCTATCAAAATATGCTATGCTGTAGACATCACAAATCAAAGGAAATATTTTGATGACTCATTCAAGCAAAAAGCGACCGAATCTCGTCTATGTCTTTGCCGATCAACTTCGTTACCAAGCGTGCGGCTATGCAGGAGATACTCGCGCATGCACACCAAACATTGATAGACTTGCAACAGAAGGTGCGAATTACTGCAATGCAGTCTCTGGCAGTCCGATGTGTGCACCGTATCGTGCATCCCTATTCACCGGGAAATATGCAAGTAGTACAGGTATGGCAATCAACGAATTACGAATGAATCCAAACCATGACTGCTTCGGACACGTATTGCATCGCAACGGATACCAGACAAGTTATATCGGCAAGTGGCATCTATGGGCTAATCAACTGGGAAGACATCACGACTCTCAGAATTCATATATTCCACCAGGACCGCATCGTCTCGGTTTTGATGGAGAATGGTCTGCATATAACTTCCATCACACCTATTTTGACACATACTATCACAAAGATAGCCCTGAAAGGATTATAATTCCCGGATATGAACCGGATGGACAAACAGATTTAGCAATAGAATACCTACAACGCGCATCAACTGATGATGATCCATTTGCGCTATTCCTATCAATTGGCACACCACATGATCCGTGGAGACAAGACAATGTACCAAGTGAATATTATGAGATGTTCAGAGATGTTGACTTTCCGCTGCCGCCGAACTATAAAGAAGAAAATGATCCTTATGGTGATGCGTGGGCAATGATGTCCGCTGATCAGCATGCCAAACTTCCCGAATGGATGCGTGTCTACTATGCAATGACAACTAACTTGGATTGGAATATCGGCAGGTTGTTAACCGCGATTGACGAACTCGGATTGCGAGACGATACAATCTTTGTATTTACCTCAGACCATGGTGAGATGTTTGGGGCACAAGGACGCAAAGCAAAAAACATCTTTTATGAGGAGGCAGTTCGTATTCCGTTTCTTATCCGTTGGTCTAAACAGATACCTGATGGACATGCCGCAGATGCATGTTTAAATACCCCTGACATTATGCCAACACTGCTGTCTATGATGAAACTGCCAATCCCAAAAGATGTTGAAGGTTCAGATTTAAGTCAGGCTGCATTTGTTCAATCTTTTGATGAACCAGATGCTGCATTTATGCAAGGTATGGGATGCACAGCGAAATGGGAAGATGGATATGAGTGGCGCGCACTACGGACCAAACAGCATACCTACGCCGTCCACCGTCCTGATGGTAGCGAGAAACTCTTTGATAATGTATCGGATCCATATCAAACCCATAATCTAATTGATGAACCTACATCACAGACACTCCGAAATGATTTCCGTGAAATGTTAAAGCAGCGTATGGATACACTCAACGATACTTTTGAGGCTTGCACATGGTATCGGGATAATTGGACAGAAGATCGTATTATTCTGAGAACAGCGACGTTGAATTAGTTTATTGGTGACTTAATCTCTTTATTGTATTCTTCTTAGGGTGGATTATTTCTAATACCACATCGCCTTATTCACTACATTCTGCAAAGGTTCACCTTCAGCGAATCTTCGCGCATTTTCTAAAAACACTTCAAAATGTCGTTCTGATATATTTTCTGCATCCTTGACAGCAATGTGCGGTGTTAACAACACATTCCGCATTTTCCATAACGGACTACCAGCAGGTAGTGGTTCAACTTCAAACACGTCCAACCCACATCCTGCAATAGTTCCTTGCTCAAGTGCCTCAATCAGGTCAGCAAGTATTGTTGTTTTACCGCGACCGATATTGATGAAGTAAGCAGTCTTTTTCATCAGCGCGAATCGATCTTTGTGCCACATCCCTTCCGTTTCAGGTGTATGTGGTGTCGTCACGATCACAAAGTCGGCAAGTGGAATGAGTGTGTCTATGTTATCAGGATCATGTTTTTCCACAAAAGGCACATCATATTCCCATCTTGCATCAACTCCGAGAACCTTCATACCAAATTCAACACATAGCCGTGCGGTTTCATGTCCAATACCACCTACACCGACAATCAACGCAGTTGCTTGTGTAAGGTCTATATAACCACTTTTTCGAGCATTGTTATCCCAGATACCTTTGTGTTGTGCATCCATATAGTATGGTAACCCACGAGCAAGTGCAAGCACGAACATTAAGATATGTTGTGCAATGTGGTCATTGTATATACCACGTGGATTACAGATGACAACAGGATGTTCAATAAGCGCGGGGTAATAAAAACCTGCAGCTGGACCTGCAGCTGGACTCTGTAGCCATCGTAGGTTTTTTGCTAAAAGCAATTGCTCTGGGGATACCCAACCGTAAACAGCATCTGCATCGGGTATGTGTGCGTTGACCTCTTCGTCTGTTTTTGGTAAGACAACGGTGTATGAGGGAATATCGTTCTGAATGCGTTCTGCCCAAGTTTGTAACTCCGAATTCTGTGGCGGCATCATAATGAGTTTTGGCACGAATTTGTTTCCTTTCAAAGTCTTCTCAGCAATATATTTTCATCATATCACTGCATTACATAAAAAGCAAGGAATGTACGAAACATAACAGAGGCATTCAATTGTAGCGTGGCAATCTTGTAGGAGGGTTTCTAACCACGAATACTTTCTGCTTGAATCACGAATTACGCGAACAATACAGCATCTCTCTTCGTAGTACAAACTTTCCAGTTTGTGCTGTAATCGTTTGTCTGAATCACTGAAAGCACTGAAGACACAGAATACGCTGAAAAGGGATTTGGTATATGCACCCCTTTTTCATAGGATTTGAGTTTGTGTAAACTATGTATTTCTGTGGTTTCAGCGTCTTCCGCGATTCTGTCAAAAAACACAACATGAGATCGCGATTCGGAGAGTGCTTCTACAAAGGAAGGCTTAATTTTGATAACAATAGGATTTGGAATACTGAATGGATCTATTACACACTCGAAAAATGGTGTAAATTCACACTGATATTTGATATAATATAGATATTCGCTCGTAATAGAAATACTACATGTCTTGATCTGAGAAAAATATCATGACTCCACTCAAAATAGACTTTGACAAAGGCACCCTTATCCTACAGAACGTCCCAGATGAAATCGAATCACAGTTGCCAGATATCCGCTGGGACGAACGCACACTTACTTTCCGAGCCCCCGCCTACCGTTATCGTCATATTGTCTCACAGTTACGTGCACATGATATATCCTATGAGGATGCTGCACGACAATTCACTGTCAAGAACTTTACCAACCAAAAAACAGTGTCCCCATACCCGTATCAATCTGAGGCTATTGATGCATGGCATGCTAACGGTAAGCGCGGCGTTGTAAGTCTTCCAACAGGTGCAGGTAAGACTTTCATTGCAATTTTACTGATTGCGGAAACACAACGTCCAACCCTTGTGCATGTCCCGACAATTGATTTAATGCACCAATGGTCTGATGTGCTGAAAGAACATTTTGGAAAAGAGGTAGGACTTTACGGTGGTGGTCAACATGAGTTACATGATCTTACTGTAACAACTTATCAATCTGCTGTCATGCATGCACCGCACTACGGAAATCGATTTGGATTTGCCATTTTCGACGAGTGTCACCACCTACCCGGAGATCAGTATCAATATGCAGCAATCAGTAGTATCGCTCCTTTTCGCTTAGGATTGACAGCAACACCAGAACGGGTTGATGGTAAGGAAAGTAGACTCTATGCACTTGTCGGGGATTGTTGCTATGAAGCGAAGGTACAGGAACTTTCAGGGAAAACGCTTTCACCGTACCGAGTCGTTACTATCTCGGTTGATATGAAAGACACAGAGCGCGTTCAGTATGAAACGGCACGTCGTACCTACCTAAACTTTCTAAAGCAGGCAAGGATTAACATGGGAACACCCAAAGGTTGGCAAACATTCTTGTGGAAGTCCTCACAATCCGAAACAGGGCGCGCCGCTTTTAAGGCATATCTCACACAGAAACGGCTAAGTTTTGCTTCTACCACAAAACAGGAGTGGGTATGGAAACTAATTCAGCGACATCGTGGTGATCGGATCATCATCTTCACACAGGATAATGACACTGCATACCAACTTGGGAGGCACTTCATTTTGCCAGTTCTGACACATCAAACAAAACCAAAAGAACGTAACTCTTTTCTGAACGGTTTCCGTGATGGCACCTATTCCATCCTTGTCACCTCAAAAGTGTTAAATGAGGGTGTAGATGTGCCAGAGGCAAATGTTGCTATTATTGTCTCTGGGAGTGGCAGTGTACGGGAGCATGTGCAGCGGTTAGGACGTATCCTACGCAAACGGGAAGGCAAACAAGCGGTACTTTACGAACTTATTTCCAAGCGGACAAGCGAACAGTTTGTCAATAAACGTCGAAGACAACACCACGCATACCAATCAAAATCATAGGCACAGTCTTTGTGCTGTCCAACATTATGCTTACCAAAGATTTACTCATATATAAAATAAAGAACGGGCAAATATTTCCACAATTTGTTAATCCAACGGACACCATATTATTATCAATCGCTGAACAGCTCATCACCAAATTTGAGGAATCGTTGAACGAACCACGATCATCGTTATTGGAAGCAAGTAAGCATATAATTGAAAGCACATCGGGAACCCTTATTGTCAAGCGCGGACTTGAGAAACTTTTGTTAGATAGGACAGAGTTTGATACCGCAGCTAACACAGAACTCATTACATTCCGCCAAAAACTTTTCTCGAAAACAAGCCTACTGCTTTCACAAGAACAGTTTCCAAATTTTGAGGACTATCAGCAGAGAGTCTTACAGATAGTAAAGGACGAAATGCATCATGAGACAGAATATTTAGATGAAAGACTATATGGGGATCTACCGAGTTGGCAACCGATTATGTCATTTAAGACACTTTCCCCTGAACACCTGCTTCATCGCTACAACACTGCACAGGTGCAAGGGTTACTCCTGCATTGTAACACACTCACATTAAAACTCACCGATTCCATGACAGCCGAACTCCGTCAGTTGTTCAAATATCTTAGATTCAATCAACTTCTTTCCACAATTCGTAAGGATAAAGACGGAAACGATGGTGTGTTCCAAATTACAGTGGACGGTCCACTTAATCTATTTTACAAAACGAAGCGGTATGGCATGAATTTGGCTAACTTCTTCGTCGCTGTGTTACATCAACCGAAATGGGAACTCACAGCAGAGATTCAGTTTCGTAATGAACGAAGTTCGCAGTTACTTCTTGATGAATCGTGCGGGATAAAACCTATTTCACAACAATTCCTTGCCTATATTCCTGATGACATCCAACTCTTTCAGGAGATGCTTCATAACAAAACCGATGAATGGAAAATACGTCCAGGAAGTCAGTTTCTACCTTTACCTGGAGATTATTACTGTTTTCCAGACTATCAATTGGACCACAGTAGTGGTGTGGAAGTAGCGATCGAATTATTTCATCCTTGGCATCAAGGACATCTTCTTGCCAGACTTAATACACTGTCAGAACATACTAATACACCTCTTATCCTTGGTGTCTCTAAGGAATTAGAGAAAAAACCGATAATTGCAGATGCCTTAGATGAATCTTCCCATTTTTCGGAATTTGGTTTTACGTTCCGAGATGTTCCAACAATGGGGTCATTGCTGCCTATACTTAATACACTTGTTGACGATAACCTTTAGATATACGACCCATTCAATCTTGATTACCCTATCAGATTCTGGTACAATAGAGACAAGCGATACTGACAACAAGGAAATGATTATGAGATGTTTTGAAACACGAGGTCCTGTAAATCCAGAAAAGAACTACGTGGTTTCACGAACTGAGGAAACTGCTGATTTCATTAATCGTATCAAAATCGGAAGATATATCGTTCTCTTCGCACCTCGCCAGACCGGAAAAACCACCTTTTTCAAACAGGCGATTAATGTACTGGTAACAGATGAGCCAAATATTATTCCAATCCAAATGAATTTTGACACGTATGCAGAACTCTCTATGTCAGCGTTTTATGAATGTCTCTATGAAGATCTTCGCGAAGAAATAGTTAATGTTTTTGATCGGCGTGCCAGCGTTCCTCCTGATACACTAACTGAATTATTAGATGACACAATACTCATTAATGCTTTCTCTATGAGAAGGTTTTTTAGTAAATTTGAAAGAGTTCTGAATAACCAAAAAGTTTTGCTCATTATTGACGAGTTTGATGGTATCCCACAAGACGCTGTTAGTGGGTTTCTTAATGCACTCCGCCATGTCTACCTTTCTGATAATCTTCATTGTCCGTACAGTGTCGGCATTGTTGGTGTTAAGAGTATTGCTCAATTAAATTATGATCGGTCTATTTCTCCATTCAATATCCAAGATGATTTCAATTTGCCCAACTTCACACTCAAGCAGTTACAAGAACTTTTTTCGCAGTATACCGAAGAAACAGGACAAGACTTTACACCAGAAGTCATTGAAATAATACAAAAACAGACCGGAGGTCAGCCCTTCCTTGTTAATCGGTTTGGACAGATTCTTACTCATGAAATGGATATTCCGAAAACTCAGACAATTAGCATAGAACATTTTCTTGTTGCCCATGAACAAATGCTACAAGAGCAGAACACTAACATAACTCATTTACTGACTAATATTCGAAGAAATCCACAATATAAAAGGACTCTCATGAAAATCGTATCTTACGAACGTGGTATGAAATTCAGTTTGGACAATGAGATTATGAATGAACTTGCTACTTATGGTGTCATTACCATAGGAACAGATGGTATGTGTGAAATAATTAATCCGATATATAAACATCGTATCATACAAGCATTTAGTCCATTATTCAATGGACTTGAAAATGAATACTTTCCTGGAGATACTGATTTTGAGGATTATCTCACACCGCCAGGACATATTGATTTGGAACGATTGCTTGATAATTTCCGTGATTTCATTGCTCGCGTGGGTTTTCGGATACTTCAAGTGCCAGATACACCACAAGAGTTCGTCGGGCAGGACCTGCTTTATGCATACCTTGACCAATTCGTTAGCATCGTTCGCGGTGCGATGTATCTTGAAGTGCAAACCGGACGAGGTAGAATTGACCTTATCATTTTCCATAATGGACGAAAATATATCGTAGAAACAAAAATATGGGAAGGTGAAAGACGATTTCAGTCTGGAAAAAAACAACTGATGACATACCTAAAATTAGAACAAGCGATAGAAGGATACTACGTTGTTTTTGACCATCGTGAAACCCCTACCTCATTGACCGAAACAGAAACAGCAGATGATATTACGATTCGTAGTTATGTAATTCCTGTCGTGCAAGAACGTCCTTCTTCCACATCATCCATACCTTGATTTCAAATGGAGAATTCAAATGGGAACAACTACCCAACATACATCGCACATCACAATTGAGGGATATAAGGATGGAGTCTTTAGTGATGGAGTCAAGAGTGTTGCTTTCAGTCCAGATGGGATGAAGCTGGCAAGCGGTAGTGAAGATGGTACAGCACGTCTGTGGAATCTTGACTAAATTTTTTCGTTTAATTGCAGTGTTGACATAATTTCTGATTTCAACTACACTGATGTCCAACGGATAAGTCTATTGGTCTGTTCTCATGATATTAACCCCGTTTACTTTTCTATGGGAGGAAATTATGTCAAAAATTCTTGTGTTATCTGGTGAAAATCATCGCTTTAATGCAAGCGCAAGTGTTATTCACGGTTTTCTTGATGAGGATGCAGAAATATCAGCGACGTTAACAGATGATAAAGATATCTTAGCGTCCAAAGAGTTAGATGACTACGATGTGTGTGTCTTTGGTACAGGTTTTACACGATCCGAGCGTCAGGAAGATGGTACATCCAAACGCGTTCCAGATTTGACCACTGCTCAAGAAGACGGTCTGTTTCAGTTTGTTGAGGGTGGCAAAGGATTAGTGGGTATTCACGGCACTGCTTGGTGGATAGGTGGGCGCGCTGTTGACCTGATTGGTGGTCACGCAAACTGGCATCCGCCAGGTTCAACGTTTACTGTGCATATTGAGGACACAGAACATCCTACAACTCAAGGCATTTCTGACTTTGACGTTGAGGATGAAATATATGTCTCAGCACATGATCCACACATTCATGTATTAGCTACTGCGGAATGGTTTGGTAAGGCACACCCAATGGCGTGGGTTAAGTCTTACGGTTCTGGTAAGGTATTTTATACTACCTTGGGACACGGACCAGGTACATTTGAGCGTTTAGGTATGCAGAAGTTTCTTACAAATGCGGTCCGATGGGCAGCAACATCTTAAATTAGAAGATGCCCACGTTAAAGATCAAATCCATAGAAACGGAAATCGTTCCAGTCAACCACCGCGGCAATTGGTTGTTCATAAGGTTACATGCTGAAGATGGAACAGTCGGCATCGGTGAAGCTTCTCACGGTAGAGACGACGAAGGCGTTAAACACCAGATTGAAACTTTGAAACCCAGAATCGTTGGGTGGAATGTATTTGAATTTGAGAACTTTCGCGGTCGTTTCTTCCGTGAGAGTGAAGGACACACTTATCATACTGCGTATAGCGGTATTGAACAAGCGATGTGGGACTTAGCAGGGAAGGCGTTAGAGATTCCGATTTATCAACTATTGGGTGGCAAGTGTCGAAATCAAATTCGTCTGTATGCGAACATAAACCGTGCAACGGTAGATCGGAGTCCGCAAGGTTTCGCAAAGAATGCTAAGCAGGCAGTTTCTGAAGGATTTACAGCAATCAAATGTGCCCCGTTTGATGGTGTTTCAGTCTCAGATATAACAAAGGGAACACTTACTCCTGCTATCCACCAAGGAATTGAACGAATTCGTGCTATCCGAACTACGATTGGTCCTGAGGTTGATCTATTAGTGGATTGTCACAGTCGATTTAATCCGGGACTTATTATTCAAACTTCAAAAGCATTGGACGATCTGAACCTATTTTGGATTGAGGATCCTGTTCCGTTGAATGATCTTGATGCGGTTGCACATGTAAGCCAGTCTACCTCTATGCCAATTGCAACAGGGGAACGTTTACGTACTCTAACTGAATTTGATAGGTTACTAAAATATGGACGTGTTGACTATATTTTGCCAGATGTTAAACATGTCGGTGGGTTGTTAGGATTGAAGAAGATAGCAACCCTTGCTGAAACCACAAACGTCAGAGTAACACCTCATAATCCGAGTGGTCCGGTTGCGACAGCAGCAAGTGTGCAGTGTATGGCAAGTGTGCCAAATTTTGGTATCCTTGAATTTGCTTGGGGTGAAGTGGATTGGCGTAGTACTCTTGTTGATCCATCTGAAACAATTATTGACGGTTTTATTGAACTTTCTACGCGGTCAGGATTAAGTATAACACTCAGCTCTTTGTAATAAAGAACAACTTTAGGAGGAAGATGTATATGAAACTATTGACACTACTTAATCTCTTTCTAATAGTATGTTTGTTTGGATGTCTTGGAAGCCAACAAACTGCAACACAATCTACTGAAACAGGAACATCGTCTACTGATGAAGAAGCATCAAGTACCCTCGCGATGATTGAACTTTCATCACCGAAAACGATCTATTCCGCTCAAGACCCAATTCCGCTTGAACTTACTACCACAAACGGTAAGTTTGATCTGCTTGTCCCGATTTCCAGTGTTACAATGCAAAGGGCATTCAGACAACTTACAGTTACAGATAGCAACGGTCAGATTGTTATGATTAAAAAACCGATTCCGCTTAGTAATACCATGAAAACGCTCTATAAAACTGGAAAATCTGTCCGGTGTGTTCAAGGGTTAGATATGAAGGGGGGAACAACGCATACATCTCAATTGGAAAACCTACAGACACATTATAGACTTGAACCCGGTAGTTACACAGTCCAAGTAAAGCTTGAATTAGAGGTATACCGTGAATTCATGCAGGATCAGCATCCTGAAATAATTGAATTAGAACGCGAGATATTTGGTATTCAGAATAGCAAAAATCCGCAGTTTACACCCGATGTAAAAAAAGAGGCGATTGGTTATACTCAAGACCAAATAGACTTAATCAAAGAAAAACATAAAGATGAACTGCAGGACATTTATCTGCCATTGAATGCCCGGCGTGGTAAAGTTTTACTTGAATCTAATACCATTTCTCTTACTATACAATAGAGGCGAACATGAAGACATTAATGGTTTTGGGTGCACTACTTCTCATTTTTAGTAGTTGTATCAGCCAAACGACACAGAGTACTCAGAATTCTCAAAACACTCCAAATATACAAGAGGAACGTGAGGATTTACTTGAATCTTACGGAGAGATTCGGCGGGATCAGGACAAACAGACGCATGAATATGCAGTGCGCGATCAGTTGATTGGTAAATGGCAACTTGTTAGTCTCACATTTGAGGAAGGTGATATACCGGAACCAAAGTTAGCTATTAAGGTGTCACTTGCTGCGACTGCACGTCAGAACCTGATTCTTGAATTCTTCAATGAATATGCTCGTTACGGATTTCGCGGGAATAGTCGTGGTATAGAAGCAGGCGGAGATTATGACATCAGAAGTTTTCTCTATGGAGAAAATCTGTATCCTATAATATCCTTTACACGTCGCCAAGGTGAAAATATTGACCGTTTTTTATTGGGTGAAGCAGCGAAACGTGATGAAAGCGATGTTCCTTTTTCAAGAGATTTAATCCCAGGTATCCATGTCTCATTTTCTAAAGGTGAATCTGATAGTGACGATATGTTGCATTTGACGCGGTACGGTAGGATGGAACTGCATCCCGATGGTTGGGGAATGACAGGTAAAATTCGCTGTACTTTTCACAAAATTGAATAGGTAATTTTGTATTGTATAATGATATTAAAGCGGACTGGTTGGATGCCAAAGATGTTCTTCTGTCACTCCCAAGTCTTCTAAAATTGGTACAAGCAGTGATAGTTCTTCCATCTGCTTTGCGTTATGTGCATCACTCCCTATGAGCAATTTTACATCCCTTTCCATACAAAGTTGATAGAATTCAATAAGATGCTGTTGATTGTACCGCACCATCTTAGGACTGATTTCTACACCCAGTCCACGTTGAGAAATGAGGTCCAGTTGGTAAATCAACCTTTTCTGTTCAATGTTACGCATCATTTCCTGTCCAAAAGCACTAAGTTCCTCTTTGGAAAACTGAAAAACATTAGGCGACAGAAGGAACGGGTGGACGATTGCATCAGTGATTGGACATGCAACCGCTGCTTCAAACATATAAATTTCGTGGAGTGCTACACGTCGCGGGTCTCGGAAGTTTCTTGGTTGTGCAACGCCGCGTAAATGATAATGATTTGGAGCCATCAGGACATAATCAAAATATGAAGCCAAACGGATGGAAATTGAGGTAACCTGATATTCCAACATCTGAGCCTCAACACCAAAGTGCACTTCAATTGAGGGTTCAGCTGCCTTTATTGCTTGGTGTGCGGCTTGTATTGTTTTTATTTTGGATTGATAACTGTAATCGTGGTCTGTTATTCCGATTGATTCAACACCACGTATTTTTTGAAGTTGGATAATTTTTTCTATATTGAATTCGTTGTCCGCGCATCCAGAAAGTTGTGTATGAATATGGTAGTCACAACTATACATTTCTTACTCCTTCAATCTGTTTCATTCCTAATAAATTATTGCAAACTTTTACATATATTGCAACAAAAAATTGTAAAACCAAGGACTGTAAACAATACTTTCTGAAGAAACACTGGAACTTTCAAGATAACGGAAACACGTGAGTCGTCTTTTTTTTCCTTGCAAATCACGTTAATGTTAAGATATAATTGATATGATAAAAACACGATTTTAACAAGACTGACAGAAACTTCGTCCCTCCTGTAACGAGGATAAGATAAAATGCTGTTTAATTTTGCAAATGTTCTGATTTTCCTAATTGTCGGATGCATATTTGTCGTTCTCAATTTAACTGTTTCTCGCCTCTTACACACTAAGTTATTTTCAGGAGAAAAAAATATTCCTTACGAATGCGGGGAAGACCCAATAGGCGACACACGAATCAAATTCAATACCCGTTTCTATGTCATTGCCCTTATATTTCTTATATTTGATGTTGAAGTGGTGTTCCTTCTTCCATGGGCAGTAGTTTTCCGAGATTTTGGTCTTTTTGCTTTTTTAGAGATGCTTGTCTTTATCACTATCCTGTTAGTTGGTCTTGCGTATGTGTGGGCAAAAGGTGACCTTGAGTGGATCCGTTCTACACAGTTAGAGGTGCAATCCATCCAAAGAGAGGAAGGCTATGATAATTGATGAAAAATTAGACAAGAATGTCATTGTTACCTCTGTTGATGCAGTTGCGAATTGGGCGCGTTCTTCCGCGCTTTGGCCAATGACCTTCGGTCTTGCTTGCTGCGCCATAGAGTTTATGGCGGCTGCAGCTTCTAACTATGATCTGGACAGGTTCGGAGCAGGTGTGCCACGCGCAACACCGCGTCAATCTGACTTGATGGTGATTTCTGGAACAGTTACTCTCAAAATGGCAACACGGATCAAAAGGCTATATGAGCAGATGCCGGAACCGAAATATGTTATATCCATGGGAAGTTGTGCAACCAGTGGTGGACCTTACTGGCAGCACGGATACCACGTCCTAAAAGGAGTTGACAGGATTATTCCTGTTGATGTTTATGTGCCTGGATGTCCTCCACGTCCGGAGGCACTCATTGAAGGCTTGTTAAAATTACAAGAAAAAATAAAAACACAAACAGTGGCTAAACGTACCAATGTTCCGTTCCTCAAAAGACTCTTTACTAAATCAGAATGGTACGAACACGAGAAAACTGAAAAAGCTGAAGCCGAAGATGAAACAGAAACACCTATACCTGAAGATGAAAGTCCTGATAATAAACAGTAAATTAAATAATAGATCATTTGGGAGTAGTATACGTGAAGTCGGAAGAAATCTATGATGTATTAGTAGACAAGTTTGGTGAAGCCATCTTGGGCATTGACACTGAACTTGAGGGAGATCCGAGTATTCAAATTGCACCTACGTCAATCTCGGATGTGTGTCAATTTCTTGCTGATACTGACACGTTGGCATTTGATTCATTGATGTGTCTTAGCGGTGTTGATCTTGGCGTTAAAGAAGAAGTATTGTCAATCGTCTACCATCTGCACTCAATAAAACATCATCACTATGTCGTTTTGAAGGCATCAGTTCCGAAAACAGACGCACATCTTCCAACTGTTTCACATATTTGGAAAACGGCGGATTGGCATGAACGTGAGACTTACGACCTGTATGGAATTTTGTTTGAAGGGCACACCGACCTACGTCGTATTTTACTACCGGATGATTGGGAAGGATACCCACTACGAAAAGATTATCAAGAACCCGATTTCTATCGTGGAATGCGCGTTCCCTACTAAAATATAAGAGATATTAATAGACATAATTAAGTTAGATAATCCTCACTATGGAAAGCACACAACAGACAGAATCAAAAATCATTGAACTCAAGCCTTTCACTGATGAAATGGTAGTTAATATGGGACCTCAGCATCCGAGTACACACGGGGTGTTGCGGTTGGAATTAAGGTTAGATGGTGAGATCGTGCGGGAAGCAATTCCACATATTGGGTATCTGCACCGCTGTTTTGAGAAACACTCCGAAAACCTCTCTTACCCCCAAATCATTCCTTTTACGGATCGTATGGATTACGTTGCGGCGATGAATCAGAATTGGGGGTTTTGCCTTGCCGTTGAGAAATTGCTTGAGATGGATGAAACCAAGGATTTTGCTGTACCAGAACGGGCAGAATATTTGCGTGTGCTAATCTGCGAATTAAATCGGATTGCGAGTCATCTGCTGTCTTTCGGTACTTACGGCATGGATATTGGTGCGTTCACACCATTTCTCTACGCTTTCCGGGATCGTGAACGACTACTTCTGCTATTTGAAAAAATCTGTGGGGCACGTTTAACGTATAACTATATCCGTATCGGTGGTGTATCTGAAATCATTCCGATGGAACCTGGATCCATTGATGAACAGAATTATTTAGATGAAATAGAAAGTTTTCTGGACTATTTTGAACCGAAGATTGACGAATATAACGATCTGTTAACATCAAACAGTATTTTCTCTGAACGGACTATGGGAGTAGCTGTGATGCCAGCCGAAATGGCAATCAGTTATGGTGCTACTGGTCCGAACCTTCGCGGCTCCGGGGTAGACTGGGATTTACGGCGAGACGAACCTTATTCCATCTACGACAGATTTGATTTTGATGTGCCTGTTGCTAAGGACATTCCAGAATTAGGGGCTGTTTTAGGGGACTGCTGGAGTCGATACAAGGTGCGTATGGATGAGATGAAGGAATCCGTTAAGATAGTCCGACAGATTTTGGCGGAAGGTCTCCCTGATGGTCCTGTCATGGCAGATTTGAAAGCCGTGCGTCCACCCAAAGGTGAAATCTATTATCGTAGTGAAGCCCCACGGGGTGAACTCGGATTTTATATTGTAAGTGATGGCACACCGAAGCCTGTGCGAGTTAAAGGACGTTCCCCTTGTTTTAGTGCATTAAGTGCATTACAAGAACTGAGTCGTGGTCTGATGGTCGCAGATATTATTGCAATTATTGGCAGTATTGATATTGTAATGGGAGAGGTTGATCGGTAAACTATCACTAACGGTTCGTGTACCAGTTGGTTAGGAGATTTGATGTCAGATTTTTTTTCTGATGGATTCTTTAATAATATAAATTTACAAGACAGTTCTAATTGGGCAACAGATTTCGTGCAGGATGTCATAATTCCACGACTGCCAGAGGCGGTTGCTGGACATTTCCCAATGGAATTAGGTACGGTTCTTGTAATGTTAGCCTTTGCAGGTATATTTGTTGCCGTCGTTCCATTACTCCCATTGGTTTTAGTTTTGGCAGAGCGGAAAGTTGCCGCTCGTTTTCAGAATCGCACTGGTCCGATGCGTGTTGGACCGTGGGGCACACTTCAAACCTTAGCCGATGGTGTAAAACTCATTTTCAAAGAGGATTTTATTCCACCACAAGGTGATAAAGTTCTTTTCCTGCTTGCCCCTTATGTCATATTTGCATGTTCCTTTGCTGTGTTTGCAGCGATTCCGTTTGGTGATGGAATTCCTATCCCTGGTGACTTTAATATCGGAATCTTCTATATCATGGCAATCTCGTCTGTGATTGTTATGGGTGTCATTATGGCGGGTTGGTCTTCAAACAGTAAATGGTCGTTGTTGGGTTCGTTGCGTTCTGCTGCTCAGATTGTCAGTTATGAAATTCCTCTGGGACTGTCTATACTTACCGTTGTCATGCTTGTGGAAAGTTTGAGTATGAGTAAGATTGTAGATACGCAATCTGGTGGTATCTTCACTTGGCTTATATTTCGGTCACCTTTTACCTTTATTGCATTCTTTATCTTCTTTATATCTTCTATTGCTGAGGTGAACCGAACGCCATTTGATCTACCAGAAGCGGAGTCCGAGATTGTAGCAGGATTCCATACCGAATATAGTGGCATGCGTTTTGCGCTTTTCTTTATTGCTGAATATGCAAATATGTTCGCGGTGAGTGCAATTGGCGTAACGCTCTTCCTCGGTGGATGGCAAGGTGTTTTGCCGGGTTTTGATTTTCTTGGTGGTTTTCCGGGGTTTGTTATCAAGACATTGGGACTTGTCTTCCTAATGATGTGGTTGAGATGGACGTTGCCACGTTTACGGGTGGATCAACTGATGAATCTTTGCTGGAAATACTTTATCCCGATTTCATTTTTTAACATATTAGGTACAGGTATATGGGGATTGATTTTTAAGGAAGATAATGTGTGGAGTATTGGCATCAGTTGCGCGATTATCTATGTAGGTCTAATTAGTGCATACGCGATTGCTGGAAGAAATCTTGCGAGAAGACCTGAACCACAACCGAGTTAATTATCACTCTTGCTGTAGGAGTAATTTTCGAATCGCGACCTTTGAACTCACATTTGAATAGGCAGCAATAGTCAGCAGCAACAATCAAGTGTTGGAGGATTAGTTAACCATGGACAGATACATACGCAACATTTACAAAGGTGTCTACACCGTCCTTGTTGGAATGCGGATTACGATTCGGCAGTTCTTTGAACCGAACGTAACGCACCAATATCCTTATGAACACGATTTTGAAAAGAAGCGGAACGTCAGAGAGATTCCGAAAGGTTACCGTGGACAACTCTACAATCGGATTGAGGATTGTATTGGGTGTAAAAAGTGTGAGTTGATTTGTCCTGTGGATTGTATCACAATCACAGGTGATAAACTTCCCAAGGGTGAACAACTATGGGATAGTATGAATGTCATTCATCTTAAAGATGGACGTGAAATCATTGGTCTCATTGAAGGTGAGGACAAAAAATTAAATCTTGACGAGGAAATGACTGTCACAAATATTACCTCGCGCCAAGGACCACAGGAAGTTGTTGACCGACTTGAGCAATCTGGTGATGAGAGTAGAACGCAAACTATTTCTGGAAGCGAAGTCTCACGTGTCGTCACGCGAAATCCTGTTGTTTTTTACCTTGACCAGTTTGATATTGATATGTCTCTCTGTATGTATTGTGGACTTTGTACAGAGGTATGTCCGACAGAGTGTCTTACAATGATAGATACACTTGAAGGAATTGAGTATTCAAAGTTTGACCGCACAGATTTAATCTTCAATTTTGACAAGCAGGAGATGTACGGAAAAGACGAAGCGGAAACCGAAGAGGCAGCAGATTAGATTAGCACTATTATCAAGGTTTTTGATAGGATAGGTAATTAGATGGAATTTACGCTTAAAACATTTATCTTTTACGGTTTTGCCCTGATTACAATCGCATCTGCACTCGCGGTGGTAACAGTTCGGAACATTGTGCATGCTGCTTTCGCACTGATGGTTACACTCTTTGGTGTCGCTGGACTTTATGTGTTTTTACAAGCCGATTTCCTGGCAGCAACACAGGTAATTGTTTATGTCGGTGGTATTTTAGTTCTTATCCTTTTCGGTGTGATGATGACAAGTGGACGATTAGAGATGCGTATCCACATTGAACGAGGTCAGCTTCTATTAGGTGGTGGTATTTCTCTTGCATTGCTGATGCTACTTTTGACGGTCATTGCCAATACACCTATCTGGAAGAATCTCACTGATGATGGGACGCAACTTGCTCCGACAACAGAACGTATCGGTCAACTTATACTGAATGAAAAGTTTTTGTTGCCGTTTGAGGTCGTCTCTGTGCTGCTATTAGTAGCGTTAATCGGTGCTGCCCTTATTTCTCGTAAGGAGGTCCGGGATTAATTTTTTCTGTCTTTAGGTTAAAAAATGAGTTTACAACACTATTTGGTAATCAGTTCAATTCTATTTTCGCTCGGTATTTTCGCAGTGCTAACTCGAAAGAATGCAATCAGTATTCTGATGGGGATTGAACTCATTCTCAATTCTTGCAATCTGAACTTTGTTGCATTTTCTCGGTTTGTTACACCCGCTGAAACCATTGTTGGTTCGGAAGTTTTTCGCTTTGATGGTCAAATAATCGCTATCTTCGGTATTGTGCTCGCTGCAGCCGAAGCTGCTGTATTTCTCGCTATAATTCTCGCTATCTACCGCGAGTTCGGTAGTATACGTCCAGATGAAGTAGATACCTTGAAAGGTTAATAGTAAAGTAAAAGCATGGTTGTTCCCTTAATAAGTATCATCTTACTTGCCCCGCTTGCGGCCTTCACACTTTTTGCTGTATTAGGTTTAGCAAAACGGAATTTCCCACGACAAGACTATCTGTCAACCTTTGCGATGCTTGTTGCACTCGGATGTTCTCTGCTTCTCATACAGGAAGTAACTTCAGATCCTACACCGCTTACAGTAGAGTGGCTTTCACTCGGAAGTGTTAACTTCTCAATGGGATTCTATCTTGACAGCGTCACGGTGATTATGCTAATCGTTGTCACGTTGGTGAGTAGTCTCGTCCATATCTTCTCTATCGGTTACATGCACGGTGACCCAAGGTATCCGCGGTTTTTCGCTTTTCTCTCACTTTTCTCATTTTCCATGCTGTTTTTGGTCGTGTCGGACAACCTACTCGGTATCTATATCGGTTGGGAACTTGTCGGTCTGTGCTCCTATCTGTTGATTGGCTTCTGGTTTGAGAAGGACACTGCTGCGAATGCATGTAAGAAGGCATTTCTGACAACACGTGTCGGCGATGTCGGTATGTTCATCGGCATGATGATGCTCTTTGCAAAATTCGGAACTCTATCGCTTCATGACGGAACAGAAAGCGGTATTTTTACACTTGTGGAAGGGTTAAGTGGTACAGGGGATATGGTGTGGCTCTCTGTTGCGGGTATTCTCATCTTTTGTGGTGCTGTCGGTAAATCGGCACAAGTGCCGTTACACACATGGTTACCCGATGCGATGGAAGGTCCTACGCCTGTGAGTGCGTTAATCCACGCTGCAACGATGGTTGCCGCTGGCGTGTATCTGGTTGCACGGATGTTCCCGATTTTGACCCCAACTTCTTCGCTGGTAATTGCTTATGTCGGAGGTATTACAGCACTCGTCGCAGCGACTATTGCTATTGTTAGATTTGATATTAAACGTGTTTTGGCATATTCTACGATTAGCCAATTGGGGTATATGATGTTGGCAATTGGTGCTGGCAGTTATGTTGCAGGACTTTTTCACTTGACTACGCATGCATTTTTCAAAGCACTGCTGTTTCTCGGTTCTGGAAGCGTTATCCACGCCTTCCACGCAATGCACGCTCACCACGATGATGCGGAACACCCAGAAGATACAGCGCATGAACACGATGACAACAGTTTGGTTCACGAACACGGTGCCGAAATTCCACCTGACCAAGATATGCGTAACATGGGTGGACTCCGACATAAAATGCCATTGACTTTCATTACGATGCTCATCGCTACGTTATCTATTTCTGGTGTGCCATTTGTCTTTTCAGGTTTTTGGAGTAAAGATAAGATTTTAGGTGGCGTACTTGGACGCGCAATGGAATGGAGTTCAGTTCATCACTACATACTTTTCGGTATGGCACTTCTGGCAGCAGGAATTACAGCGTTTTACATGTTCCGTTTGATATTTATGACCTTTTTCGGCGAACCGCGCAATCAAGAGATGCACGACATGGCACACGAATCCCCTTGGGTGATGGTGGTTCCGCTTATTGTCTTAGCAGCCTTGAGTTTTCCAGTTGTCAATACGATTTGGTTCAACAAAGACAATTTTAAACCGCCAAAACAACCTCATATTCATGCACCACAACATGCTTACGTTTCGCCTGATAGCAAAATAGGTGATGCGAACTTTGGTTTCTCTCTCTTCGGTGTTTCCACTGCCCAAGCTGCGGAAGAAGATGCTGGACCCGACACTGCACATGCTGATGATGCACATCACATACACCATCTTGCACATAATATCGCAATGGTGTTGTCTATATGTGTAGCGGGTTTAGGCATATTACTATCTTGGTTGTTTTACCATAGACGTAGGTTCTCTGCCGAAGGTGTTGCAACAACTTTCCGCCCGGTCTATAACCTATTTTGGAATAAATACTACTTTGACGAATTTTACGACGGCGTATTGGTGGCACTCACGGTATGGAAATCACGACTTTTTGCCAAATTTGACCTTTCTTTCATTGACGGTATCGTCAACGGTGTTGGAAAGGTAACTCGTGATGTTTTGTCTGCCTTTATAGGCTTTTTTGATAACCGTGTTGTTGATGGTTTCGTCAACCGCGTAGCAGAGGTTACGTGGGCAGCAGGCGGTAGAATCCGAAAAATACAAACAGGAGCAATACAGACCTATCTCTTTGTCGTTCTTGGCGGAATAGTGTTGATAATATTGATTTTCAGACTTTTCTAAGTGCTTATTGCATAATATTCCCATATTAGTGTGAGAGTACAGAATTAACTATAACAATTTTGCCTATAGTGCAAATTCAGTGAGGAAGAATACAAAAAATGTTATTGTCGCTAATGATTTTTGTCCCTTTGCTTGGGATGATCGTTGTTCTACTTTTACCACGAGAGTCGGAAGAACTAATAAAACGCGCTACGCTTGCTTTCACACTCGTTCCGCTTCTACTTGGGATATACTTATTTATATCCTACAACAACCCAAATTTAGAACATCTTTGGAAAGCAAATGCTCCTTGGATTGATGCATTTAATATCAATTATCATATCGGTATTGACGGTTTAAGTGTAACGCTCTTGCTACTTACTGCACTCTTGGGACCAATCTGTGTCCTCGCCTCTTGGCGCAATATTGAAAAAGGTCTTAAGGCATATATGGGACTGTTCTTGTTGCTTGAGACAGGAATGCTCGGTTTTTTCGCAGCGTTGGATCTATTCCTGTTCTTTGTCTTCTTTGAATTGACACTATTACCGATGTATTTCCTGATTGGTGTCTGGGGTGGACCACGTAGAGAATATGCGGCAATAAAATTTTTTCTGTATACCTTATTTGGCAGTGTGCTGATGTTGGTTGCAATGATTGCAGTCTACCTCAACAGCAATGTGATTAACGGTGTAGCAGAAGGTGTCCGAACCTTTGACATTCCAACACTTATTACATTGGCAGGCACAACAGGACATGCGCTTGCAGATTCAACCTTCCAAATGTGGGTATTTCTCGGTTTCTTTATTGGTTTTGCTGTAAAAGTACCGATCTTCCCCTTCCATACATGGCTTCCCGATGCACACGTTGAAGCACCCACAGCGATCAGTGTTATCCTTGCTGGTGTTCTCCTAAAGATGGGTACTTATGGGATAGTGCGTATTAATATGGCGATGTTCCCAGAAGGTCTGGCAATATTTACGAATGGCGTTGGTATCGTGGGGAACAGTTTGGCATTACTCGGTTTCATCAACATTGTCTACGGGTCGTTCTGTGCATTAGCACAAACCGATTTTAAGAAGTTAGTCGCATATTCAAGTATCGGACACATGGGGTTTGTCATTTTGGGACTTGCTGCAGGAAATTCTGCTGGTATCAACGGTGCCATACTCCAGATGTTCAATCACGGTGTCATTAGTGCGATGCTCTTCCTCCTTGTTGGTGTTCTCTATGACCGTGCACACCATCGTGAGATTAACGGTTTCGGTGGTTTAGCAACCAAAATGCCGGTCTATACAGGTATTACAACCCTTGCATTTATGGCATCTTTAGGCTTACCCGGATTGAGCGGATTTGTTGGTGAAGCATTATCTCTACTGGGTGCATTCCAAGAATTCGAACTAATAACTATCCTTTCTACAATAGGTATTGTTGTCGGGGCAGCATACTTCCTCTGGACGCTCCAAAGAGTCTTCTTAGGACAACTTAACCCCAAATACGAAGACCTACCAGAAATCAATAGACGTGAAATCCTGACTTTGGTACCACTTGGGATTCTTACCATTGTCCTCGGTATATGGCCCAACTTTGCGCTTGATATGTTTAGCGAATCTGTTACCAATCTCGTTAACGTATTAGATGCAATATAGGAGAACGGTGTGGAGCCCCTAAAAAATATAGAAAGTCTTGCTTATTTCAGTCCAGAGATACTTCTTGTGGTCTTTGCTGCTGCTGTCATTATTGCCGATCTTCTTGTAAAAAATCGTGAAAGTGAATTAGTCGCATATATCTCGCTTGCAGGACTTGGATGTTCCTTAGTTGCAATCCTAATCACTAATTCCCTAATCAACAGTAATGAACCGATACCCCTATTTTTTGGGATGATTCGTCTTGATGGATTCGCCGTATTCTTTAAAATACTTCTGCTTTTGGCAACCACTGCAACGATTCTATTTTCACTTCGCTCCGAAGAACTTGATGTAAAACTAAAAGGTGAATACTATGCTCTATTGCTTGCTGTCACCTTTGGTATGTTTCTCATGGCATCGTCAACAAACCTGTTGATGATATTCATCTCGTTAGAAACGGTAAGTCTCACCTCCTATATTCTCGCTGGATTCTTGACACATAGCCCGCGTTCAAGCGAAGCGGCATTCAAATACATTACTTATGGTGCGGTTGCATCTGGAACGATGTTATTTGGATTGTCCATGATTTTCGGTATGGCTGGAACGGGAGATCTATCACAAATTAGTTTGCAGATTGCTTCAGTGCTTGAATCTGGTGGTGTATCTACTCTTAGCGTACTAATTGCAATCACTTTCATTTTAGCAGGTATAGGTTATAAAATTGCTTCTGTCCCATTTCACATGTGGTCTCCCGATGTTTACGAAGGCGCACCAATTCCGATAACAGCGTTTCTCTCTGTTGCATCAAAAGCAGCTGGGTTTGCGCTATTTCTTAGGTTTTTCCACGTAGGATTTGGTAAACCTGAAATCCTGCAATCTATTGATTGGGGATTTATATTAGCGATTGTTTCAGCACTTACAATGACTGTAGGAAACCTTGCAGCACTTCCACAACGGAATGTCAAACGTCTATTAGCATATTCAAGCATTGCCCATGGTGGTTATCTATTGATGGGTGCTGTCCTACTCACACCTGAGGGACTTGGTGCTATCTTCTTCTATCTGATCGTTTATTTATTCATGAATTTAGGAGCATTCTATGTTGTTGTTCTCATTGCTAACGAAGCAGGTACGGAGATGATTGATGGATACCGAGGACTTGCTACTCGTGCCCCGTTAGTTGCAGGTGCAATGGCAATTTTCCTTTTCTCACTTACAGGAATTCCCCCGTTAGCAGGATTCTTTGGTAAATGGGTACTGTTTTACGCTGTCATAGGTGAGGGATTGTATTGGTTAGCATTTATCGGTTTGCTAAATAGTGTCGTTTCCCTTTACTACTACGCCCGCATTGTAAAAGCGATGTATTTTGAGACCTCGGAAGATACAAATGGTCTCTCATTTTCTACAGGCACTTTTGCCCTCCTAAGTGTCTTTGCTATTCCCACAATTTTCATAGGTCTTCTAAACATCTTCTATACCTTCTCAGATAAAATAACACTTCAATAATATAAACAATCCGAAACGGTTGACAAGCAGTATAGATTAGGGTATACTTAACTTTAAGTCAATGCCCGGTCGTCTAATGGTAGGACGCATGGCTCTGGACCATGTAGTGAAGGTTCGAGTCCTTCCCGGGCAGTTATTTTGCTGTAAAATAACTATATGTACATTGTCTTGTTATAGAAAGAAGAGAATAATGGAACGGGTAGAAACTTCACCTGATGATTATATAACTGACCAAGAACCAGAAACCCGTGCAGTTTTAGACGAACTTCATACGTTAATTAAGACTGCTTTACCAGACAGTGATTATTGCATGTGGGAAGGTGTATTTTGGGGTGGTAGCGAACAGCGAATTATCGGTTACGGCAATTTTTTTTATGTTCGATCTGATAAAAAGAAAGTTGAATGGTTTCTGGTGGGGTTGACTCGGCAGAAGAATTACTTTAGCGTCTATATCAACGCAGTTGAAGGGAGACGTTATCTGACAGAAATCTACAAAGACCGACTCGGAAAAGTCAAGACAGGGAAAAGTTCTATCAGTTTTCGTAACTTGGAAGATGTTAATGTTGATGTATTACGTGAAATGATTGAACATGCTGATAGATTGACCAACGAAAACGACACATAAATCAACATTTACAAGGAATCCTACCCATTTCAATATCTCAGTATCTGCCGCTATCGTCTAGGGGTTAGGACAGATGGTTCTCAGCCATCAAACCGGGGTTCGAATCCCCGTAGCGGTATCTCTTCTTTAGTGTAGACGGGAACATTACCTGTCCTTTGTCATAAAGCATAATCTTTCTTAACTTTCATCCAACGCTGGAGAATGCACACATGCATGATGATCCTAAACATACCAACCGTTTAATTCACGAAACCAGTCCGTATTTACTCCAACATGCTCACAACCCAGTTGACTGGTATCCGTGGGGTGAAGAAGCCTTAAAACTGGCTAAAAGCGAACAGAAACCTATTCTGCTGAGTATAGGTTACTCAGCATGTCACTGGTGTCACGTCATGGAACGCGAATCCTTTGAAAATGAGGAAATCGCTGCAATCATGAACGAATTATTTGTGAACATCAAGGTGGATAGAGAGGAACGACCTGATTTAGACGAAATATATATGAACGCTGTGCAAGCCATGACCCGACATGGTGGATGGCCTATGACAGTTTTCCTCACACCTGATCTGAAGCCATTTTATGGTGGCACCTATTATCCACCGGAAGATAGATACGGAAGACCTGGATTCCCTAAAGTGATGAATGCAGTTGCAGAGGCATTCAATGAAAAAAACGAACAGGTACTTGAACAAGCAGAACAAGTCACAACGCAACTGAGTCAAATAAGCAATCTTGTTGATCCGCAGGAGCATGATCTTACAGAAGAACTCATGAACAAAGCTTTCCAACATTACCGTTCCCAATTCGATGCACAATACGGTGGATTTGGTAATGCTCCAAAATTTCCGCCCAGTATGGGGCTTCCTTTCTTACTGCGTTATTGGCATCACAGTGGCAATGCAAATGCATTAGAAATGGTAGAAACCACACTGCAAAAAATGGCGCGCGGTGGATTATATGACCAACTCGGCGGAGGATTTCACCGATATTCTACCGATGAACGTTGGCTTGTTCCGCATTTTGAGAAGATGCTTTATGACAATGCACAACTTGTTGTTGCTTATTTTGAAACATACCAAGCCACACAAAACACTTTCTATCGCGACATAGGTACAGAAACGTTAGATTATGTCCTACGTGAGATGTACGATGCAGAAAATGGAGGTTTCTATTCAACACAAGATGCGGATAGTGAAGGCGTGGAAGGCAAGTTTTTTGTCTGGGAACCTTACGATGTGGAAGATATTATCGGAGAAAAGAACGCAGAGATTTTCTGTGAATATTACGACATCACGCCGCAAGGTAATTTTGAGGGTGAGAACATCCTTCATGTGCAAACCCCATCGGACATTTTCGCTCGAAAACTTGGAATGGATATTGATGAGTTAGAGGCACTTCTTGCAGATAGTAGGCAGAAACTATTTGAGGAAAGAGAAAAGCGAATCAAACCTGGTTTAGATGACAAAATCCTGACCAGCTGGAACGGTATCATGATCCGCGGTATGGCAATGGGATACCAGTTGACTGGAAAACCTGAATACCTTACTGCATGTGAGAAATCTGCTGAATTTGTTTTAACGACATTGTCTCAAGATAACGGACTGCTCTTGCGAACCTACCGTGCAGGTAAAAGTCATCTCAACGCGTATCTTGAGGATTACTCATATTTCATCGCTGGCTTAATCGCTTTGTATGAAGCGAGTTTTGAACCGAGATGGCTTACTGAAGCTGAACGTTTAGCACATCTCATGATTGACCAGTTTGGGGATGCAGAAGGTAACGGTTTCTTCTTCACGGGTAAAGCACATGAGACGCTGATTGTCCAATCTAAATCTGCATACGACGGTGCAACACCCTCTGGCGCATCCATGGCAATTCACAGTCTATTACGTCTCGCAAAACATCTCGACAACCAAGGATTTTATGACAAAGCAGTGGAAACGTTGAAACTCTATTTCCATCAAATGGAGGTGATGCCTTCAGGTTCCGGACAGCTGCTTTGTGAGTTAGCATTTCTATTGTCAACTCCAAAAGAGGTCGCTATAATTGGTAAAAAAGAAGATGCAAAAACTGGGGAAATGTTAAGCGCGTTACACGGAATGTACCTACCTAACAAAATTGTCGCATTGACTGATTCCACTGAAGACACTACGTTACCGCTTCTTGTAAATAAATCGCAAATTGATAACAACACAACTGCTTATATATGTGAGGATTATGTCTGTAAAACTCCAACTACGGATGTTGATACGTTTTTGGATATGCTTCAAGAATGAACAAGTTGCTGTAGCCATTTAGATAATATACATGTTTATGACTTAATAATATGTGACGGTTATATCTCGTGCAATATACACACGGAGGAAAGCAGTGAAACTTATTATAACCAAGCGATTGTTTATCGTGTTTCTGATATGTTCTATATTTGGGTGCAGTGAAACAGAGGAACGAGAACCAGTAATTCCAGAAGTTAACTTAGAATTTGTAGGGTATATAGAGGTCGGAAAAGCAGAATTTATGTTGACTGTGAAGCCGCTTACCAAGGAAATACCAGTTTTGATAAAATTTGACTCCGTTGGGAAGGAATCGTTTCACATTTGGCAAATTATGAAGAGGGGACCTCTGTCACAGAATTTTACGGTGCTTATGGATACCTCTGTGGTATGGGAGGTGTCAATTTTGCCTATCACGGAAGGGATTACAAAGGAATATTCGTTGGTTGATTCTGGTATTTCCTCCGAGGATGAATTAAGTGAATATGTGTTAGGAGAATCCACAACAATAACAACACCATCATTCATTCCGTCCGTAGAACCTGAGACTGTGATAATACCTGAAGGCATGGTCCTGATTCCTGAGGGAGAATTTAGTATGGGAAACAACAATGGATCAGATGAAGAGAAACCGATGCATACTGTCTACGTTGATGCATTCTATATTGATATTCACGAAGTAACTGTACGTGAATATGCTAAGTTTGTTAGAGAATCAGGACACAGTCCGTTACCCGATTGGGTTGTCAACCGTTCTCCGACGGAAGAATATCCTGTTATAGGAGTAGGTTGGCACGATGCGATAGCATACGCGAAATGGGCAGGTAAACGTCTACCTACTGAAGCAGAATGGGAAAAAGCGGCGCGTGGTGGATTAAGTGGACATTTATACCCTTGGGGGAACGAACCACCTGACGGGACACAGTGTAATTATGCGGATAAACATACCGTTGATTTGGTCTGGAATTTTGATGGTGAGGAAAAACGTATTACTTGGGCGGATGAAGATGTAGATGATGGTTATAGATTCAACGCGCCAGTAGGAAGTTTTCTCCCTAATCCGTACGGTTTATACGATATGGCAGGTAACGTGTGGGAGTGGTGTCTTGACGAGTACGATCCAGATTTCTATGAGAATTCTCCGCTTGAAAATCCAATCGCAGGTAAAGATATATTAGATACAATAGAAAATTCAAGAACCATTATCACACATCGTGTAACTCGGGGTGGTTCTCACGCGTCTGGTGCCAATGGAATAAGGGTTTCTCTACGCAATGGAACATATCCTGTGAAAGAGTATAATGATGTCGGTTTTCGGTGTGTCAAACCTGTAAAAACTGAATTAAAAAAATTGGGACAGTGATTTGTCTATCTTCTGCATGATATAGTTATAGACATTTGTCATGTAAATCTGATAACATCCTTTTTAACGATTTCTTTGGTGTGATTGGTGTCTGCTTGTGCGATTAACTCCAATGTTTCTGGTGCTAAGCGATCTCTCACCTCTGCAGGTAAACGACTCTCTCCTTTGTCCTGTGGTCTATACCGCAAAACAAGAAAACAACGATTCCGGTCCTTCGGTTTCCAAGGCAGTGCCCCGTGCGTCAATAGTTCAGAAATTATCACAACATCTCCTGCTTTTGGTGTAAGGTTTACGACACCTTGTGGAATTTGGTTAACATCATCAATTGTGCCGTTATTGAATATGTGCTCAGGTTGGTCGTATTCGGCTTTGTGTGAACCCGGGACAACTAACAGTCCACCATCACCAGGATAGACATCTGTCAGATAAGGAAAAATGACGAAATCATCACAATAGATTTTACCGTTTCTGTTCTCAAAGCAGTTTCTACCTCGCCCATAATCTTCTCTTGCACAATGTAGACGTAATGCTTCCTCAGACTCGGACATCCCCGCACGGTCAGCAATCATCGTTCCACGGAAAAGCTGCGGTTTATTGTCGGTCAGTTCCTTGATGATAGACCAAGTTGCAGGATGTAGGGCGAGTGCTTCCAAAGCCCTTGAGAACGCAACACCATTCGGTAGATGTTTGCCACTGGAATCAAATCCTGGTGGAAGTTCATCGGGAGAAGCATTGATGTAACTATCAGCTGCTTCTTGGGCTGCTTTCAATTCTGCCCCAGTAATTACATTCTTCAGGTGTAAATATCCAGTTACATCAAAGAAATATCGTTGTTCAGGTGTCATTTTATCCTCAGTCCTTTCTTACACATCGAAATCCAACGCTCGTAACAGCAAAAATCGGAATGTCTCTTGATCGATGAGAAACCCGTAAATAATCTGATGGATAATACCATGTTCCTCCACGAAAAACGCGTGAATTTTTGACTGATTTATACTTATCAAGAATTCCTTCAATGCTGTCACCTGCGATTGGATTATGACGGGGTGAATTTACATAGAAATCGGATTGATAGGCATCAAGGCACCATTCCCGTACATTGCCTACCATATCATACAGACCGTATCCATTCGGTGTATAACTTCCAACAGGTGTTGTACGAATTGTAGCGATTCGTCCATCCCAGCGGTTGCCGTAATTTGCTTTGTTTTTATTGATTGAATTACCCCACGGATAGGTTTGACCTATTAACCCACCGCGTGCGGCTTTCTCCCATTCCGCTTCTGTCGGTAGTCGTTTCTCTGACCATTGTGCATACGCCATTGCAGCATACCAACTTACTGCAACAACAGGATGGTTACTTTTTGATAACGGAAAACAACTATCGTCATCCCAGAGTTTTAAGTAGTTCCCATCATGGTATTCTTTTGGAATTCTGTCTTTTCTCCACTTTGGATTATCATCAACGAATGCTTTGTATTGGTCATTTGTGGCGGGGTGTCTATCCATCAAAAAATTGTCAATGTAGACAGTATGTGTGGGCACCTCGTCCGCATCTCCGGTGTTACTCCCCATGATAAAATCACCAGCGGGAATCAGCACCATCTCGCCACCATTGGCATCATACACAATATCGTAATTTATAGATTGTTTCAAATTAGATGGTTGATTCTGGTCGTAAAGTTCACGTTTCACGACATCAGACAACACCTCATAAGCCTCTGTAATCTCTTGAAATAAGGCAGCAGCTTTATTTCCCGAACTTTTATCAGGATGATATTTCAGTGCGAGTTTTCGGTATGCCTTCTTTATTTCATCAGTAGATGCATCTCGTGATACATTCAAAATGGTGTAATAGTCGCGTTCTTGCATTGTGTTTTGAACTGAAAGAATTGGTTGAACCCAACTAATTCTTTTATTGAATACCTAAAGCAGATTTTAGACAGTCATCTATCTGTTGCATCGCAGAATCAGGAAGACTACCGATAATCCGAAGAATCAAATTTTGGTCCTGGGTGACTAAATTTTCACATTGAACAATGGAATTTAAGTGAAGTCCTGTTTGTTGTCCTTCAACTGTTGCAATATCCACATCATATTGTGTAGTTGCTCCGATCTTTCTTTGAGAACTACTGGTAATGATAGCAAGAATTGTATCATCAATCCGCTGATTCCATAAATCCGATTGTACAACCAATGCTGGACGTATTTTACTTCCTGTGTTGTCGCTGTAAGGGAAATCTACAAGGACAATGTCACCGCGCTGTACTTTCATTTTCTCTCCGCGGATCCAGTTCATTGTAAACATCCATTTCCGGATCATCCCATCCTGCACGTAGTCCAGCTTGAACCAGTAATGTCTGTTTTTCTTCAGGTGTTAAAGGACTGTCATCGTATTGTATCACTTGCATCTGCGCGAATGTTTCTGCGGGTAACACAACATATTCTGCGTTTGTTTCTGGGTCCACAAGACGCACAAGGTTATGCTTGGAATTTTTCACTGCTTCCCGAAGTTCTTCAGAAAGGGTAATCATTATTTTCTCCTTTACACTCCTAAAATTGCGGGTATTTCTTCCAACGTAGTAATTTCGTAGTCGGGTTGAATATCTGTGTTGTTGCTTATCCCTTCGCGGTTAAGCCAAACAGAAGGTGCTCCAACATTCTTTGCCCCTGCGACATCGTTCTCAAGCGAATCCCCTACATGCAATAACTGTGGGAATTCACATCCTGCTTGCTGAATTGCAACTTCAAAGATTCTTGGGTCAGGTTTTTCAACCTGGACATCTTGGGAGAAAACAACAAAGTCAAAACGATCTTCAAGTCCGCAGCGTTCCGGATATGTGTTTCCGTTTGAGAGTAAGCCTACTTTGAAATGCGGTGCCAAAACGTCAAGAGTCGGTATAACATCTGGATATAACTCTATATCTTCAAAACGGTGCTTCAGATATATTGCATTCAGGTGTGCAGCAAGTTTTTTGTCGGGGAAACCTACATATTCAAGTGTACGTTCAAACGCTCCCATCCGAATTTCTTCAAGGTTCCAGATTTTGCCCTTTACCTCATCAGCAAATTGATTGCGGATCCAAATCATCTCGTCAATTGTAAGTTCTGTAACGCGTTGTGTTGGTACCCTTTTTTGCATCTCCAGCAATGTTTGCTTGAGTGAGTGACGCATAACCTTCAGAAAATCCCACAAGGTCATGTCGCCATCTAAAGAAACAGCAGATATTTTCAACAATTCCTCCCGATACTATGATATAGGAACACCGATTGATGCGTGTATCTGTGCAAACTTCCACGAACCATCAACCATTTCCAATACTCCTGTCATTCGCATAATGAATTCTTCTGGGGTGCCTTGCCACTTGAGTTTCCATACCTGCCGTGTGTAGAACCATCCGACATCTAAGCGTTCTTGTACATCAAGGGTAATAGAGGTGATGCTAAAATCCTCAGTACTTGCGACATGATTTCTATAATAAGCTGCAATTTCTTTGCTGCCTTCAATGACTTCGTCTGCGTCTGTGCCGATTTTTACATAGTGTGCGGTAGGGAGCATCATAGCAGTAAGGATTTCAGCATCTTTTGCAACCAACGCGTCAAAATATGCTTTCACAGTGTCATGCGCATTCGGCATCGTGGATTCCGGTGAGTGCATCCCATAAGGCACTACTCATCTGCTCACATGCATGTACTACTGTCTTTTGAGAATCTGATGGCAACGTGCCGATTCGGTCCAGTAGTTTTTCAACTTCGTGTTCATTGTGAGAATGCGTTTTAAAATAAGGTTCAACCTTTTGAGGAAGTTGATAGAACTCTTTCAAGCCTGCTAACTTTGACTTTGCAGTTTCCGGCTGTTGTGCCTCAAAAGCATAGAGTGCCCCTAATGCTGTTTCGTCGTTAGAAAAGAGTTCGTCTGCTGTATCTACAAGCGTTTTCACTTGTGGTATCTGTGCGTCAGAAATCTCTGTGTTAAGACCATCAGCAAAATCTTCCCACATTTCAATATGTTCCGTTTCCTCTTCTGCTGTTTCGGCATCGTTTAGTGTTTCCCATCCTTTGGGTATTGTTGAGATAAAAGCACCATATTCCCGCGCATAACACTTCAATGCATCAACCGGTAATTCTCCAGCACTCCATGCTTGATAAAACGGGTGGTCAAGTAAGTTGTAAGTTGTAATTTTACTATCTAATGCCTGTTTGATATCCATATCTATTGCACTCCATTTCTTATTTGTGCTTAGGTTACTTGTCAACTCACAATGTTTGAATTGTAAGTTATTCCTAAAATCTGTTTGAAAGTATAGCACATCTATGTGCTGATGTCAAGAATCAGTATCAACTGGTAGGGTTATTTAGTTTTCGGTATTTCTAATGCATTTTCTTATCTGCATAAGAGACAAAAACTTCCTTTTAGTTGTTTTTAGTTGTTTTTTCGGTTTTTGTGTTTTGGTACGTTGTCATCGCATTGCATAAGTTTTGTGTGATTTATTTGAGGGTTTAGTCTTTGGATTTGGTTGATTGTCATTATGTTCCTCCATTTTGTAAGTTGTGTATTGGATGTTGGGTTATTATACTTGATGGTAGTTTGGTTTTGTAGTGTTATTGCGTTCGATAACAATATATTCCCAATATGTTCGATGTCCATTTCAGTTTTCATTGTCTGAACCAGGATGGACAAGATTACAGAATTTACAGGATAAGAGTTCGGGATATCCACGTTACTTTTACGGTACCTAAGTTTCTAAGGCTGCTATCCAACATTGTTGTTCAGTTTTACAAATAACCATAAGCGTCAATTTAGTGCGTAACCTTAAGGCATCTAATACACCTTTCGCCCCTCTGGGGCTTGCTATTAGCAGAAACAACGTTTACTATACACCTTTCTCCTCTCCGAGGCTTTAGTGTGTATGTCGGAGGTCCGCTATACTTGCTCCGACCTACGTTAATGTAAGAGGAGCGTGAAGACGGGCGAGGAAACCTCGCCCCTACGGAGAATATCCGAGGCGCAATGAATTGCGCGACTACAAACGCATCTCATCCTTAAATTGACGCTTATGGGTAGGGAGACCCGCCCCTACGAGGGGTTATGAATCGCATAAATTGCTCCTTCTAAAAACGTACACAAAAAGGGCGTTTTTCGTTTCTGTGTACGTTTTGATTTTTGGGGGTATGCCAGTCTGGGACTGGGTTTATAGGGTATTTCGAAAATTTTGAGATTTTCATTTTGTGTACGTTTTTATTTGCTTGGTTATGGTCGGTTTTTGGGTGGATGTTTTTTGGGTGACGGGTGAGGGTTTTTGTTGTGAATGTGAGGTGTAAGCGGGTTTCGTTTTTCATAGTGGTAGTAGTATAACAGGTGTTGGATGGGGATGGAAGGGGTTTGTGGCGATTGGAACAATATGTTTCATGTATGTTTGGAGTAGTTTTCAGTTCTTATAGGAGAGTACTTTTACAATGGGAGGCTTAATATTGAAAATAATAGGATTCGGAAAACTGAATGGCTCTGGTTTTCCATTTCAATTAAAATAGAATCCTGCTACAATCATTATATTAGTTAAACATTGTCTACGGAAGAGGAATCCCATGACTGAAGAACAGAAATTTATATTTGACTTAAAAGGTTATCTCTTACTTCCTGAAGTGCTGACTCCCTCCGAAGTTGGTGAATTGAAAGCTCAGGTTGACACCATTCGCACCGATGCTGAAGCATTACCGCCGCATGAACGTCAGTTTCCTGGTGGTGCGTCTTCTATGTTAATTGACCATCCTGTTATCATGGATATTCTCCAAGAAATATTAGGTGAAGTTCGGATGGAATCAAGTTGGTTTACCTATCGTTCTATGGGAAATGGTGGTCCTCCACCTCATGGTGGTGTGCGGAATGTTAACCCTAATTTTAGTTATCAGTGTACAAATGGTAAAATATACTCAGCCTTGACGCGTGTTGTGTTTGAATTGAACGAAGTTAAGGCAGGTGAAGGTGGGACACTATTCCTTCCTGGAAGTCACAAAGCGAACTTCCAAATCCCAGAATCCCATCGAACTACTGAGTCCCCACTTTTTGAAACATATAGTTGCCCTCCTGGCTCAGCGATTATCTTCACAGAGAATCTCTGCCATTCTGGAGATACGTGGAAGAATCCAGATCGTCCGCGCATCGCTGTCTTTAATTGCTATAATTTTGTTGGTTGTCAATTTCATAGACCGACAGTGTCAAAACATATAATTGACGGATTGCCCCCTGAAAAACAAGCATTTTTCCGCAATGTCTGGGTTTGGCATCAGGGAGGACCTGATAACGGCAAAAATCTGCGATATGACGGTTGATGTTGTGGAAAATAGATACCCATGGCAAACACGACTGAGATATCTTCGGAATTGCTTACTCGCATTGCACAAGCAGATGCTCAAATAGATGCCTCTAAGTGGTGTTGGATGGTGTTTGGGTTTGGTCTTAGTATTCTGCCTGTTATCAATGTCGTATTGATCGTTATTGCAGTTATTATTGTAAATCTGTTAGTACCAAAAATTGATTTTTCTTCACCGGAGCGAGTCAGGATATACTCACAACATCCCGCTCTCTATACAGAGCAATACCGAAAAACAGCGAAACGGTTACGCTCTGTGAATATCCTTTGGGGATGGACCATTGGTATTATCATTATTATATTTTTTTAAATTGTTTTTGGAAGGATCACATTTTACCGTATGGAAGAAAAAGAAAAACCGTATCAGGATATTAAAGGTCAACTTATTCTGCGCGATCATCTTGCTGCAGACAGAACAATCTTGGCGAATGAGAGAACCTTCCTCGCCTATATCCGAACTGCATTAACACTATTTGTTGCAGGATTATCCTTTATACATTTTGATATAATGAATTCACTGCTGATTGATGGTATAATCGGCGGTATACTTATGTTTATCGGTGCTATAACATTTTTTTTGGGACTGTATAGATACCATAAGACGAAAGTACTCATTCGTGAGATCAAACAGAAAGAATTAGCAGAAGGAATCGGTCATGAAAATTAGAGAAGTTGTTGTAACTGGACAGAACCAAGTTGAACTACAAACAAGTGAGTTTGATGATTCAATTCAATCTCCTAACGAGATATTGATAGACACTGAATATACGTTCATCAGTAGCGGTACTGAACTTGCCAACTATACAGGAAGAGAACCGAAGGTTTTTCAGAAAGGCACGTGGTGTGCTTATCCGTGGCGTTCTGGTTATGCTAACGTTGGGGTTGTGCGTGATGTGGGTGCGAATGTTACTCGCGTTGCCCCCGGAGACCGTGTCTTTACTTACGGACGACATGCGTCAACTATACGGTATTCACAGGATAGACTGATTGCACCTGTGGGTGTCTCAATTGATGCGGGGGTTGTCGCTGCGTCCCGGATGGCAGGAGTTGCAATGACATCCATCATTGTCTCAGAGATTGGAACTAACTCGCGTGTTATTGTATTCGGGTTAGGATTAGTTGGGAATCTTGCCTCACAGATGTTTCGAATTCATGGGTGTCGCGTCATTGGTGTGGACCCTGTGAAGGAAAGACGGGAATTAGCGGAACGGTGTGGGATAGTGCAAACTGTTGGGGGAAATGCAGAGGAAGTTCAAGCACAACTCCAAGACCTGACTAATGGGGAACTCGGTCATATCACTGTTGATGCAGTTGGACATAGTAGTGTTGTTATGCAAGCACTTCGTGCCACTGCGAGTCATGGACAACTGGTTATCCTCGGTTCTCCACGTGTTTCTGTTACAGGTGATTTGACAGAACTTCTCTCTGATACACATCTTCGTTGGATAACAATTCGCGGCGCGTTGGAATGGTGTGTCCCGATGTATCCTGATACTGGGAATCGTGTTTCGCAATATAGCAAGCAGCAGACAATTTTTGATTGGATTGACCGGGGACAGTTAGATGTTGAATCGTTAATTTCGCATCGTCTTAAACCTGAGCAAATCAAGCAGGCTTATGATGGACTGCTGAATGAGTCTGATGTTTGGACAGGTGTTGTTTTAGATTGGGGTCAAGGCATCACTACCTAAAGACTGGGCTTGTGCTTCGTAGCAATGATTTAAGGTTTTTGGTAGAAGTATACACCTTTCGCCCTGCTGGAACTTTGGGAGAGGGTGATAGGTGCTATACATATAGGTGTCAATTTAGTGATTCTTGTCTGTCTGAATTGTTTGTTGTCTGAACCAGGATTTACAGGATAAAAGATTTGTATGCCAATGTTCCTTCTCAAAAGGTAACACTACAGCCTTACAACGGAATATATACTCACCAACTCCCAATCCTGGAAATCTTTGTTCAGATAACATACTTGTCGTAGGTCGCTTTGCTCGCTTCCGACCTACGGGACTGTATGTAAGAATGCGGGCGAGGAGACCTCGCCCCTACGGAATGTAATACCAATTCTAATAAATAAGACCACATTTTGAGACTTTAATACTAATTCAAATGTCCGAGGCGCAATGAATTGCGCGACTACGAACGCGTTTTTTGTAAATGTGAAGTTATTATTTAGAAATGGGATTATTTTGTGATAGGTGAATCAACGTCTAAATCCAAATCAATGATGACTGAGTGTATAGTATTCCTCAGATTTTGCTTGGCTCTACCCTCCTTACAGTCCTACATTCCACCGAAAATTGTTATATCCTATTCTGTTGAGAAAACAGATGAATTAGAATCAAGGAATTGAAATAATCTTGAAATACGCGCTAATTTATGATATAATAATGCCACAATATGAATGAAGTTTATTCAGTTAAGTAATATTATGCACGGCAAATCTATATCCGTCGTGCTTTGTTATATCATAAAGTATTATGATTATTTTTACATTTAAATGCGAAAAGAAAAAGGAGGTGAGATAGTTTGGCAATTGATGCAGCAAAGAAGCAGGAATTGATCCAAAAGCACCAAATACATGATCGGGACACCGGTTCTCCAGAGGCACAAGTCGCGGTTTTAAATGCGCGGATACGGGAATTGACTCAACATTTTCAAACGCACAAAAAAGATCACCACTCACGATATGGACTTTTTCGGTTGGTTGGAAAACAACGCCGTTTGTTAAAGTATCTTTATAATAAAGACGTACCTCGGTATTATCGTTTAATTAACGAACTCGGTATTCGCGACACGATCGGTGTCCAAAGAAGTTAAATATACCACCGTAAGCATTTTGTGTATGAGGAGGAAATTGAGTGAAAGTAGAAATGCAACTCGGAAGCGAAAATTTATCAATAGAAATGGGGAAAGTTGCTAAACAGGCAGATGGTGCCGTTTGGGTGCAATACGGTGGAACAGTTGTCTTAGTGACTGTGGTAGCAGATGATAGAGAGAATGATTTAGATTTTTTCCCTTTGACAGTAGATTATAGAGAAAGGTCGTATGCTGATGGTCGTATTCCAACCGTGTATGGCAGGCGCGAACCACGTCCTGGTTCATCAGAACAACTCGTTGCGCGTCTTATTGACCACTGTATACGTCCATTATTCCCGAAGGAATTTAAGGCTGAAGTGCAGGTTCTATGTACAGTCTTGTCATCAGATGGTGTTCATCCTGCGGATGTTCCTGCGTTAGTCGGTACATCTGCTGCGTTATCAGTATCTGATATCCCGTTTAATGGACCTGTTGCCGCAGTAACCATGGGAAAAATAGACGGTAAATTGATTATAAATCCTACCTACGAGGAGTTACACAAATCAGAATTAGAACTTTTTGTAAGCGGCACATCGACTGCAGTGATGTCAGTTGAAGGCGGAGGACACGAAACCCCAGAAGATGAAGTTATCGACACAATCATAGCGGCACACGAAGAAATAAAAGAAATAATAAAACTCCAAGAAGGTATTGTCGCTGTCTGTAGTCAGACAAAACGTGAGTATGAATCAAAAACTGTGGAGGATACATTAAACTCCCGTATCAGAGACCTTGCCACTGCTCGAATACGTGAATCGATTGGAATGGCAGACAAACAACTTCGTGAAGATTATCTTGAACAGATTCAAACAGATATCCTCTCTGAAATCCAAGAGGGTACTCCTGAAGAAATAGACTTGAGTGCTGAAAAAGATGCGCGTTCTATCCTAAGCGATATAGAAAAAGAGGAGATGCGGCAAGCCATTCTTGTTGAGGGCAAACGTGTTGATGGTCGTGGTGTGACAGATATTCGTGCGATCTCAGGTGAAGTTGCGCTGTTACCTCGGACACACGGTTCTGCCCTTTTCACACGTGGACAGACGCAGGCACTCTGTGTTACAACTCTTGGTACTTCTGGTGATGAGGATGTACAGCGTGGTTTGGATGGAGAAGTTCGCCGCGGTTTCTTTTTACACTACAATTTTCCGCCGTTTAGCACAGGTGAAGTGAAGCGAATGATGGGACCTGGTCGTAGGGAAATCGGACATGGTGCACTTGCGCAGAAAGCACTTGAGTCGGTTATACCAGATAAAGAGGAATTCAACTATACCATCCGAATAGTATCCGAAATATTGGAGTCGAATGCTTCTTCATCTATGGCTACCGTCTGTGGTGCAACCTTAGCACTCTTAGATGCGGGTGTGCCGATAAAAAGACCTGTTGCTGGTATCGGTGTTGGTCTTATTAAGGAAGGTGACCGCGAGGTAGTATTGACAGATATGCTTGGAACTGAGGATTTTCTCGGTGATATGGATTTTAAGGTTGCTGGTACTACAGAAGGTGTTACGGCGGTGCAGATGGACATCAAAATCGACGGTGTCACTCCTGAACTGATGCGTCGTGCTATCCATCAAGCAAGAGAGGCGCGTATTGCGGTTATTGAGCAAATGAACGCGGTAATTAACGCACCCCGTGCGGAGTTGTCGCCTTATGCACCTCGTATTTTCCTACTGAAGATAGCCCCACAGAAGATTAAAGATCTGATTGGTCCTCGGGGTAAAACCGTTCAGGGTATTCAAGAGGAAACAAACACCACCATTAACATTGACGATGACGGTACAGTTGAAATCGCCTCAACCAGTGCGGACGATGTGAAACTCGCTGAGGAAAAAATCCGTGAAGTTACTGCCATGCCTGAAATTGGTAAGGAGTATACTGGAAAAGTTGTCAGGACAGCATCCTTCGGTGCCTTTGTGGAAATTCTCCCTGGTAAAGATGGACTTGTCCACATCTCACAGATGGGAGATGGTTATGTCCGTAGAGCTGAAGATGTGATGCAAGTAGGTGATGAAGTTACTGTTCGTATTTTAACGATTGACGAACAAGGTAGAGTTGACTTATCGTTAATTGCTGCGAAGGGTGTGCCGCTTGCAGAACTTGATACCTCTTCTGAGCCGGATGGGGGTCAAGGATCACACGAACCACGCGACCAAAACAGGTCGAATTATCGAGAAAATCGTCCTTACCGTGATTCACGTGATAATCGGGACAGTCGTGACAGCAGGGATAGACGGAACAACCGATATGACCAGCGTGATAATTCGCGTGACTCCAGAAATCGCAGGTCACCCCGTATTCCAAAAGGTAGGTTTTAAGGTAACACCCATAACCGAGAAAAACCTGAAAACATCCATCAAAATCAACGCGGAATGTGCATACTACATTCCGCGTATACTTGAAATATATTTCGTCCCTTTCAACTACAACTTATGTAAATATACTACACTCTACGCAATAGGTGAGCCTTATGAGAACTCGTAACCCCCGTGTGAAGCGACAGATCCGACAAGCGAAAGGGGATTTGCTCGCCCAGAAATGGATGACCAATCTTTTGGCGTTCATATTAATAGTACTAATCGTTGCCTTTGTTGTGCTCTCAATTCCTTCCGTAAAAAACCAGATTGTAGATTTTGTTCGTGTCTTACGTTTTGGTAAAGAAAAAGAACCTGAACGTCCACAAATTAATCATTACAATCCTTTCAATTTGTTTCAATTTACACTAAAAGGAAGTTTGTATGCGTACCAAATGGAAACACAATAACAGATATTTTCTTCCTCTTCTACCAGTACTATATCTAAGAACATTGATAAAGCATAAACTAAACCTTCTCTCTTACAATATTGCTTTTTTTGCATTATTGTGCTTTAGTTTAATTGGTATCTTCGGATGTGGTTATGTTTCTACCTCATCATATCTGGAACATATCAAAACTATCAACATCCCACCTATTGACATTCAGGATGCCGATATTGCCTATGACAACGTATCACAACGTCCTTTTGACGAGGTTATTCATGATAAAATTACCCAACGGTTCAATCGTAAATGGAACGACGGTAACGATTCCGAATTGACAATAAAGATCCAAGATTACGATATTAAAGAACACGGGTTTGGTCCGAGTGGTAATGTTGAAATGTTGCGGATGAGTCTACAAGTTGAATATCAATTTCTTGATAAGGTCAGGAACAATCTCATAGAAAGAAGGGACAACCATGTGCAGATTCACGACTTCTACGTAGTAGATAACCGTGGGGAACCTCCTGAAACAGTAGATCAAGCAAAAAATTTGATAATAGATGAACTCATTGAGGATCTTTACAATCAACTTGCAGAACAGTGGTAATGATGAAATACGCCAACGTAATCTGTATTTGTTCTCTATTGACCATGTTTCTTCTGTCTTGTCAGGAAGAGCGCGGTAATTTTACATCGGTTCATCAGGAAAAGGCATACATTTTTGGCGTGTGGAAATCACCAACAACAAAAAGTGCGAATGAAGCATTAGCAGCTATTTCTGCAAATGTTGAGGACAAGGATGTAGAAGATAGCGTGTCATATAAAATGCTTCCTACCTTAACAACTGCAGCACCTGAAATGCTTTTACCAGGTGATGGTGAAATAACTGACTGGGTGCGTGTTAAGAAACCTACAACTTACACCCCCGAAACGCTTTACAAAGATCGAATTTTGCTCTCAGAAGATGACCGTGATATTTACTTCAATTACGGATTTGAAAGAAAAGCAGAAGTAGAATATCAGAGTTCAAAATTTGGATCAGTCCCATATATCTTGCTTGAGATATTTGATATGGGAACCCCAGAGAATGCCTTTGGTATTTTTAGTGTCTACAGTTATCCACAACCAAAATTTGAATGGGTCGGGTGTAAAGCGATTGTTTCAGGGAAATATCTCTGGTTCTGGAAAGGGAAGTATTTCATACAGATAGAGGGTTATGCGATCGCGACCGGTATCCGTAAGGCAATGGTTGCCCTTGCCGAGACTGTGGCAAATCAGATACAAGATCCGCCGCAAAATATACCGTTTCTTGAAGTACTACCTAATCAATACATACGTGGTAGTGAAAAGTTTTTTAAAACGAATTGGGCGTTAAGTCAAATTAATAAATCTTTACCCATTCCTTTTCCACAATTGACAGATGACACTGTAGGAATTTCAGCGCAATACAACATTCGTTATAATAATCCGTCACACCCATATAGTGTCTTTATTCTCCGTTTTTCCGATGTTTCTGCAGCTGAATCGGCATATTCACTGTATCGTGATACTCTAATGTCTGAAAATGTGCCTTTTGAAACTAATTCTGAAAATGGGGCAATTCACATTAACGAGCAATATACTGAACCGTAGGATTGTGAACTACATTTTGAATGTGTTTTCCACACAAAATAATTTATGAGTAGAGACAGGATTTAGACGTTAATCATAGGAGTTTTTTATGCGCGGTGATTTTGAAGCATATCTCAATGATGAATTTCGAGACGAATCAGGTAAGTTGGACCTAAATGGATTACTTGCATTAGAAGATGAGGCATCTATGGATGTTGCAGTCGTTATGCCCACTCCTCAACCGAATCCTCGTAACGCTGAACTTGCTGATGTCATTCGCGGCAATAAACGTGCGCTTGGATGTGCGCTTGTGCATCCGACAGAGCCTGACCCTATTTCACAAGTCAAATCTGCTGCAGAGGAATGGGGAATGCCGGGTATTAAATTGATGCCAGCGATTCACAATTACAATGTAGATGATCTGATCGTGCGTCCTGTTGTTGAAGCTGCGCGTGATTATGGACTTATTATCTCAATACATTCTGGACCGAATAATTGTCATCCGAACCGTATTGGCACTGTAGCGAGTTGGGTGCCAGAAACTCCGGTTATCATGGATCACATGGGATTTCCCGATGATTTAGACGCAGCAATCAGCGTTGCAAAAACGAACAGAAACATTTTTCTTGGAACAACTATTTTACGTTTTCATCGTCGTTGGGGAGATGACCCTGACACGGTTGTACCAACAGAGGTAAAGGCAGCTGTTGATACCCTCGGACCGGAACAGATAGTGTTTGGTTCTAACCTACCAGAATACAGACCGATTCAGGTTATCAATGCACTAAAACGGTTGGAACTCGGTGATGATGCGGAAGCGTTGATTTTCGGTGATAACCTTGCACGTATTTATGGGTTGGATTGAGTTATTTATGTAATCTCATAAGGAAACAAACAAGTACAAACAATCACGTAAAAGGTTGAAAATTTGCAAAAAATGACTTATACTTATAGATATGCAAATTCGTCCCAGAGAGATACTCTACTATACTACACCAAACGGACGCATCCCGTATCGGCAATGGTACACGAGAATAAAAGATCAAAAAACACAGATAGCAATCTCTAATAGAATTTCGCGATTACGATCAGGGAATTTTGGTGATTTCAAGCGATTGGACAAAGACCTATACGAATTGAGAATCCATCACGGACCCGGATATCGCATCTATTTTGGAGTCTTTCAAAATGACATTGTTATCCTACTTTGTGGAGGAACTAAAGGTTCACAACAGCGAGATATTAGCAGAGCACAAAACTATTGGAACGACTTTCTGGAAGGAGTGGAGGAATAATTAAAATGAGTATAGAAAATAAACTCCAGGAATATACAACTCCATTTAAAGACTTTCTACTTAAAGACCTTGCTGATCAAGAATTTGCAAAAGGATACCTTCAAGCTGCGCTCCAAGATTTTGAAAAAGATGGTAACGTTGAGATGCTATTGCTCTCCATGAAAGATGTTGTAGAGGCGCAAGGCGGAATTGGAGCACTTGTCAACTGGACAAATCTCAGTCCTCAGACTCTCACCTATCTCCTTAATGAAAAGCACCCACCACAATTGGATAAAGTGTTGGATATTCTATCCAGATTAAAAGACTCCCTTCACACAAAGCATGCAGCCATTGAAACAGATGAAAAGAACACCGCTATACGAAATTCATAAATCACTCAATGCCAAATTCACTGAATTCGGTGGTTGGGAGATGCCACTGCAATATAGCAGTATTGTTAAGGAACATCTTGCCGTTCGTGCAACTGCTGGTTTGTTTGACTTATCACACATGGGAGAAATAGACGTTTGCGGAGAAGGTGCGAATGAATTGGTGCAAAGACTCTGTACAAATGATGTCAGTCGTTTAGCTGATGGACAAGTGCTGTATACGCTTCTTTGCAATGAAACTGGTGGAATAGTTGATGACATTCTGGTTTACAAACATGCTGATAATGACTATACGTTGGTGGTCAACGCTGCCAATATTGAAAAAGACCACGCGTGGATAAAGAAACAGAATGATACAGGTGCAGAAATAACCGACGACAGCGATGACACAACGTTAATCGCTCTACAAGGACCACAATCAATAGACATTCTAAATCCTTTCGTTCCAGAACTGGATGTTTCTGAAATATCGTTTTTTCGGTTTGTTGTTGGTGAGGTAGCAGGAATACCTACTGCGATTTCACGAACTGGCTATACTGGTGAAATCGGATTTGAATTATATGTAAAAGCAACTAATTCAGAAGATTTGTGGAATCCCCTCTTTGATGCTGTGATGGAATCAGGAGGATTACCTGTAGGGCTCGGTGCGCGCGATACTTTAAGACTGGAAGCGGGATTACGATTATACGGTATGGATATGGATGATAGTACTACACCTTTTGAAGCAGGTCTTAGTCGGTTTGTTAAGTTGGATAAGGGTGATTTTATCGGTAAGGATGTTCTCCTTGCACAGAAAGAGAAAGGTGATTTGAAACGAAAGTTAGTAGGTTTTCAGATGCTTGACCGTGCTGTAGCAAGGTGTGGATATGAAGTCTATCAGAAAGGAAACCTTATCGGTAAAGTGACGAGTGGTGCGCCTTCACCGAGTCTGAAATGTAATATCGGTTTTGCGTCCATAGCTCAAAACACAAAGAAAACAATTGAAATTGATATCCGAGGAAAACTGCACCCCGCGAAAATCGTGAAGGTGCCTTTTATTTAGAGGCTAACACAGAAATGTAGTAGGCACACTCCGTGGGTCGTAACTTCTTGAGGTAATAAAAGCCAATAACCCCTGCTAAAGCATGGGGCTTGTGCGAAGCGTAGCCAGCGTCCACTCCACAAGTTAAACCGTTGACTACAGTAAAATATCGCAGTGTCGTAGCGTGGCAGCTGCAACGTTTGTCTCTGAAACGATATGTTGAACTGGTAGTAGGCATATCTAAGGATGCTCCCCAAGTCTGACGTAAAAGCGGCCCCTGTGATCTGGAAGGGACAACATATAACCCGAAAGGGACTTTACTTGTTTTCTCAAAGACACCGGGTCAAGTCGGATCGGAGATGGTGACAGCACTTCCGAAAAGAAGCAGCCCAATCGGAAAGAATCGCCTACGAGTTAGTGGCGAAAAAACAACTTGCACCCCATTTTAGGGAATCCAAAAAAAGAGCGGTGTTTCCTCCTCGAATAAATTCAGGGGTTTCCACACCGAAGAATTTGATGAAAAATAACAACAAAGCCACTCGCGATTCGCGTTTGAAAGTCCGAACATTTCTACTGCTCGTTGTGGTGTATGTCATTAGTTTTAAAAGAGAGTTGAATTGGGTCTGGGGTGTACTGTTTTTACTCTGGGTGATTCCACACATCCGAGCAGGGGCTATTTCTCTTGCCGAACCCATTGATCGCAGAGAAAACCCGATCTGGTTTTGGCTGATCGTCGTTACGTGGGTATGGATGTCCGTTTACCTCATCGCCGCACCCTTCTTAGAGCGGCTGCAATAAAGAAAAAGGGACTTATATGCGAAAGGGAGGCAAGCATGTCTGAAAAACCGATGATGCATGTACTGCCGGTTGAAGCTTACACATCAGAAGATTGGTTCGACCGAGAGCAGGCGGCTATTTTTTCAAAGGTCTGGTACTACGCAGGCTTGGCAGAAGATATTACCGAGCCGGGTGCCTATATTTCCGTACAGGCGGGACTGAACAATATCTTTATCGTCATGGATATCGAGCATCAACTCCGAGCGTTCCATAACATCTGTCGTCACCGTGGCACACAACTGCTCCGCGCCGTAGGTAAGACACCGAAAGCGATCACCTGCCCGTATCACGACTGGACGTATGACTTACAAGGCAACCTCATTGCGGTACCTGAAGCACGGACAGAGTTCCCAGCGTTGGATAAATCCTGTCTCAGTCTAAAACCCGCCTCGGTGGCAAGATGGCGCGGGATGCTTTGGGTACATCCTGAACCGGACGCGGTTTCAATTACGGACTGGTTTGGTGAGATCGAACCGCACTTAGGCCCACATCAAGTGGACACGCTTATTGAAGCACCACAAGCGAGAACGACGATTGAAATCAAAGCGAATTGGAAGATCGTTGTCGAGAACTATATTGATGTCTATCATCTCTCGCATCTGCATTCGGGGACGTTGCACATGTACGACCATGCAAAGGCAGATTTTCGATTCATCGGACCTCACTACGCATTTTATGAACCGTTGTCAGCATCGTACGCAAAAGATATCGACAAAAACGCACCAATGCCCCTGCTTGACGAAATACCGAGAGACAGACTCGGTGCATGGGTCCCGATGTTGTTTCCCGGCATCGGACTCGCCGAAAGCGAGTCGAGCTGGAATACCTACATCATAATACCTCTTGCACCTGATATGACCCGTGTTGAAATGCGCACAAAGGTGAAAAATGTTGGGATATGGGAATTTACGGCACAGGCATGGCGCTCAAAATCCTTCTGGCACCGCCGTATCTCCGGGAAATACAAAGGCGATCCCAAAACCGATCCCATGGCTACTGGCGACTTTCTTGAAGAGGACCTCTATGCCTGTGAGCAACAACAGAAATCCTTAAAGAGCCCATATTTTGAGGTCGGCGCAACTGCGGTATCCGGTGAAAGCCCGGTGAAAGCACATCAACAAATCATTCTTGATTTTATACAAGGAGACGAGAAATGAGCTTAAAAACTGACAAGGTAGAAGAGTCTACAGTACATTTAAGTAGGTCTGGGGTAGATTGGACAGGATTCTTTGTAGAACCAGATAAGATTGCAACGACCTTTCATGTTCTCGCAGCACACACGACCGGACCAATTACCGCTAAGTTGGGTCATGAAGAAACAATCTGGTCCGTGGAAGGTATTGTGGCGTTTGATATTGAGAACGACATCGCCATTCTAAAAGTAAAAGGTGAAGGTGTCCCACTGCCTTTGGGTGATAGTGATAAACTTCAGATCGGTGAGCCTGTTCTCCTTGCAGGATTCCCCGCTCCGGAGGGTAGATACAAGGTGACAGAAGTCGTTGTTGAAAAAATACGAAATAGTGATAATTGTTTCAAAACGACAACTGAAGTTTATCCAGAGAACAGTGGCAGCCCCGTGCTAAACAGTAAAGGGGAAGTCATCGGAATCCACTATGGCCATGCCCCTGGCAATAGTCCTGTAAACGCAATCAAGACGTTGCTTGCCGGTTCTATATCTATTGAAACTTTGGACCAATGGTGGAAGCGAAAAGTTGTCCGCGCTTTTACCTACCGTAGAGAAGGCAGGGTAAAATTGTATGATGGAAACCCTAAAAGTGCGATAGACGATTTTAATCAGGCTATAGAACTCAAACCTGATGATGCTAATACATACAACGAGCGCGGGTGGGCGAAAGTACATATAGGTGATCATACGGGTGCGATAGATGATTTTACACACGCAATCAAACTCGAATCTGATGATGCCTACGGATATAAAAATCGTGCTGCTGCAAAGAAGACACTTGACGACCATATCGGAGCAATAGAGGACTATACACAAGCGATAAAACTCAATCCTGACGACGATAATGCATACAACAATCGCGGGTGGGCAAAGCGTAAACTACATGATCATGTAGGTGCCATAGAGGATTTCACAAATGCCATACAACTCAAACCTAATGATGCCTACGGATATAAAAATCGTGCTGCTGCGAAGAACGCACTTGACGACTACATCGGAGCAATAGAGGACTATACACAAGCGATAAAACTCAATCCTGACGACGATAATGCATACAACAATCGTGGGTTTGCAAAGAGCGAGCATGGTGATCATGCGGGTGCGATAGATGATTTTACACAGGTCATAAATCTCAACCCTGACGACGATAATGCATACAGAGGTCGTGCGTGGGAGAAAAAATATATTGGTGATCATGCAGGTGCCTTAGAAGATTGGACACAGGTCATAAAACTAAAACCTGATTACCCTCCGGATTACCACAGTCGAGCACATGTAAAGGAGATTCTTGGAGACCTTGATGGTGCCTTAGATGATTGGACACAATCCATAAAACTAAAACTTGATGAGCCTTACGCTTATAGGAATCGAGGGCGGACAAAAGCTGACATGGGTGACTATGCCGGGGCAATAGATGATTACAATCAAGCACTAAAAGTTAGTTTTGATGACTCTTGTGAAACTTTCTGGGCTTATAAAGGTCGTGGTGATGTCCAGCACAAATTCGGTGACTATGCCGAGGCAATAGAAGACTATAATCAGGCTATAAAACTAATACCTGAAGAAGCTGATATCTATAATGCTCGTGGACTTACAAAGGTTGCTCTCAAGGACTATGTTGGCGCGATTGCCGATTATGATAAAGCGATTGAACTTAATCCAAAATTCGCTAAGGCACACCACAATCGTGGACTGGCAAAGAAAGCACTTGGACAACATGACGCAGCGAAAGCTGATTTTGAAATGGCGAAAGAGATTGATCCAGATGTGGGTAAATAATTATAGAGTATTACTTTAACCCAACTTTCATAAAACGTGAAGGAAAATTAGATGATTCCAGAAAACTTAAGATACATGGAAAGCCATGAATGGGTTAGGCAAGAAGATGATATCGCAACTATTGGCATTACAGATTATGCCCAATCCGAGATTCAGGATATAGTCTTCGTTGAGTTGCCAGATGTAGGCACACAATTAACTCATAAAACAGAATTTGGTGTAATAGAATCTGTCAAAGCGGCGTTCGACTTATACTCCCCGGTTAGTGGAGAAGTGATTGAGGTGAACGAATCGCTTCTTGATGAACCCGAACAAGTGAACGAATCTCCTTATGATGATGGATGGTTCCTTAAAATCAAGATGACCGATCCAAGCGAGCTTGACGCACTCTTTGATGCTAAACAGTATCAAGCACATATTGAGGCGGAGCATGCTTGATAAAGAATACCAAACCTCTCCCTTTGCTGATCGACATATCGGACCTCGTCCTGAAGACATTGAACAGATGCTGGAAATACTCGGTTATACTTCAATGAGTGATTTCATTGAAGACGTGGTGCCAGCAGACATTCGTCTATCATCACCTCTTAGTTTAGAGATTGATGGAAAAAACCACCTAACACAAGGACTTTCGGAGTACGAAGCACTTGATACCTTACAACATCTTGCTGCTCAAAACAAGGTCTTCCGTTCTTATATTGGAATGGGATATTATAACTGTTTCGTCCCTCCTGTCATTCAAAGGAACATCCTCGAAAATCCCGGTTGGTATACCCAATACACCCCCTATCAAGCCGAAATTTCACAAGGTCGTTTAGAAGCGTTGCTCAACTTCCAAACGATGGTTATAGATTTAACCGGACTACCCATAGCAAACGCCTCACTTCTTGATGAGGCAACGGCTGCTGCAGAAGCAATGGGGATGTGTTACGCAAATGTGCCGCAGGAGATCAGTCGTATCTTTTTTGTGTCAGAAACATGCCATCCACAAACAATCGCTGTTCTTCAAACCCGCGCTGAACCTCTTGGTATTGAACTGCAAATCAGTGACCACCGTGAAGTCAATTTTGATACCCCTATCTTAGGTGCTATTGTTCAGTATCCTGCAACAGACGGGACGATTTACGATTATCATCAATTTGCTGAGCAGGTGCATGCGGCAGGGGGATTATTCATTACCGCTACAGACCTATTGGCACTGATGCTATTGAAACCCCCTGGAGAGTTTGGTGCGGATATTGCCATCGGTAACACTCAACGGTTCGGTGTGCCACTTGGTTATGGGGGACCTCACGCTGCTTTTCTCTCTACCCATGATGAACTCAAACGTAGCATTCCCGGAAGGATTGCAGGTGTCTCTCACGATGCTAACGGTGAACCTGCTATACGGTTAGCACTCCAAACACGCGAACAACACATTCGTCGTGAGAAAGCTACGAGTAATATATGCACTGCACAGGTACTACTTGCGGTAATGGCAGGGATGTATGCGGTTTATCACGGTCCCAAAGGACTGAAACGGATTGCGGCGCATGTCCATACACAAACCTGTACACTACGCGAAGAACTTGAGAAACTTGGTTATGATACAGGAGATGCGCCCTGTTTTGATACATTGTCGGTTGTAATTCCATCAGATGAAATAGAACAGTTAATCACTTCTGCTGAGAAAAAACAGATTAATCTCCGCGTTGTTGATTCAACGCATATCGGTATATCGCTTGACGAAACTACTACTCCTACCGATGTTGAAGACCTGTTACAACTATTTAATGAAAATACGAAAGGTAATCACAATGCTAAAACAGCGAAAATACCCGTAGAATTACAGCGAAAATCTGCGTGTCTTACACATCCTGTATTTAATAGTTACCACTCTGAAACCGAGATGCTTCGGTATATCCACAGACTCCAAAACAAAGATTTGTCCCTTGTCAACGCCATGATTCCACTCGGTTCTTGCACGATGAAACTCAATGCCACAGCAGAAATGGTGCCGGTTACATGGCAAGAATTCGGTGGGTTACACCCGTTTGTTCCAAGTAACCAAGCACGGGGCTACCATACCTTATTTGAACAATTGGAATCGTGGTTAGCGGAAATTACAGGTTATGGTGCTATTTCACTCCAACCTAATGCTGGTTCTCAGGGAGAATATGCGGGGTTGTTAGTCATTAGAAAATATTATCAAAGTCGAAACGAAATCCAAAGAAATGTTTGTCTGATTCCGACATCTGCGCATGGTACAAATCCTGCAAGTGCTGTTATGGCAGGCATGAAGGTCGTTGTCGTTGCATGTGATACTGAAGGCAATATTGACCTCGTTGATCTGAAAGAAAAAGCGGAAACACATCAAGACACACTTGCCGCGGCAATGGTTACCTATCCTTCTACACATGGCGTGTTTGAAGAACAAATCCGAGAAATATGTAATATAGTTCATGAACATGGCGGACAGGTGTATATGGATGGTGCTAACCTCAATGCACTTGTTGGCTTAAGTCGTCCTGCAGACCTCGGTGCAGATGTATGTCATCTCAATTTACACAAAACATTCTGTATACCGCACGGTGGCGGCGGTCCCGGAATGGGACCAATAGGTGTCAGGCAACATTTGATCAATTTTCTACCCAACCATCCTATCGTTGAAGTCGGAGGAGATGATGGCATTGGAGCAGTATCGGCTGCACCGTGGGGTAGTCCGGGTATTCTTCCTATTTCTTGGGCATATATAGCAATGATGGGATCAGCAGGACTAAAGACTGCAACTGAAGTTGCTATTCTCAACGCTAATTATATCGCAAAACAATTGGCACCTCATTTTCCTGTGCTTTATACAGGAGAAAACGGTTTGGTAGCACATGAATGTATTATTGATCTTCGCAACTTCAAGAAAACTGCTGGTGTAGATGTGACAGATGTTGCCAAACGTTTGATGGATTACGGATTTCACGCGCCGACAGTTTCTTGGCCAGTTCTTGGAACTATGATGATTGAACCGACCGAGAGCGAATCCAAAGCAGAATTAGATCGTTTCTGTTCTGCCCTCATCTCTATACGAGAAGAGATTGCTGAGATTGAAAACGGAACTGCAGACAAGGAAGATAACCCCTTGAAAAATGCCCCACATACTGTTGAAGTAGTAACACAAACTGACTGGAAGCACGTCTATTCACGCGAAAAAGCTGTATTCCCAAAAGCTTGGGTTCGTGAAACAAAATTTTGGCCTCCAGTTGCTCGTATTAACGAAGTCCATGGTGATAGAAACTTAATGTGTAGTTGTCCACCGTTAACACAATATGAATAAAAGGTTATCCGTGCCAAATTCTACAGTAAAGTCTGATTTAGCTTTACATAACTGAACGTTCTAAAGATTCAGAGTTTTCAGAGTCAAGAGGAAAATGACACAATTTTGTCATGTGCTACGAACCTATGTTATATCTGGTTTTACAGGGTTATTATGACTTATTTAGTCAAGAATGACTCTGAAAATTCGGATTATTTTATCATAAACAATGACAACGGAATTTAGGATGTAGATTCAGTTAATTTCAACAGGTATATATTACGAATTTATGCTATATATTACTATATTTTGGACAGCTTTGAAATTACTTATATACAGTATATCTCATAAATCGTTTACCCGATTTCTTACAGAAAATCATATCTCCATCGTAGGGGCGAGGTTGCTTCGCCCAGAAAGAAAAATAGCCTCTAATCGGGCGGGGAGACCCCGCCCCTACAAACGATTTATGAGATACGTTCAAGTTATATTTTACACATTTCGCCCCGCTGGGGCTTATCGTCTGTAGGATAGCCGTTTTCTATACACCTGTCGCCCCGCTGGGGCTGTTAATATACATAAAGTTTGTTGACTAATATAAAGCGTATATTTTGGCGATGGTATTGCTATAGTATATATTAAAACTTGTTTCATATACCGAACTCACGTTAATTCACTATTAAAACACAGCAGATAACCAAAAAAGATATATAAAAATGAAAGCAATAATCATAGGTGCAGGTGAAGTTGGATTCCATACTGCCAAATTATTAACAGTAGATAATAATGATGTTGTCCTGATAGATGAATCTGAAGAAGCCTGTCAACGCGTAAACGAACAGTTGGATTTACAAACTCTTTGCGGTCCAGGGGCATCACCTGTTTTGTTACAAGATGCTGGGATCAGTGATGCAGAACTCATCATTGCTGTGACCAACAGCGATGAGATTAACATGCTTGCATGTCAAATAGGTGACCGATACGGTGTTGAGACTAAAATTGCACGCGTTTCAAACCCTGACTACTTTTCCGAGGAAAGCGGTCTCACGCCGCAAGACTTTGGTATAGATCTACTTGTAAATCCGGAACATTTGTGTGTTGAGGAATTTATACGGCTCTTAAAAACGCCCGAAGCACGAGAGGTCGTTGAATTTGAAGATGGAAGAATCCAACTTGCCGCTTTTCGCATAAAACAGAAAAATCCTTTCATTGGCAAATCTCTTTCTGAATTGGATAAGAACGGTGTTCTTTCAAATATCCGATTTGCAGCAATTAATAGGCGTGGTGAGAAAAACGTTATCATCCCACGCGGATCCGATGTTCTCAAACAGGGGGATGATGTATTTGTTATCGGGAGTGCATTAGCAATAGAGCAGCTATTTCGGTTATTTGGTATCATTTTTGATACATATCTTGACCGTGTGATAATCGTTGGGGCAAGTGCGATCGGGATTGAACTTGCCCGTACGCTTGAAGGAAATGGTACTGATGTAAAACTCATTGAGTCAGATGATAATTTGGCTGAACTTGCATCACAAACTTTAAAGCGAACAACTGTTCTTGAAGGAGATTTTCTACAATTTCAATTGTTAGAAGAGGCAGGTATTGAGAATGTGAACGGATTTGTGTCGGTAACTGGGGATGATGAAAACGATATTATGGCGTGCATGACTGCTAAGGAACACGGTGCGCAACGTGCCCTTGCACTAATTCAGCAACCGCGTTATCTTCCGTTGCTGGCAAGAATCCCTCGCCTTGACGGTGCTGTTAGTAGACATCTGACCGTTGTGAGCAACCTCCTCCGTCTTATTCGTCGTGGTAATATAGTTTCTGTTGCATCGCTTCATGAAATTGATGCGGAAGTCATTGAAATCGTTACAGGGGTGAATGCGAAAATTGCCCATAAAGAACTCGGTTCTTTGCGATCTAAATTTCCTGATAACGCTTTTATCGGAGCTATTCTCCGGCGTGAAAACCTGATTATCCCACATGGTGAAACGGTCATTCAACCTGCTGACCGCGTTATAGTTTTCAGCATGCCCGAAGCGATACCGGTTGTAGAAGATATGTTTGCAGCGCGGAGAGTGTAGTAACAAAGGCGCAGATATCCATCAATACTTTTATCGGCAGTTTTCAATTGTTTCTCGGTTTCCTGAAATCTAAAACGACTACCACCTATTATGACTATAGTTTGGACAGTTTTGAAATTACTCATATAGTCTGTTGTGGAAAACGTCTAACCTTCAAATAAGTTATAAGTATATACATTTCGCCCCGCTGAGGCTCTTGTATGGTGAGGTATACGTTACTATACACATTCTGCCCCGCTGGGGCTGCTCTTTATTACTTCCAATATATGTTTTTCCGTGAGTTACAATGACATGAAAAACTGAACAAAAATAGAAAAACCCTGAAAACCCTATAAGCAAGGAACATAAATTGTCCAAACTATAATATTATGAGTCGAAAACTCATTTTTCATACTCTCGGCAACCTCTTAATCTGTCTCGCTGGTTCAATGCTTCTACCGTTGGGCATTGCTACCTACTTTTATTTTCAACAAGGTGCGGTGGAATCCGATCTCTCCGCATTTGTTTACGCAACTATCATAACCCTCTGTGTGGGTTTAATTCTTCGTTTCACCGTAAAATCTACAGAACCGGAACTTGGATTACGTGAAGGCTTTGCGATTGTCACTTTAGGGTGGGTGGTTGTTGCACTTTTCGGTTCATTTCCGTATCTTCTCGCCGATGTTTTTGCTGCAGATGGTCGCTCCTCTTTAGAAGAATTTTCGTTCTGTTATTTTGAATCTATGTCAGGTTTCTCAACGACCGGTGCGACAGTGCTTACAGAGATTGAACATCTATCGCATGCCATGCTATTTTGGCGGAGTTTCAGTCACTGGCTTGGTGGCATGGGGATCGTTGTGCTTGCTGTAGCAATCCTTCCGATGCTGGGAGTTGGTGGTATGCAGCTGTTTCGCGCGGAAGCACCTGGACCACAAACAGAACGTCTCACACCTCGCATTGCACAAACTGCCAAATTGTTATGGGGCGTTTATATCCTTCTATCTGTTCTTGAAACTTTGCTGCTCTGGCTCGGTGGCATGTCCCTTTTTGATTCGCTCTGCCATACATTTGGTACGATGGCAACCGGTGGTTTTTCAACCAAAAACGGTAGCATCGCACATTTTGATAGCGTCTATATTGAAGTCGTTATCATCGTGTTTATGTTCCTTGCAGGCACTAATTTTGCTTTACACTATCGTGCTCTTCGTGGTGATGTGTTGAGTTACTTTAAAGACACAGAATTTCGCTTTTATTGTATCGTGATTCTTGTGAGTATTGTTCTCATCTCTTGGAATACCGTCAGATTTGAAAACATCAATAAAGAAATTCCTTATGATTCCGTAGGGGATGCTGTTCGTCATGGTGCGTTCCAAGTGTTGTCTATAACAACGACAACAGGATATGGTACTGCAGATTTTGAGATGTGGCCCGCGTTATCACAGTTTATTTTGGTGACGTTGATGTTTTATGGTGGGTGTGCTGGTTCAACAGGTGGTGGGATGAAACAACTTCGTTTCCTACTCCTTATTAAACAGAGCGGTGCTGAAATAAAACGACTTATTTTTCCGCATGCTGTGCTCCCTGTCCGCGTCAATGACAGAGTTGTTCCATCAGAAGTGCTTACACATGTCCTCGGTTTTTTCTTCTTCTTTATTGGCATATTTGCTATTGTTACCTGTATTATGGCGACTTTGGGATTAGATTTAATAAGTGCAGCAGGATGTACAATTGCCACGATGGGTAACATCGGTCCTGGACTTGGTAGTGTAGGTCCTGTAGATAATTACGCGCATATTGTTCCAGCAGGCAAATTTATCCTGACATTTTGCATGTTACTTGGACGGTTAGAAATATATACCGTCCTTATTCTTTTTTCACCGAATTACTGGAAAAAATAAAAATGAAAACTGACAAACTCCGTAGAGAATATCAATCACACGGCGGATTAACAGAAGACAGAGTTGCCAATAATCCATTTGAGCAATTTGAAAAATGGTTTGACGAAGCTATTAATGCAGAAATTGACTTGCCGGATGCGATGACACTTGCCACCGCAACACCTGATGGTATTCCTTCAGCCCGTATGGTTGTCCTCAGAGGTTTTGACACAAATGGATTCTGTTTCTATACAGATTATGACAGTGCAAAAGGCAAAGAATTGGCAAAGAATCCGCATGCTGCACTTGTATTCTATTGGCGAGAACTGGATCGACAGGTAAGATGTAACGGCACAGTTGAAAAGATGACTTCCGCTGAATCAGATACATATTTTGCAAGTCGACCAATTGATAGTAAACTTGCTGTGTGGACAGACCGTCAAAGCATCGTAATTTCTGGACGAGAACATCTGGAGGATAACTTTGAGAAAGCAAAACTGACTTACTCAGACATTGATATTCCTCGTCCTCCGCATTGGGGAGGGTATAGACTTGTTCCGAATTTGTTTGAATTTTGGCAAGGGTGTCCAAGTCGACTTCATGACCGAATCCGATATACATTAAATGGCAACTGTGGGTGGAAAATAGAAAGGTTATCGCCCTGATGATGAACTAATACCAATTCTAATAAGTAAAACTACATTTTGAGACTTTAATAAAGCCAAATATAAGAGGCGCAATGAATTGCGCGACTACGAACGCGTTTTTTGTTAATGAGAAGTTATTATTTAGAAATGGTATAAGAACGTATCTCATAGATATTGATCTCATGCAGGAGAATATAACATCTTTACTGCACGAAGCGTTCCGAACATACAAACCGAATGACAAAAAAATTCAACGCTAAGAAGTATGGCGATGCTTATAGAACAGGATTTCTCTCTATAGTACAGGATATGGGAAACGGGATGTAGGCAGATTTTTTTTGACTTTCATTCACTATCTGGCTATACTATTCATGTGGGTGCTATCACACCACAATTGACAAACAAAGCAAATTAATTTTCTCACATTACCCTGTGGACATGTCCACAAAAGCAAGACTGTATCCCCGACCTAAAGGAACGGGGTTTGAGTCTCGGAGTTTTTGATAAAATTATGCAGAGAATATACATTTTAGTGTGTTTAATAGGTATACTGGTATGGTCTGGCTGTGATCCGAAGGAACAACCGGATGCTGCCACAGACGATAAACTTCGCGTTGTTACCACAATCGGTATGATTACTGATGTTGTTAAAAATGTTGGCGGTACGCGCGTTGAGGTGACCGGGATGGTGGAACCTGGGATAGACCCACATTTTTACAACCCGACTCCTAAAGATGTTCAAAGACTCGATTCAGCACACATCATCTTCTATAACGGGCTGCACCTTGAAGCAAAAATGGGGGACATCCTTGCGAAGATGTCGGAGGATACGCTGACGGTCGCCGTAACCGATGCTGTAGATCGGAGTCTACTACTAACACCCGCAGAATATGAAGGACTCTACGATCCGCACTTATGGTTTGACGTGAAGCTTTGGATGCAAGCGGTGGGAAAGGTTCGCGATACCCTGAGTGAATTCGATGCCGATAATATTGTTCTGTACCGAAGCAACGCCGAACACTATCTCACGAAACTCAGGGAACTTGATGAATACGTAAAGTCGCAAGTGGAACGCGTGCCATCTCAGCAACGTATCCTTGTGACGGCGCACGACTGTTTTAACTACTTCGGAAAGGCGTACGGGTTTGAGGTGCGCGGATTACAAGGTATCAGCACCGCGACAGAAGTCAGTATCACTGATGTACAGGAATTAGCGACGTTTATTGCAGAGCGAGGTATCTCTGCTATTTTTGTAGAGTCATCCGTCTCTTCAAAGAGTCTCGAAGCGGTGAAAGCCGCTGTGAGGTCAAAAGGATTCAATGTAGAGATTGGTGGTGTGCTCTTCACAGACGCTATGGGAAATGAGGGGACACCTGAAGGTACCTACATCGGAATGATCCGACATAATATTGATACGATTGTACATGCTTTGATTGGGGAATCGGAGTTATAAGCCGTTTCACCATGAAAGTCGGGTATACTAACCTCTTATACAACGGAGCCTTACAGAGTCAAACGCCTGAACAGAAGTCGATTCAGGTAACCGATTTTACCATCGCCTACCAAGAAAACCGGTTCTATGGATATAGATTTGGATGTTCCGCCGGGGTTCTATTCGCATCGGTAATGCTATAGAACATTATCATAAGTAAGGAAAGGATTCCATATAACAGTGCTGAATTTTTTCAATTCACAAAAAGAAAGGGACCCAGGGCAACTCGCCCAAGTCAAATCGTGGGTCTCTCAAGCCTTTGACCTATCAGAAGATGTCTCTGTGATGATTACTCAGTTGCAATGCACCGAAGAAGGCTGCCCGCCTATTGAAACGGTCATTGCTATCATGGAGACACCGGGAAAGCCTCGGCAATACAAGATTCACAAACCGCTGGCGGAGGTGAAGCAGGCGGACATTGTTCGCTTGACCGCTGGCTAACTACAACAAAGAGAGAAAGGTAAACACAGTCATGCTAAACAATCAAGTTCCCGTCACCGTGTTGACGGGGTTTTTAGGATCTGGTAAAACCACGCTTCTCAACCGTATTCTCACCGAGAACCATGGCAAACGTATCGCCGTCATCGAAAACGAGTTTGGCGAGATCGGCGTTGATAATGATTTGGTCATCGGTGCTGAAGAAGAGATTTTTGAGATGAACAATGGTTGCATCTGCTGCACGGTGCGCGGTGATCTCATCCGTATTTTAGGGAATCTGATGAAGCGTCGCGATAAGTTCGACTATATTATGGTCGAAACCACAGGGCTGGCGGACCCCGGTCCAGTTGCTCAGACGTTCTTCATGGACACCGAAATGCAGGAGAAACTGCAACTGGATTCCGTCACGACGGTGGTTGATGCCAAACACATCTGGCAACACATCGATGACAGCGATGAGGCGCGTGAACAGATTGCCTTTGCCGATGTCATTTTGTTGAACAAGATTGACCTTGTGAGCGAGGGAGAGTTAGATCAACTGGAAGCCAGAATTCGCAGCATGAACGCTGCAGCAAAGATTTATCGAACGAAAAACGCCGTGGTTGAAATGGACAGAATTCTCAATGTCGGAGGATTCGATCTGGATCGGGCGATGGAGGTTGACCCCCAGTTTATGGAACCGGAGTACCCCTTTGAATGGGCGGGTGTTTATAACCTTTCAGCAGGCACGCATGAACTGGTTCTCCAAGAAGGTCCTGACCCAGCGATGAAACTCGCGTTGGTGCCCGTAAATGAATCAACCGATGAAGCTTTGGAGGGTGCTGTTGAGCCAGTCGTTATGGTTTTCTCCGATGATGAGCATGAACTTTCGGCGGGTGGCACGCTTCAACCGAGTGGGCAGCTCATTGAGTTGAATCTCACAGCAGATGAATTACGTTTTGACGTGCAGATTGACCGCTCCGGTGCCTACGCGCTGTTTACCGAGCATCACCCCGACGAATTTCAAGCCCAACTGTTTGGCAGCGGTGCCCTTGTCAAGCCAGTTGTTGAACGCGAATTTAAGCCAGACCACGAACATGATGACGAAGTCACATCGGTTGGCATTACAACCCCTGGAGACCTCAATGCTGACCGACTGAACGATTGGATTGGCGATCTGCTTCAAACAAAAGGTGTTGACATCTTCCGAATGAAAGGTATTCTGAGCATCAAAGGTGAACCAAACCGATTCGTCTTCCAAGGTGTTCATATGCTCTTCGACGGTCGCCCCGACCGCCCGTGGGATGATGAACCGCGCTACAATAGCCTCATCTTTATCGGACGCAACCTTGACCGGGCAGAATTGACTGAAGGGTTTGAAGCATGTCTCGCTTAAACAACCTGAGCAACCGTTTTGTCCAGCCCTCTCAACTGCGCGAAAATTGGACCGCAACCATCAGCGACCACGTCATTGATCTGGCGTGGTCCCCTGATGGGAAATACCTTGCTGCCGCGTCGGTTCTCGGTCCGGTGACAATTTTTGAAGGTCGTCATCAAGCGGTTATTCATGCCTTCGAAGGGCATGAATTCGGCACAATGTCAATCGCATGGCATCCAGACAGCGAGGTACTTGCAAGCGCAGGACAAGATGGGAAAATTCGGTTGTGGGATATGACAAGTGGCGAAGCGACCCACTCGCTTGACGGGGGCGCAGCCTGGGTTGAACACCTGGCTTGGAGTGGCAGTAAAAAACCGATACTCGCCTCTGCCGCTGGGCGTAAGTTGAAACTATGGAACACTGCCGGGGATCTTCTTCGGGAATATCCCGACCATCAGAGTACTATTTCTGGTATCCAATGGAAACCGTGTGTAGGGCAACTTGCCTCGATTACCTACGGCGGTGTCACGCTGTGGGACCCGCAACAGTCGAAAGCCATCCGCCGATTGGAATGGAAAGGCTCATCACTGGTGATTGAGTGGAGTCCTGACGGAAAATACATCGCCACCGGAGATCAAGATTCGACCGCACATTTCTGGATTATGTCTACCGGTGACGACTTGCAAATGTTTGGCTATCCGACGAAAGTGCGAGAACTCTCATGGGATGCCACAAGTCGATACTTGGCTACAGGAGGCGGTCAGGATGTTACGGTGTGGGATTGTTCCGGGCGCGGACCGGAAGGGACCAAACCCATTACGCTTTCCGGACATCAGGATTTTCTCAGCGTTGTGCGTTTTCAACATCGCGGAAAACTGCTGGCATCAGGCGGTAGCGATGGTCTGGTCTACGTCTGGCAATTGCGAGGTAATCTCAGTTCTCGGGCGGTTCATAAAGCCACTCTGACAACGGGGGTCACAAACCTCATTTGGTCACCGAATGACCAGTATATTGCTGTAGGGAACGAGACGGGTGGGGTGAGCGTTTTTTCGATAAGTTAAAGTTCAACATTAACAGTGCTTACGCAGTTTCTCTTAAAGTCCCTTGACAAAGGGACTTAAGGGTTAAAAGTCCAGTGTATCTCATAAATATTTTATTGACATACGTATGGAAGCAAGAAGTACAAAACCTACCATCCTGTGTAACTTGTTTTGGACGGTTCTCTTTATGAGGGACTACCATTTCAATACCACACCCCTCAAAATCGCATCTAAAGGATCAGAGTCATAGGCTTTATCCCCAATCAACACTGCGGGGTTTCGGATGTCCAACAGGCATCCAAGCCGGTTCAACCAAGCGCACTTCATGACAAGAAGCATCTGTAATCAGAACACTCACAGGTCTACCTTTGCTGAAAACGACGATGACAAGTTTGATAGGGTGAATACTTTTCTGGTAAATCCGCCAAGGTACTCCTTTCGCAACACTCAGAGTATAGCATCTAATACTTCTCTATTACCACGCAAAGTCTGCCTTGTTTACCTGATGGGGTTCTTGCATGAGAGGTTCAATAATTTCCTCATCCCTTATCACTTATAGCAAAATTTGTAATTACTTGGACACTTTGGTAGGTTCGGTATCCTAACCGAACCATTAGCGTCAATTTAGTGATTCTTGTCCGTTTGAATTGTTTGTTGTCTGAACCAGGATTTGCAAGATTACAGGATTTTCAGGATAAGAGATTGTATGCCGATGTTCCTTTGCAAAAGGTAGTCCTTCATCCTGGACAACGGAATATATACCCACTAACTCCCGATCCTGGAAATCTTGGTTCAGATAACATATATGTTGAAGGTTGCTTTGCTCGCTTCGGTTTACAGGACTGTATGTGAGCATGCGGGCG
>JAJEAG010000099.1 GCA_022824265.1 Candidatus Poribacteria bacterium | reverse complement strand
CACATGAATAAATTGTGAAATTTTCCTCTTGACTCTGAAAACTCTGAATCTTTAGAATCAAAGTAATGTAAATATTATCATATAAAAAAGATCGACTTCTGGCATATAACACTATTCATTAATCGAACTCACGTTACTATAGGAGTAATATCATGAGATATACGCGTTTGTCTAAATATCTCACTAGAGTATTGTTAATTTTAACTCTGATAGGTGTCTACATACTATCTTTAGCAAACGAACATGTTGAAGATGCGACTCTGTTTGGTTTACCTGAAGGGGCAAAGGCACGTCTTTTTAAAGGCAATATTGAGGATATGGCGATTTCTCCTGATGGAAAACAGTTAGCGGTTGCAACTAAAATCGGGATTTGGCTATATGATACACAGACTGGTGATGAAATTGCCCTATATACTGGTCATGATAGTTCAGTACGAGTTGTTGCTTTCTCACCAGATGGGATAACGCTTGCAAGTGGTGGTGGATTAGGATTTGACAAATCAATACGACTTTGGGATACAAGAACAGGAAAACACCGGACAATTTCATCTGAACAGAGAGGGGATGTCCGAACATTAGCGTATTCGCCGGATGGGCTCTGGCTCGTAAGTGGAAATAACAATGGCAATGTATCATTGTGGGATACAACCACAGGTGAAAGCAGACATGTTCTATCAGGACATACAGCGCAAGTTACGTCAGTAGCTTTTTCCTCTGATAATAAAACCTTTGCAAGTGCTGGCTTGGACGATTTAATTAAGTCGTGGGATGTAGAAAACGGGCAACTTAAACATACATTTGTTGGACATAATGATTGGGTTCTTACAATTGCGTTTTCTCCGGATGGTACTATCCTCGCAAGTGGAAGTAAAGACGGTACAGTTCGGTTGTGGAATCCTCACACAGGACAACATTTAAGAACTCTTTCGGGTAAGGTAAAAATGTTTGACACTATAACGTTTAGTCCAGATGGCAGATTCCTGATGAGTTGTTCTCACAGAAGTAAGACCCTTGAATTTTGGAATGTCTCTATCGAGAAATTGGAGAACAATATCGATCTTCCTGAATATGGAGTTTCAAAAGTCCTATATTCACCAGATAGAAAAACCTTTGTTAGTATGAACATTGGAGGAGATATACATTTTTGGGATCTTCAAACAGGGACAATCAAATTGAGTCTAAATGGTCATCCGCTTACTGTCCGCGCTATCGCATATTCTACAGACGGTAAAACATTAGCAAGCACATCTGGATTAGGGGTTGAGTTGTGGGATGTAGAGACCAGAACGCATACGTTGACTCTTAAAGGACATCAAACTGGTTATGCGACTATAGGTTCTTTGGCGTTTTCTTCTAATCTACGAACAATCATTAGTGCGGATGGAAATGGTATAATCAATTTATGGGATTATACTACTGGAGAACATAAACTTAACCTAAATGACCATACAAAGGGAATCCGTTCGGTGGCGTTTTCGTCTGACGGAAAAATGTTTGCAAGTGCAGGGAATGACCATACAATCCATATATGGGATACTGAAACTGCTCAACAGATACATACGCTCGAAGAAGTGGAAGGAGAGGTGTTTTCAGTAGCATTTTCTCCTGATAATATGACATTAGCAAGTTCAGGTCCTAATGGAGTGATGCGTTTGTAGGATGTTACCACAGGAGAACAGAAATTAACTATTCCAAAAACTGGGAACGGATTCTCTATTGCATATTCTCCGAATGGCATATTGCTCGCAACAACAGATCGGGCTATTCGGTTGTGGCATACTATAACAGGGGAAGAAATTCTAACATTGGATCACAACGCAATGAAAAACATAGGAGAGCAATTACAATTAGCAGCGGGAGATCCAGAAAAAATGAGAGAATTTCATCTTAATCTTACTGATATGGCAAAAATTGTTGTGTTTTCACCTGATGGAAAAACGCTTGCTGTTTTACGCCAAAATGGCTCGATCCGTTTGTGGGATATTGAAACTCAAAAAATACAGCATACCTTTACTGGACATAATTCGGATGTAAATTCAATCGCATTCTCTCCAGATAGTCGCACCCTCGCAAGTTGTAGTTTGGATGGTACGATACTGCTGTGGGATGTACCATAGAAGACAATAGGAGGAACAAAGTATGAAAACAAATTACCAATTCATCATCTTTTTAACTTTGCTTTTCGTGTTATATCTTCCGAATGCTTCTGCACAAGAGGTTACCAAATCGAATTTACCTGAAGGAGCAAAATTGCGTATTGGTAAGGGCATATTAGGCGAAATCGCATATTTTCCAGATGGAACACGGTTTGCTGTTGCAACTTCAATTGGAATTTGGGTCTACGATTCAATTTCAGGTGAAGAACTATACCAACTCACTGACCATACAAATGGTATAAACTCTATTCGTTTCTCAATAGATGGAAAAGTGTTTGCTACTGAAGTGTCTGACGGAAGTATAAATCTGTGGAATACCCAAACAAGACAAAATATTCTTACACTCACAGATGACGAAAAAGATCTAAGCCAAATAATCTTTTCACCTAATGGAAATGTGCTTGCTACCACAAGTACAATTAAAGATTCAATTTCTAATAAAAGTGTACAGTTGTGGGATGCCCTAACCGGAAAGCACTTGAAGACAGTTACACGGGGGAACTGTAAATTCTATAACAAAAGATTCAGTCCAGATGGTAAATCCATCGCCACATGGACCCATCGGGATACTACAATGCAACTATGGAATGTTACTTCAGGTGAACACCTAAAAACTATCACCAATCATGATTTTCAGGATTTCAAAGCATACTTTTCTCCAGATGGAAATACTATTGCTACCTACTGTATCGACGAAAGTGTAGGACTATGGGAATTTAGCACAGGTGAATTTCTTGATACTTTAGTTCAACAGGATTCTGATAACTTTTCAAGTGCCTGTTTCACTCCCGATGGAATGATACTTGCTACAGGCGGTTCCTCAAACGGTAATGTAGATCTATGGGATGTTAGGAATGGAAAACACCTGAAAACATTGACTGGACATAAAGGAAGTGTTACCAATATCTGTTTTGCATCAAATGGAAAAATGTTTGCTTCAGGTGGATCTGATGGAACAATAAGGTTATGGTCTACCAACTTTAGACTACATTTGAAAACACTTATTGGACATGAGAGTGGTATTAACACACTCTTCTTTTCACCTGATGGCCTCACGCTCCTAAGCAAAGGATCGGACAATACAGTTCGTTTATGGGATGCAATCTCAGGACAACCTATTAAAATACTTGATGGGTATACGGAAAGAATTTTTTCTAATGTTTTATATACACCAGACGGTAATACCATAGCAAGTTGGAGTTACGATGATATATTTTGTTTGTGGAATTCCACCACAGGGAAATTACTGATACAGAATAAACTCAATGTATTAGAAGGAGAGGTTAACTATTTTCGTTTTTCTCCAACAGGTAATACTTTTACAATCAATAGTACTTGGAGCAAAGTGTCTTTGTGGAATGCAAAAACTGGACAACTTATCAAGAGATTATCTGATCAGAAACATTTTATAAAGCAAGTGCACTTTTCACCAAATGGAAAAACTATAGCTGGTAATACCTCTGATGATACGATCATGTTATGGGATGCTAATACAGGAAAACTGCTTAATACTTTGACAGAAATCAAAGGTAAACTCTGGCAAATAATGTATTCTACCGATGGTTCAATTATTGTAAGCAGTAGTTCAGAAAAAACTACACAACTTTGGGATACCGAAACAGGTCAGTTAATCAATACATTATCTGGGATTTCAGGTTCCATTGATGCATTATATTATTCAAATAATGGAAGCACGATATTTACAAGTATATATGAGGAAAGTGGTGACGATGGTGCTTTTCTATGGGATGGTATGACAGGAAAACATCTCGGAGAACTGGGAGGATATTCAGGAGCAGAAGGAGTTGCGACTTATTCACCAGATGGGAAAATCATTGCAATGGTGGATGCGAATGTAAGTGATGTGAGTTTATTTATAGTAAACTTTAGAATTAATGATACATGTTTATAACTTCATCGATGGTTTTATCAGCATTGTATTCTCTGAGGCGTTTGATATTCGCAAAGTCGTGTTCAATCGGGTTGTAGTCCGGTGAATAAGGTGGCAAAA
>JAJEAG010000081.1 GCA_022824265.1 Candidatus Poribacteria bacterium | reverse complement strand
TGTTTCGGAAGACAATTGAAGTTGTGTTGTTTTTCAGTTGTGTCAGCCATAAGAGAACCTCTAAGAAAAAAATAGCACCTACATTATTGTTTATATATCTATATTTTACCACATTTATAGGTTTTACTCAATATGACTTCACTGTATAATTGCTGTTATTTTTAGGATTGAAAGGATTCGTGTCCCAAGGTTCACGGTAATAACTGAAGGTCGCCCACACCTCAATCTGAACTATAATATCCAACTCATGAGTCCACATGATAAAGTTGCGAAAACGTATCCAAAATTCATCGTTCCACTGATTCAAATCATATTTATCACCAACTTTCTTATGAAATGGAACGTCACCTTCATCAACCCAACTCATCGTAGAACGCACATAGTTACCTCCCACAGATTTCAACAGTTCAAGATGTTCTCTCAAATTCGGAATTTGAAATAAATTATCCTCAACTGAACCACCGATGAGCAGAACAGGTTCACCTTTGTACTGCCAGTAACGTGGGTTTTCCTTATATATCTGTATCCTGTTTTTATCCATTTCTGTATCTCGTTTCACTTTAGTATCCTCTGCTATAGAACTTAATGATATATATATGAGCAGAACCAATACAATCTTGCAAATGGTAATATATGGATTGCATAACATTTTCATCGGATTACTCCTGAAATTACAGTAAAAACCATAATTAATTACACACTACGGTAGGTTCGGTTTCCTAACTGAACTATAAGCGTCAATTTAGTGTGAATTTTATGGTAGTAGGCACACGGAGTGTGCCTACTACTTTGCATCGTCTGAATTTTCTTAAATTGATGCCTATGATTCGGCTTCCTAACTGAACCGGTGTTTATTCAGTCTCATAGATGCGGTTAGGAAACGAACCTACCACGGAGTGTGCACTTATTTTTAAGTTTCACTAAAAATGGTGATAATAGTATCGTGGGTTGGGTTCGCAAACTCATTGTCATTACCTTACTTGAACCAAAACTGCCCAATGTGCTTTTGTCGGTGCGGTCAATGTTATGCTATCGCTTAACGGAACTTCCTCAGCCTTTCTCCATTTACTATTATTGATGTATAACCATCTGATTGACAACGATTTAGCATCTGTTTTTTCAACAGTACTGAGATCAAGATCAACTGAACCCCCATTTGGAAAATAGACAGCATATTCCTTTCCAGAATTAGTGATCGTATACGCCTCGTTATCTTCTCTGTTGGACAGCAAATCAATGTTGGGTTCGCATGTAAATATGTCTATCTCGTCTGTGATCATTCGCATACTCTTGAGATGTGCTTGTGCTATTTTGCTCAAACCGACACCACTATCGGGACGGTGAAACCGTGCTGATGCGAATCCACCGTAAACGTTCCTCCAAAACCGTTCCAACCCATCTCGTGTGCTACCGAATCGTCCACCATCAGCACCATATATCTTTATATTATTTATGGGACGGACCGGAGAAATTTTAGCGCGAATTTTCTGTGCGTTATCCCAATGTCGTTGCCGTTTTTGGTGGTTATTTTGAGATATATCACAAAACGAATAAGTTTCAGGATGATCAAAAGTCGCTTTATGTTTCTCATCCGATAAATCCCAAGGATCCCACATCTCAGTGGTTTCAACGGCTCGTCCAGCCTCTGTTGCTTTCTTCTTAATATAGGTAGACCAATATTCACCCCATGCAGCCGTAACTGCTGTCTCGTTGTCCATACAGTAGAGGATATGTCCATACGGTAACGTCTCAGAAAGAAGCTTATCCACATACTTTTCCTGATATTTCAAGACGATTTCCTGATTCCGCTCTTTCGGTACAGACCAGAAAAAGTTGTTCTTTGTTGCAACGGGATGACTATTAACAACAGTGGGTAACCCTGATTCTTCAACAGAGTAATTGCTATTATTTACTGGATTGAAAGGATTGGCTGCCCACGGTTCACGGTAATAATTGAAAGTTGCCCACACCTCAATTTGAACTATAATATCCATCTCATCGGTCCACTTTAGGAAGTTTCTAAAACGGTTCCAAAATTCTTCATTCCACTGATTTAGGTCGTATTTATCACCGATCTTTTTGTGTGGCGGTACATCACCTTCATCAACCCAGCTCATCGTAGACCGCACATAATTACCACCAACCGATTTCAACAGTTCAAGATGTTCTCTGAGATTCGGAATCTGAAACAGATTATCCTCAACTGAACCACCAATTAGAAGAATTGGTTCGCCTTTGTATTGCCAATAACGTGGATTTTCACTATAGATTTTTATTCGATTTTTTTCCATATCTACTTCCTTTTCGGCTTTAGTTTCCTGTGCTGCCATTGAGCATAAGGAAATGATTATAAGTAGAGTCGACACAAGCTTGCCGCTTGCATAGTGTGGATCACACAGACTGTTCATCAAGTTGCCTCTTAAAATGTTAGAAGATAAAATTGAATATAAACAAGTGCATCATTTTGCACCGACATATATTATATCATGAGATTTTGACTGATACAATCTGGACATCCAGGGATCAGGCTTATTTATAGTAAACTTTAGAATTAATGATACATGTTTATAACTTCATCAATGGTTTTATCAGCATTGTATTCTCTGAGGCGTTTGATATTCGCAAAGTCGTGTTCAATCGGGTTGTAGTCCGGTGAATAAGGTGGCAAAA
>JAJEAG010000019.1 GCA_022824265.1 Candidatus Poribacteria bacterium | reverse complement strand
CAAACGCTTCACTTGCTTCAGCGTTTTTTTATATGGCTTTTCCGTGGCACTTTGAGTTTCGCTTTCCATTTATCGTGAACAAGGGCGTAAACTGCTTTATACTTCATGTCTACACCAAAAGTATCCGCAATATACTGCTTGATCTCTGTATAACTCCTAAAACCCTGTGGTTTCTGCAACTCAGCGCGTAAGGTGTCGCGCTGTTCTTGTGTAAGTGCCGACATACGCCCTGGCGGATATCTACGCTCTAAGAGTTTCTCAAGTCCGTCTGTTTCGTAGCACAACAACCAGTGTCCAATAGTCGTGCGATGCACGCCTAACAACTCTGCGACCTGTTTACGATTTTTGGCGTGTCCACTTCGCAAAAGATACAGCATAGAAAGTCTTTGTTTTTGATGCACTTGTGTAGATTGTCCCATAAGGGATTTCAGCTCTTCAACACTCTCGGTAATATCGGGAACTTTTTTGTTCATTGCGTCCTCACTTTATTTGAAAAAGGTGCAATGTAATATAAACTATTTATGATGTTTTGTCAATTGGAAATGGTATTACCATCAGGGGAATACAGAATATCTGTGATATGACCTTTACCAAGACGTGTCTTTGCGCCATTGGGCAGACTCATTTGTGTGTAATTATTAGCGAAACATCTCACCATAAATGTCGTTGATATTGCACTGAGTAGAGTAATACATAAAATGAATCTAAGGTAACGGTTTATGGCTTTCATCTCATCTGTTTCCATTAATTGACATTGAACTCAGGTTAACAGTTTCATTCAACATGTATCAGTTTAAACTTATGCGCAGCTTCTTCTAAACCAACAAACCGACTATAAATAGCAACGTGACTTAGTAAGCCATCCCAGTTTCTTCCACCATTTGCTTCATCACCGAAGAAAAGCGGATATAATTCCCAATTGCTGAAGTCCCCTTGAATTCCGTTACCAGAGTGAACTAATTCACCATCAACATAGCAGTAAATATTTCCAGGAAAGTAACTAACGATAACATGTTTCGGTTTGCCTGATTCTATCTCACCGAAGGAAAACTCACCACCTTGTCCATTCTCTCCAGTACGAGGTGTACGTATCCGAATAGCAAAACGGTTTCCGTCTTGTCCAAGTGTGAAGTTGCGATGTGTGACATCTTTAGAAAACGTGATAATCCGTGCTGGACCGCTCTGTTTCAAGTTACCTATCGTAACAAGACACTCAATTGTTAATTGATTGCTTTCTTTACAGGTTGCAAGGAGTGTTTCATTTACTTCTTTTGCAAATAACGAACCACCTGTTAGATCCATCTGTCCATCTTCAGTGACTTTTGCATCACCCTGTGCTTCAATTCCATTGCTGTCCTCAAGCGTATTGTGCCAGAGAAACTGGAGTCCATCACGGGAACCGGGAAATACTGTATGAGTGCCTATATCAGCGGGTACGGTTGGTAACACATTAATAGTGAGTGCTGTTGTTGATGACGATCCTTCCGTATCAGTAACAGTAAGTATCGCAGTGTATTGACCAAGATTTTCATAGACGTGTGTAGGATTTGATTGATCAGATGATGAGCCATCACCGAAATTCCATTGTTGTTTCAAATTGCCGTCAGCCGAGAAAGCGACTGTTAACGGTGCACTGCCTGTCAGGGCATCAGCAGATGCTTTTGCCTCGGGACGAAGTTTTTCTCCCTCTGCATAAGGAGTAAAACGATATGCAAAATCATTGCGATGTGTAGCGAATGTATATTCTCCTGGTTGTGCGGTGCCGATTGGGAGTATCTTCATGTTCCACGTATCAACACCATCTATTTTATAAGGTTTGTCTCCGTGGAGTTCGACTGTTACCGTCTGCGGTTCTGTTGTATATACAAGATAGTATTCATCCTGTTTTGCGAGGACATATTTGCCTTTATCATCTCCAACAGGTTCAAGTGTGTCAAATGGAGGAGCGTCTGTCATAAAGTCCTTGAGAAAGGCGATACGAGATGGACTTTCACCGCGAAGCACACCACCCTTTGCCCACCACAATAGGTCTTCAGGATGCTTGTATGTTTCTCCATGTCCTACGTAGCACCCAGAAACAGTTCCTGTCCAAAAGTGTTGCACCATCTGTTGAGCAGTGATATTTCCCCATCCCTGCGGTATATTCCCTTCGTAGCGGCACTCGTCATAGATTACCGGTTTTCCGTATCGTGTGCGATAGTGGATTCCCTCTGCCATGTTTGATGTTTGTATACTGGTATGTGTCACCCACGGTTTGTTGTGGTCATACCAACCTCTGCAGTTGTGTATACCACGTAACCGCTGATACTGGTCATGGTCACGTATAATCTGGAAGAATCTATCCCAGTCGGATTCCTCTTTTGCAGGCATGATGTCATATTCATTTGCAAGAGACCACCACACATTACGAAAAGCAGATAAACGTGCCACAGCATATCGGATATAGCGGTCATCACTTTCGGTATCCATATTCTCAAAATCCCATCTGTCATAGGTATGAAATAGGATAATATCTGCTTCTATACCGAGTTTTAAAAGGTCTTGAACACGTTGCTCAAAATGCCGCCAAAATTCTGGATTGAATCTTGTAAAATCCCAATCCTTCAGTGGTTTACCTTCATAAGGATAGTAGACAGGTTCATTTTTGTTATACGAATAATCTTTGGGAAAGATACACATTCGCAATTTGTTGAAGGGGGCATCAGCAAGGGTTTTGAGGGTTTGCTCCTCCATCTCCTCTCCCTGATGTGTCCATGCATAACAGGTTGTTCCGAACTGATGATAAGGTGTTCCGTCAGCATATTGGAGATAATACTTTTTATTGACTTTCACAGGACCGTGGTTATTCTCGGAGGGGTCAATACAGGTGAACTTACCTGCTTTGCCATTGAGTTCTGCGATGTTACTTTTCGTGGTGTACGTCCATTCACCGATTTTGTCTGGCATGAACCTTATTTTGTATATTCCGTCTCCATCATAGAATCCTTGCGGTTCAAATGCGCGATCGTTTTGTTTAAATACTGCAGATAATTCTACCTCAGTGAACGGATTTCCTGTTTTTGGACCATTCAACATTACTTCAAACATACCCCAACGTTCAATCATATAACTCTCCTTCACTTGATTCAATTGTGCCCACGATATTACCTGACATCGCTTAAGTATACTTGATTAATCCATGCGCGTCAATGTATTCTGGGAAGATATTTTTATATATTAAGTCTAAAACACATACAAACATGTTCAGAAAATGAACAACATTCATTAACTATTCATAAACTATTCATAAGTATCCGTTATGAATGTAGTTATAGCAGAATTATTTATAGTAAACTTTAGAATTAATGATACATGTTTATAACTTCATCAATGGTTTTATCAGCATTGTATTCTCTGAGGCGTTTGATATTCGCAAAGTCGTGTTCAATCGGGTTGTAGTCCGGTGAATAAGGTGGCAAAA
>JAJEAG010000020.1 GCA_022824265.1 Candidatus Poribacteria bacterium | reverse complement strand
CTGCTACTTTGAAGACCTCAACCTTGAAGGCATGAAACGCCTTTGGGGTAGAAAGGTATCCGATTACGCATTCGGAGACTTCATGCAGAAAATCAAGTGGCAAGCACAAAAACGAGGCAAGCACGTTGCGCAGATTGACCGGTGGACACCCACAAGTAAAGTGTGTCATGTCTGTGGACAAATACATAAGTTCTTTGATTTGAATGTCCGTGAATGGTGTTGCCATAACTGTCCAATCTCTCATGATCGAGATATAAATGCTGCCATAAATATTCATAAGGTTGGGGCATCAACCTTTGGAGTAGAGGGGGTCAGACTTGCTTCGGCAAGCACCCCTTGTTGATACCACAATCTACCCTGTGGCAGAGGGACTAAGAATCCCCATGCTTTAGCAGGGGGAGTATGTCAAAACAATATGTTGACATCCCATCTGTAGGAGCGATCTCCAAATCGCGACAGAATACTTTGACCTGAGATCGGAGTTCTCATCCGTCAAATGCTAAACGCGCATTAGCGTTGATTCACAAGCAACTATATATAAAAATTATACTCTAAATTGGATAAGGTAAATAAATGTTAGGAGCAATTATCGGAGATATCGTTGGCTCCATCTATGAATGGGATCGGATCAAAACCAAGAACTTTGATTTCTTTTCAAAAGAATGTGAGTTTACAGATGATTCGGTATGCACTGTAGCAGTCGCAGACATTTTACTGCATGACCTGCCACCTGCAGAAACAATGCAGAAGTGGTGTCTCAATTATCCGGGCAGAGGTTATGGTGGAATGTTTGGTAACTGGATTTATGAAAGCAATCCTGAACCATACGATAGTTTTGGGAACGGTGCAGCGATGCGTGTTTCACCCGCTGCCTACCTGAATCGTGATGACTTGGATGCCGCCCTCGCTGCTGCCGATAAAGTGACGAAAATCACACACAATCATCCTGAAGGCATGAAAGGGGCACGTGCCACTACACATGCAATCTGGCTTGCATTTCAAGGAGAAAATCCAATAGACATACGTAAAGTAATTACAACAGAATATGATTATGATTTATCCATGTCAGTAGACGAAATGCGCCCCGACTATTCTTTTAACGAAACATGTCAAGATACTGTTCCCCAAGCGATTACATGTGCTTTGGAATCTGAGAGTTTTGAAGATGCTGTACGGAATGCTATCTCTCTCGGTGGTGATTCAGACACGCTCGGTGCTATCGCTGGACCAATAGCAGAAGCAATGCATGGTATTCCTGAGGAATTTGTAGAAAGGACAATGAACGATTATCTTGTTGATGCTATTGACATAAGTGATATAATCGGAAAGATATATAATGATAGGTGAGGAGGTTGTATACATTATATTAAGCAACGTTTTAACTTACAGTCCGTTATTGACAAAACATATTTTGTGTGTCATACTATATACAAATTAATAAAAAAATTGAGTGTTAATTTGAAAGATATTACAACCACAATAAGATCAGCATATATTCCTGAAACCGGAGAAAAATATCAGATTTTAGTTCCTGCCCTTGAGGAAATTAGAAAGGCTGTCCTTGAAATTGAATTTCCTCCCAATGGGATGACTATTGCAGAAGCAACAGAAAAGTTAACTGTTATTTTTAATTTATCGGAAGAACAAATCAATGCAAAGATATTAAGTAATGGTTATTATATAGACCAATTTTATTACCTTGTTGCCCAAGCATTTCGAAATCTCAAAAAACATAGAAAATTAGTACAACCTGGTGGTGATAGAACACCTTATTACCTTGTTCAGGATGATAAACTAGATAAAGATGATACTGATGTATCCTATGAAGATGGTACTGAAGAACATATTGAAGATAAGTTTACAGTTGACTCCATAGAAGATATTTACCAAAGCATACATAAGCAATTGGCTATAGAACTATTGGATGAAATAAAAAACAACACCCCGACCTTTTTTGAAGAACTCGTCATAGATTTGCTTGTTGCTATGGGCTATGGAGGTTCACGAGAGGATGCTGAGGCTGTAGGACGGAGTGGTGATGGTGGAATTGATGGAATCATAAATGAAGACAGACTCGGTCTTGATGTAGTTTATGTTCAAGCAAAGCGTTGGGAAACAAATATTGGGGAACCGCCAGTACGAGATTTTGTGGGAGCATTAGATGGTAAAGGGCACAGAAAGGTATATTCATAACTACATCGGAATTTAATTCTTCAGCAGAAAAATATGCTGAAAGAAGTTCCAAGAATATAGTTCTTATCAATGGACAACAACTTGCACAATATATGATTGATCATGATGTTGGTGTTTCTACAACTAAAACTTACGATATCAAACGAGTAGATTCTGATTATTTTGCTGAAGAATAAAAAATGTATTTCAGGAGGAATTTTGGAATTTGACATTATTATAGAAGATGGGAATATCGTAGATGGTACAGGGAAACGTGACCCTTATATTGCAGATATTGGTTTAGTAGGTGATAGTATAGAAGCCATTGATGATCTTACTGAGGCAAAAGCGTCACAAAGAATAAATGCTTCTGGACAGGTTGTGTGTCCTGGCTTCGTTGATGTTCACGTTCATTCTGAAATTTCACTATTGGGTGGACGCGATCAGTATGCTGCTGTCATGCAAGGGGTTACGACGCATCTTGCTGCTCCAGACGGTTTCGGTTGGGCACCATTGCCACAACAACTTGCACAGGAACTTTGGCATTACACACAATTTGCATACGGTGACGATAAAGTAGCACTCAACTGGAACACACCAGACGAATATCTTAATATATTTGAGGGGCATATACCGGCAAACCTATACCCACAAGTGCCGCATTGTGCTGTTCGTCTCGGTGCTATGGGATGGGATGCGCGCCCTGCCACGACAGATGAACTGAAGATAATGGAACGGACGACACGCGATTGGCTTGAAGCGGGAGCATGCTGTCTCTGCTTGGGATTGGATTATCAACCCTCTGCAAATGCTGATTTGAATGAGTTGGTTTATCTGTCAAAGGTTGCTGCAAGTTATGATGCCATCTATGCGGCACATATCCGGTATCAGCTTATTGGTCGGAAAGCTGCATGGGAGGAAACAATAGAAATTGCACAACATGCTAAGATACCCGTACATATTTCACATGAACGGGTTGATGAAGTATCGGCTGAAGTGCTTGAACGTGTTGACCGTGATGACATTGATCTTACATTTGAATCATATCTTTATCCTGCTGGCATGACACACTTGGCAATGATGCTCCCAATGGAATATCAAACAGGTTCACCTGATGAGATGTTACTGAATTTAGAAAATACTGATGTGCGAGAAAAATCTCTTCCATATCTACGTGATAAGTTAGGAATAGGAAATCAGATTATTGGATACAATCGTTCTGGTAGATATATCGGTAAGTTACTGAAAGATGTTTCGAAACAGGAAGGCAAATCAAATGAGGAATTTGCTTACGATTTCATCAGAGAAGAAATTGCAATTGAGACATTTGTCATGCCCTGGGTAACCCCGCCTGATGAGAATGAAAAGGTGTTGAACCAGACCGCATGTCATCCTCGGATGATGATCGCAAGTGATGGTGTATATAATATACCACATCCCCATCCACGTAGTTATGGATGCTTTGTACAGTATCTCGGTAAATTCGTCCGTGAACGACAGTTGATTTCATTAAAAGATGCGGTTTACAAAATGAGTGGATTTCCTGCTGAAAGATTCCGTCTTTCTGACCGTGGAAGAATTGCAACTGATCTTGCCGCGGACATTGTGATTTTTGATCCAGATACCGTCGCAGACCGCTCAACATGGTTTGATCCAATTCAACCTCCAGTTGGTGTAAATTGGGTTTTTGTGAATGGAGTTCCGGTAATTAATGATGGAGAGGTTACAGGTAAACTACCCGGAAAAGTACTACGCCACCAGAAATAGATGAAATCTGAACATGGAGATTAAATTTTGGATAATTATGATATAACGGTAATCGGTGGTGGGAGTGCTGGACTTGTTGTTGCCGTAGCAGGTGCGAAACTTGGTAAAAAGACTGCGTTAGTTGAAAAACACCGTATCGGTGGTGATTGTTTATGGACAGGTTGTGTGCCTTCAAAAGCATTGCTCAAAGCATCAAAAATAGCAAAATATATTGACACTGCTGAAAAATATGGTTTCCAAGATTCTAAAGGAAGTCCTGAATGGCAGAAGGTGATGGACTATGTCCGCAGCACACAACATGTTATAGAAGAGGAACACGATAATCCTGAAAGATTCCGTGAAATGGGTGTAGATGTAATCTTCGGGGATGGTCATTTTGAGACTCGTGATATATTTGTCGTGGAAGATACAGAAAAAGGTGAGACCAGAACTCTGAAAAGTAAGAAGTTTGTGATTAGCACAGGTTCCCGACCTCTTGCCCCATCTATTCCCGGATTGGAATCCTGTGATTATCTTGACAGTGAAAATGTTTGGGATTTAGAGGAATTACCGCAAAGGTTGCTTGTTGTTGGAGCAGGTCCAATTGGGATTGAATTGGGACAAGCATTTCATCGACTTGGGTCAGATGTAACGATTGCTCAACGAAGCGGACGTATATTAACAAAAGAGGATGAAGATGTTTCGGAACGGATGATGCATTACCTTAGTTCTGAAGGGATTAACGTACGATTAAATGCAAGTATAGAAAAAATTGAAAAACAGAACGAAGCGACAAAGGTAATATTTTCAGAGTTACAATCTACTTCTTCAGACCAAACCGAAGAACAGGAATTTGATAATGTCCTAATCGCAGCAGGACGCACACCGAATATTGAAGGATTGGAATTGGAAAAAATCGGTGTGCCTGTAAAAAAAAATGGAATCGTTGTTAATGACCAACTACAGACACATGTGAAACACATTTTTGCTGCAGGAGATGTCATTGGACACTATCTTTTTACTCATGTTGCAGCATTTCAAGCACAATTGCTGGTTAGGAATTTCCTTTTACCTTTCTCAAAAAAGATTAACTATTCTGTTGTGCCATGGACAACATTTTGTGATCCAGAGATTGCGAGATGCGGGTTAACGGAGTCTGAAGCACGAGAGAAATATGGAGATGTTGACGTTTTTACATTGGAGCAGAAAGATGTAGACAGAGCAGTTGCAGAGGGAGAAACACAAGGGTTTACGAAGGTGATTGCAACGAAATGGAGAGGCAAGATATTGGGTGTTCACATTGTTGGTACAAATGCCGGAGAGGTAATCCATGAATATATACTTGCAATGCAGGAAGGGATTCCTTTGCGGAAATTAGGGGGAATGATTCACGTATATCCGACTTATTCTGCAAGTGTGTTACGTGTGGCAGCGAAATGGTTGTCAGAAGGCACATTAATAACAACCTTACGAAAACTAATAGGATCTGGATAATGGTCAGAGTTAAAAGAAAAAGAGTCGGAAACCACGTCCCAGTCGGTATAGATTTTGTAGGGATTACAACCTAACGCAAATAATGTTGACTGGTAAACTGAGCGTTTACTTGAATGCAGTTCCGACTCACCTAAGGAGGCATATATCCTATTTAGCAATTTCTATGCCAACAGAAATTGCTAAATATTTGGTTTAAAGCAACAATATTGTCTAATTTTTCGTCACTGATGTTGAAAAATTGGTCAGTCTCAATTTACTGGGTGAGTAGAATAATTCTATCTAAATTATATATTGAGTTCTTCCCCAACAATAAGTCTATATGCCTCTCGATATTTCTCACTCGTTTTGGATATTACACTATCAGGCAATTCAGGTGCAGGTGGTTGTTTGTTCCAACCGATTTCAGTTAGATAATCACGGACGAACTGTTTATCAAAACTCTGTTGTGGCTTACCGGGTTCATACAAATCTGCAGGCCAAAATCGCGAAGAGTCTGGTGTGAATACTTCATCTATCAGGATAATCTTTCCATCGCGTAAACCGAATTCAAATTTAGTATCGCAAAGAATTATACCTGAGTTTTCAGCGTGTTGGCTTGCTGAATTGAATAAAGCGAAACTAATTTCAATTAACTGATCTGTTAAGTCTGCACCTATTTGACTTTGCATTTCGTCTATTGAGATCGGTTCGTCGTGTTCTCCTTGTTCTGCTTTTGTTGTCGGTGTAAATAATAGTTCAGGTAACTTGTCTGATTCTCGTAATCCCGCTGGTAATTTCTGACCACAGATTTCTCCCGTTTTCTGATACGATGACCAACCAGAACCTGCAAGATAACCACGGACAACACATTCTACATCAACCCGTTCAGCTTTAAGAACAAGCATTGAACGACCCTTAAGTAGTTCAGCATCCGTTTGCAGTTCTTCTGGATAATCCTCTACCTCGGTTGAAATTACATGATTATCAACAACGGATTTAGTATAGTTGAACCAGAATTTAGACAATCCTGTCAGCACTTTTCCCTTATCTGGTATGCCATTCGGTAAAACAACATCAAAGGCTGATAATCTATCTGTAGATATAATCAGAAATTCATCACCAAGGTCATAAAGATCACGGACTTTACCACTATGGAAAGGTGTTAAATTTGTTAATTTTGTAGATGTTATAACGTTTTGAGCCATATTATTCTCCTAAGTAAATACAATTATATTATGGATTATTCCTGTAATAGGTTTTGGAGTGCAATTGCAGATCTATTTTGCTCATCAATTTCGCTTGCTTTACCAATCTCTTGTCGTGCAAGTTGATTTTCACCGAGATAGAAGTAGCAAGTTGCTTTAAGAGCAAACAAATCCGCCTCAGACTGATAATCATGTCGATAAAGATACTCTTCTCCATCCGACTGTAAGGCATTATCAATAGCACGAATAGCAGATTGAAAATCAGAGGAATCTTTATTGCGTAAATAAAGCACAGTTGCCAGACCGACCCATGCATCTGCATTTGAAGAATCAAAACGGACGGCATTTTGGAATGCCTCTTGCACAAGTGGTATGGAAAGCGAAAGACTAAGTTGACTCCAACCAACTCCGTTATGGGCATCGGCAAATTCTGGGTCTGTGTTAAGAGCACGTTCAAAACTTATCATTGCCTGTGTGTAATCCCCTGACATGTAATGTTGCCAACCTTGTTGCGTATGGGTTGAAGCAGAAGAGGTCTCGGTATCATAATCCCCTGAACAACCAATCACTGTGAGAAGTAAAACAAGGATTATTATATTTAAGTTAGAAATATATAATTTCAATACCATATTTTACATCCACATCATTCGGTTTTAATCTCTACTCTAACTATTCCGATTTCAGCGTTGATAATAACGGACTACGGAGTGCAACAACCACGGCAATACTGTTAGCAATTATACCAAACCCAAAAATCAATATCAAGGTAATCGTTAGTGATTGCCATGGAAATGAGGGTAGATGTCCCTGTGATCCAAAAATGGCAACGATACCCGCCAGAATCCCAATAAGCATACCCACAGCGAGTAGAAATCCACTTTCAAGGATCAACATATTAAATAGCAGTTTTCGTCTAAAACCGTAAGCACGTAAAGTTGCCAATTCTCTTTGACGTTCAATGATATTTCGGAACAAAACCATGGCTAAACCGAATGTCCCAAGAAGAACCCCTAATCCACCAAGACTTTGAAAAGTAGAGATGTATGTATTTTCTACAGCGCGAAAACTTGCCAACCGTTCTGATGCCGACGATACATCAAACCCATAATCTTCTAATGTCTTTTCAAGAACTTTTTGTGTATCTGTTTGTAATTCAGGTAACGTTTTGATTAGGAAATACTGATACCCACTTTGACTTGGAAAGTATTTTGTAAAATCGTTATCTGATATAATTAATTGACTCTGAAAAAGACTATTACTTACCGTTTCAATTTGCAGACCTAAATTGTTTCCAAATTCATCTTCAATTAGAAAATCCTCTTTCGGGTCATGGTGTAGAATCCAACGTAATGAATTATCATCACCAATAGCATGTATTCTACTCTCATGTCTTGATTCTTCTTGTAAATAATGCCACGGATCTTCATATAACATTCCATCTGGTGCACCTAATATCTGTGGCTTTTCAGGTTTATAGAGATTTAGACAACTTACATCCTCACCGGGTAAAACTCTAAACGGGTATATTTCAGATTTAGCTAACAACTCAGAACCTTCAGCATCAAAACCAAGTTCAAGTCTTCCTTCCGGTGTATTTAGACTATAGTGTATAGGAAGGGATGACTCAGCGACAAACGCATACTCTGTCTCAGGCATCGCGTCATGCCGATTTACACCCACTGCAACTATGATACAACAAGCAAAACTCATGATCATCACAGAACTTTTGCTGTTCATCGGTTGCCATGCCGCATTCTTCAGTCCAAATCTCATACGACTAAGACGTTTCGGTACCCTTTGCGACCCTAACCATTTGTCAAAGACTAACCATCCTGTTGCCAGAATACCAAGGGCAGAACCTAACAATCTGACAACAGGATGCTTGACTACATTTTCAACTGTTTCGTAAATATGAGTGCCATCCAGAGACAAAATCAATATTGTTCCGATATAACCTGTTATTGTCCCAATACCTAATCCTAATACGAATTTCCACCAAACAATTTGTAATTTTTGTCGTGGTTTATCTTGATGATAATTCACTGTAGGATTGAGTCTATCCATCACAAATGAACCGAATTTACTACTAAACATGAAAAAAACAAACATAGGTAATATAAGTAAAAGAATGACACCATACCAACCATCCATACAGATGAAATAACCAACAATTATTCCAAAAACAAATCCAAGGAATATAGATACATTTCGATTTACAGATAATTGGGTGCTATGTGTTTTATGTTTTCGTGGTGTTTCATCAAAATCAGTCTCTCCTGTAAGGAGTGCTGCGGTTGGTGCCTTCCCAAGTGTTTTGATAACTAGACGAATGAAAAAAATAACTATTACAAGTGTAGCAGCAATTCCAATAAGCAAACTCCATCTACCAACATGTAGATCAATAAAAGGTGTTCCTATTGCGGGTAACCACCACGTTTTTAACCCGAATATCATCAATTGTGCATACCCGATTGCAAGTAGACAACCGAATAGACTACCGATACCAGCAATTAAGATCCCCTCAAAAAGAAAACGACGACGAATCTTTGCGAGTCTATAACCAACGGCTTGTAGTATCCCTATTTCTCGCGACCGTTGTGCTACACCAATAGCAAAGGTAGCACTAACAAGTGTTGCAGCAGCTAATATAATAAAGATGCTAAGACTACTAAACAACATCCCAAAATCTGTCGACCCTGTAGATGCATTAAGTCCTTCTTCTTGTAAAGATAGGAATTGGAATCCGATCTGTTCTGGCTCAATTCTTTTGAGAAATTCAGTTTTAAACAGTGATTGCGTTGCATCAATATCCATCCCCGGTGCTTTTCCCATCCGAATAGAAGTGAGGTCACCAAACCGATTCTCCCACAGTCGTTTGCCCATATCTAAAGTAACAAATGCCTTCGGAGTCGACTTATATTCATCCCAGTATGTTTCGTCTTTATTACGAACTTTACTATAATCAAATGGAAAAGGAGGATCCCAATCAGATAGGTTGGTTGTATCGTGGATACCCGGAAATGAGGGTATCAAGTCTGTATCTGCAGCGATTCCTTCTATAGGAACAACGGCTTTTAATATAAAGTATGCGGTTTCTGTAATATACTCCTCTTCTGCATTAACACTGAAGTATGTAATCTTGATTCTATCACCGACTTTTGCATCCAAGTCATCAGCTGTCCATTTATTCAACACAATTGGTAAATGTAATGGGTTGATAGATGAGAATCCCTTAAGTTTTCTGTTAACCTCTGCTAATGCCTTATCGCTGTCTGCCTTTATCTTTCTGATAGCTGGAGAGTTAATTTTATTACCTTCTACATATTGTATGTCTGATCTATTTTTTACAATTCTTTGTAGTTCTTCCGCTATTTTTTTCCACTCTTCACCATCTTTTGACTCGCGTCGCTTGATTTCCTTTTGTTGTTCTTGTAGATAAAGATTTTTATCATTTGCAGTTGTAGATCTGTTTAAAAGTTCTGAAAAATCTCCCGTTTCAAAAGATAATGCCAATATGGTTGAATATGGAATTTGAACCGATTTGCTGCTTGACCCCTCTTGCGGTGAGGTATCAACTATGGATATGGAATTCGCAAGATAAGTCAATGTAGGGAGGGTTGGAATGTTGTTTTCAGATGCGACATTGAGTGCTATCTCTGACAATAGCGGTTTGAGTAGGTACTGCTGACTTTGTAGTTCGAAATTGTTTTCATTAGATATAATTTTCAATCCCAGTCCTTCAATCGTAGGTTCCAGTACATTTGACGAAAGCGGTTCTGCATCTGCAGAAAACACAGCATTGACTTTATCGGTCTGACCAATAGCCTTTTGTAAGATTGGCAAAGATATATAGGCATTTAGAGGCAGACTTTGATGTGGCTGGATACTAAATCTGCCTACGTTGGCTGTGGGCAGAATATTACCCACAATCACACGAAGACTTTGTATCACGTCGTCAGTGTCGCGTGTGCCGAGAAGGAATTCTGGATGAATCTCTGTTGCTTGTGGTAGATTAAGAAGAATCGCATCCCCAACCTTGACGTTCAATTCATTTTGAAGTGCTTCATTGATAGCAATCTGTGCAAAGGGTTGGTTTAGTGATTTGGTCAAGTCCGGAACATCTTCCAAATCCCAAAAGTCAAAGAATGTATTGTCAACTCCGTAGATGTTCACCTTTGAAGCGCGAGAATCGGTATCCGCTGCAACAACCGTCCCGTTCAGCAAAATTACTGACACCATATTCTGCCGTTTAACGATCTCAGGTTGAAAAAAGTGATCTGCGATAAGTGCATGCTGAATTCCACCAAGTCGTTCTAATGTAATGTTGCGAAGGCTTCCACGCATGGAATCCCCAACAATCAATGCACCCGCGAGTACACCTGTTGCAACAGCAGTGCATAGTGCTACAATTAGATGAATTCGCCAATAGTGCTTTGCGGTCTTCAAAAAAGTACGCATAGATTCATTTCATAGTCCAAAAGATCTATATCAAATATCAACTATCTTCCGCTGTTTCTACAGAGCAAGTTCCATTAGCAAGTTTAAGGTTTTTCTCAAAACGTGAAGCAAGTTCAAGATTATGGGTTACAACGATAAGGATGTTTCTTTCTATACTGTGCATTTCGAACAGTAAATCTGTAATATTTCCTGCGGTTGCAGCATCTAAATTACCTGTCGGTTCATCACAGAGTAGGATGCTTGGACGATTGATAAGTGCACGCGCAATTGCAACACGTTGACGTTCACCCCCAGAAAGTTCCGCTGGTCGATGCGAAATTCGATGAGTCAAACCCACACGTTTCAATAAGTCATGTGCAAGTGCAGATACGTCATGGTTCTGTTTGAAGGCAAGGGTGGGAATCAGGACATTTTCAAGAACTGAGAATTGTGGTAATAGGTGATGATCCTGAAACACAAAACCTATTACAGTATTCCGATAACGGGCAAGTTCTGGTTCGGATAATTGGAAGGGATCGGTTGCATTGATTTCAACCTTTCCTTTGGTAGGTTCTTCTATAGTACCAATGATGTGTAGTAAAGTGCTTTTTCCAGAACCAGATGGACCTGTGATAGCAACTGACGCGCCAGCACTAAAACTAAAAGATATATTCCGCAAGACTTCTACATTACCAAAGTCTTTAGATAGATTGGATACATTAAGTTGATGGATTCTTCTGCCGGATTCTTGCATCTTAATTAGTATAAATTCCGATCATTTTATGACAAATTTGACAATGTTATTTTATCCTGTCATTTTCTGTATGTCAAGATAAAACAATTTACACGTAGAGCTGTTTAGTTTTAAGATTTCTAAGTAGATGAGTGTTACTAAGCGTTTATATTGTATGTCTGAGCGAGTAAAGCGATTCAGACAGAAAAATCGAAAACTGAATGTCTCTGATGGTGAAATATGAGTGTGTAAAGTTTTTGTACAAGTATCTGTTGAAAAGAGTTTTTGCGCTGTATAACAAGAAATGGTATCCTATCCTAATAATAACGTATTTTAGATTACATAGGAGAGGATACCAATGTTTAGTATATCTTTAGAAAGTTGT
>JAJEAG010000023.1 GCA_022824265.1 Candidatus Poribacteria bacterium | reverse complement strand
TGCTTTCCTATCCAGTTGACATTATAATTATACCATATTTCTTGAATAAAATCAAGGACTTTTTTAACGATGGAGACGTTTGGCGTTGTTTCATCCCAAAGCTTAAAGCATTGGGCTTTCACACCGCAACGTTTGGTAAAGTTTTTGTACAAGTATCTGTTGAAAAGAGATTTTGCGATGTATAATATCAATTCTAATAAATTATATCTCATTTTCTATTTTCGTTAGATAATCATACTTTGTTATATTCTGAATAATGGTTTTTCGTGTATTTTCTCAATATCTCTGTTATACCAGTTCTATATATTTTCGCTTTTATTATTTTTTATTTTTGCTATACTTAACACAAGTTGTTGCTGCATGTGAAGATGACAGTGTACGTATTATTGATCCTGATTCGGTGGAAGTATCAGTTGAAATTCAAGTACTATCAGGTTAGGTGTATGCTCTTGCTGTGCATCCTACAGATGGTAGTATTGCAATCGGGGGAGTAAATGGTCAAGTTCGGCGAATAATCCCAAAACAACTTATACTGAAGGAATAAAATAAATGTTGATATATCGATGGTTAGTTGTTATCTCACTAATTGGCTGTATGGTCTCAATTGCATGTTGCACAAAAGTGCAGAAAAAGACAATACCTGTTGTGCCAAGTGTAGCCGATGAAGAACCGGTAGAGGCATTGATGGATGTGTTAATTTATACAGGGAACGCATCTTGGTTAACTTTGGAAAATGCAATAATTGAAGCAAAAACGACCAAAAAACTATTGGGTGCTCACGGAATTACAGCGACGATTACAGATAGTGAGGAATACTTAAGGGACTGGATGATCCAAACAACTGCAAATGGCGACGTGAATGTATGTATTCTATATGGCATTTTACCTTCCACAATTTATCCATCTGGAAATGCACAACCCGATGGTTCTGTCGCTGAAAACTGGATTGAATCAACGGATGGCAATACGATACTGAATCACGCAGATTATTTTGGATATAACAGTTCAGAAGGTAAAGCAAATGAACGTGGTGCTATGCAAAACCTAATGGACATCCCCGATATTGAAATTAATGTCTATGAACACAACGTTGGTATGGTTGTTACAACTGAAGGTAAAACATTAACTCCGAGTTTGAACAATTTTGCATCAGATAGACCATTCTCATTAAATCAGTTTGAAGGTGATTGGTTTGCTGAAAAGGTATTGGCGACTGATTCTGAAGCAACCGTAGCAGATCCGATCATTGTTCGAGACGGGGATCGTGGCAGATTAGCAATCGTATTCCATACACTGTATAAGAATAATCCAAAAGGAGAAGTTGCTGCAGAGATCATCAACTATCTTTTAGCTGAGTAACTATCAATAGAATACCATCTAAACCACATATTTGACAGAAAGAAATAACATTTTGTCAATATCGTACTAAGTCTGTTTTCGTTTTATACATGTAAACACATCATATAGATTTGATATTGAATAGTCAGGTCGTTCATTAGCAGTTTTAGGAATCACCATTTCAGATTTTCGGTCTATTAAGACACTTGTCATTCCTGCCCGATTAGCACCAATAATGTCATTTTGAATGGAATCTCCAACGAACACAGCTTCTTCAAACAAAACATCCGCCCGTTCACAAGCCACTTTGAAGATTTCGTAATTCGGTTTCCTAATCCCAATTTCACCAGATATTGTTAATGACTGGATATGGTCGTTTAGTCCAAGGTAACGAACTTTAGTAAGTTGGCTGTCAGTATGTTCATCGTGTGCACCGTTTGTAATAATACCGACATGATATGCGTGTAGTTTTTCAAGGACTGCAACATCCTCGTAAAGAGATAAACTTGTGATGTAACGCTTACTGAGAAACTCGTTGAGTTCTTCTGTGATTTGACTTTGGGGCAAATTCAGTTCTTCAAATAAACACTGGAAACGTAAGTCTCTTACTTCAGCCATAGAGCATTTCCCTGCGTCAAGTTGCTGAAAGAGTTTTTGATGCACTGTTTCCCATGCATTTGTAAGGCTCTCCTTCCGAACACCTTGCACATGTTTACGAAAAAGTTGAAATGTATCTTTAACCGCTATATGCCATGCTGTATCGGAGTCGCAGAGTGTTCCATCAAGGTCAAAAAATACGGCTTTAATCATATTTTCTTATCTCAAGTCAGTTCAAAGATAGTTCCATAGTTTTTCGCTTCCGCCTCTGCAAGTACCACTGATGCGGCAACAGCATCTTGTACTGCTACTCCAACAGATTTGAAGAATGTAATTTCATCTTCTGATTCGCGACCCGGTTTATCTCCATTGACAATTTCCCCGATTTCAGCATCCGCTTCAGCGTTTGGTATAATCAGGTCTCCTGCTTCCTCCAAACAGTCTTTCCTTGAATCTACTACAATTCGGTTTGCACGTCTAATGGTTGTTGTGTCTACCTCACGTTTTTCTGGTACAAACGTCCCAACTGCAGTAATATGGGTTCCAGCGTTTAAATCGTTCCCATCAAAGAGTGGTGTACTGGATGTCGTTGCACAGATAACGATATCAGCATCTTCAACGACTTCTGTCGGGGAGGATACGAGATTGACTTTCGGTGGATTGTTCCATTCAGATATTTCCGTAGCAAGTCGTTGGGCAGAGGTCTGTGTGCGACTAATGAGATTGACGTGGGTTATATCCCTGACTGCCATTACAGCCTGTAATTGTGCTCTTGCCTGAACACCTGCACCGAACAATCCGACTATCTTTGCATCCTTCCGAGCAAGCAATTCTGCAGCTAATCCACCACCTGCACCTGTTCGGATGGCAGTAAGGCTGCTTCCATCCATAAACGCTAAAGGCACACCAGTTGTTGGATCAAGTACTAAGACTGTTGCTGTGATACGTGGTAAATTGTGAGATGGATTTTCATCATAAACAGAGACAACTTTAATTCCAAACTCGTTCCGTTCAGGAAGATAAGCAGGCATTATCAGTGTAATACCTTTATCAGAGGATATGTGTTGTCGTGGTGGTGCTATTGCTTTGTTTGCAGATAGTTGACCATAAGCATGACGTATTGCTTCAATTGCTTTTGGCATCGGTAATGCTTTTCGGACATCCGAACCTGTGAGAATTCTAATACTCATAATATCATTCCACATTAACAACAGCGTTTCCTAACACACTCATATCTGGAGCAATTCCTAAACCCTGTTGTGTTGAGGCTGCCATCCTTCCATTGACTCGTTGTGGTGCACCTTCTGCAGTACTGACGGTGACATAACTGTTGAAGTCGGTAGCAGTAAATAGGTAATTTGTCGGTGTACTGTGTGCAAGATGAGCAATCGCAGCGGTTGTTATATCACCACCCCAACTGTCTTCAATCGTCATAGCAACGCCAAGTTCCACGCATAAATCTCTTGCAAGTTTTGCTTTGGTAAGTCCGCCGAATTTACTGATTTTAATGTTCACTACATCCATAGCACGGTCAGCATGTCCGCGTAATAACGTATGAATACTGTCTACTGTCTCGTCAAGAACAAATGGATGATTAGTGTTTTGGCGTATGGTAAGGCATTCTTCATAAGAAAGACAAGGTTGTTCAATATAGACATCTACATCGCTTACGCCTCGCACAACCCGAGCCGCTTCATGCATCAACCAACCGGTATTGGCATCAGCAATGAGCACATCTCCTTGTTGCATCAATTCGGCAACTGCATGAATACGTTCAATATCAGTATTTGGATCGCCACCGACTTTCAACTGGAATTTTCGGTACCCTTCTGCACGATAAGTCGTGACTTTTTCCGCCATTTCGTCTGGAGATTGCTGTGAGATCGCACGATAGAGCATGAAATCCTCACCATATCTTCCACCGAGAAGTGTACATACTGGTTGGTTAGAAACTTTCCCCAGTATATCCCAACACGCAATGTCAATACCAGATTTGACATAAGGGTGTCCCTTCAGTGCAATATCCATGTATTGATTTAGCGGTAGGAGTTGAGTTGGGTCTTTACCGATGAGATGAGGTGCAAGTTCAGCAATTCCTGTACGTGTTCCCTTAGCATAAGCAGGAAGATAGAATGGTCCCAAAGGGCATACCTCTCCATAACCAGTTATCCCTTCATCTGTCTCAACAGAGACAATAGTACTGTCAAATACAGATACAGATTTTCCTCCAGACCAGTTATAGCTGCCTTCGTGGAGTGGAAGATCAACTTGATAGGCTTTTATACGACTTATTTTCACGAATACTCCTTTATATTGACAAATGTGATACTGAAGAAAAACGATAATTTTTGCACTTTCAATATCAAGGTTATACTAACATGTTTCACAGTGACAGTAAAGATAAATCTATTCCGAAACAAGAGGCATTTAATTGTTGATTTTCCTGTCTGAATTGCAGAAGACGTTGATACCACAGAAGACACTGAAAATACCATTTATTTGCGGTTTTCCGTGTCCTCTGAGGTTTCTGTGATACAGACAATAAACATGTCGTAGGTCGTAAACTCGCTCCGACCTACGAGGCTGATGTGAGAAGACGGACGAGGTGACCTCACCCCTACGATGGGTATGGGGTTTATGGTGTATGGTGTGGTTTGTTGTTTTGTATGATTTTTTTACTATGGTTGTTGTGGCTTGTTTGCGTGTCATGAATTTTGCGTAAGATTTGACGGCGAATTGTTTGTCCTTTGCTTGTAAATACATCGGTTTTTGCTCCTTCTAAAAACGCACAAAAAACGGCTGTTTTTCGCACATTAGTGCGTTTTGATATTTGGGGTTATACCAGTCTGGTACTGGGTTTATAGGGTATTTCGAAAATTTTGATATTTTCATTTTTGTGCGTTTTTTATTTGCTTGATTTTGGTCGGTTTTGGGTTGATGTTTTTTGGGTGACGTGTGAGGGTTTTTGGTGTGAATGTGGGGTGTAGTGGGTTTTTGTGTTTCATAGTGGTAGTAGTATAACGGGTATTGGGAGGAGATAGAAGGGTTTGTGGAAGTTGGAACAATATGTTTCATGTATGTTTGGTGTAGTTTTCAGTTTTCAGTTTTTTGTTGTCTGAATCGCTGAAGGCGCGGAAGACGCTGAAAACACGGGAGGAAGAGGTTTTTTCTGTGGTTTCTATGATCTCTGACAGAACATGTCGGAGGTTACTACACTCGCCTGACCTACAGACAAATTTATAGTATTAGCATCTGTGATAAAATTCACCAGTAAAATCGAAAACTAAATTAACCAATATAATCGTGGATTTACTGGAATGTGGACATAAAATCTGTTATCATTAATACTATTCACACAACCACATTAGTTGTGATAAATCTTGTTATAAACTATGTCATTAGAGATGGAGATATGTCAGAAGAAAATATATCAATAATCCCATTAGGGGGGTTAGGTGAATTTGGTCTCAACATGATGGTCTACGAAACCGAGGATGACATTGTTGTCGTTGATACAGGTTTCATGTTACCGAATGCTGATATGCCCGGTGTTGATCTAATATTTCCGGATATTCACTACCTCGTTGAACAAAAAGAAAAAGTTCGAGCTATACTTCTTACGCATGGACACGAAGATCACATCGGGGCTTTAGCATACGTACTGCAACAGTTAGATGTAGCAGTTTACGGAACGCATCTTACGCTATCCATTGCAAGTGGTAGATTGAAAGAATATGGGGTGTTAACTGAAGCGGACTTAAATGTGATTTCACCAGGAGACAAAGTAGACTTAGGTGATTTTTCTGCTGAGTTCATTCACGTAACACATAGTATCCCAGATTCGGTTGCAATCGCTCTACAAACACCAGTGGGTGTTGTTGTCCATACAGGAGATTTCAAGTTTGATGGAACACCTGTTGATGGAAAGTTGACCGATATTCAAACATTAGCACGGTTAGGTTCTGAAGGAGTTCATCTATTACTGTCTGACAGTACAAACGCCAATTGGCAAGGTCAAACACCTTCAGAACGCAGTATATACGATTCAATAGATAACATCTTTCAAAAAACAGAGCAGAGACTATTCCTATGTACTTTTTCCTCCAGTATACATCGTCTGCAACAATTTATAGATTTAGCATTGAAACATAGGAGACTTGTTGCAGTTACGGGTCGTTCACTCGTAAACAATGTCCGCACTGCTACTGAACTCGGACATTTAAAAATGAATCTTGATTATCTTATTGATGCCCGTGATGCAGCTATGTTCAAACCGCATGAAATAGTTATTCTAAGCACAGGTAGTCAAGGAGAACCGCGTTCTGCGATGGCATTGATGGCACTTGATAATCACCCTTTTTTGAAGGTAGAACCTAACGATACAGTTGTAATATCTGCACGAATCATTCCCGGTAACGAAAAATCTGTTGGAAATGTAATAAACCACCTACTTAGACGCGGTGCCAAGATATACCATGAACGTAATGCAAATGTACACGTTTCTGGACACGGTTCAAGTGAAGACCTGAAACTGATGATCAATTTGCTACAGCCAAAGTTTTTTGTTCCGATTCATGGTGAATATCAGAACCTTGTGCGGCATGCAGAACTCGCGGAATCAGTTGGTATTCCTCGTCCTAACATAAAGGTCGCGGAGGACGGTGAACTTATATGTCTTACACAGGAATCCTGTGAAGTATTTGAACGTCAAGGAAGATCTGGTAGGGTATTGGTTGATGGCAAACCGGAAATTGAACTTGAGGATATTGTTCTACGGGATCGTATCCAACTTTCAAAAGACGGCATGGTCATTCCGATTATTGTTTTGCATAGCGATGGTGATGCGATTGCAACTGAACCTGAGATTGTTTCTCGCGGTTTTGTATACATGGACGATTCGGAGGACCTTGTTACTGAAGCAAAAGATATAACCCGGAGTGTCATTGAAGGACTAACTGACGAACAGAAGCAAGAGACAGAAATTGTTCAGGAGGAGATAAGAATTGCACTTCGTAGGTTTTTCGCCAAGCAGATGCAAAGAAGTCCGTTAGTTCTTCCCGTTGTAATGCGGGTTTAGGATTGCCAATTTAGTAGTTATAAATCATGGATTACAAGTCGTTAAATTAAAAAACAATTATCCACAGTCTGGACCTGATGGGTTTCGTAAAATCTACCTAAAATATGACACTATTTATCATACTTAAGTGCGAAAATAGATGCTATGGCAATAACAATTGTACCTAGATTGATGATGTTCCATATTTCGCGTGATGCGAAGATTTTAATGACTGGATTGTAGATGATTGCCATTACCACTAAAACAATAGACCAACTGAGTTTACCTATCCCTAAAGCGCGGATTGTGAGATATAGAAATGCTAAAAAGCAAGTCCATCGTAGAATAATGTAGTATACGTATGGATTACTAGGATTTAGTGCATACAATAACAGTGGGATTAGAATAACTTGAGAAATCCAAATTCTTTTCATATTATTTCCTTTTTCTATAAGTTCTTACAAATCGTAAATATCTATCAGTATTTTTCATAAAACTATGATCGGTCGGAGTCTTTTGTTCTGCATGACAACCGACACATAATGCCATCAAATGTTCTGGACTGTTGTGTCCCCTTCCAAGGAGGTGGTGAGTATCAAGGAATTTCTTATTCTTTGTCAAATTCAGGTTACATTGTTCACAAGTCCATTTCTTGTGTTTACGATACCAAATTGAGAGTCTTTTCCAATACTCCTCATCGTGCGATAAGATTGGAGGTTCATCACTACGAGATTTTTTTTCGTTTGGTATAAATGATTCTGATAATTCCTTTAGCTGCTTATCTAATTGAGTGGATAATTCTGACTGAATGGTCTTTCTAAATCCTTGTCGTCTGGTCCGCTTTTTTGCTTGTGGTTTTACAAGATTTTCTGTCAGCCCTTCTAAAAGAATATTTAGGAGTTTTCTCATAAAATTAATTTCTGGTTGAGATTTATTTGTAAGTTAAACTAGCTCAATTTCTGGTTTTCTGGCATTACAGTTACTTGCTCCAAAAATCTAAAGTTTGGTTCATAATATTAACTGGATCCAATCTTGCATGCCCAATCCATGTCATCTTGCAATTCAGCATATGGCTCAACAACTTAATTACTTTTAAATATGGACACCACATAAGTAGCATTCCAATAATTGGGTTTGTATTATAGTTATACTATAATTCCCACACAAGAGCAGAATGATCTTCACTTGCACTTGCAATTATGTTACCGTCAGGTGAAAACGCAACACTCCTAACAGAACCGATATGTCCTTTTAGAGCTGATTTCGATTTACCTGTTTCAGCATCTAATATTCGCACCGCGCCGTCCCTTCCGCCAACAGCGATTGTACTGCCATCAGGGGAATATGCTACACTCCAAATATAAAACTTGTGCTCTGCAAGTATACTTTTGCGTCGTCCAGTATACGCATCCCACAACCGTGCTGTGCCATCGGAACTCCCTGTGACGATTGTGCTGCTATCAGGTGAAAATGCTACTGAATTGACAACATGCGTATGTCCTTTGAGTGCTGTCTTAGATTGTCCTGTTGTAGCATTCCATAGTATTACTGTCTCATCTGAACTTGCACTTGCTATTGTGCTACCATCCGGTGAATAGGCAAGGCTTCTAATTGATCCAGAATGTCCTTTGAGTGTGGCTTTTGTTTCTTCAGAGGCAACATCCCACAATAATCCAATATTATCCGCGCCACCACTTACGAGTGTACTTCCATCGGGTGAATATGCTAATGCCCTGACGTAATCTCTATGTTCACTTAGTGTCGCAGTAGGTTGTCCAGTAGCACTATCCCATAACCATATCTCTTCATAGCTGCCAGAAGCAACTGTTGTCCCATCTGGAGAATACGCTACGCTCCAAACATACTCTGTATGCCCCGCAAGCAGACTAACTTCTTCACCACTTTCTGCATCATAAATCCAAGTTCCAATGTCTCCAGCAACAGCAAGTCGTGTGCCATCTGGAGAGAATACTATATTACCAATTATACTGCTCTTTCCAAGCCGAAATTTTGCACCATCGGGTAAATCTGATTGTGAAGTTTCTTGATCAATATCTGTTCTCATTTTCTATTTCCTTTATAAATGTGTGAAGTCAGTATAACACAATCAAGGGAATTAATCAATCCCAAGAAACGTGCAATTCAGAGGCATTCAATTGTCAATTTTTCTGTTTGAATCGCTGAAGACGCGGAGGGGGTTTTGGTGGTGTTGATGTTCTTGTCTGAACCAGGATTTGCAGGATAAGAGGTCGCTCCTACAGAGGAAGAAGACTTTATTTGGAAAATTGAATGGTTCTGGTTACATTAGATTATTCCTTGAATTTCTAAGCCAGTATGTGTATAATTAATAGGTGAATTAGCACATTATACCTACACTAATTGAGTGTCGGGTTACCTGCCCCAATTTATTTTCCATAAGAACAAAGAAGACAGAGGCAAAAGATAAATTATGCAAAAAACAATGTACGAAAAGATATGGGACGCACACCTCGTACGGTCATCCGATGATGAGGTACCGATTCTATATATTGACACCCATCTTGTTCACGAGGTGACATCCCCACAAGCGTTCGAAGGGCTGCGGTTAAACAACCGGAAAGTACGACGACCTGACCTAACATTTGCTACGATGGATCATAACGTGCCGACAACGGATAGAAGCCTACCCATCAAAGACTTGATTGCAGCGAAACAGATGGAAACACTTGCACAAAACTGTGCTGAATTTGATATTCCGCTTTACGACATCAACAGTCCTGAACAAGGCATCGTTCACGTCATCGGTCCAGAATTGGGCATCACACAACCCGGCAAAACGATTGTGTGTGGTGACAGTCACACCTCAACGCACGGTGCACTCGGTGCGCTTGCATTCGGCATCGGGACGAGTGAAATTGAACATGTCCTTGCAACACAATGTCTATTACAACACAAGTCGGAAACCTTTGAAATACGTGTTGATGGCACATTACCTTACGGTGTAACTGCTAAGGACATTATTCTCTCTATTATCGGACATATTGGTATAGATGGGGGTAACGGTGCGGTGATAGAATATACGGGTTCCGCAATCCGTGCACTCAGCATTGAGGAACGAATGACAGTTTGCAATATGTCTATAGAAGCCGGTGCACGCGCAGGAATGATTGCCCCTGACGACTCGACTTACGAATACATTGCTGGCAGACGTTTCGCTCCGAAAAATGAAGCGTTTGATGATGCTGCTGAACAATGGAAGCAACTACCCACTGACGATGGAGCAGAATATGATCGCACGTTAATTCTTGATGCAGCTGATATAGCACCACAGGTGACATGGGGAACAAATCCCGGTATGGTCACTGATGTAACAGGACAAGTGCCAGATCCCGCTGAAATGACGTCATCTGACGAGAAGCAAGCGACTAAACATGCATTAGAATATATGGATCTAAAACCCGGCACACCGATGACTGATATTATAGTAGATAGGGTATTCATAGGAAGTTGCACTAACTCACGCATCAGCGACCTTCGTGCCGCTGCAGAAGTGGTGAAAGGAAGGAAAGTTGCGGATACCGTCAATGCAATGGTTGTCCCTGGTTCACAAGCAGTAAAACGACAAGCGGAAGCAGAAGGACTCCACGATATATTCCGATCCGCAGGATTTGAATGGCGTGAAGCAGGTTGTAGCATGTGTCTCGGAATGAATCCCGATACCCTTAGTCCAGGTCAACGTTGTGCAAGCACATCAAACAGGAATTTTGAAGGCAGACAGGGGAAGGGTGGACGTACGCATCTTGTCAGTCCACAGATGGCAGCTGCAACTGCTGTAACTGGTCACTTTGTTGATATCAGAGAATTTTCATCCTAACAATATAAGGAACAAATAATGGAAGCATTCAAAGAACATGTAGGACTTGTTGTTCCACTTGACAGAATTAACGTTGATACTGATCAGATTATACCGAAGCAATTTTTGAAACGCATTGAACGAACCGGTTTTGGTGAATTTCTTTTCTATGACTGGCGGTATCTTGAAAATGGTGACCCGAACCCAGATTTTGTGCTGAACCATCCACGTTATGCAGGGGCAAGTATTCTGATTGCGGGTGTTAACTTCGGTTGTGGTAGTTCACGAGAGCATGCACCATGGGCATTACAGCAATACGGCTTCAAAGCAATTCTTGCCCCCTCCTTTGCCGACATCTTCCGCAATAATTGCTATAAAAACGGTATTTTACCTATATCCTTGCCTGCAAACATTATTACTTCGCTTGGTCAAGAAGCACATAAGACTGAGGGTTATAGATTGATGGTAGATTTAGAGGATCAATCTGTCGTCTGTCCTGATGGTACTGTGCATACGTTTGAAATTGGTGATTTTGAGAAGTATTGTTTGCTGAATGGACTTGATGAAATCGGTTGGACACTGCAGTATGAAACAGACATTACAGCGTATGAAAATCGGGGACATTAATAAAGATGTCTTACAAAGCCATTATATTTGACCTGTATGGCACATTAGTTGGTAATTTTAGTCGCAAAGCGTATGATCAGGTTCAGGTCCAGATGGCAAGAATACTTGGAGTGCCATTTCCAAAATTCTGGCAGATAAAAGCAGAAACTATCAAAGACAGATCTATAGGGAATCTTTCTGCTGAAGAGAACATTATAGAGATATGTCGTCGCTCAAATGTTAAAGTGGATAAGACACAAATTGAAAAGACACTTGTGCTGAATTACGAATTTACAAAAAATTCCCTCGTTCCCAATCCTGAAGTTTTAGAAGGATTAGATCGTATAAAACGCAATAATTTACTTCTCGGACTTATCACTAACTGTAACCCCACTGTCCCGCAACTTTTTCCCCAATCCGAATTAGCCCGATACATCAACATCCCAGTTTTTTCCTGTGAAGAACGGATCAAAAAACCTGCCCGTCGTATCTATGAAATTGCATGCGAAAGATTGAACGTGAAATCACAGGAATGCATCTATGTTGGTGATGGTAGTAACGAAGAATTAACAGGTGCTGCATCGGTCGGAATGCTCCCCATTTTGAAACATGCTGATTTATCCGATGTCTACGACCCACACAGACCAGAAGTAGAAAACTGGCAAGGTGTCACCATTGATACAATCACAGAACTGAGCAATTTGTTTGCCGATTTGGCTTAATATTTTTTATTATTATCCAAAAACTGCATCCGAAATAGCGTATAGGTGGTAAGTTCTAAAATTGTTGAGGAGAATGAGATGAAATCGGTATCGGACAAAATCACGCTTAATCTTGATAATGATACAGAAGTATCCGTCAAAGGTTACATCGCACCGATTGAATACACACACTACAACTTCCACGTTAAGTGGGATGCTTTGGCAAACCTACGCGTTACTGTTCCTGAAAAACATTATCCTGCTTCAATTTTCTGCGATTTCCTGCCTAAACATCCTATTTCTGTCGGTGATGTTTGGGAAATTGAACAGGCTGGTGTGTTGGAATTACTGAAGCAACTCCACCCAGAACCCAATTTGGATATGCACTTGGATGCTGGAGATTCTTGTGGACTGTGGGCATGTCTCCGTGGTTACGACAATCAACTTGCCGACATCCAATTCCGTATTCACGCAGAATTTAAACTAAAGGACGGTTGGTACACTCCATCTCAATTTCAGGGAAACCTTGTTGTTGACCGAAGTAAAGGAAACATCCGTTTCTTTCGGATGCACGTTCCAAAAGGACTCATCAATTTTGATGTGAACTGGCATACGTCAGAAGCAGGATATAACAATAACGAACTTGCTTGGTATACAGATATGGGGTACTGTCCACAAATGGAACTTTGGACAAACAATGATGGGAATACCCAAAATATTGAATTCGTAGAATCCATCACAAAAGAAAAAGCATTACAGAATCTTATCCTCCGTTTCTATAGATCAGAGCAAATTAACTGGGTAAAGTTGGAGGAAGCATTGGAAATGGCAATCGCGCAACAGAAACCTGTTCATGCAATTTCAATTAACGGACCGCTCGCAGACGAATCTTGCTGAGGAAGTGGTAAAAGCTTGAGGGCAGGTGTCCTCTCCGATGAAGAGATCATTGCGTTTTTGAACGAAAACTTTATCAACACATGGGTGCCAAATGTAGAATTGGGAGGTATCCCAAGTATGCGGGAAGCGGTTGCCAAAATGTGCTTGCGGGAAGGAATAACATTCAACACAGATCATGCGTTAGCAAAAGCAATTATTAAGGGGTGGAAAACTGGGACGAAAAAAGGTTCTCCAGTCGATTGTTTCGTCATCTCACCAGATTTTCAACTGATGGGTAGACAACTGGTTAATGATCTTGACGATGACCGTAGAAATAAAGGTCTTCCTTCAGAGGAATCGTATTATCTCGACTTTCTCAATAAATCATTAGAAGGAAAACAACCAGGATTGGGAAACATTGTTCTCTCCTGTGATAATCCTTCTCAAGAGGTGTCTGACATCTTTCTGTCTCCTTTAGTTGACAATCATAAAGTCACATTAGTCAATATTGATGCAAGATCAATTGAAAACGGAGGAACATTAACTATTGATATTCTGATTGGTCGAGAAGAAGGATATGGATTGTTTTATCTATTTGACGAGAACTTCATAATCCCAAAAGAAGGAAAAATAGCAACAAAAAGCAACCTTGCATGGACGTGTGGTGAATCTGGTGAGACATGTCAGTTAAAGTATAAATTTGTGCAGGGACAATTTTTTAAGTTTATCGTTACTGGAGAATGGGATGCAGAAAAGCCTTATACCAACGCATTTTACGCAAAAATTTCCGTAGAAGAAAACCCTAATGCACATTCTTCAGAAACACATTCAACTGGTATAAAGATTATTCTTGAAAGAGAACAACCATCTCAGAAAGTATTAGATATTTTTCGTGCCCCTGGTTATGGTAATCAGGATTATAATGTTCTGAGTATTGATACAATGGCATTTGAAGATGGTGGCACTCTAACGATTGATATCCAAGTGGGGAATCAAGACGCGTCAGGTTCGTTTGACCTATTTGATGCTGACAAAAAATTATCTACAAAAGGCACGCCGAGAGATGCTCTTGTTTCAGCATGGGATATTAAACCCGGACAGAAAGACAGTATAACCTATCATTTTGAAAGGGGCAAATTATTTAGACTTGGTGCTACAGGGGATTGGTTTAGTAGGAAAGGTAGAATAAACGCTTTTCAAGCGGATATTTCAGTAAAGGAGAATTGAATGGATACACCAACAGACAGAATCGCGCTTAATCTGAAAAGTAATAATAGATTAAGCGTAAAAGGTTACATCGCACCAATTGAGGATATGCGTCCTAATTTCCACGAAGAGTGGGATGCATTGCGGAATATGCGGGTTCATCAGCCAGAGAAGGAGTATTGTGCTACTGATTTTAATGCCTTACTTCCTAACGATCCTGTCGCTATCGGTGAATGCTGGCAGATTGTCGAAACTGGCATAATGAAGATACTTCAACAACTAAATCCTGAACCTAATCTGAATATGCATATTGATATTGGAGATTCTTCTGGTTTGTGGGCGACTCTACTTGCTTACAACGATCAACATGCACATGTTGTGTTTCGGATCCACGCAGAATTTGCATTAACAGATGGTTGGTTCACCCCTTCACACTTTGCAGGTGATCTGATTATTGATCGAACTAATGAGGATGTCGTATCATTCCGAATGCACGTTCCAGAAGGTAAGAGTTTTGATGTCAATTGGAAGAAAGATAAAGACGATCCCAATGCTGGTTATAGCACTGCTGGCGGTGTTTGTCCGCAAATTCATCTACAAGGTGGGACACAAGATTACCTAAAAGATACAGAATACACAACGTTCATTTCTCAAGAAAAAGCAAAACACATACTTATACAGCAGTTCTATAAATCAGAGCAAATTCAGTGGGTCCCATTTGAGGAGGCTTACGAAATTGCTCAAGCAAAGCAGAAACCGATCCACGCTATTTCAATTGCTGGACCTCTTGATGATGAGGCGTGCTGAGGGAGCGGAAAAAACTTGAGGGCAGTTGTCCTCTCCGATGATCGAATAATAAATTATCTAAACGAAAATTACATCAATACATGGATACGTACTATTGAGTTGAAACGTTTGCTTGAAACTATGGGACATAAGCAAATGCCGCCTTTAGCACGGACTATTGTCAGTAATAAATGGCGTAGGGGACCAGTAGATACATGGATAATTACACCTGAACTTGAGACTATAGGACATATCCCTGTCAATGATTATCTTGGAGAAAACAGACGTGAAGACGGCACTCTGGAAAGTGAGAATTACCTGTTGTTTCTCAAGGATGCTATAGCAGCGAAACTACCTGGATTAGGTAACATATTCCTCACACCAGACCAACCATCACAAACAGTATTGGATGTATTTCGCACTCCTGAATACGGACATCAGGAATACACCGTTGTTGTGATTGATACTACAGCGTTTGAAAACGGCGGCACACTCACTATTGATATGGAATTGGGAATCGACAAAGCATACGGTTCATTCTTCCTGCTTGATGCAGACCATAAACTTTCCTTTGATGCTGATAACAAACGACCAGATGCTAATATGTTTGATGGCGCACATGATATTGGTTGGTATGATCCACGCGAAATTGGTCAGATGATGCATCGTTTTGAAAAAGGTCAAATCTACAAATTGGTAGGTATGGGATGGGCATCTAACGAAAAGGGAAACGTTAATGCTTATCAAGCAAAGTTCACAGTAGAGGAAGATTAATAATGAAGACGTTACCAAACGAAATCACAATTAATCTTGCTGGGGATGCAGATGTATCGGTCAAAGCCTTCATCGCACCGATTGAGCATACCGCAGGCAACTTTCATAGGGAATGGGATGCGTTGGCGAATCTACGCGCTGCAGAACCAGAAAAGCAGTATTCTACGTCTGTGTTTCGAGATTTTCTTCCAACCGAGGCAGTTTCAGTAGGTGATTGCTGGCAGATTCAACAAGACAGTGTCCAGAAACTACTGAAACAACTTCATCCCAATCCTTCTTTGGAAATGCGTGTGGAGATGTATGGCATAGAAGAAGCTAAAGGTCTTTGGGCATGTCTGCGTGCTTACAACAATCAATTCGTTCACATCGTGTTTCGCATTCACGCGGAATTTGCCTTAACCGACGGTTGGTTTACACCCTCACAGTTTGCTGGACATCTCATTATTGATCGGGCACAAGAGACTATTGTTTTCTTTCAGATGTACCTCCCCGCAGACACACTTAACTTTGACGTTCATTGGGAAACGACATTAGAAGGTTGGGACGCTCCCCGATGGATTACAGATTGCGGCTATTGCTCGCAAATGGAACTCCGTGCTGGAACACAAGATGTTCTACAAAACACCGAATTCACAGAAGCAATCACACAAGAAGAAGCAGAGCGTTCCCTAATACTGAGATTCTACGAATCACAACGAATTAACTGGGTATCGTTAGAGGAAGCATTGGAAATGGCACCGGCACAACAGAAACCTGTTCATGTCATTTCTCTGGATGGTCCTCTCACCGATGAGGCATGCTGAGGAAGCGGTAAAGATTTGAGGGCAGTTGTCCTCGGCAATGAACGCGTCATCAAATTCTTGAACGACAATTTTATCAACACATGGGTGTCTAATTTTGAATTAGGTAGGAAGCCGAGTGTGCGAGAATACCTTGCCAAAAGATACACCCGCGAATCTAAAGCGTTTGACACTACCCATCCGTTAGCACAAGCAATCAAGAGTGGATGGCACGAACGCTCACCTGTGGACTGTTTTGTTATATCACCTGAGTTTGAATTGAGGGGTAAACTCGCTTTGAATAAATTCCTTTACGGAGGACATGACTGGGATGGCGGAAGGACAAGGGCAGAAAATTACCGCCTCTTTCTCATTGAAGCCTTAGAAGGGAAATATCCCGGGTTTAGTGCTGATAATTCTTTCGCTTATCTATTAGGTGAGGAAGAAGATACCCCCGATCAAGAGAGTCCTTTTGAACCCTTCTTAACAGATTTGGATGTTGTGATCAACCCTATGCAGCCTATGTTGGAAGTATTAGATGTAATCCGAACTCTGGAGGTTCGTTATCAGCAATCCACTATGGTAACAATTGATGCTACTCCCTTTGAAAAGGGTGGAATACTCACAGTTGATATACGCCTCGGAAGTACCAAACTTGCAGGTTCGTTCTATTTGTATGATGGCGATATCGAATTCCCCGCAGAACGTGGACAACGTTACGACAAGTCTATTGCCAATGCTACGGATGTTCCGCCTGGGGGAATGCGGCAAATTACTTATCCTTTCTACCGAGGTCGAGTTTTTAGACTCGCTATCGCCCCTGCCGAACTGTCAGATAAAGAAGAATATGTTAACGCCTTTCAAGCAAGAATTTCTGTGGAACTAGCAGAAAAGCCCGAATCAATGTAACATTTACAAGGCTTCATTGAGACGACATAATTGGTATAAGTGCATCCAAAAACGTGTATAAGCAACTCATTGCCACCTTCTGATGGGAATGGTATCCTATACCGAAAAGGAAATTCATAACGAAGAATGAAAACGTTAAAAAATAAAATTACTCTTAATCTTGACGGTGATGCAGAAGTGTCTGTCAAAGGATTTATCGCTCCGATTGAATATACTCAATACAACTTTCACGTTGAATGGAATGAACTGGCAAATCTGCGCGTTGCTGAACCAGAAAAACAGTATCCTGCCTCAATTTTCTGCGACTTTCTTCCGAAAGGAACCGTCACTGTCGGTACGCCTTGGGAGATTGAGCACACCGGTGCTATGGAGTTGCTGAGACAACTCCATCCCAATCCATCTCTGGGTATGCGTGCGGAGCTGCCGCCCCACAAAACCGAATCTCAAGGCTTGTGGGCATGCCTCCGCGCCTACGACACTGAATTCGCTTACATTGTGTTCCGCATCCATGCGCAATTTGACCTAAAGGATGGTTGGTTCACGCCTTCCCAATTTACGGGGCATCTTGTTATTGATAGAGTTAAAAGGTCAGTTGTCTTCTTTCAGATGTACGTCCCTGAGGGCACCATAAACTTTGGTGCTAAATGGAAGATTGATCCAGACGAGGAGGGTCATATTACGGATAGCGGCTTCTGCCCGCAAATGGAACTCCGTGCTGGCATAAAAAACGTTGGGCAATACACTGAATTCATTGAATCTATTACACAAGAAGAAGTGGAGCACAAATTGAGTCTCTGCTTCTACAAATCGCAGCAAATTAATTGGGTATCGCTGGAAGAAGCGTTGGAGATGGCACCGGCACAACAGAAACCGATCCATGCTATCTCAATAGACGGTCCGCTCTTGGACGAATCCTGCTGAGGGAGCGGGAAATACTTGAGGACAGGTGTCCTCTCTAATGATCAAATCATCGAATTTTTGAATGACAATTTTATTAACACATGGGTACCCAATTGTGAATTAGGACGTATCCATAGTTTGCGGAAACCGATTGCTAAAAGACGCGAACGCGAGGATAAGACAATTGACACAACGCACCCCTTAGCACAAACGATTATCAAGGGGTGGAAAACCGGATCCAAAAAAGGATCACCGGTGGATTGCTTGGTTATATCGCCAACGTTTGAGCTAATGGGTAGGCAACCCGCTAATGAACTCAGCGAAGATATTAAGTACAGTAGACACCGACGTGCTGAGTATTACCTAACATTCTACAAGGAAGCCTTGAAAGGAAAACATCCAGGTTTAGGTAATCTTGTTCTCACAAAAGAGAATCCTATAGAAGAGGTCTCAGACTTAATCCGCACTCCAACAGTTGACAATGAAAACTTAACAATTATAATCATTGATGCAACGTCTTTTGAAAACGGTGGAACATTAACAGTTGATATTGTCGTTGGTAGAGAAGATGGGGAAGGTGCATTCTATCTGTTTGATAAGGATTTCGAACTACCCGCAGAAGAGGAAGTATCGGAAGAAGGTAGCCTTGCGTGGACATGGGGAGAACCCGGTGACAAACGACAAATTGAGTATAGTTTCAATCATGGACAACTTTTTAAGTTAGTTGTTACGCGTTATTGGGATGATGATGAACCGTATACTAACGCTTTTTACACGAAATTTTCTATTTTCTATAGAGGAAAATGAATGAAATCGTTACAAGACAAAATAACACTCCACCTCAATGAAAATGATAGTATATTAGTCAATGGATTCATTGAACCGATTGAATACACACAATACAACTTTCACGTTGAATGGGATGAATTGGCAAATCTGCGCGTTGCTGAACCTGAGAAACAGTATCCTACATCCGTTTTTCAATCCTTTCTCCCAACCGATCCAGTTTCTGTAGGTGATTGTTGGCAGATTGGAGAGGAAAGTGCACTAACATTACTAAGACAACTTTATCCTAATCCGAAACTTAGACTGAATAGTGATGAAGGTCACTATCGTGGAATATTGGCATGCCTACGTGCTTACAATGACGAACTTGCTGAAATCGTGTTCCGTATTCATGCAGAATTTATCATGAAAAACGGTAAATTGACACTTTCACAATTTACTGGACATTTAGTAATAGACCGAATTCAAGAGAGTATGGTGTCCTTCAAGTTGTTTGTCCCGCAAACTACTCTTAATTTTGATGCCGGTTGGAAGCAAAAGAATGGGAACTACTATGCGGAGATAGGTTATTGTCCACGACTTGAACTATCTACTGGTACATACCCTACTGATGTTGAATTCGCTATATCAATAACCCAAGAAGAAGCAGAAAGTAAACTAATTTCGCACTACTACAGGTTTCACCAGATTAACTGGGTTACACTGGAGGAAGCGTTTAAACAAGCACAGATTCAGCAAAAACCGATACATGTTGTTTCATTAGATGGACCACTTTTTGACGAGTCTTGCTGAGGGACCGGCAGATGCTTGAGGACAGGTGTCCTCTCTAAAGACAACATAATTGATTATTTGAACGACAATTTTATCAATACATGGGTGGAAAATGCAGAATTGGGACGAACAGGCAGCTTACAAGACCCAATTGCAAAAAGACGTAAACGTGAAGGGACGACATTCAATTCAACGCACGCTTTAGCTAACACTATTAAGAAAGGATGGGTAAAAGGTTCACCGGTAGACTGTTTCGTTATCTCACCTGATTTTGAATTGATGGGAAGTGTTGACTACAATGAATTCCTCGACAAAATGAAAAGACCTGAAGATGAACCTATTGCATACATGCAGTTTCTCAAGGATTCATTGGAAGATAAACGACCCGGACTGAATGACATTATCCTTACCCCAGATCAACCATCACAAGAGGTGTTAGACACATTTCGCACGCCAAAAAAGGCACATGAGGATTATACCGTTGTTGTTATAGATACCAAAGCGTTTAGAGATGGTGGCACACTTAATATTGAAATCCAAGCTGGTCGTGATAGTGCAGTCGGATTATTTTTTCTTCTGGATGAAAATAAGAAAATACCTAACGAAAATGTTCCCGATGGTATTGATCCTGATGTTTGGCACAGTCAGCAGAGTGATGAATATTTAAAGGTTCTTGATCCATTGAAATTCTATTGGGGTCTTTTCCCCGGCAATACTCATCAAATAACATACGATTTTGAAAAAGGACAACGTTTTAAATTGTGCGCTACTGGAGATCAATGGGGTGGAGTAGGTGGTATAAACGCTTTTGTCGCAAAAATCACTGCAGTGGAGGGTAAAATGAAATCCATAGAGACGAATGAGACTGAAATAAGCAAAGATACTCCAACGGAGTTGAACATTGTTCTTAACAAAGAAAATCAAACACAGCAAGTATTAGATATTTTTCGTTCACCTGGAGGTGGTTATCAGGATTACAACGTTATCAATATAGACACAACTGCGTTTGACGGTGGAGGGGTGTTAATCATTGATATTGAAGTTGGTGGTGCTGAACCCGCTGGGTCGTTTGATCTCTATGATGAGGACGATGAACTCCCAACTGAAGGTATACCAGATGCCCTCGTTTCTGCTTGGGGAGTCTTGCCCTGTGAGACAGATAGAATCACACATGAATTTGAGAAGGGAAAAGTGTTTAAACTCGGTGCTACAGGGGATTGGTTTAGTGATAAAGGCAATATAAACGCATTTCAACTTAATATATCTGTTGAGGAAAAATAAATGAATACACAATCAGGCAATATCATACTCAACCTTAACCCTAAACACACTATTACTGTCAAGGGCAATATCGCACCAATTACACTTACACAAAACGACTTTCATGTGGAATGGGAGATATTGGCAAATTTACGAATTGCGGAACCTGAAAAGGAATACACGGCTTCAATTTTCCAATCTTTTCTCCCAAATGAATCAATTTCAGTTGGTGATGTTTGGCAGATTGATGAAGCGGGTGTAATGGAGTTGCTTCAACAGATACACCCTAACCCTAACCTGAAAATGTCAATTGACGCAGGGGATTCAAGTGGATTGTGGGCATGTCTGCGTGCATATAACGACAAGTTCGCTGACATCCAATTTCGTCTACATGCAGAGTTTATGTTTGATGACGGAAGGTTTACTCCATCGCTGTTTACTGGATACCTGATTATAGACCGAATTCAACGAAAAGTTGCTTATTTCAAGATGTATGTTCCAGAGGACACAGTGAACTTTGATGTTGCGTGGAGAAAATATCCTGATAAACCATATAGCATTATTGATTCCGGTTTCTGTTCACAAATGGAACTTCATTCTGACAATCTAAATATACTTAAAGACATAGAATTTACAGAATCTATCTCTCAAGATGAAATAAATAAGAAGCTAATGCGTTGTTTCTACAAGTTTGAAGAAATAAATTGGGTGTCGTTTGAAGAAGCAATAGAATTAGCAGCAACACAACAAAAACCTATTCATGTTATTTCAATTGATGGTCCTCTCAAAGATGAGTCCTGCTGAGGGACTGGCAAAAGTTTGAGAGCAGTTGCTCTCTCTGATGATAAGACCATCGAATTCCTAAATGAAAATCTTATTAGCACCTGGGTTTCCAATGTAGAACTAAAACGAACTGATGTCAATAAAGAATACTTTCCAAAGCGTTACCCAGATGATTCAGTAGGTTATGACACAACACTTCCATTTACCAAAGCAATTATGAAGGGATGGCATCAACATTCACCTGTAGATTGTATGGTTATTTCTGCTGACTTTGAGGTGTTGGGAAGCTTACCAATCAACGAATTTAAAGGTAGTGGTAGGTCGTATCGAAAGTTTATTCAGGCTGCACTATCAGGTCAAAATCCTGGCTTGGATAATAACGGTTATGCATCGCATACTATTGATTGGAACGCTTTTTTCAACATAGCGAAAAAGGTTCAAGTGAGTAAGGTTAACGGATTAAATGTTGAACTCAATCCCAAACATTTAAGTCAGCACGTTTTGAACATATTTCAAACACCTGAATACGGTTATCAAGACTACACTATCATTGAAATTGATACAACAAAGATAAAAGATGGTGGTATGCTTACCATTGATATTCAGGTCGGGAATGCTGAACCTGCAGGTTCGTTTGATCTGTTTGGTGGTGATAGCGATATACCTATCGAAGGTGTTCCTACTGAAGCACTTGCCTCTGCATGGGATATTCCAAAAGGTAAAACGGGTAAAATCCAGTATCGTTTTGAGGAAGGCAAACGTTTTAAGTTAGGTGCTACCGGCAACTGGTTCAGTGAAAAAGGAAGTGTCAACGCATTTCACGCAACAATAACTGTAAAGGAAGGTTAATTGAGTATCTTACAAAACAAAATCAACCTAAATCTCAATAGAGATAGAGTAGTATCTGTCAAAGGGTTCATTGTACCGATGGAGCATACATTGTCCCACTTTCATATAGAGTGGGATGAATTGGTAAATCTACAGGTGACTGAACCAGAGAAGAGATATCCGACTTCGGTTTTTCAAAGCTTTTTGCCCTCAGAATCTGTTTCAGTAGGTGATTGTTGGCAGGTAGAAGAAACAGGTGTTTTGGAATTACTCCGTCAACTTAATCCTAATCCAAATTTGGATATGCATATTGACTCTGGGGACTCCAGCAGATTGTGGGCATGCCTACGTGCATATAACGATAGATTCGCAGACATACAGTTTCGCATACACGCTGAATTCAAGTTAGATGGTGGTTGGTTCACACCCTCACAGTTTTCTGGAAATCTCATAATTGACCAAATTGAAGAGAAAGTTGTTTTCTTCAAGATGTCCGTTCCTGATGGCACAGTGAACGTTGACATCAATTGGGACAGTAGTACTGACGCAGGTTTTTGCTCCAAAATGGAATTAACAGTGGAAACACAAGATGTTGTGAATAGCACAGAATACCCAGAATACATTACACATGAAGAAGCAGAATGCAAACTGGCGTTATGTTTCTACAAATCAGAGCAAATTAACTGGATATCTCCTTTTGAAGCATCAAAACTGGCAGAAGACCAAGGTAAATTAATCCATGTTATTTCAATAGACGGTCCGTTGCGTGATGAGTCCTGCTGAGGAAGCGGAAAAGGTTTGAGGGCAGGTGTCCTCTCTGATGACGGAGTTATTGAATTCTTGAATGATAAATTCATCAATGTATGGGTTTCCAATGTTGAATTAGAACGCACACCCAGAAAGAAAGCATACATGGCAGTAAGGCGAAAGGATTTACCAAATGCGTTTGATAGATCGCATCCATTTGCCAAACCCATCATGGAGGGTTGGACAGAGCATTCGCCAGTGGATTGCTTGGTTATTTCTCCAGAATTTGATGTGATGGGAAAACTCCAGTTGAATGATTTCTTTGATGACTGTTATAGAAGTGGAATTTCAGATGAGGAAGGATATCTTACCTTTCTAAACGACTCATTAGATGCCAAATTCCCCGGTTTTGGTGAGAACACATCGGATCCTATGTTGACAGGTGCAAATATTGTCCTTGATAGGGAACATCATGAGGCAGAGGTTCTACATATTCTTCGCGCGCCAAGACACGGAGAACAAGATTACAATGTCATTACAATAGATGCCACAACTTATAAAAATGGTGGCACACTAAATATTGATATACGGATGGGTAGTGCAATTTCTGGTGGATCGTTTGATCTATTTGATAGCGATACAGAATTACCAACAGAAGGTATTCCAACTGGTGCAGTTGCATCTGTCTGGGATATTCCCTCAGGACAAAGCGGAACAATACAATACCAATTTGACAAAGGTATGGTCTTTAAATTAGGTGCTACTGGCACTTGGTTCAGTGGTAAAGGCAATATCAACGCATTTCATGCGAATATATCAATTGAAGAACACTAATTACGGATTCCACCAGAACGTCATTTTTGCGACTACCGTTGAACTTTGCAGTATAGTCTGAGTTGTCTTATCTGTATCGTAGGTTTGATTGAACACAAAATAGAAATCACTTCCCGGACGATAAATGTAGTTTATCAGGAAATTGGTTGACACAAGGTTTGTTTCCGTATTCCATTGTGCATAGAGTTTAGCAAATAGCGTTGTAGAGAACGAATAGTTGAGTCTTCCTGAAAAAAGGTTTGCCTCAAAACTATCCTCAGGTAAATTTACACGATTAAATTGGTAGTTTGCGTGTATACTGATCCTTCCATTCGGTTTCATTCCCAAATCAACATAATATTTCCGAATATTACCGTTATAGAAATTTCCTAACTCGAAACCTGTGGTAGCATTTATGATGCGAATATCACTGGTTGAGAATCGTCCACCGAATTTATTAAATTCGTATTGACCGATTGGAATAAAGATATCCTCCCGAATTTCAAAATCTTCATCAAGTCGTTCATATTCTCGTCTCACAAAAACCATAATAGAGTCGTCAGTAGTAAATGATGTCCAATGTGTATAGGATAGATTCCAGCGTTCTAATTCATTATCTTGATTGAGTACGTAGTTTGCTTCTGGACCTGACCACATTTCACGAATACCGTATTTTTGTGGTCTTGGTGCCCAACGGAAATCAGTTCGGGCATGACGAGTTCCTGCTTGACGGACGAATCCAACAGCAGGATCAAAATCTTCATCTATATCTGTATAGGAAGCACTGAAACGCAAAGTATCCTTTCGCAATCTTGTTCCGAAATAAAATGCATTATTCTTTCCGGACATACCTGGGAAGAAAGTTCTCGCCCACATCCCTCGTACATCAAGATTGTCGTTTGGACGGAATTCAAAGTCGAATCCACCTGCGCGGTTGTAGTTACCCACCTCATCTTTGTTGACAGCAATCATACCGAATCGAGTACCTGCAACACTGTCTTTAGTAATTCGTATGACAGAGAAATTGTTACGTTGTATGTCAATCGGTTCATCATCACCGTTTTCGTCATAGAATTTATCAGTCAGAACATTGAGGAATCCTACGCCATAAGAACCTATCTTTCCACTTGCTTTGCCACCAAATATAATGGGTATCGCATTTCCCTCAGCCAATCCGATGCGTCGACTATAGAATAACAACATCGGAGGAGGTCTACGAAAACTCTGCCTTGGGATACCAAAATCGAACAAACCTGCCCCCTCTAAAAAGAAGGGACGTTTTTCAGGGAAAAAAAGACTGAATCGCGTAAGGTTGACTTGCTCTTCATCTGCTTCAACCTGCGCAAAGTCTGTATTATAGGTAATATCAGTAATCAAATTAGATGTGATGCCGTATTTTGCATCAAAACCGAGTTTGAATTGCCGAGTAGTTTCTTGTCCTGTATCATCATCGTTGTTATGTGAAATTCCTGGCAACACATAAGGCAGTAATTCTATGTTTCGTGAAGGTGAAATACCTTTTATACCGACAAGTGAACCGAGATTCGTTGTTCTATATTTTGCTAATCCGCCAAAAGAAGAAGGCACTGGTGCCCATATAGATTCTTCTTGATTTCGCATTAACTCACGACCAACGTTTAATCCCCAATGCATTGGGTCGCTTTTTTTGAAACGGAGTTGGCTAAATGGTATGCTAATTTCTGTTGTCCAGCAATTGTCGTGTATTTTTGACTGACATGCTACAACTGCATCCCAGTCATCGTTGAGTGTGTCTCCGTTATTTGTAATTACTCTATCTTGGATTGCACCTAAGGCGTTTGCGCGAAAAAAGAAGCCACTCCGTTTGTCGTTGTATGTATCTAACAGCACGAATACATTATCGTTTTCATGTATGTCACGTGCGTCTCTACGCATTTCATTGGCAATCAGTCGTGAGATTTCTTTGTCATAGCATTTAAAACCGAGATAGATATTGTCATCATCGTAGAGGATGCGCACTTCCATCGGTTCGGTGCTCTTTTGCCCTTCATACGGTTCAATTTGCACGAACTGGTTTATAGTCTCTGCTTTTTGCCAATCCGCTTCACTGAGTTCTCCATCAATCTCAATACTCTCATAAGTACGGAATGCAGTTATCTGGTAGGTTGTGGTATCGGCACAAACAGAGAATATGCTTAAGAGTAATATTGAAAGTGAAAATAGGTGATATGTGATTCTTTTTAACTTAGGGAAAGATGATAAAGAAGAGTCCAAATACGTTGCCTCCTTTCTTAGAAGTGATCCTAATTAAGATTAAGACGCAAAAGAAGGCAAATTGGGTTATAGAAAAACAAACAAACTGAAAATTAGAACTCTAAAGTCAAAGCAAGGAATGGTACTATCGGTAATTGAGCAACAGGGACTTCTTTAGTATAATTGGCGTTATAACGTACTTGCAATATATTCGTTCGGTTATAGGCATTCCAAAATTCTAAGTTCAATCCACCTTTCAACCCAAAAATCGATCGGATGGAATAGTGAATGCGTAAATCTAAGCGGTGATATGGTGAGGAGCGGACGATTTCTCCGTAAACTGGAATCCATGTTTGATTTTTTGTAAATGGATTTGTATAACGTTCTCTATCTTCTAAAGTAGCGTATAACACCCCGCTCTTAAATTGCCAATTTGCACCGAATTCAAACGGCTCAAGTTTGTAATTCAGTCCAACAGACAAAACATTCGGTGTGCCAAACATAAACTCTCTTTCTTTATCCTTCGTAGAATCTTGCCGTTTGGAAAGCGTATATGAGTATGCTAACCATCCTCGAAACGCATCACCGAAATCATGTTCTAAGGACACCTCAATTCCCTTCGCCGATCCAGTTCGCTGATTCTCATATTGTCTATCTGTAAGGTTGTAAGTAATCATATCATGAAGGTTTTTGTAATATCCTGCAACTTCAACTCTCGTTTCATGGGTAAGGTTCTTTTCTATTGTGAGAACATAATGTGTTGCATGACTTGGGGAAATGTCTGGATTCTCTCTTCCCAATACTATATGGTAAAAATGCGGGTTCTGAACGTAATTTCCATACATAAAACGTATGTCTACGGGTAGGAGTGAAAATCCTACAGTGTTGATTTGTTCAGGTCCAATGGTTAAACCGAGCAGCCCGCGTGGCTGAAGTGAAAAGTTTTCTATATGATTGTAATATGTTGATCGCACCCCTAAGGTGGCATAAAGGTCAGCATAACGTGTAGAAAAGAGGTCTTGAGTTGCTTGTAAATATCCTTCCATACGATGTATGTCTTGGGATATGTCAGTATATATCTTTTCTCCATCTTGTTTTAGTCTGAAGTCAAAATCCCAATCACCTTCTTCCAGTGGTCGTGCACCGACACTTACAAGATTTGTTGGTAGGATTGAAAGATCAAAACCTGATTCAAGCAGTGTCTTTGGAAACTTTACCCAATACTGAACATCACCGCGTAAAGAATAAGTGCTTTCAGAATCCCGATATAAGTAGCCATCCCCGTATTCCAGATGTGAACGAGAAAAGGAACGTGACAACGACACAACTGATTTAAATCTTTCTTTTATCTCAGAATAGAAATGGATACCTTGGGAATCAAATGGATTTTCTGTACTCAATGGACCTCGCAAATCACTATCAGACACTTCATCAGATGTAAAGTGAAGTTTACCGACATCGTTAGCTGCAAGAGCGTTTACAACTAATCTATGTGTTTTTGTTAATTGATAGACGAATTTACCTTGGTAACTCCAGAAACTGGGTACTTGGGTTACCAAGTCGTTCTCAATCTCCAGCAATATCGGTAACAATTCGAACAGAGGACCCATATAACTTCTCCGTCCGAAAACATACCAGTATCCACGATTCCCTATACTTCCTTCAAAAAACGCTTGAGAATATACAGGATTTAGGTTGAGTTTTCCACCGATAAGTTTATCTGTTCTTGAACGTGAATGTATGTCAATCACCGCTTGTGAGTTGGAACCGAACTCTACTCCGTATCCACCGGGGTATACATCTATATTATTTATGACTTCTGCGTTCATGGTAGAGACGATTCCGTAGAGATGATAGGGATATCCTAACGGTAAGCGATCGAAATAGTAGATGTTGTCTTCAGGTCCACCACCACGAACAGAAAGAATACCGACAAAATCGTTCAGTACACCGACACTCGGTAGTTTATCTAAAACCCGAAGTGGATCTCCACCTGTACCTACAGCACTTGTAATCGTATCACCTGTTATGGCGCGTTTTGGTTTCTTTTCAATTCGCTCCCCTTCGACTACAACGGGTGGTAAGGTTACAACGTCTTCCGATGTTTCGTCAATTGCTGTGTCATCATCTTGTCCAAAAGCATAGAATGATAATATGATAAGAAAAATAAGAAAAATATGTTTCAATGATACCTACTAAGTAATGTTATTAGAATTCGGCAGTGATACCTAAATATGGGATAATTGGGAATTGGTAAATAGGGTTTATCTCTGTGTAGTTTTCATTATAATTATAATCAAGAAGATTCTTACGGTTATAGGTGTTTAGTAATTCCAGAAAAAGTCCCAATTCCCAACTGTTAAATCGGAAGGTTTTGCTTATACGTAGATCCAACCTGTGGTAAGGAGGAAATCTTTCTGAGTTGGTTTCACCATATATTGGAATATAGACAGAATTTTGGATAAAGTCAGTGATAGTGATGTCCTCTGGGTCCTTTTCTAAAGCAAATCTTGGGTCTACAACGAGTTGCGCGTCTACGACGGGAGTATACGGATTACCAGTTCGATATTGCCATTTTGCTCCAAACTCCCAAGTAGGTGTAAGGTTATAACTCACCGCTAATGTGGCGACATGTGTTTGATCAAATGAATAATACCGATAAGGTTCACCTAAACGGTCACGTCTCTTTGATAACGCATAAGCATAAGACACCCACCCGAAAAACCTGTCACCACTACGATGTCGTAGAAAAACCTCTGTTCCTTGGGCATAACCAACACCTTGATTAAGATAGATAGATGATATATCAGAAGTTACTAAATTAGCCAAATCCTTATAATAAGCGGCAATTTTGATTTCTGTATCCTGTGAAAGTTGACGTTTGAGTTCAACAATGTAATGACTTGCCTGACTGGACTTCAAATTAGGGTTGCCAACACTTGATGAGAGTTGTGCGGGAATAGGAGTCTGGTTGTATATTCCATAAGCAAACTGAAGTTCAGATGTATTGGGAAGTACTACCCGAATACTGCCGCGCGGTTGAACCGAGAGTTCATCCACACGGTTGAAATAATCAAATCGGACACCGTACACGATTGACATAAAAGGTAGTATATCATACCTATCTTGCAAATAACCTTCGATGCGCTGTCCAAGAACAGATTCGTTTATAGTGTTCTTCTCCTCAAACCTTATATCAAACTCCACTTCTCCCTCGTCTGGGATACGTGTGAATGTTCCAGACACCTCACCGGGTTCAAGTCCAAGGATTAACCCCGTCTCCAATCTATGTTTTTCATTTAACTCATACGTAATATCTTCCCGTAAGGTGTAGTTTGGTGCATCAATCTCAAGCGAGATTGTAGGACCGAAATTGACATCAAACAAGAAATTTGATCGAGTTAAGGATAAATAGGAGGTGAGTCTATCGGTTAGGGCTGAACGGAAGTGAATCCCCGCACCCTCAAACCCGCTTTCAAAACTGGTATTTCCTCTGAAATCTTCATCCACATTTTCACCGTCTAATTTAACTGCGAATTTATCTCCCGATGCAAACAGATTGAAAAAGAGTTGATGTTTTTCAGTGAGATCATAGCCAGCCTTTAGTTGGTAATCCCAGAATCTTGGAAATGCTGTGATTGCTCCAGTTGCGAAAGACAGTGAACCGATAAATAAATCTATATAACTCCTACGTCCAGCTGCATACCAAAATCCTTTTTCACCAATTTTGCCTTGAAGTAATCCTTCTGAATATAAAAGATTTAGGTTGAGTTTTCCCCTTAGAGCTTCTGGACTGTTGTTTTGAGAATAGATATCTATAACTGCTTGAGAATCTACACCATATTCCGCTCCATAACCCCCTGCGTAGACATCAATCCGGTCGATGATTTCAGAACTGAGAGATGAAACGAGACCACCGAAGTGGTATGGATATCCGACAGGTACACGATCAAAATAATAGAGGTTATCTTCATCGGAACCGCCACGAATATAGAGTGCCCCACTAAAATCATTCGCTACACCGATACCTGGTATTGCTTGTAGTGCACGCAGTGCATCTCCTGCTGTTCCGGGTAGTCGTGTAATTTCTTGTGATTGAATGCTCTTTTTTATGACAGTTTTAGGCGTTCGTTTCGTAATTACTTCAATTACCTCAAGCTCATAAGCGTTAGTGCTAACATAAATAGTGGGTGTTAGGATCTTATCCGTTTCTACAACTATCTCAATTTTTTCTGATAATTCAGTATTTGGGTAGGTAATAGACAACGTATACTTACCTTCAGGGATTTCTATGAAGGAAAACGTGCCATTTTCATCTGTGATAAATCGTTTGTCAATCTCAATTATTTGAACTTCTGCTCCTGCTAATGGTTTATCCGTGTCTTTACTATAAACAGTACCTTCAATTGTACCTGTTTGAGAAAAGGCAGTAATAGGTAGGAAAAGAAGCATTATTAGGCATAGAATATTTTTCATTGCCAGTGACTCCGTATCTTTTATTATTTTATAGTCTATCTCATAAATTGTTTATCTGATCTCTGGCAGAAAATCATATTTTCATCGTAGGGGTGAGGTAACCTCGCCCCATATAGAAAGGGTGCTTCTAATCGGGCGGGGAGACCCCGCCCCTATAAGTGATTTATGAGATACGTTCTAAGGACCTTATGTGTAAGTTTTGTTATTTTTCAATTAATTCAGGACTTACGCACTTTTCACGATTTTCAATAATTATGACTAAAATGGTGTTTTTTTCAGCAGAATTCTGAGTTTCCAGCGCGCTTACATGAAGATTAAAAAATAGATTCGGTAATTTACTATTGAAGTCCAGCGCGCTTACAAAGCGCGCCTACAGGTATTAGGAGATTAATATTACCGAAAGAATAAATTAATCTTCATCAAAGCGCGCCTACCATTTTTGCGTAAGTTCTGTTAATTATACAATTTCATTATTAAGATTGTCAAAAAACAATGCAATTCTCATTTATCAAAAGTCAAGAGTTAAGCCGATATAAAAAAACCGCGGAATTTGCGATATCTCTTCGGATTCCCACTCATCAATTGTAATTTCCTCACCTTGTACCGCAATGGTTGCTTCTTTGAACGAGAATTTTATTGTGTTTTTTCTATTATAGACATTCAGAATATCAAAAAATCCTCCTATCCGCATTCCCCTAACATTCCATTTTCGACTTATTCGTAAATCTAACTTATGATAAGGTGTTAACTCGGTACGTAATTCTTCGTCAACACTTGCCAGTAGTGGATTCAGACCGCGTGTAACCGGATCTTGAATAAGAAAAAGAGAAGTGATCGGTACTTCAGATGTTCCGCTCAAATACTGCCACTTTGCTCCAATTTCAAAATTTGGTGAAAAGTTATAGTTTGCAACAATACTAACGATGTGTGTGTTGTCAAAAAGATTCGGTTTGTATGTATCATCTGGGGTTTCTCTGAGTTCTGCGTGGGTGTATGCATAAGATATCCAACCAAAAAACTTATCGGGAATACGGTGTCGAAGAAACACTTCTGCCCCACCAACATACGCAGCTGCTTGATTGAGATAGCTTGTGAATTCATCTTCTGTTGCTAATCTTCCCCCTTCAGATGAAGGCACTAATTCAGATGTCGTTGAAGTATCATCTTTCGTTACCAGATTCTGTTCATCTTTGTAGTATGTAGCAAACTTGAATTCTGTTTGAGAACTGAGTTCATGCTCTATCTCCATGATATAGTGGCGTGCAATACTTGATTTCAAATCTTTGTTTCCATTATCTGTTAACATCTGATATGGTTTCGGACTCTGTTCATAATTTCCGTAAGCAAAGCGGATGTTAAGATCACTTGGAAGTTTTAAATTTACACTCCCTCGCGGTTGCACTGAGAGTTGATTCGTTAAATCGAGGTAGTCAAACCGAGTACCGAGTGCTATTGAAAGGTAAGACGATGGATCATATCGTGCTTGTAGATAACCTTCCGCTCGGTAAAAATCGTGTCCAAATTCATAGTTAGCCTCTTCTACATTAGTAATCTCATACCCTGCTTGTTGGGTGTGCCTGACTTCACTTACCACCTCTCCATTTATAATGACTTGCCTTGGTGGTACAACATCAATCTCTTCACCACTGGGTTCGTACTCGTAGAAAATACTGTCTTCAAAACTATTAGCAGGACTAAATGACAATAAGAAACCGGGTTCAAAGCGAAGGGTAGGTGACAACTTATATGATATATCTTCACGTAGCGTATACACTGGAACTTTCACTTTTACATCATAAGAGTTTGTGAGGATTTCTTCAGCAACTAATTTCCCATTTTCTCTTTTGAAAACTCCATCTTCCACCTTGTATGATAGGACAAACGGATCTTCCAGATCAATATTTAGATAATTGTTTGTGCGAGTAAATGAGAATATAGAAGTCAGGTTATCAGTAAATTTTGAATGGAGATGGATACCTTGTCCGCTAAAACCGTTTTTAAAGTATGCTGTTGTTCTTCCAATGTCTTGGTAGATATCGTCATCCATGTATTCTTCCTCTTTTATTTCGAAATGGTCTGTCGCAGCAAAGGCATTGACTGTGAGGCTGTGTTTTTCAGACAATGGATATGCAACTTTGAACTGATAATCTGAAAAATATGGGAATTGTTGTTCTGATCCAGTCTGTCTCTCAGCAATAGGACCAACAATAAGATCAAAGTAACTTCTCCGTCCAGATACAGAGATATATCCTTTATCACCTATCCTTCCTTCAATCAACCCTTCAGAATAGATTATGTTCAGGTTAAACTTTCCATCTATCCTATCTTCAATGCTGTCACGAGCATGAATATCAAGCACAGCTTGTGAATCTAAACCGAACTCAGCACCATATCCGCCTGCGTAAATATCTATTTTTTCTATTGTTTCTGAGCTGATGGTTGATAGTAGACCTCCCCAATGAAAAGGATATCCGAGTTGTGTTCTGTCGAGATAATAGAGATTTGATCCAGGATCACTACCCCGAATATAGAGGACTCCAAAAAAGTCGTTTGGAATACCGATACTTGGAAGTGTTGTCAAACCTTTTAGTGCGTCATTCATTACTCCGGGGATGCGGAGAAGTTCACTGCCTCGGATGTCCTTGCGACTCACCGTTGGTGGCACGCGTTCACCCTTAACAACAATGGTTTCTAACTCGAATACTTCACCGAGGAACATTTTTACTTGTGTCGTATGTCCTGCGGTCACTTCAACGGTGGTTCTTGCTGGTGTGGCAAAAGAAGGGTGTGTGATTGTAAGTGTATATTTTCCTGGAGCAACTCCTATGAACCAGACTTTTCCGTCTGTATCACTTTTTTGACGTTCATCAGTTTCAAGGAGATGTACTTCTGCATTTGCGAGTGTGACACCTGTATCTTGATTATAGACTGTGCCTTCAATTGTCCCAGTTTGGGCAAATAATGTTGACGTTGGTATTGTCAACATTAGGACTATTATGTATAGGTGTTGTTTCATTATAGCGCAATGACTCCTGTTTTATAATTTTATGCAAGTTAGAACGAATTCTATTGAATTTTGTTGACCTATTATGAATAAATATAGTTTGGACAATTTTATAGTGAAATCCAAAAATATGTTCACACTCCGTGGTAGGTGCGGTTTCATGAAGTTTAAGAAATAAATTCGGTAATTTATTATTGAAATCCAGCGCGCTTACAAAGCGCGCCTACAAGTATCGGGACATTAATATTACCGAAAGAATAAATTAATCTTCATCTAACCGCACTATTTATACCGGTTCGGTTAGGAAACCGAACCATAAGCGTCAATTTAAGGAAAAGATACGTTTGTGGTCACGCATTTCATTGTGTCTCGGACATTCCGTAGGGACGAGGTTTCCTCGCCCGCATGCTCACATACAGTCCCGTAGACTGGAACGAGCAAATCAACCTCCAACATGTCTATCTGATTCACAGAATGCCATGCACAAAAATCAGCGCAATCTGTCAGAATCGCAGCTTAACGCGGTTGGGTTTCAGACGTTATACCATTTCTATATAATAACATTACATTATTTGATAGGTCGGATAGAAGCGGTAGCGAAACTCGACTTTTTAGAGTGTCCTGTCGGGTTTCGTTCCTCAACCTGACCTACAGGACATTATGACATTATGACAATTTGTCAATTAGAAATGGTATAAGATACTGGTATATACCTCGTTTTTTATCTCCAGTTCTCTGAATTTTGTTTCCTTCAAACCGTACCAGTTTTCGTTTTTTGGTACGGTTTTGGTACGGTGGTGTTATCCCAGTCCCTGTCTGGGTTTACTGGGGTTTTTATATGGATTTTTACATTTTTTATTCGGCATTTTTGGTACGGTTTGGGTTTAGTATGATTGACTGTTTTTTTCGTATTACCTTCCTGTATGGAGAATTGAAGGGGATGATTCTGTTTATGTGTGTAATCTGCTTTTTGCCGAACAGTTTTTCTTATAAATTTTAGGGGATTTTCTGCCTTTAAAAGGTTACCGTACGGTATCCTTTTTTTACATAACGGTATCTTTTGGTGTGATCGGTCTGCGTATAGTGCCTGTCTGGGTTTATCGGTGATTTTAATCGGTTTTTTCATGAGAAAAAAATTAAATTTTGGTATCTTTTGCATCCTCTGGAAAAATACCAGTTTTTTGACTGCGATTTTGTATATTTTTTCTAAATTCATAAGAATGTTGGTATCGT
>JAJEAG010000090.1 GCA_022824265.1 Candidatus Poribacteria bacterium | reverse complement strand
TAGGTGAGCTTTTACCATTTAGGATGGTATCTCATGCACTAAAAGTCAAGAAAAATTTAAAACAAAACGCATTTTCATAGCGTTTTACATGCTAAAGGTTGATGGCTATTAGGTTAAACGCTATTCTGAGAAATATCAGTTAAAGTATACTCAATCACATGAACACGAAAACGCACCGCAAACGCGGTATCATTGTAGGAATAACAGGTGGCATCGCATGTGGAAAAACGACTGTATCACAATTATTAGCAGAAAAAGGTGCAATTCCTATAAACGCTGATGAAATTGGGCATCAACTACTCAAAGCAGACAGTCCAGTTATTACCGAACTTACAAACGAATTTGGTGAAGATATACTTGAAGAATCTGGTAATATCAGTAGAAAAAAATTAGGTGCAATTGTATTCGTAGATAAAGCTGCTCGAGAAAGATTGAACTCCATATTACATCCATTGATAATTGAACGTTCCCGTACCCATGCACAGCAGCTTGTTAAGGAAGACCCTTCATGTGTTGTGCTGCTTGATGCTCCACTGCTAATTGAAGCAGGTGCTTATGATTCTGTTGATTTAATTGTAGTCGTTTCTTCCTCTCCAGAAATACAGATAAAACGGATTATAGAACGAAGTAAAGCACAGAACCGTCCCCTCACCGAAACTGATGCACAAGCACGTATAGACTCACAGATGCCACTAAGTGAAAAGATCAAATATGCTGATGTCGTAATTGAAAATGAAGGAACACTTGAAGAACTAAAAAAACAGGTTGATACATTATGGGACAAACTGCAGTCTGACTCAGGAATCCTGCCAAAGTAGATTGATGGCATTTGCCTTTATTACGCAGTAGACATTCTTACCTTTACTTATTTCAAGTTGTTGCCGTGCTTCGTGTGTAATTTTCACTAAAAAACTATGTCCCTCAACGAGGATTGACAGCATTGTTTGGTCTTCAACTTCATCAACAATACCCTCCAGTATATTTCGTGCACTGATTGGTAGGTTTGGTTCAAGTGAGATAATTATATCTTCTGCCCGTATTGCAACTGGGACAGATTTACCTATTTCCACATCTATATATGGAATGACGAGATGCTGTTTCCCAATTTCTAATTCGGTGATTCCTCTCTGTTGATCTGAAGATGCAACAGGCAGTGAATATATGTTCTCCACACCGGTTAAATGTGCAATTGGCAATGCTGAAGGTGACGCTAATATTTGATTTGGTTCCCCACTTGCAGTAATCTTGCCATCATCAAGCAGAAAAGCTTCATCAGCAAGTGCCATCGCTTCAATGATAGCATGTGTTACGTATATAATCGGTATTTCAAAATTGTTCTTTATGTGATGTAAATATGGAATAATACGGCTTTTCAATCCTCCGTCAAGTGATGCAAGTGGTTCGTCCATTAATAGTAATTGTGGTTCCATAGCAAGGGCACGTGCAATAGCGACACGTTGACGTTGTCCCCCGGATAGTTGGTTCGGATAGCGTTCGAGTAGTTGACTTATCTCAAGTATCTCAACCACTTGAGAAATACTATTACGGTTTTTACGTTGTAATCTGGATTGCCCATAACGGATGTTTTTTTCAACGGTTAAATGAGGGAATAAATATCCTTCTTGGAAAATATATCCGAGATGTCGTTTATCTGGTGGAACATTGATTTTTGATTCTGAATCAAAATATGTCTGGTTTCCAAAAACGATCCGACCTTCGTCAGGAGAAAGTGTCCCACTGATACAGTTCAGAAGCGTAGTTTTCCCACTGCCAGATGCACCGAGTATTGTTGTAACCTTTTCTTGTAGTTTACAATCAATATCTAAAGTAAAATTACCAAATCGTTTTCTTATATTGATCAAGAAATTTGTGTTTTCCGACATAACTATCTGAATGTTCACAACACATGATTTATTGAATGAGATCAATAATATTGTGAATTAGATTTCCATACGGAGTTTTATTCAAAACCATCATAGATATCTATATCATCATAACCATCATAATCTCCAGAATCATCTCCATCTAAATCCGACTCATCCTGTGCGTTATCGTCTAACATATCCCCAAGTATCAATCCGGTTAATAGTACATCCTCAAAGTCATCGTCAGCATTAACGGTATTCGTATCATCCCGCTGAATACGTTTTCTTTTATGAGATTCTTTGTTTTTTGATCGACGATTCAAAATTGAGATAGCAATAACAATAATTATACCACTAAAAAACAAAATTAGTATTTCCATACCAATTATAACCTCAATATATACGATTTTTACTAATGGTAATTCGTTCCGTAATCCATATTGAAATGAATGCGAGGACAGTTGATATTAATACCAATCGGAATGCTGAAATATCTTGTCCAAGATGTACTGCCTCAAAAATAGCTAATGCAACAGTCTGTGTTTTACCTGGGATGTTTCCAGCAACCATAATAGTTGCTCCGAACTCTCCCAGACTTTTGGAAAAGCCGAGAATTATCCCTCCAATTACCCCACGATAAGCAAGTGGAAATGTGATTGTAAAAAATACTTTGAGTGGTGAAGCACCGAGTGTCCGTGCAGCGTTTTCAAGTTCTGAAGGCACTGATGACATACCTGTCATGATACCTTGAACTAACAACGGAAATGAGATAACCGAAATTGCAATCACAACAGCGAAAGGTGTAAATATGACTTCAATATTAAATACATTTGATAGTAATCTGCCGATAGGTCCATTTTTACCTAAAAGAAGGAGTAGTAAATATCCACTCACCACTGGTGGCAAAACCAATGGTAACATCACGAATGTATTGAGAATTGATTTCCCGCGAAATTCCCTTTTTGCCAGAAGCCATCCAACCAAGAGACCGGGTGGAAGCATTACAACAAGGCTGAACAGTGAAACTTTAATGGATAAAAGAAGGGCGGCAACTTCTGCAGAAGTAATCCTCATTGTAATGTGTCAGGTACACGTTGTGGAACGGATGTATGTGATAAGCATGTAAATCCATGCTTTTCAAAAATTGCTGTAGCACCAGATGCTTTCAAATACACAATAAACTGTTTCGCTAACTGTTTTCGCATACTACTTTTCAAAATTACAGCAGGATAGACTATCGGGGTGTATGTTTCATCAGGAATTATGAGAACAACTTTGACATCATTAGTTAATTTACTGTCAGTATCGTATACAATCGCAAGATCTACATTTCCTGCTGTAACATAGGCGAGTGTTGCGCGTACATCATTACCAAAGATCAACTTTGGTTTTAGCTTTGTCCATAGGTCGTAGTGAATCAATGCTTCTTTCGCATAAGTGCCTGCGGGTACAATATCAGGTTGACCGATTGCAATCCGAGAAATTGTAGAGTTCTGTAGTTGATCAACAGTGTCTAATTGAATATCTGATTTTTTTTCAGAAACAATAACTAAATTGTTGACCAAAATATCAGATATACTGTTATCCTCAAGCAAATTATGGGTCTTTAAGTCATCTATCTGCTTTGAACTTGCAGATATGAATATGTCTGCGGATGCTCCCTTTTCTATTTGTCGTTGCAAGGTCGTAGATGCTGCAAAATTAAGATAAACTTTAATGTTATTCTCTTTGTTGAATTGTTCACCTATTTCTGTAAGTGCGTCAGTTAAACTAATTGCAGCAAAGACATTCAATTCCTGCTGTTTGTTGTCAATAGTTGAGCAACCCAATAAACAAACAGTGATAAGCAAAATAGTAAAAATATAAGGTGCTACAATCCTGTGCATGCTTTTACAACAATCTGTCATTTCAATTGAGTATATCAGAAACGGTATGTAATGTCAAGTTATCACTCTTGATTCTCAGGGTTATTTAGTTTTCGTTAATTCGTAGAAATATGTCATAAAGTCGCGATCAAGAAGTCTACCCTATAGAAGAGGATATGAGTGGAGACGGGCGAGGAGACCTCGCCCCTACGATGTTGTCTGAACAAGGATTTTCAGGAGAAGAGGTCGCGTTTCGGAGAGTGCTTCTACAAAGGAAGGCTTAATATTAAAAATAATAGGATTTGGAAAACTGAATGGCTCTGGTATAGTTTAAACTTTCCTTGCAATCTGCTATAAATTGTGTTATCCTATCTATAAAGTAATCTACAAACGGGGGCAAAGCAATGAAATTGGGTTTATGCACAATCGCTTTTCAAGAAAAGCCTTTGGAAGAGGTTATTGATATTGCTGCTGATCACGGTTTTGATGGAATTGAGGTATGGGGAAAACCACCACACATGCCTGTGGAATATGATGCATCTCATGTAAAAAACATTAGAGATATGGCACAACAGAAAGGACTGGAGATTTCAGCATTTGGATCCTATGTTGATCCCTTAATAAATTTACACCAAAAACATTTTGAGGATGCATTTGATATTGCGAAAGATCTCGGTACAAATCTGATTAGAATTTGGTCTGGAGGAGGTCCGTCAAAGTCCATTACCCCAGCCGATAAGCGTTTAATCTTATTTCGTATGATTGGTATGGCACAATGGGCGAATTTTCGCAGTATTGTATTGGGGATGGAGATGCACAATAACCATCTCACAGATTCCGTTGATAGCATCCTTGAGATAATCGAAAGTACAAATATGCCCTCCTTGAAAACGTATTATCAACCACTTTCTCGATATGATGCAGATGAACCTCATACTGCAGCACAACGACTTGCACCACACGTTGTAAACGTACATGCACAGAACTTTGACGAAAATGGAAAAGCGTGTGCAATCGCTGATGGCGTAGTTGATTATAGCAAAATAGTGCAAACTCTAAATGAGGCAGATTATAACGGTTATTTCCATGTTGAATTTGTGCAGGGAGATAACAAATTGGAAGCATTGCAAAGAGACAGAGATTATCTGGCAAGTTTGACGACACCTTTAGTAGAGGATTCACTGAAAAATCTGGATACTGAATCTGTATAGACAGATTCGGTTTTTTCCTATATGCGGTTAGAAGTTGGTATTATCGCACTTGTGGAGGATGTATTAAAAGCAACCGCAGAAAAACGGGTACAATTTGATTGGCTTCGTAACAAACCCTTTCAGAAGCATTTCGGTGAACGTTACGATACGCTTATGCAACTTTACACTGAACTCAATGGAGATTGGAAAGGAACATCTGATAAAACTGACGGTTATTTAATACCTGATGCCTTTTTTCCAGAACCCTATAATTTCATATTTGAGTTTGATGAACTCCAACATTTCACGCAATACAGACAACTCACCTTTAAGTATTATCCGGAGAATATTCCCCTCGCCTACACCCCAGAAAAATATGTAAAATTCTGCATGCAGCACCATACATCTGCACTTGCAAAAGGTCCTGATCGTTTTCGGAGGAGAACTGCGGATTTTCCTTATGTGAATGGTCGTGCTGCACAACGTGCATTTTTTGATACATTCAGGGATTGGTTGCCACCTATGCATGGACTTAATCCAACGGTGAGAATCACCGAGTTTGAGGTTAAACCTATACTAAATGGTGAATTAACAGGTAGTGCGGCTAAGAACTTTATGAAAAGGATAATTGATAAACGACTTGCAGACGTAGAGATTGAATAGAAAGGTAGGGCACATAATACTACATGGACAATCAAACAGGTTCAAGTGTGAATCTATCAGACTATCCACTGCTTCAACTGATCGGTCAGACTCCTCTTGCAAAAATTGATCTCTTTACAGATGAATTACCAAAGGTTGATATTTACGCAAAAGTGGAGACTTACAACCCCGGTGGTTCAATAAAAGATCGCCCCGTATTACGGATGCTGACTGAAGCAATCAGAACCGGTGAACTTACACGTGAAAAAGTGGTACTGGATTCCAGTTCAGGAAATGCGGGAATCGCTTATGCAATGATTGGAACCACACTCGGATATAAGGTTGAACTTGTAATCCCAGATAACGCCACGGAGGAACGTAAAAAACGTATCAGTTCACACGGTGCTAAAATTATCTATACCGATGCAATTCTCGGATATGATGAAGCATTGCGAGAGGTAGATCGCAGATATGGAGCACAACCTGACAAATATTTCTTCAAGTCGCAGTATGAAAATGATAACAATTGGCGCGCTCATTATGAAACAACTGGTGTAGAGATTTTAGAACAGACAGCGGGTAAACTAACGCATTTTGTAGCAGGTGTGGGAACAGGTGGGACAATAACTGGTGTAGGACGACGTTTAAAAGACTATAATCCCGACATACAAGTATCTTCTATTGCACCGGAAAGATTTCCGGGAATTGAGGGATTGAAGCCACTTGGAGATCCAGAGGACATTGTGCCTGAAATACTTGATGAATCTGTCATTGATAACTATATTCCAACTTCAATAGAAAATGCACACGACATGTGTAGTCGTCTTGCACGACACGGTTGGTTTGTTGGAACATCATCCGGTGGGTACCTATATGGGGCATACAAATTAGCTCAAGAAATACAGGAAGGTGTTATTGTTACTGTATTTAATGACCTTGGAGAGAGGTATTTTAGCATGAGATTGTGGGATTGAACTATCAAGATTCTAATCTTTAAAGATATAGGAGTTATATGGAAACGACAGTGATACCTTTTCAAGGATTGCGTTACAATGTAGAAAAGGTAGGAAATATTGCAGATGTTATTGCACCTCCTTATGATGTAATAAAGCCTGAAGAACGAATTGAGTTAGAAGCACGTCATCCAGCAAATATTATCCGTTTGATATTGAGTCAACCACAGGGCTCTGACAATGACAAAGATAATCAGTATACGCGTGCAGCCACATTACTGAACCGATGGATTGCAAATAATACTCTCACCCAGGACCCAACCCCTCGCTATTATATCTATGATCAATCCTTTCATGCACCCGATGGAAAGCACTATACACGTCGTGCGTTGATAGCACTCGTTAAATTGCAACCGTTTGAAAATAAGGTTATCCTGCCCCACGAACAGACACATGCCGGACCGAAGATTGACAGACTCAATCTCATGCGGACATGTCATGCCAACTTAAGTCCTATCTTCCTCCTATATGCTGATCCCGATGGGGATATAGAACATGTAATGAAGGATTTTACCGATGAAAACCTTCCCCTGATCGATTGTCCAGAATCCTTTGGGAGTACGCATCAATTATGGTGTTTAGATAATCCTGAATCCAATTGTGAAATTCAGAATCTTTTTTCATCAAAGCCCCTTCTAATTGCTGATGGACATCACAGGTATGAAACTGCACTTGCATTTCGAGATGAGATGGCTGATAATGGAGAAAGTAATTCGCCGCATGGCTACGACTATATGATGGTGAACTTAGTACGTATGGAATCTCCTGGATTGGCTGTATTAGCAATTCACCGATTACTGAGTAATCTTACTAATGATCAAATCAATAATGCTATTGCTGGAATACCAGAAGTCTTTGATGTACACGAAATTGACACTCCTGCAAACCTTATGGCAAAATTAGAGACGTATAAAGGAAAATCATCCGCTTTTGGCATGTATACGCCAGACAAGAAATATCGTCTGTTAATTCCATCTTCTTCATCCGCAGGACAATTGGATGTTACCCTCGTTCAAGACACAATAATTAAAAAGTTATTTAAGATTGATAACATTGCTAACCATATCAGTTATACTGCTTATGCAGATGATGCATTTGCCCATGTAAACGATGGAACTGAACGTGTTGCGATATTGATGAATCCTACACCTGTAGAGCAGGTTTTAGAAGTGGCAATGGAAGGAAAGACAATGCCGCAGAAATCGACCTACTTTTATCCCAAAATGGCAACAGGATTTGTATTGAACCCATTAAATAGATAATAGTGATAAAAGATGCACAGTGAACAATGTTTAGACACCTTAGTTTATTCGCATACCTTATACGATGACATACCGCGTGAGTTGGAATTTTCTGCTACAAATGTTGCTGAAGCAGAGAAATGGCAAGGTGTTCTCCGTGAGAAACTAATAGAATTAGTAGGAGGTTTCCCTACCACAAAGTGCGATTTACAACCGGATGTCTTGGAGATACAGGAATTCGAGCAGTATAAACGTGAAACGGTGGTATTTCAGAGTCGTCCGAATATGACGATATATGGATATTTCCTGACTCCTACACATATTGACATTTCCACGTCAAACGCGACTATTCTCTGTTTAGCAGGTCACGGACGTGGCGTAGATGACATCGTAGGAATTGAAGAAGATGGTTCCATGCGGAAAGAATATGGTGGGTATCAGAACGATTTTGCGCTACAATGTTTGACACACGGTTATACTGTCCTTGCAATAGAACAATTTGGTTTCGGACACCGGCGCGATGCCGTTGCACAACAGAAAGGTGGGGGCAGTTCTTCGTGTCAACCGAGTTCTGGAGCAGCATTGTTGCTTGGACAAACAATGGTCGGATGGCGTGTTTATGATGCAATGCGTGCTTATGATTATTTGGCTACCCGAACTGAAGTTGATATGGACAGACTCGGAATAATGGGTATTTCAGGAGGTGGAACAACTTCATTTTACACAGCAGCACTTGATCAACGTGTCAAAGCTGCTGTTGTTAGTGGATATTTCAACACATTCAAGGATAGTATCTTGAGTATTAGTCATTGTATAGACAATTATATCCCAAATGTGTTACAATATGCCGAGATGTATGATATTGCTGGATTAATTACGCCTCGCGCCCTGTTTGTTGAATCTGGTACTGAGGATACAATTTTTCCAATTGATGCAACAAGATATGCTGTGGATCGTGCAAAATCAATTTACAAACTATTCAATGCAGAAGACAAATTAGGTTTTGAGGTATTTGAAGCTGGACACAGTTTCTATGGTATCGGTGCATTTGAATTTCTCAAAAAAGTATTATAAAGGAGTATTAGGTGGCGATAGAACTATTTTCAATCGGAACCGAGTTAGTACTCGGACAAATACAGGATACCAACGCTCATTGGATTGCCCAACAGATTCTTCAACTTGGGGGAGAATTGCGAAGGGTAACCATGCTTCGCGATGACTTTGATGAGATGACTGAAGCACTCGACTCAGCTATTCAACGCGAAACCTCTCTCATCCTAACGACAGGTGGACTCGGACCGACACCCGATGATATGACTGTTGCTGTCGTTGCATCACTCATTGGAACAAAACCTATTGTCTGTAATGATACTATCGCTGAATATCGCAAACGTCGTAAAATGTCCGAAAATGACCCGCTGAATGAAGCACTTACCAAGATGGCAACAGTACCAGAAACAGCAGAAGTTTTTCAAAATCCTGCAGGTTGGGCACCGTGTATCAGTGTTAATCACCAGGAGTCTACTATCATGATGATGCCTGGTCCTCCCCGCGAGATGAAATCAATTTTTGAAACACATATTCAACCCTTGATAGTAGAAAGATACCGGGCAGAAATAAGTACTGCACGTGTGCATGTGAGTATGTTTGAAGCTGAAGTTTCACCACTCATGCAAAAAGTAATGGAACGTCATCCAGAAGTTTATTTAAAAGCCTATGTTTCTCTGCGCGAAACAGGTGAAGGTAGTATGCCTGTTGACCTCGTTTCAACAAGCAATGATAAAGACGAGTCGGAAACTCAACTCAGAACAGCAATAGAATATTTTAAGGAACTTGTTATTGAAGCAGGTAAATCTTTCAGTTTGAAAGAGCAGTCTTAGTCTTTAGTAACTTTATTGAAGTCTACATAATCTCAATAATATCTCTACATTAGTAAGGAGACCATATTTTGAATCGTAAATCTTCGAGAAATAGGGGCAATTCTCAATCAAAGTATACAAACCAAAGAGGTCCAAAACGGAAGCAAAAACAGAAAAAACGACAAGACGATTCTGTTGATGTAAATGCTGAACAGGATGAGGTAGAACGTACGCCTTCCCAAAAAGACAAAATTGAGGTGGAAGGTATTGTCGTAGAACCGTTACCCAATGCCATGTTTCGGGTGGAATTGGAAAATAAGCACAGAATCCTTGCGCATATATCAGGTAGGATGCGGAAATACTTCATCAAAATTGAACCGGGAGATAAAGTTACCGTTGAGCTCTCACCGTATGATTTGACAAGAGGACGTATCACATATCGCAAAACCAGATAATATATTCATGATTGCACCTCTGCTCAATGTAGGAATAAGTTATGAATCCTGCGACCTTAGTCTATATCAATAGTAATAATGAAAAAGAGATAAACAGATTGCTTCATGCTATTGAAGAAAAAAGAGGTCTGGTTGAAGAACTTACCGTCTCAAAAGAGAATCTGAGAGCAGAAGTTGATCTATTTCAACATAGGTATAATGCACACGTAGGACGTTATTATCTTGAACTTGAACAGGTAGAACTTGAAACCAAGGAGTATCGTCTACGTTTACAGTTACGACGCGAAGATGTAGGTGAGAAAGAAATTGATGACCGGGTAGAATCTTGTTTCCGAGAAAACAGAACTCGTCTTCACGTAGAAGAAGTACAAGAAGAAGTTGAACAAGAGTCAGATAAAAGTAAGCTTCCAAAAAAGGAAGCAAAATACCTACAGTCACTCTATAGAAAACTTGCTAAACGTTTCCATCCAGACAAAGCAGAACAGACTGAAGAACAGAAACGACATGAGCAGTTGATGCCGCTAATCAATCGTGCCTATAATGAGCAAGATGTCCAAATATTGGAACGTTTAAGCATCGGAGATACAGATGAAGTTTTGCAGACTGAAGGGTCAATCACAGAAAAGAGGGATAGACTACAGTTTGAGTTGCGACATCTTAATCGTGCAACAAGTGAATTACGTTCAGAGATAAATAGGATAAAAGCGGGACGAACCTATCAGTTAAAACAGCAAGTTGAAGATGCTGAGAAAAGCGGAAAAGATCTTCTCTCAACACTTGCCACTGACATAAAACGTAAAGTCCAGTCAAGTCGCGCACAATTGACCAGATTGATAAATATGTGGAGTGGATCAAAAAACTCTTAGCTAATCTCAAACCGTCTACAAGAACTAATATACAGCATTTTACGGAGAAAAGTTCTATGGAATTAACTAACAAGGTTGCTATTGTCACTGGTGCTGGTCGTGGAATAGGTAGAGCAATCGCAATTGCTTACGCCGCAGATGGTGCGTCAGTTGTGATCGCATCACGCAGTCAGGATCAGCTTAATGGGGTTGCAGATGTGATAAAAGCAAATGGCGGAAATGTTCTTGCTGTCCCAACCGATCTAAAGAACCGTAATGAAGTAGAGAATTTGGTCCAAAAAACAATTGAAAATTACGGACAAATAGACATCCTTGTAAATAATGCGGGAATTAATCCGAGAGGACTGTTTTTAGATACAACCGATGAAGAATGGGATGAAGTTTGGAAGATTAACGTCATGGCAGTCGTCCACTGTTGTCGTGCTGTGTTGCCTATTATGAAGAAACAAGGAAGCGGCAATATTATTAATATCGGTTCAGGAATGGGACAGGTCGGTCATGCAAATCTTAGTATTTATTGTGCATCCAAAGCTGCATTGCACGGGTTAACACAAGCAATTGCTGAAGAGGTATGGGAGGACGGTATCATCGCGAATGTCTTAATTCCTGGTCCTGTAAAAACGGAACTCTCAAGACCCGTATGGGAAGGTGACAAAATATTCCGCGCTCAAAGTGACCCGTGGAAAGAACCTGAAAAGGTTGTAGACTCCGCACTTTTCCTCGCCAAACAACCGACTGACAGCGGTATGACAGGACAGATTTTGAGCATCATGCGACGAAATAGTCCTTAAAACTAATTCATTTCCATTATAATGGAAACGTAATTCTCCTACCTTCTTGTGCTGAACGATATGCACCCAGGACCATCTCAACAGAAATCCTTCCTGCTTTAACAGATACATCAGGTTCAGTATCGTTTATTAGACAATCAATAAATGGACGTGGAACACCTGCTATCCGTTCACCATGACTATTTGGAATTGGAATGCCAAGGTCTTTCCATGAAGGTTCGGCACGAGTATAGAGTTTTAGAGCGATTGCATCTTCTGGTCGCGGCATGTTACAAGACGGTCCATCACCATAGTTTTGTATAGCAACACCTTGATCCCCATAAATTTCAGTCGTATTTTCTCCAGCAAGCGTCACAGATGTGTTTATCAAAATAGCCATCTCACCACTCGGAAAGCGATAGACTGCAACTCCAGAGTCATCAGGTGCGACATCTGTTAACACATTATCTATTTCTGCTATGACACTGTTTGGTTTACCAAGCATCCAGTAGATGAAATCCGTTGCATGTGACGCATCATCCATGAACATTCCCATATTCTTGACAGGATCAATATGCCAACGACTCGGTCCAGTTACAAATGCCTCATTAAATAAAACATTGATGCAGTGCCGTCTACGCAGCAACCCAATCTTTCCCAATACTCCACTCTCTATTAATTCCTTCATTGCAATGTTAGCAGGGTCGCGTCGCATCTGGTGTGCCATCATGAACTTAACACCAGATTTCTGCACTGCATTTGCAATTATGTCACAATCTTCTAAGGTGAGTGCCATCGGTTTCTGGCAAAGGATATGTTTACCTGCAGAAGCTGCCTCAACGACCATTTCGGCATGTCGGTTTGTTTCGCAGGTTACAATCACTGCGTCAATTTCTTCATGATTGACTACATCTTCAAGGTGAGGTGAGTAATCCAATCCGTATTGTGGGGCAGTGTTTTCACCACGTTCAGTGTTATCGTCCCAACAAGCAATGAGTTTTACATCCTCAAATCCTTGCATCATATTACAGTATGCGTTTGCATGTCCATGTGCGAAACTTATTATGCCAATACCAATCTTTGTATTCATATACGAGTTATCCAATTTTTTAGAATCTGTTGAGAATCATTTTCGGGATTAAAGACAAGTAGACCTTCTGAACGCGCAGCTCTAAGAAGACGTTGATCAGATGCAACGAGTACTAACCTATCATCAGTATTACGAAGTTCTGCAGCGATGTTCAATGCAGAACGTAGTACCAACGCATCAACGCTATTGAGCGAATGGGTTTCAATCAAAGACATTGAATTCAAAATCAGTGAATCTGGAACGGGTATTGTTTTGAAGTCTGAATTGTGGTCAAGTATCTCACTATTTAGGTTGACACTTGCTTGGATGAAATTTTGATTTGTTATACGATCATCGTTCTTTTTTCTGACACATATCCAGAAAAGTTCAACAACTCCGAGAATTAAACACATCTGTCGATTCAATGGAACGTTAGTGAATAGAAAATTAATTTTATCACTTCCAATCTCTTGAGTATAACGTTTCACAAGTGCACTTGCATCAAAATAAAAATGGTACATATTTATTTTTCGCGTTCCTCAATAATTGCACGACTAAACTCATTGTCCTCTGCGCGAATTCCGTTCTTTGCCATTCGAGCTTGCAGTTCTTCAGCAGGAATTGGTTTGCCGGAAATACCCAATTTCTCAAATATACCACGTACAATTTCTGCATTCTGTTGTTTTCGGGGAGTGTGTAATGCCATCATCTCTTCACCAGTTTTAATGTTTTTCATAGGAAGATTTGCAAAAGTGTCCATCAACATATTAAGTTGATTTTTTACCTCAGTAATCCCTTTTTGAAGTTGGTCTATACGTCCAATGACATCATCAAATGCTTCTTTATCCATCGTAATTACTCCTTTATTTCTATTGTAATTCTTTATTTTCTAATACAATACGCACCTCTGAATGCACCCCTTTTTCATCAACATGCATATCTGCAGTAATTGGACCAAGAGCCTCTAACGGAAACAGATTATCTTTGATATGCTGCATTAACCCCGCATCCAATTTATACCCCGAAAATGAAGCAAGTAAAGTTGCAACCGGTATAAGTCGTTCTATTTCAGGCACAAGCAGATTCGGTTGGATAAAAGTCTGCATACTACTGTCAGCAAAATGTACATCTTCTAATGCAGGAGAGTCACCAGAATAAACATCAAGCACACTGATTAAACCACCAAACGTTGTGCTAAAGAAAAAATTGTTATCCACGACAGCATACGCACCTGTGAGTGCAAGTAGAATATTAAGTCGTAACCGAATTGGCTGCACAATAATGTCTTTATAGTTTTGTGGTTCAAGGAATTCAATCGGGATACCACCAACAGATATTTTCGCATTTTTCAAATGTTCAATTTCTGATCCAAATGCTGGAATATCTTTTATTTGTGAATGTATAATCAGAGACGGTAACTTTGATGTTTCTCCTTCACCATGTGTGACTAATGCAATAGTCAGTTCTGTGTCAAAATGTTGTGCTAAATTTAATTCTTCTGTAGAAACATCAACAGACAAATTATTCCTTAATATCTCCCACACCTTAGTCCAATTCTGATGGGGATTAAAGAAAACTAACGCTGTATCCTCTGGGAGAAACTTAAGTGTCTGTAGTTTCTCAGATTCGAATATGCTTAGTTTATCAGGATATCCTAAATGAAGGTCGGAAACTATCACACCATCTTCATAGCGATTTCCGATTGTCAAGTATTTTGTTTTACCATTTGATTGAGTATTCTGCTCAACAAAATTATTGATGTTAGTAGCAAGACCTTTCAATACTTTATTTAAACGTGGAATATCAACATATCCTGTGTTTTTATCACGGTTGTAACTATCCTGTATATGGTCTTGGATGGGATTATCTACAAGAAAACCATCCTTATTTCCTGCATAAATGTCAATTACCTCTGCTAACAGCAGCGGATTGAGAGTTAACACACCAATTTTTCCGATGAATGTATAACTAAAATCAAGTGGGTATCCCGTGATTGTATTTATTGTAAGTCCTTTGTATTCAGTTTGTATTCGTTTGTATTTTGGATTAATCGCATCAGTGGCAGTAATTGCCTCAATAGCAAGTTTCTCTGGTCCTCCCACTTCTGTAATCAGTAGAAACGACAGTTCTCCATCTCGTCGGTAAAGTGCCATTATCGCCTCTTCCCCGAAATGTCCCTTGACTGCCTTCATGTCAAATCTCCCACCCATTTCGTATTCCCACAACAACTTTTGATATACGATTTGTCGCCACCAAAGTTGATTCTTGATGAAGGTAAGGATAGGCATTTGTGCAACCTGTTTTCCAAATTCACTACGGTTAAATGTCTTAACCATCCCTTCCAAATCTTTGAGTGTCAAGTAACCTATTGGAGATTCTGGAAGTAGTGTGATGAGACTCTGTTCAGGTGTCCAAAGTGCGGTTTGTTGATAAATCACAGTAAATAAAGCTATGCTTCCTATTAAGGCAATCAGTATGATGAGGATAAGTCTTTTTCTTGTAATCTGCATAACAGTCAGAATCCTTCTCTCATACTTGAGGATATTGGTATACTTGATTATATCACATCTGATGTTAACTAAACAATTCAAAAACAGACAACACTAAACAATGACAACACACTGTTATATGAACTGTCTCATCAGAAAAATAATTGTATAATGTCCGATAATGATGTAAAATTGATTGTGTAAAATGAAAGAAAATGAAAATAATTCCCCAAAAACACTCAAAATCCGACCAATTACAATCCTCCTTATCTGTGTCTTAGTTCCACTAAACTGTTGGTGGGTCTCTGCATCAATCTTGCGTGGTGGCGGCAGTCCAACGCAAGTTTCACTTTTTTACAATGCTATATTAACCATTTTAATCCTGTTGGGTTTGGGACTCTTGCTACGCCGAGTGAATCGTGTCCTTGCATTGAACCGCGCCGAACTACTTGTGATATACACATGCATCTCTATTGGTGCTGGTCTTGCCGGTGTGGATAGATTTCTTGTCTTGATGCCTCTCATAGGTCATGCCCACTGGTATGCAACACCAGAAAATGATTGGATGAATCTGTTTCACTTACACATTCCTGATTGGTTAGTTGTAAGTAATAAACGCGCTCTTGAAGGATATTATTATGGGTTTTCAAGCGTCTATGAATCACAAAACCTAATTGCTTGGATACCAAAGATATTTTGGTGGACTCTCTTTATTGTGGCAGTACACCTTGTCATGTTGTGTATGTGTCTGATATTTCGCAAGCAGTGGGTTGAATCCGAGCGACTGAGTTATCCGATTATCCAACTGCCTTTTGAAATGACAACTCCTAATGGTCGATTTTTCAAATCTCCTTGGCTGTGGATGGGTTTGGCGATAGGAATGTCAATCGATATTATCAACGGATTGAACTTCTTATTTCCCGCAGTGCCAAGTCTTGGCGGAAAGTTATATGACCTCCGTAGAATATTCACAGAACGTCCTTGGAACGGAATTGGATGGAGTCCTATCGGTGTTTTCCCATTCGGAGTAGGTCTATCATTTTTTATTCCGCTTGATCTTTCCTTCTCATGTTGGGCATTTTGGTTAATTTGGCGTGCGGAAAGGTTGTTGGGGACAATTGCTGGATGGCGTGGTTTACCACGTTTTCCCTATGAAGCAGAACAATCTCATGGTGCCTATCTTGGTCTATGTGTCCTGGCGATTTGGATGAGTCGACGTCACTTAAAGCAGATTATTAGAGGTGTTTTTTCAAGGCATAGTCAATATGACAAAGATACACGAAATCAAAATGAACCCGTACCCTATTCACTTGTTCTCATCACATTGCTTTGTGGTATCACATTCATTGTAGGATTCTGTCTAAAAATGGGGATGAGTCTTTGGATCATCATTGTTTATTTTGCTATCTGGTTTGCAATAGCAATTGCAATTACAAGACTACGCGCCGAACTTGGTTCACCTGTGCATGATTTACACTTTATTGGTCCAGATGAGATGTTACCAAGATTGGTCGGTATACGTCATCTGGGTGCAGTGAACTTAACTGGGTTCTCATATCTATATTTTCTAAACCGAGCACATCGTTCACATGCAATGCCGCATCAACTTGAGGGATTTAAGTTAGCAGAAGGAGCAAACATTCCTATAGGAAGATTTGCATTGTTAATGATGTTAGCAACGGTTCTCGGTGCAATAGGTTCGTTTTGGGCATTTCTTTCAATGTATTACGCGGAAGGTGGTGGTCCGGGTTTTGGTCGGGAATCGTTTGGAAGACTTGAATCGTGGTTAACCTATGCTGCTCCTCCAGACGTTCCTGCGATAAGTTTTGCCTCCTTTGGATTTGTCCTGACCTTACTCCTTGCAGCGTTGCGTATGCGGTTTATATGGTGGAATCTTCATCCTGTTGGTTATGCTATATCTGGCAGTTGGGCAATTAATCCGATGATCGGATCAATCTTTGTAGGCTGGTTGCTGAAATGGATTGTACTTAAATATGGTGGTATCCGACTACATCGAAAAGCAATTCCGTTCTTCCTTGGAATTGTACTGGGAGAATTTGTCATCGGTGCTTTCTGGAGTCTTCTTGCTGTTTTTCTTGATCAACCGATGTATCGTTTCCTGTTTTAGTAAGTCTATAAATAAATTGCTATTTTTTCTTTTTGTGGTATAATATTGTAAACATAAGACATGGTAACAGTAATTGAAATTAAAACAGAAAGCGGAATACATTTCAGATACACTCGAAAAATTACTCGGTCTTCCAACATGGGATGGAACTGAGGATGTGTTGGAATGCCTTATCCTAACTATTTTATCACAGAATACTACGGATGTCAGTCGTGATAAAGGATACGTACAGCTGAGAAATAAATTTCCAACATGGGAAGATGTCCTGAATGCTGATGCTGATGCTGTTGAAGAAACAATAAGAATAGTTGGATTAGGTCAACAAAAAACTAAGACAATCAAAAATTTTCTCTCGTGGCTCAAAACCGAACATGGTGAGTTGTCGTTAGAATTTATACATGACATGAAAACTGAGGATGCCTTAGAATTCCTATGTCAGCATAAAGGTATCGGTATCAAAACTGCATCAGTTACACTTTCCTTCGCGTGCGGGAGAGATGTATTTCCTGTTGACACACATATCCTGCGTATATCTAAACGGCTCGGATTGATTCCCCAAAATTGTAGTGCTGAAAAGGCACACTATGTATTACCACCTATTATTCCCAAAGGTAAAACATACCCATTTCACATGAATCTGATATATTTCGGAAGACAGATCTGTAACGCAAGAAAACCGTTGTGTGAAAAATGTCCATTGACTGACGAATGCCTCTACTTTAAAGAAAACATGCAAACTTAAGTTCTCAGATATTTGGAGTACAAAATGTTAAATTGGAGAGATTTATCATGGAAACATATTTTTGTTGTGTTACTCATATTATATCTCCTACCGATATGGATTTTTGCCTACTTTCCCTCACAAGACGGACCAAGCCATGTCTACAATGGATTAGTCCTAAAAGAATACTCCAAGCACGAAAATTATAAGATACGGGATGCATGGCAACTCAATATCACCATCTTTCCAAACTGGTTATCCCACATTGCACTTGCAGGACTTCTCTACGTATTTCCACCTGTCATGGCAGAGAAAGTCTTCCTAACGATTGCAATTGGTATGATACCGATTGCGTTCTTTTACTTCATTGATGCAGTCCACAAAGATAAAAAAGATAGGTTTCTGTACGCATGGCTCGGTTTTCCGTTTGCTTACAATTATCTCCTTTATATGGGATTTTACAATTTTACACTTAGTATTTCGTTTTTCTTTTTTAGTTTTGGTTTCTGGTGGAAGCATAAGGACAACATGCAGGTCAAACATATCTGCGTAATGTACGTGCTGTTACTACTCACTTATCTGTCCCACATTGCATCTTATGGACTTGCCGTTTTAGGTATATCTGTTGCAGCAGGATCAATATGGGGTTGTGAAGCATTAGCAAAAGCATGGCAAGAGCACAGAGAAAGTATTGGTGTAATGCTTAGGCAATTTGTTATAAACCTTAAACCTTTCTTCCGCTTCCTTTTCTACATGGTGCCTATCTATTTTGTGCTAATGGAATACTATTTGCATAGCATCAAAAGACATCCAACAGGCAGCCATAGAGGTATGGATTACATTTGGGACTACTTTTTTGACATTGGATGCCTTGTCTACTTCACACATTGGCATAAACATCCAAACCACTTCTTACTCGTTGTCCTGGGAATTGCTGTACTTATTGCAATTGGTTACCGAATATATCGAAAGGAGTGGATTAAAAGCACTGATGCGTTTCTACTGATTGCAATCTTATATACTTATATGTTCATCAAAGCACCTTGGAGTTATGGACCCGGTGGTTGGATAAACGACAGAATTTATATTTACATTCTGCTGATGATGGCACCATGGTTTGTTATTGATATGCACAAAGTAGTGCGGTACGGAATCATGACTTGCTTGTTAATTTTCGCATTAATCCATTTCGGTAGGACTGCTTATGAGCATGGAAATATCTCACCTGAAATGGCAGAACTGGTATCAGGAACAGACTATATTGAACCACATTCAACATTTGCAATTCGCACTGCAGATGGGCATAAATCCAAGTCACTCGGACGGGTTGATCCTGTCGCTCCTTTTGTCCATACCCAAGCTTTTTATGGGGTATATGCTGATGATGTTGTCCACATGGCAAACTACGAGGCAAACTATTACTACTTTCCTGTTAATCGAAATAATAGAGATAGTGTGGGATTAGACTATATAAGAGCAGATTACGTAATCGCTTGGATGTATCCAGAAACCGAACCGTTTGCAGATCTACAACCCAATTATGATATAATCCATGAAACGGAACACCTTAAACTATTTAAAAGAAAAACAGAACAACCAGCACTTGAACTTTGGGATGAGACTGAAGAGAGGAACCTAATTATCCGATTTGATATGCAACCTGACAATGCCGAAGTTGAGGAGAACTACCACATAGTTGGTCCGAAAACAATGTATCAAGATGGAAAATACGGATGGGATACTGAATGGAATCCAACAGATCCGCAGAATAAAGCAAATTGGCGACTTTCACCTCGTGCTGCATATCTGGGTCCTCCAGAAAACACAACACCACTAACAAGGGATTCAGTTCACGGAAGAGAAGATGCTGCCTTTCGTATAGACATGCCAAATGGTACTTATCGTATCACCAACATATTTCAGTCAGCAGAAGGTGCGACACATGAAGTCAATATGTTGGCAAATGGGAAACCAATTATAAAGAAACTTTTTGTTCCACCCGGCAACAAAAAGGTGGAAAAGGAAGCTACAATAGAAGTAGACAATAACCGTCTCGTACTCGTCATATATACTTCAAAAAAACGGATAGAGACAGCGAAAAGGCATATACACTGGATATGGAATGGATGTACTGTTGAACAGATTTCCGTAAATGAATAACATATTTCTATTCAACAATAGTTTATTAGGTAAGAAAAGGAGACATAATGATAAAACCACATGGAGCCGAAACCTTAACACCGCTTTATGTATCGGATGATGCAGAACGTAAAGAACTGACCAAGGAGGCAGAACAACTTCCTTCAGTTACAGTCTCATCAGGTGCAGCTGCGTCAGCCGTAATGCTTGCCTCGGGTTATTTCACTCCGTTGACAGGATATATGAATATCGCAGAAGCAATAAGTGTTGCCAATGACATGAAACTTCTCAACGGACTTTTTTGGCCCATCCCAATAATGAATATCGTACCTGATGAACAATTGACTGATGCAGTGAAAAATGCTGACCGAATTGCATTACGTGACCCGAACGTTGAAGGTGAACCAGTACTTGCGGTAATGGATGTATCGGCAATTGAAACCCTCTCTTCCGAGCAGAAAAACATAATAATTGAAAAGACTTTTGGAACAACTGACCCAGAACATCCCGGTGTTCCCGCTTTCGCAGAAGTTGGTAACAATGTACTCTCCGGTCCCATTCAAGTATTGAACTACTCCTATTTCCCCGAAGACTTCCCCGGTACATTCCGAACTGCAGTTGAGATTCGTGAAGATATAGCAGCGCGCGGTTGGGAAAAGGTTGTAGCATTTCAGACGCGTAACCCGATGCACCGCGCACATGAGGAACTCTGCAAGATTGCTCAAAGAGAGGTAGACGCTGACGGTGTTCTTATCCATATGCTTCTTGGAAAATTAAAACCCGGTGACATTCCTGCTTCCGTGCGTGATGATGCTATCCGCGCTATGGTTAAAAACTATTTCCCTGAAAATACTGTCTCAATTACAGGCTACGGATTTGACATGTTATATGCCGGTCCACGAGAAGCGTTACTACACGCTGTATTCAGACAAAACTGTGGTGCATCACACTTCATCGTTGGACGCGACCATGCTGGTGCGGGAGATTATTATGGACCCTTTGATGCACAAGCAATTTTTGATGACATTCCAACAGATGCATTGAATATAGAAATCTTCAGAGGAAACTGGACAATGTGGTGCAATAAATGTAAGAAAATCATCATGATGGGAGATTGCCCACACGGAAACGATGATTATTTCACTATCTCAGGAACAAAACAACGTGAGATACTTGCTGCTGGAGAACCACTCCCACCCGAAATTGCAAGACCTGAAGTCGCAGAGATTCTGATGCAGTATTACCAAAGTGAGAAGCAAGACTAATATTAATAATTTCTTTAGTCAGGAAATTGTCATACCGTCTATGATATTTTCGTGCTGTTTTATTTACTAATCTATCTAATTTAGGAGATGACAATGAGTACTTCAAGTCGTCATAGAGACTCCCTACAAGAAAAACTCAAAGAGATAAAAGATGGGACTGTTCAACTTCCAGAATTCCAACGTGACTGGAGATGGAATGACGAACACATCAAGAGTCTAATCGCTAGTATAGCCCAGTCGTTCCCAATTGGAGCAGTTATGTTGCTTGAGAACGGAGGTACAGTCCGTTTTGAACCTCGTCGCATCGCAGGGACAAACCCAAAGATAGATGAAGTAACTCCTGATACATTAATTTTGGATGGACAGCAACGATTAACTGCCTTGTTCCAATCTCTGATATCTGAACAAGCTGTAAAAACTTTGGATTCAAAGAATAGGGAAATTAAAAGGTGGTATTATCTAGACATGAAAGAGTGTGTTTCCCAATCAGTTAATTGGGATAATGCTGTCGTCTCTGTTCCTGAGAATCTTATTATAAACAGATTTCGTCGTGACAAGGATCTTGACTTATCTACACCACAAAAAGAATATGAGCAAAATTTCTTTCCTGTGAGTAAAATATTTGATACTGACTCTTGGATGCAAGGATTTATAGAACATTGGAAGTTGAATCCAGAGAAATGGCACTTATACCAAAAATTCAATAATGAAGTTATAAAGTCATTTGAACAGTACCGCATTCCACTTATTGTTCTTGATAAAGATACTCCCAAAGAAGCAATTTGCCAAATCTTTGAGAAAGTAAACCAACAAGGAATTGAACTCAACGTTTTTGAGCTTCTTACCGCATCACTTGCAGCAGAAGAATTTTCATTACGTGATGATTGGAAACTCAGACAAAAAAGTCTAAGACGATATAAGGTTTTAAGAAAATTGGGGGATGTCAATTTTCTACAGGCACTAACATTGCTCGTTACCAAAAATCAGAATTCCACTGTAAGTTGTAAACGTAAGGACATATTGGAGTTGGATCGAAACAGTTATGAAGATTGGTCCAATCATGTTGAAAAAGGTTTTATAAAAGCAGCACGTTTTTTGCATGGACAGAAAATATTCGACGCAAAAAATGTTCCTTATTCAGCTCAGCTTGTACCACTTGCTGCAATATTGACATATTTAGAAGACCTTAGTGAAACAGAGCTTGTTCAACAGAAAATAGCTCGCTGGTACTGGTGTGGTGTACTTGGTGAGATGTATGCAGGATCCACCGATACACGATCAGCTAACGATTTTTTAGAAGTAATAAATTGGGTAACTGAAGGAGGAAAAGAACCAACAACAATTCATGACTCAAATTTCTTGGAGAATCGGTTAGCAAGACTTCAATCCCTTACAGGGGCAGTCTATAAGGGAATATATGCGTTGATTATGCAGGATAGAGGAACAGTAAAATGCAGTGATTTTCGCACTGGTATAGCTATTGATGAAAAAGTCTTTTTTGACGATAGCATTAACATCCACCATATATTTCCCAAAGCCTGGTGTGAAAAAAACAATATTAATCGTAATGACTACAATAGTATTATCAATAAAACAGCAATCTCAGCACGGACAAATCAAAAAATAGGTAGTAGGGCTCCTTCAGTATATTTAGATAGGATACAAACTGAGGTAGATATTGATCAAACTATAATGGATAGAAGACTTGATTCTCATCTGATCTGCCCTAATTCGCTCCGAACTGATGATTTTTGGAAATTTTTTATTGCCCGTAAAAATGCACTGATTGAAGTAATTGAGAAAGCAATGGATAAAAAGGTAATCCGTGAAGATGATGAATCATCGGAAACCTCAGAGTAGTAAAGTATATATCAGTGGAAGCAATTCTGTATACCAAAAACATCCCACGTTATCTCGCAATACGCTACCTCGGCAAACGGTGGCGTAGCCTATACACGTCCCCGCTTTCCTGCATAAATCGCGTTGATATACCAGAACCACAGTTACCAACACAACAATGGGTCAAAATCAAAACAAGACTCAGCGGCATCTGCGGCTCCGATTTAGCAACGATCACTTCTAAGGGAAGTGTATATCTTTCTCCATTCACATCAACACCATTTGTACTGGGACATGAGATTGTTGGTGAAATTGATGAGATAGGTGATTTAGTAGAGGGATGGTCTATCGGAGAACGTGTGGTTATTGAACCCGCATTATCGTGTAGAGTACGGGAAGTAGAACCACCTTGTATTCAGTGCATAAATCTTAGTTTTGCAAACTGTGAAAATATAAAAAATGGCAGCATTTCTGCTGGTCTACAAACAGGATTTTGTGCTGATACAGGTGGCGGATGGAGTCAATACGTTCTTGCACATCATTCACAATTACATCGTGTACCCGATGATATGTCCGATGAAGTTGCTGTGTTACTTGAACCCTTCGCTTGCGCATTACACGGAGTTTTACAGACTCAATTCTACACCGCAGACAATATCTGTGTAATCGGTAGTGGTACAATTGGATTGCTGACTGTTGCTGCACTTCGAATACTCGGTTACCAAAACAGAATTATCAATTTTGCTAAATATCCTCACCAACAACAGTTCGCTCGCGATCTCGGTGCTGATGTGGTGATACCACCTAATAGAAGTCGTTATGATGTTTTCTCTGAATTAATTGATGCCGAAGCTTTTCAACCAGAAATCGGACAAAAAGTTTTACTTGGAGGCGTAGATATAACCTTCGACTGTATCGGTTCAAGCGTTACTATAGACGATGCACTTCGGTTCACACGAGCAAACGGAAATGTGATCCTGCTTGGGATGCCAGGTATACCACAAAATATAGACTGGACATCTATCTGGTATAAACAATTAAATGTAAGAGGTGCTTATGCCTATGGGATTGAGTTATTTAATGAGGAACAGATTCATACCTTCCAACTCGGCACACATCTTCTACAGGATCATGGAGCGAAATTACCGCCACTTGTCGGAACTCCTTTCCAACTAAAAGACTACAAAAAGGCAGTTCAGACTGCATTAAACACTGGAAAAACTGGCACTGTCAAAACTGTATTTGATATGCGATTATAATCATTGTAAAATGATTGGATGAATACTAATTGTGATTTTGAGGTGGAGTTAGTTGTCAAATCGTATGAAGAAATACTTTTTCTGGTTTAGTATGAGTTAGTATATGGAAGAATGGTAAATTCAAAACCAAAATAGGTTTGATGTTCTACAAGGTTTGAGATATAATTTATAGTAATAGAGAACTTTGATATTATCAATGGAAATTAAATATACCATGCAAATTGAAGATTACTTTAACTTTTTAGCAGAAAATGATATTCGTATCAAAGGAACACGTATAGGCATAGAAACTGTGCTTGACGAGTATATTAACAACGGTAAGACACCTGAGGCAATTGCTGATCGTTATTATACTGTTACCTTGGAACAGGTTTACGCTACAATCCTATACTATCTGCAAAATAAAGAAAAGGTTGGTGCGTATTTTGAGGATTATTTAGAATACTGTCGCAGGTCACGAGAAGAGTACGAGAAAAATCCACTTGATGTTGTTCTTCGTTTGCGTAAATTAAAGAAAGATTTCCAATCTTTATAGTTTTCTGTAGTTATCTGGGAACAAAGTAATCCTCTAAACCTAAGTTCAGACAAACTATTAGAAACCTACCCGCATTTGCATTTTACACACTGTGCATGTTAAAATATTTCTACGACTTCACCCATAGGTTTCTAACACATGCACTCATACCGCTTCCTTATACTTATCAGTCTATTGCTTTTCAATTTAGTAATTTCCCCAGAAATTGCACATACATTTAACGATCAAGAGCAACAGACTACTCAAGAAAACCCATTATCAGAAAACGAAACAGAGGATATCAACACGATTCCTCTTTACACCATTGCTAAGCTCAGCTTTGATGGAAATAAACATTTCAATAATAGACGGTTGCGAGTTCTATTTGATTGGCAGTCAGATAAAGTATATTCTCGTAAGGAAATTAACGATGGGTTTGAACGTGTCATTGGTGCATATCGTAAAGAAGGTTTCATTTTCGCACAAGTCATCCCACGCACTATCCCTATTTCAATAAGAAATCCAGCAATATCCATAAATGTAAAAATCCGAGAAGGGAAACGACTCCGTTTCGGAGCTTTTACCATAGCAGGGTACAAACTATTCTCCAAATCAAAATTATTGCGTCAACTTAGCATACGCAAAGGACAATACTTCACACGAAATTTACTTGAGGAAGGTATTGAACGAATTCAGATGTTATACAGTGAACATGGATATCCGAAAGTTGAGATAGAAACTTCTATCCTTAATCTTTCCCAAGATGAGGGGGAATTGAATATTGGATTACAAATACGTGAAGGAGTAAAAGTTAGACTCAGTGAAGTAAAGGTTAGTGGGAATGAAAAAACAAAATCTGATGTTATTCTAAGAGAATTGCCCATTAAAGTTGATGAATACTATAACCAACGGAAGATTGACCAAAGTTACCATCGAATACGGAATTTAGGTTATTTTCACCAAATTCATCCAAATGTTTTGGAGGAAGGAACAACTGAAGATACAATTGTTTTTCATGCGAAAGTCACGGAAGCACGAACAGGACGATTAATTGGAATACTTGGCTATGCCCCACCTGTTGAGGGTTCAGAATCCGTACCACAACTAACAGGAGTGGTAGAATTTCGTGAAACAAACCTGTTAGGAACAGCACGAGATATTCATTTCTCTTGGAAATCCGGTCTTTTAAAATCCTTAAGTATTGGGTATAGAGAACCTTGGGTTTTAGACAAACCGATTACATTAGGATTGACATATAGTCAACTCAGTCAACGTAATCCAATTAATGATGCAGAATCTGAAGAAAAAGCTGCAAATATCAGTGGAAATATGAAAATCGGTGGGTACTATGAAGGGGAGATGACGCTTGGATATAAACAGATTATGTTTGAAGGAATACCGTCACCGTTGCCAAGTGCCTCACAACAGGACCCACTTTCCTCATCTATGTCAACACAGTTAGACAATATATCACCAACTATTGAACGTGGAACGAAATATAGTGTAACTCTACGGTTAACACGAGATTCGCGTGATTATTACCTAAATCCAACACAGGGAAGACGCGACAGTTTTGCAGTTGAACTCTCACAAAGTAAATTTAATCTCCGTAAAATGTGGTTTGACATACAGCAATACTTTCAAACATGGGAAAACCAGATCGTAGCAATAGAAATACATGGTGCTGCTGCATGGGGAGTCAACTTTCCACCAACAGAACTTTTTTATTTAGGTGGTGCAACAACATTGAGAGGTTATGATGAGGATTGGTTCTCAGGACCCCGTCGGGTACATGCAAATCTTGAATATAGATTCCTTACCGGTAGGAATTCACAAATCTTTACCTTTGTAGATTTAGGTTCAGTTACATTCATTGACCGTCCATCTGTTTTTGATAAATTGAGAGTAGGATATGGGTTCGGAGCAAGGCTTGAATCCAAAAGTGGGATAATTCAACTTGATTATGGACTTGCAGCAGGAGATTCTGCCCTACGTGGAAAAATACATGTGAAATTAGGTGCGTCATTCTAACATTGTTGTTCCCATAGATGACCTTCAACTTTATTGGAATTTCTACGTCTTGATGGTTAAAATTAAAATGATATTTGACAAACAATAAATTAGTTGAATTATCATAAAAAAAGACATGATTATTTATTTTAATTCTATATATTTTATATAACTTGATTGCAACTTTATATCTACTGTGATATAGTTTACTAATTCAATAGGAGGATTTTGATGACAAACAATAATAAACTGCTCAGTTGGGTGAACGAAGCAGCAGAACTATGCCAGCCTGATGAAATCTATTGGTGCGATGGTTCTCAGGAAGAAAATGACCGGTTATGTGAGATGTTAGTTCAAAAGGGAACATTTGTTCGGTTGAATCCGGATAAACGACCTGGAAGTTACCTCGCACGGTCTAATCCTGCAGATGTCGCTCGCGTTGAAGGAAGAACCTATATATGCGCCAAAACCCCAGCTGAGGCAGGACCCACTAACAATTGGCATGATCCAGATGAAATGAAGGAGACGTTAAAAGGGCTATTTAAGGGGTGTATGAAAGGACGAACAATGTATGTTGTTCCCTTTAGCATGGGTCCTCTCGGTTCTCCGATTTCACATATCGGTGTTGAAATAAGTGATTCACCTTATGTTGTTGTCAATATGCGGATTATGACACGAATGGGTAAAGAGGTATTAGATATATTAGGAGAAGATGGTGACTTTGTCCCTTGTTTACACTCTGTTGGAATGCCTCTTGAAGAAGGTCAAGAAGATGTTTCATGGCCCTGCAATCCGGATAACAAATATATTGTTCACTTTCCAGAAGAACGTTCTATCTGGTCTTACGGCAGTGGGTATGGTGGAAATGCATTACTTGGTAAGAAATGCTATGCACTCCGAATTGCCTCTATTATGGCGAAAAACGATGGGTGGATGGCAGAACACATGCTCATTTTAGGTCTAACAAGTCCAGAAGGTGAAAAGACTTATATCGCAGCAGCGTTTCCCAGTGCTTGTGGTAAAACTAACCTTGCAATGCTCACACCAACTATTCCGGGATGGAAAGCAGAAACAATCGGTGACGACATTGCATGGATGAAATTTGGTGAAGATGGTAGACTCTACGCCATTAATCCAGAAGCAGGATTTTTCGGGGTTGCCCCCGGTACATCAATGGACACCAACCCCAATGCCATGCACACACTTGAATCAAACTCAATCTTTACAAATGCTGCACTCACTGAGGATACAGATGTATGGTGGGAAGAGATGAGCGATGATGAACCAGACACGGTTACAAGTTGGCTCGGTGAAGAGTGGCATCCAGGTGATGAGAAAACCGCTGCACACCCAAATGCCAGATATACAACACCTGCAGCACAATGTCCAATCATCGATCCGAATTGGGAAAATCCAAACGGAGTACCCATTTCAGCGATCCTATTCGGGGGACGACGCGCCTCTACAGTACCACTCGTATTTGAAGCATTCAATTGGCAACATGGAACATTTATCGGTTCAATTGCTTCCTCTGAACGCACTGCTGCTGCCGCAGGAACTGTTGGAGAACTTCGTCGCGATCCAATGGCTATGCTTCCCTTCTGCGGATATAACATGGGCGACTACTTCGCACATTGGTTGGAAATGGGGCAAAAAACCGATGAAGATAAACTACCCAAAATCTTCTATGTCAATTGGTTCCGCAAAGATGAAGATGGAGGATGGCTCTGGCCCGGCTTTGGTGAAAACAGTCGTGTCCTAAAATGGATTGTTGAACGTATCAGTGGAAAAAGCGATGCTGTTGAAACACCAATCGGTTATACACCCGCTGAAGGTGCAATAGATACATCTGGAATAGATGTAACCGATGCTCAAATGGATGAACTTCTTGATGTTGATACTGATGAGTGGTTGAATGAAATTGAGTCTATACGGGAACATTATGAACGATTTGAGGAAAGACTCCCTAAGGCTCTATACGATGAATTAGATGCATTAGAAACCCGTTTACGTGAAAAACAATAGACCATATCTCGTAAGCCACTTGTAGGGGCGGGGTCTCCCCGCCCGATTAGAACCATCTTTCTTTCTGAGGGCGAGGCAACCTCGCACCCACGATGAAGATGTGATTTTGTCTTGAATTCTACTCACATACCCATATAGCTGCGGTTTGAAAACCGAATTATGTAGCGCAAACTGTTAGTTTGCAAATTTGCACATCACAAACTGACAGTTTGCGCTACAATAAATCTCCGATACTGATCACACGTTAACATAAGAAATGATTCTCAATTCGCGAATCCTAATTGGGAGAGGTTATGTTAGAAAAATTGTTCCGTCTAAAAGAAAACGGTACATCCGTTAGACGAGAAATTGTTGCAGGTTTTACAACCTTTACGACTTTATCATACATCATATTTGTTCAACCTACGCTTCTGTCAATTGCTGGAATGGACAGTGGAGCAGTAATGGTTGCAACTTGTCTTTCAAGTGCAGGTGCGACTATCCTTATGGCATTCATGACCAATTATCCTGTTGCACTTGCCCCCGGTATGGGGATCAATGCATATTTTGTCTTTAGCGTTTGCAATCCTGCAGCATTAGGACTGGCTTGGCAAGATGCATTAGGAATTGTTTTCATTTCAGGTATGTTGTTCACCATCCTTTCATTCGTAGGGTTACGTGAAGCAGTAATGAATGCATTGCCATCTGCTCTTCATAACGCGATTGCTGTAGGTATTGGATTGTTTATTGCATTTATTGGATTACAGATGAGTGGAATCATTACTATTCATGGGACAACGTATGTATCTCTTGGAAATATACATTCAACACCCGTGTTAGTATCAATATTTGGAATCTTAGTTATCTTGACACTTCTGGTACTTAGAGTACGTGGAGCAATTCTAATGGGGATACTCGCTACAACCGCTCTCGCATTAGTTGTAGGAACTGTTGATTTTGTTCCTGTTAATAAGTGGGTATCAGCACCACCATCAATAGAACCAACACTTTTTAAATTTAGTTTTAAAGAAATCTTCAGCAAAATTGAACTGATCCCTATCATTTTTGTATTCTTTTCTGTGGATATGTTTGATAGTATTGGAACGCTTACGGCTACAGGACACGAAGCAGATTTGCTGGAAGATGGTAAACTATCAAAGGCACGGCAAGCACTATTGACAGATGCAATCGGTTCAGTAGGAGGAGCATGCCTTGGCACATCCACAGTAACATGTTATATTGAAAGTGCTTCCGGTATTGCTGAAGGTGGTCGAACAGGATTAACTTCAGTTGTAGTTGGAATTTTGATGCTGTTAGCTCTGTTTTTCTCACCATTGATTGAAATTGTCGGTGGAGATGTTCCTTCAATGACTACTACGGCGATCAATGGAAATCCAACAACAATAACTACTTTACTTCACCCGATTATTGGACCTGCATTAATAGCTGTGGGATGCCTGATGTTGAAAGATCTAATCAATATCAATTGGGATGATTTTACTGAATCTATTCCAGCTGCACTGACTGTATTTATGATGCCGCTGTCATTCAGTATTACTGAAGGAATCGCATTCGGTTTCATTTCTATTTCATTTCTAAAATTAGTCACCAGAAGGCATAAAGAAGTAAATCCACTCGTCCACTATTTTGCTATTTTCTTTATCGCTCGATACATCGGTTTTGCATAAATAGTAAAGTATGTTAGAACGCAATGCTGAGTATAGTTATCTTTACTTGACTGTATACGCGTATATATAAATCATAGGAGTATCCACTAATATGATTCGGATTATTATAGGTCCTGATGCTATCAAAAGAAAGGGTTTAGATACGGTCACAAAATCAGTAGTCAAGGAAAGTCACAAATTGTCTGATGAAAATGGTTGTGAAATCATATTCCTCAATGGTATACAGAATACCGATATAAATTATATGTTGCGAAACTTGATGCGGTTATTGGATATGCCTTTGATAATTATGACACGAGTTAACTCTGAAGATATCAACAAAACTGTAGATCGAAAAGGGAACGAACTGGATAGAACCCTAAAAGTTTCCTGATACGACTTCCTGCAGTTTCAATTACATAAATGTCTTGAGGCGAATGCGCGTATGGCATTTGCCATGATTTGTAGCATTGATTTTTTGATTTGGCGGTTTCCTAACCAATGCAGAATGCCAAATATGCCTTCTGCCGAGATCAAAGAACTGTAAGTAGGGACGAGGTTTCCTCTCCCGTGTAAATAAGACGAATCGGTTAATTTGGTATAAAAGAAGAGTCTACAGATAAATAAAAAGAGGTGAAATGCGTTTTTTCTCGCACATTTCACCTAATTTCTACTGGCTAACATTTCAAGTAAAATGTAGAATCTTAGATAAAATGAGGATATTATTTTTCACACTATGCATTACCTTGTTGCTTGTTGCATGTGGTTCCGATGAACTACCAGAACCTACCAAGACAAAACCGAACTACTTCCCCGATGCTGTTGGTAGCAGATGGGTTTATAGAAATGCTGACGGATCAGAATGGATACGGGAAGTTATAGACAGAAAAGACTCTCAAGATCAAGATTATCTTACCTTTACCTATAAACCTTCAATTACCGAAACAGAAATTGATTTCCTAAATCCGACATTCTTCAGTGTTAATCAGAATCAGATACTTTTTGATGTTGGCGAACAGATAGATCGCTATATACAGACCGATCTCCTTACATCTGTAAAAGATGAATTCGAAGGCTTGGAAGTAAATGTGACACTTGAACAAATTACGTATCCCGATCTGGTTTTCCTCCAAATTCCTTTGATTTCCAATTCTCAATGGAATGTTCTCAATGCAGAAGTCAATGGAAATATATCTTTACAAAACCTGACACTCCTTAATTTTCCTTTTGAGGTGCATTTCATGGTTGAAGGAGTAGTTCTTAGCGAAGAGACCATTGAATCCCCCGTAGGCATGTTTGAGACAACATTTCAAATCAAATATAATACAAAAATCATGCAAACCGTATTGTCTAATGAAGTGTCAATCATACGCGATCAAACAATCTGGTTTGTCCCTTATATAGGCATAGTTAAAATTGAAGATGAACGCGGCATTTCTGAATTGATTGAATATAATTTACAATGAATATTGTTGTCTTAAGTGATAAAAAGCCAGGGCATTACAAACAATCATTAGGCATTGTAGAAAAAATGTCGGATTGCCGCGTGGAATGGCTTGAGATAGAATTTCAGCATAAATGGCGTGATAATCTCCTACGCGTAATCACGCGTGTTTCCGCTGGCATACCCCTGTCAACCTCAATCATACGTTTCCTTCTTCGTTGGAGTCTTACTACTTCTTCCTACCACGCAATTTTACAAATCCAAGATATAGACTTAGTTCTTTCGACTGGTTCTTCTGTAGCTGCTGTTAATTTACTTCTCGGTAAACTCCTCAATGCTAAAACAGTCACCTGTCGCAGACCTTCACCGATAGGTATCCGACATTTTGACCTTGCAATTCTACCGATGCTATCATGGAATAGTGCTAAAGACCGAAACAATGTATGTAAAACAATAGGAGTGCCAAACCCAATTTCTCCTGACATACTGAAGACGAAACAAGACCATCTGAAACAAGTCCTACAACTACAAGAAGGGACGGTCATTGGAATCCTCTTAGGAGGAACAGATCGGTACGAGACAATAACGGTTGAAGACGCGAAACAGCTGCATACAATATGTGATACAGTTGCTAAAACCATCAACGCGCAATTATTACTAACAACATCTCGACGAACACCTACAGATGTTTCTAATTACCTAAAATCAAAGTCTGCAAATGCAGATTGGTGTTCATTGTTCATTGATCCTGATACACCTTCAGCACTTGATGATCCGTATCAAACCATTCTATCAGTAAGTGATTTACTAATCGTCACAGCAGACAGTTTTTCAATGGTATGTGAAGCGGCATCCAGTGGTTGCAAGGTGATAGTTCTATCACTCACACAGAAAAGACGGAAACAACATAAAAGGTGTGAAGTTTATCGTTATATGCAAGAACAGTCAATATTGACTCTCTGTGGTCTTGAGGAATTATCGCGGGAAATTGATAGAATATTAGCGTTACATCAACAGAACAATATCCTCCGAGATACAGAGAAAGCAGTAAGGGCAATCCTGAATCTTTTTGAAAGTAACAATAAAAAAGATAATGGAACAATGTAGGAAAATAGGTGTATAAAAAGATAATCTATCCGAAAGAATAGTCAAACTATTCACCAACAGATATTGACAACTATCATTAAGCAAATTTATTCTATTTATGAAATAACAATTATGGAGAATTACAATGAATACCTATAGAACTACACTCACTATTGCACTCCTGATGATTTTGGGATTAACTGCCCTTTATATGGTTAATGCCGACACTAAAACCGTTGATGATCCATGGGAAACTTGGGTGGAACGACAGACGGAAATTATGTTAAAAGCTGCTGGAGATATAGATAAAGAACGTTGGGTGGAAATGCAATCCAATATTAAGGAACAGTTTTCTGCAATCGCTGCAGAATTAAAAAAAGATATTAGTACACCTCCCATATTTGTAAAAGAGGATATAGATCATGATATCAAGAAAACCCTGAAGTATTTATTAACAGAGGAAATTATCAATTCTAAGAAAATAGATGATCTGATTAAAAAAATAACTGATGAAGACCTATCTTATATAGAAGAGCATGTGATTGTGGATAAATCTACAGAATCCCATGTCCTCAAAGGTAATCCCAAAATCCAAGTAAAGACTTATGTTGATAAGAAAGATATGGATCTGTCGGAGTATAAAGATTGGATAATGTCACCAGAGGTTCATGTTGAAGCACATATTTTGAAAGATATGTTCGACAAAGAATTACAACATCTCCCTAAAAACGTGGATCAGAATGTTGATGCATTACGTGAAGCTTATGACGAAGCATATAATAATATGTTGTCAACTACTTCAAAATACTACACATATAAGAAGGGCCGGAAGATTTTACTTGAGTACAAAATCCCATATCCCATAGAAGAAGTAGATGAAAAATACCCTCGAGATGAATGGCTTCAGATGTTACTTGATAATGGGTTAAAAATTAGCAGTTTTTATGAGTATCAGGCATATCTATTGGAACGTGACGCTTTGGTACAAATTGAAAAGAATCCAAAGGTATGGTCTTTAGGTCTATTCGGTATTGAAACCACTGATGATTGGGAGACTTACAAAGAGGCATATATGAAGGAGAGAGTATATAAACTCAAACCATTCATCAGCTCACAAATTATCACAGATGCCAAAAAAATCAGTGAAATGAAGGAAAAGATACTGAAACAGTCTGAGGATATGAAAAATGATGCTGATGAGGTTAGACAGAAGGTTATTGCTATAGTTAAGGATCTTGACAAAAAGTCAACCACGGTCCTTGATGAATCTGACATAGTAAAGTTAATTGATGTTGACCCAATCATAACTAAGGTTACTCCGTCTATTACTACCAAGCCATACGTTCACACCAAGGTTCTCAAAGATGCTTCCACAGAGAATGAATTAGAGAAAAAGATTGAAAAACTCGTAGATAAGATAGATAAGTTAATTGATAAACTTGATGAAAATCAATCACAGTCTACAGAAGCAGATTAATCTCTACATTCAACTTAAACAACAGTGGCGAGGGTAACCCCTCGCCACTGTTGTTTAACAGCAAAGAACACAAGAAGTGTTAATAAGAAACATGCTAATTTTCCATTGCTTATTGTGTTTCAGTTGAAATGTAATAACCTGAACCGAACAGATACCCATCGTGTCGGATCGCCCAGGTGCGTTTCAGTTCAGTTACACCACTTTCCGGATTTGGCCACAAATAATCAATCCAGTCTCCTGTTACGGAAGCCATAGCAATTTTTGTACCTAATGTTGACCCATCATGACGTTCAACATCCTCATCAAGCCATTCAACATCTTTGAGATCTGTACCTATGAAGTCTGGTCTTGGCGCGTGTGCGACAAAGTGATCGTTTTCATCAGTAATAAATACATACCACTGACCATCTATATTAGTTTTATCGTTGTAGTAGGTCGCAGTGGCTTCTTTTCCAGTATATTCGTAACGCGCAATTGCTTCCAAGACAATTGCATGTGTATACGCCGCTGGATCTTCTTTTGAAACAACAGGAGGTGTCGCAGGATCTGGTTTCCACGGCACATAATATCCAGAAGCAAATAGGTATCCATCATACCGAATTGACCAGGTCCGCTTTTGTTCCAATTTGTTTGTTTCTGGATTCGGCCACAAATAATCAGTCCACTTCCCTTCTTCTGTCGCCATAGCTATTTCAGCCCCAAGGTCTAACCTATCAATTCCTGGCAGTACTTTAAGATCTTGATCTATCAAATGTGGACTCTGAGCATGTGCGATAAAGATGTCGTTTTCATCAGTTATGAACACATACCATTGACCATCAATATTCGCAGGATCATTGTGATAGGATATTACGGCATCTTTACCATCAGATTTGTATAGATCAATGGCAGATTGAACTAATGCAACAGCATACGCCTCAGGATCATCCTTTGATGGTACATCGGGTTGATCGACAACATCCATCACAGAATCTACCATTTGCTTCTCACATCCAGTAGTATATATCACTGTAAGTGTGAGAACAAGCAGTATTATGAAATAATTCCTCAATTTGTAACTCCTTCATATAATTATTCTCACTGAATTGTAATCAGAATTACCGGGTTTGTCAAATTTCTTAAGTATGAGGACAAAACGAAATATTTGACATAAACTCTAAATTGTAGTATCATACATAGTGAAATATAACTAATCACTTTATTCTTCTAAAACTATTGGCAAGATGGGTGTTTTATTTACCCATTAGGAGTATTGTATATATTATGCCAAATGCCTTATTCGTCTATCCTAAATTCCCGCCTTCTTATTGGGGATTTAAATATGCCTTAGAATTCCTCGGTAAAAAATCTTCAATGCCACCCCTTGGTTTGTTGACCATTGCCGGAATGTTCCCTAATAATTACAACTTACAAGTCGTTGATATGAACATTGACACGTTAACTGATGAACATCTCGATTGGGCAGACATGGTTCTCACGTCAACAATGATTGTACAGAAGGAATCGTTATATGAGGTAGTAGAACGATGCAACCGGGCAGATGTGCCAATAATCGCTGGTGGTCCTCATCCTACATCTTACTATGACAATATCAAAGAAGAGTGTGATGGAACAGTTGACCATTTTCTATTTGGAGAGGTTGAGGAAATATTTGAAGATTTCTTGACAGATTTTCAAAGTGGTTCTGCTGATGAAGTTTACAAGGAAACAAGAAAACCAGATATAACAAAGACTCCTCCACCCCGATACGACCTTATTGATATAAACGCTTATGGTTCAATGGCACTCCAATTCTCTCGTGGATGTCCATTCAACTGTGAATTTTGTGACATTACCAAGTTGTTTGGTCGAGTACCACGCACAAAAAGCAATGAACAAATGCTCAATGAGTTTGAATTACTGTATAAACTTGGTTGGAGAGGGGCTATGTTCGTTGTTGATGACAATTTTATTGGTAACAAACGTGATGCAATGCGGTTACTGCCAGCAGTTCAGGAATGGCAAAAGGAACGCGACTTCCCATTTACACTTTATACCGAAGCGAGTGTGAATCTTGTTGAAATACCAGAGATGCTTGACGCAATGACAGCTGCAGGATTTAATATGGTTTTCCTTGGAATTGAAACACCAAATGAAGAAGCATTGATCACAACTTCTAAAGGACAAAACACAAGTAAAGAAGAGGAAGCGGGAAGTTACCTGTTAAACGCTATTAGAAAAATACAGAATTCAGGTTTGGAGGTGACTGGAGGATTTATTATAGGTCTTGATGGGGACACAGAATTTGACTCTCACATTAATTTTATTCAGAATGCTGGCATCCCAATGGCTATGGCTGGCTTACTCACAGCGTTGAAAGAAACCGATCTGTGGCACAGACTGAAAATAGAAGACAGATTACTTGTAGAGTCCAGTGGTAACAATACAGATATGAGTTTGAATTTTATCCCTGAAATGCCGCGTGAGCAACTTATCCAAGAATACCGACGTGTTATTTCAACACTTTATGACCCCACTTTGAGGAACTACTTTGATCGCTGTTATACTTTACTCAAACACATGCCACGTACTCCACATAATGTTAGACCTATAAAGAAAGAAGAAGTACGTGCATTTTTGATATCAATCAAGCGACAACTCTTCTCCAGACAGGGAATAGAATATGCAAAATTTTTAGCTCGAACAATAAAACTTGATAGAAAAATGTTTCCTGAAGCTGTAAAATTAGCAGTCATGGGTTACCATCTGGAAAAAATGACACGTCATACAGTTGCAGTAGAAGATTTTAGAACGTTTCTGAGTGGCGAATTGGAGTCCTACAAAACAAAAATTGCACAATATGTTAATTCTCAAGGTGATAGGATACAGGAATTGCAGAAATATGCATTACAACTTAGCACAAGAGTTAAGAAAGAATACGAAACTATACATATAGATTTTCAATATGCAGCACATAACGCACTTGCCAATTTTCATGATTCCTTGTTTACCGAATATTTAGAGGCAGAATTGACGGCATTTAAAGAAGCGGTTGCTGCATTTGCAAAAGCACAAAGTGAACGAATTGGCGAGTTACAAGCGTATGTTAGCAATCTCTTAACCCGTGTCCGCACACAACAAACACAACTCCATGCTGATTTCAAACAGAACCTTCAGGAAACCTTTGATGCTTTCACGGAATCCATATCCAATTATTTAGAGCAACGTTTCGGTTCCATACCATTTCAGATTGAAGAATTGCAAACCTAACATTTGACATTTCTATGTTATCATGGTTCCAATTCAGATTGAAGATCTCTCCTATACTTATCCAAGCCGTGAAACACCAACACTTGATGGCATCAATACTCAGATCTTACCAAGTGACTTTGTGCTGCTAACAGGTCCAACAGGATGTGGTAAATCTACATTTCTCCGCACCATAAACGGACTGATTCCTCATTCCTCTGGTGGAACACTCATTGGAACTGTCTGTATTAACAATTCTGACGTTTCCACGCAACCCCTCGCAACAACATGTCAACAAGTGTCCCTTCTCTTTCAAAATCCTGATGATCAATTGTTTTGTACACTGGTAGAAGATGAAATCGCATTTGGACTCGAGAATCTTGGTATTCCACCTGATAAAATCAGACAACGGATAACTACAGCCTTAGAACAGGTAGGTCTGAGTGGGTTTGAAAATAGACGTATTGCAGAACTCTCTGGAGGAGAGAAACAACGTGTAGCACTTGCATCAATCTGTGCAATGCAACCACAGGTTTTACTGCTTGATGAACCTACAAGTCATCTGGATCCACGCGCGACAAGAGATATTCTCAACATTGTCAAACAATTGAATACTGATCTCGGAATTACTATTGTATTAGCAACACACCGAGTCAAACAGGTACAACATCTATGTAACCGTGTGTGGTTGATGCATGAGGGAAATTTACGCTTAGACTTACCAAAAAATGAAGCGTTTCAAGACGATACAATTTTCCATAACTTAGGTGTTGAGATGCCAGATTCAACAGATACTACCACACCGATGTTCACAAAACGCACTTCATTACAGCATTCTAATGGGACTATACTTGATGTCCAAAACCTACATTTTCAATATCCAAACAGTGATATGGATGCTGTCAGTGATGTTTCTTTAAAGGTGTCACGTGGAGAAGTCGTTGCTGTAATGGGAGAAAATGGTTCAGGTAAAACAACTTTACTCCATCTGATATGCGGTTTGCTGAGACCTACAGCCGGTGAAGTCAACGTTGATGGAAAGACAACGCAACGAATAAAACTTCGCAAATTTGCTGGCAAAGTAGGAATAGTATTCCAGAATCCCGACCTATTGTTGCAAGCTGAGACAGTAAGGAGTGAGGTGAAATTTGGTCCCAAGAATCTTAAGGTAAAATCTGACAAACTGAATGCCTTAGTCAATGACATGTTGACTCAGTTTAGGTTGTCTGATTTTGCGGAAGAAGCACCGTATTCTCTTTCTCGCGGTCAACGGCAACGCGTTGCAGTTGCGTCAACTTTTTCACTACATCCCGATATATTCTTACTTGATGAACCGACATCTGGTCAAGATGCTCGACACTTACAAAGTATAATGGACAGACTCTGTAATCAGATCCGACAACAGAATAAAACCCTTATGTTTGCCACGCATAACATTGAACTCACCCAGAAATATGCGGATCGCGTCCTATTGATGCATGAAGGAAAATTAATTTATGATGGATCACCTATTACTGCATTTAATGATCAGGAACTAATCGAAAAGTGTTCGTTGACGTTTTAGGATATTGAACGTTTCTTGGATCTTCTAAAAAAGTGTATAATCAAAATGTTTATATGTAAATCTAAACTGGAATCCAGAACTAAAATACTCATCATGATGATAATCGGCTGTCTTGTTATTTTGCTGGACAGTCCATCTGCGTTGTTAGTCTGTTTTCTGGCAAGCCTCCTACTCGTTGCCTCATCTATACCTACTCTAAAGCAAATTCGATTACTGTTGATCTTCCTTTTCTTTACCACTTGGGGACTCATTTACAGTCAAGGCATATTCTATAATGCATTTCCTCGCACGGTATTGATTACACTCGTCCCTATAGATTTTCCTCTCATCGGTAAGTGGACAGGTGGTATTCATGTGTATCGTGAGGGGTTGTTTCACGGGATTATTCAATCATTAAGGTTCAATTCTACGCTTGTTATCGGTTGTTATATTGTGTGGAGCACACAACCGCGCGACCTACTTCTTGCTTTGTCACAATTGCGTGTGCCGGGTGCACTTGCATTTATGGTGACAACTGCTTTACACTTTATACCCGTGATTGCCTCTGAAGCTGCTGCTGTAATACGTTCACAGAGATTAAGAGGGTTTCGTTATCTACGGTTCAATCTGTTTGCATCTGTGCGGGGTGTCATCAATAGTTTTCGTCCTATCTTAGCAGGAAATATACGACATGCGACAAACCTCGGAGAATCGGTGGAGAGTAGAGGATTCTCTCCAGAGACTTCGATGCAAAGGACATCTCTGCGGTCATCACAGATGGGTAGGTTAGACTATGGTTTGATTGCGGTACTGTCCCTTTGCTTGATATGTGTTGTTGCATTGAAAGTGCTATATTTCTGTTATGCGAATGGCATCTATTATGGGTCTTGGTTAAGGGGTTTGTATACCTTTACCCGTGAGATTCTGTAGTGCATATATCAACGTCCAACTTCCCAAGCCAAATGTTCAAGTTCAGGACCAATTAGTTTTTCCCATGCTAACCGAACAGCTGCATTTGATCCAGGTGTTGAGATAACAACCTTTCCTCTATAGACACCTGCTGTTGCGCGTGATAACATTGCTGCAGCACCTACTTGGTCATAACTGAACATTCTGAAGAGTTCACCAAACCCAGGTAATGTCTTTTCTAATTTGCGATTGAGAACATCAAAAGTAGTGTCTCGCGGGGCAATACCGGTGCCACCGTTAAAAATAATCACCTGTGCATTGGTCTCAGCCATTTTGTCCAATACATCAGATACTTGGTCAGGTTCATCTTTGATTATCTGATATGCGACTACACCGTTTCCTTCGGACTCAAGTTGTTCGCGTAGAAATACTGCGTTAGTGTCTGTTTCTGGCGTGCGTGAATCGCTTACTGTTACTATTGCAACCGAAACAGGTCCTTGTTCGGCTGCAATCTCTCTGTGTTGCTGTGTACTTGTTGAAGTCGACATTAATATAAAAACCCTTTCTCTACAATTTATTGGTTAGGATAGTCTTTCTCTAAATGATTAGGCATTGTATAGAACAGTCCCTTAGTTTCATTTGCAAGTTTTGTTTGTAAATCGTCAGGATTTGGGTGCCCTATTACATATACCTTTATTCCGTAGGATCTGCATAGATTTAGTGCTTGTTCAGCGGTGTATTTTCCTTTTGTAGGTTCATCGGTCAGAATGAGTAGGAATCGCTTAGCGTAAGGACTAAATCTCATTTTTGGTAACCCATCCACGATTGCGTTTGTCAGATGTTCATCTCCACCAAATGGATCAGCCAACAGTTGTTCGATAACAACCTCGTTGAGTGGCATTTGGCTGACAATTTCACCATCAACTGCTTTAATAGCATCTTTTGCTTCTGCGAAACGGATTAATCCTACGCGGTATTTTAAGGGAAAAATAGACAACCTTCCGATAAGTGTGCTTAATCCGAGCATAATTGCCTGCGATTTCCCACCCATGCTCCGACTGTAGTCTAACATTACAACAATGTCGACGACGGGTTCTGATGAAGCGTTGGAAGCGGTTCCAGGCTGTCCTCCTATGTGGACAGCGAGAAGATCTTTGTCTTTGATGAAGGTATAATTTTGTCGATTCGGTTGGTCATAGAGTACCCACCTTGTGCCACTTTGTTGCTTTCGAGCGATAAGATCCTCTCCAATATTCCAATGTTCAGGATAATTGGCTTCATAAACTGTAATTTTATTCTTTTCACGGCGTATCGCATAGAGTAGTCCGTTTGCATGGTCAATTATAATCCATAGATCACTATCAACATTTTGCAGTATTTCGGCATTTTCAGATTGTATGATATGATCTTTCAATACAATCCCATTGTTAAATAATTCCTGTTTTAATTTTTCAATATTAAACATTCCATCTAAAAAGATCGTAGTGAACTTTGTATGAAGACTGAACAGTGATTTTCCACCACTTTTGCGTATATCTACAGCAATTTCTCTAAATACTTTTAGGAACTTTTGGTTTCCAACTCGATTACTGGGTAGTGCAGTAGCACTTCGGACACTGCCGGGTATTTCCTGCCAAGTTCCACCGGTCGTTTCCGCTAAGGTTTGTTGAAAGGGTTCGGGGAATCCAAGGACATTAACCCTTACTTCCTCAAATTGTGCCCGATCAATTACCTTCGTTTGCATCGTCTTTTTGGCATCTTCTTGTCTCATGCTTGTTGTTGCTTGTTCATCAGTAACGAGTATTAAATGTCTATCTGCGTCTGCGTGAAATTCGATTAAGTCAAATGTCTGTAAAAGTGCATCAAGTGCGTTCTCATCTCCACTCAATTTGACATTTTTCATTCGTCTACGTAGTGTGCTAACATCTGGCAAAAGAGCACGTGTTCTTATTTCTTGTCCCTCGCGTCGAACACTAAATTCAGTCATACCTAAGTGGTATTCCAGATTGACAAGATCGAATGCATCAGTCATTGTAAACAGATTGTCTGCGACCTGTTGTATGTTATCCTGCATACTTTGACTCGTATCAAGTACAAAAACCACGTTGACTTTATCAAGTTCGCGTGTACTAATAATATGGTCTGCGATCTGTTTTAGTGCTTCACCAAAAGGATTAGTACCACCGTTTCCGTTTCCATCACCATCACTATTTCCATCTCCTAACCCTTCACCAATGGAACCGATATCTGCTGTTCCCTTAGATTCAAGCCTGTGAAATCCACCATCACCGTTACCTTTTACCCGTTGCCGAAGGCTTTCCACTCCTTTTCCAGAAGTTATCTCGAATGGACTTTGCACTGATTTAGCGATTGATGTAGCATTGCTATTTAGGAGTCTTGCTTGTGTTGTAACATCAGGGAGTTCGGTTGCAGTTGGAGAAACCGTTTCTGTTGCATTATGCATGAGTATTTCGTCAGATGGTTTAACGGTTTCATCAATCAGATTTGATGATGCAGATAGGTCAGCAAATTTTGGACGGAATTCAGAAAACTCTTTGGTCTGTTTTTGTGTTAGAGGTTTCTTTGGAGGTCTTTTTAATATGCGTTGTTTTACATTTTTATCCATATCAATAAATTCCATGTCCACTACATCATGAATTTCATAACTTAGATGTGTGTAGTAGAATAATGTCAATAGGATAGCGAAACAAACATGTAATATTCCTGCAATCAAGCAGGCATTTAGGGATCGTTGTTTCTTTTCAAAACGATTCATGATTCACCTCCAATATGTTTATTCTATATGATTTTATGTTCGCAGAATTGTTATACTCATTATATCATTTCTATTATGAAATTTCAATGATAGTATTTTTTAGTCAGTGATATTTAGTTTAAGATTTCTAAGTTGATGCGTGTTACTAAGCGTTTATATTAAATGTCGCTACGCTCGCTCCGACCTACATGTTCATGTTTTGCATTGGATCCCGATGTCATTTGCTTTCAAATTACCTTCAAATATTTCTCCTTAAAAGGTTACCGTGATTATGAAGTTATTCCGTTAATCATTTTCTGTCTATTTAGTTCGAATAATAATACGCCAGCTGCAACACCAACATTTAAGGACGATTGTCCAGCTGCCATTGGGATTCGGACTAATTCAGTGCATTGTAGTCGTATTTCCTCAGACAATCCTATATTCTCATTACCAACAACTATTGCAGTAGGAGATGGAAATTGCATATCGTAGAGTTCAATCTCTGCACTTGCTGTTGCCCCTATAATATTCCATCCAACTTGTTTTAGCTTGTCAATTGAATGGATGGTGTCTGTAGCATAGAATATCGGGATACGTCCGACCGCACCGCGTGATGCGCGTATACAGTTTTTGTGGATAGGACTTGCTCCTTCACCACATATTAAGACAGCAGATACACCTGCAGCGTCTGCAGTGCGTAGTGTCATACCGAGATTATCAGGGTTACTTACATTTTCCGCAATTAATAGGCTACAGTTTTTACTAAAATGTAGGTTTAGGTGTCCAGAATCAGTTAGCAAGGGAGGATAAGTGAGATGCACAGAGGCAAGGATTGAAGGTACTGGTCGAGTCGATGTGATAGAACCCATCAATCCGTCGTTCACCTGATAGCAAGATAGATTTTCGTTAACTGCTTGGTTTAGGAAGTTCTTTCTATCAAGTGTTGATATATAATTTGTTGTATACAGGATCGCTTCAATTGGTAATCCATCTGAAAATGCCCTTTCTACCAACATCTCCCCTTCCAAAACATATTGTGCATTGTCAATTTTACCTTTTAGCGAGGTTAATTTTCGAAATTGTGCTGCAATGTTATCCTTTCTTTTTGATATAATTCGATGCTCTGCTTTTGCTTTACTCCCACGTTTGATCCCACGATAATATTTTCCGTATTTTGTTAGAATAAATTCTCCTTCAAATATTGCTTGGACTCTTTCTTCTATTATATTACCCGTTGGACTAAACAAGCCAACGGCTTTCCTTGGAAATGCAAGTAATAGTTTCCATAAACTCCGTTCATTTGTAGCGATTAGATAAACCTGATAGTCCGCGTCTTCTATGTTATCTGGTGTCATTATCATTGCACCTTCAAGGTCTAACGTGCCAGATGTTATGACTTTATACTCAGGTTGCCACTTTCCAGTCTTTATATAGTTTTCATAAGCTTGCCGAAACTTATCTATTTCACCAGAATGTATATTCTGATATTCAATAAATGCAATTAACTCATCGTAGTTTATCAAAGACATTGTTCTGGTGAGGTAATTCACCATCCCCCATTTGCGTTGAAAATTGTTCCAATGTATATTGCTACCAACCCGACAAATATATCCCATTTCATCCAACGTTGGACACATGTGCAGCTGTCTTTAGATGCATCCTTCCATAGACGAATCCCTAAGACGATTAGCACAATATCTACCCCTAATACGATGGCTACCAAATAGTGCCACGTATACCATCCGATTATATACGGTAAAGGACTGAATATAATAACAGATCCCATGAACACCAACGTTACAACAACTGCAAGCTTTGGGTTGAGAATTGCCAGTGTGTTAAGATTATTCCTTTTATCACCTTCAGTATCCTCAATATCTTTTACAATTTCTCTTGCAGTTGTGAAGAGAAAGGCAAATATTGCGGGGATGATAGTTCCGTGTACAAGTCCGATTGCGACCCCTCCAGAAATAAATGTTATACTTGTCAAACTACTAACGACTATATTTCCAAAAAATGGAGTGCGTTTTAACCAAACTGCGTAACTAACAAGCATACAGCATACGAGTATTGCAATTCCAACAGCGTAAATATTAATTAACACACCGAGTCCAATACCAATTACCATTAGTATAATAGAGAATATTAGTGCGTGGAATTTCTTAATGCGTTTAGATGGGAGTGGTCGTTTAGGTTTATTGATCAGGTCAATGTTGAAATCGCAATAATCGTTGATCGCATTTCCAGCAGAAAGTAGTAGCAAGGCAGCAATACTCACATAAAACAACTTTATGTTGGTTATAGTGTCTAATTTATGTCCACCAGCGAAAATTCCACCTAACCATGCTGAGATGAAAGCGATTATCCCATTAAGTGGTCGTGCAAGTTCAACGTACGCCAATAGCGTTTTCATTATGATCCCGATAATTTAATCATTAGATATTCTTGGAGAGAATGGTGTGGTTTATGTTGGAGAGGATAATATTGATGTGATTTTAACTAAGATTATTATTCAGAATCGTTAAGTTTAGTTTCCAGTTCTTCAACACGTTTTTGGAGTTGTGAAAACTCTTGCATCAGATCGGGTAACTTTCGGGTAGCGGCTTGAGTACGTAACTCCTGTTTATGGGTTTGGGCAGGAATACCAGAGAGATGACTTCCGGAAGGCATATCCTTTGTAACAGCAGTTTTGGCGTAAATGACACTATTTTCACCGAGTTTCAGATGTCCGACCACACCAGATTGTCCTGCAATGTTAACACGGTCACCTATAATGGTACTACCCGCTATACCTGATTGTGCTGCAAGGCAGCAGTCTTGTCCTATAACTACATTGTGTGCAATCTGTACCAAGTTATCAAGTTTCGTTCCGCTCTTGATAATCGTTTCAGAAAGAGTTGCCCTATCTATAGTGGTATTTGCTCCGATTTCGACATCGTCTTCAATTACGACTGTTCCAATTTGAGGGATTTTATAGGGTCTCTGGTTCTTAGGTTCAGGTGTGAATCCGAAACCATCACTACCAATCACAGCCCCACAGTGTATAATGACTCTATTTCCAATAGTGACGTTTTCACGAATACTTACATTAGCATAGATTAAACCGTCACTTCCAATTTTGCTACCATCTCCCACATAAACAAGTGGCATGATAACGGTATTATCACCAATCTCCACATTGTCACAAATTACACTGTTTGCTTGGACTGTTACACCTTTTCCAAGTGTAACATTTTCTCCGATAATGGCAGTTTTATGTATTCCAGATTCTGTTTGTTTGTCTGAATCCCAAGAGAACAATTCCAGTGTCTGTACGAATCCCCAATATGGGTCGTCAACACATATAGTTGGTTTGCCGTTGCCTGATACACCACGACCAATGATGATTGCTGATGCTTGTGTTGTAGCAATTGCCCCAAGGTACTTAGCATTTGCAACAAAGGTAATCTGGCTTGGTTCCGCCTCATTGATACCTGAAACACCGGTAATGTCAATTTCCCCATCACCGGATAGGTCTCCACCTAAATGCTTACAAATATCTTTGAGTTTGATACTCATAGGTTACCTCGTTATAGTGAGTTGCATCAAAACCAATTATAGAAATTAATCGTCTGGTAATACTAAAATGTATAGGGAGAATAACAGAGTTAATTTCCATGATTATTCTTGTTGCGTAGGGATCTCAGCATCTGTTTGCTCAATATCCTCTTCTTTTTTAGCACCTTCATTAATTAACTTAATCAGATTTTCTGACATATCGTATTTCTCATTCAAATAAAATACAGCTTGTTTGTCGATAATAAGATCATAATTTTCTTCTTTTCCGACCTTGATTATGAGATCCTGTAATTCTTTAAAGATAGGTGTCATCCATTCTTGGTTCTTTTCTAAAAGAGCATCTCTACCTTGATTGAATTCTTGTTGGTATTGCTGCTGTAGTTGTTGTATTTCGTTTTCTAACTTAGCAGTTTGCGCCTCTTCAACAAATAGTTCTGTCTTCTCTTTTTTCTCTTGCTTCGTGCTGATTTCTTCACGGATGTCATTAAGTTTGTCTTTCCAACGTTTTTCTGCTGCTTTTAGTTGGTTATCTACCTCAATAGCCTTGCTATAATTTACTAACACACGTTGTGTATCTACGACACCTATTTTCAATGCTTCTTGTCCGATACTGCCTGATAGGAAACTGAACAGCATCAATGGTAATATAAAAATCAGAAGTTTCTTCATAATTTATCCTTTTCGTGAATAGAAAATAAAACTGATTAAGGTTGTATATCTAAAAATAGTGATATATAAGATATTATAATTGCAGTGAATTAAAAACCAGGACCGATAGTAAAATAGAATCTTCCTTGTGGATTTCTATTTTGGCGATCAAATGCGTACCCCCATCCAAACCGTGCTAACATCCCTAACATCTGTAATCGTGCTTCTACACCAGCACCACGTTTTAGGTTGATTTGGTTAAATGGGTTTTTGGTTGTTTCATCCCACACTTGACCAATATCAAAAAATACTGCAGTTGTGAGTTGCGGGGAGACAGGAATACGGTACTCGAAATTACTGAAAAACACTTTGTTGCCACCAAATGGATTTGGAATACCTGATTCATCAGGATCGGGATATATTTCCCAGTCCTCATATCCCCTGACTGTATCTACACCTCCCAGATAAAATCTCTCATAGAATAGTTCTCTCCTATCAGTGATTCTACTTTGCATATATCCTGCGCGTGCATGTACAGCGAAGACGTGGTTCCACCAAGGATTGACAAACCAACTTGAATCGGCAGTATATTTCTGAAACTGATTGTCTGCGCCTAAGATTCCTCCAGAATATTCATAGGAAATACTATTTGAACTACCGCCCATTGGGTCGTAGAGTGAGGTTCTATAATCTCGTGTATCGCGTCCTACAGCGAAAAGAATACTGCGTGTAGATCGATTAAATAGGTTTTCTTCTTGTGTTCTTGCTTTAACGAGTTCATTACGAAATCGGACTGATAGGTCAATATCAAAAGCAATTGGTCGTCCGAGAGAAATTGATCCTCCTCGTGTATCCCACACATATCTGTCTCTAAGATAGTCTTGTTCCTGTAAAGCTCCTATAGTGCCGTAGTATCGTCGAAAGCGTCTATTGTTGTATAGGCGTGCGTTCAACCGCGTGGGTGTCCCCATTATCCATGGTGTTCCAAAACTTGCTTCAGCAGTATGATGGTCTCGTGTTCCCAGTTCACCTTTTAGGTGTACACGATAAGCCTGTCCAAAAAGGTTGTGTTGTCCAATTTCTGCTGACCCGAAAATACCACCTTCACTTCCATATCCACCACCTACACTCAGTGTACCAGTAGTGGGAGATTCGGCTATATTGACGACAAGATTTTTTCTGCTGTCGTTATTCGTATCGCTTGGAACGAAATCTACTGCGCGAATAAAAGGACCCATTTGAAAAAGACGTTGTCTTGCTTTGCGTAGCACTTTTACATCAAGGAGTTCGTCTGACTTGATATTCAGATAATCAAGTTCACGTCTAATTACTGGTTCCTTTGTTTTTGCTAAACCTCTGATAGGAACATTGTCAATAATTATAACGTCACCTTGGTTGATTTTCAAGGTTATGTTAACAGATGCAGTCTGTTCATCAAATAATGGGATCGGAATAACATCAGCGAGGAGATAGCCTTTATCAAGATATTTCTGGCGTAATTCGTTAATTGATTCTTCAAAGATGTCTCTGTTGAAGATTTCTCCTTCAGCGGGATCTATCATATTTAGGATTTTCTGTTGAGAAAAAACAACTTTCTCACCTGTTTCAAGTTCAACAGTATAATGTCCGACTACAAACTTTTCCCCTTCGTCAACAGTAATATCAAGCATCAACCCGGTTTTGTCTTCAGTGAATCGTTTTGTATGTTCTTTAATCTTTATTTGTGCAAAGCCTAAGTCCTCGTAGTAATTTCTTAGGTTTAGACTTAAATCTTCCTCTTCAAATAGAATCTCATCAAAGTGTTTCCCGACCCTTGTTTTCATACTTTTGCGTAATTTTTTTGCATCAACTTGCTCGTTTCCTATGAAGTTGATTTCTGCGATTCTGATACGTGGTCCTTCATTTATCTCAAATGTTACTTGGGTTGTATTATCTTCTTCGTTTTTGTCAAGATGTACTTGTATACTTACGAGGTAATAGCCTTTTTCGTGGTATAATTTTTGTATTGCGCGTTCGCTTTGCCAACGTAGAAAATCACTGAATGTTTCTGAACGTCTTAACATCACCCTATCCATTATTTTTCCGGTGTCTAATTCATCATTTCCTATGATGTTAATTCCTTCAATTTTTGGACTTTCCTCAAGGAGGTACGTTACCTGAAACCCTCCACTATCTACACCAACAACATCAACTGCTATATCAAAGAAAAATCCTGTATCTTTATATAGGTTTTCAATGTCTTTTGAAATCAGTTCGTCAGATATTTCTTGACCGACTTGTGTTTGAATTAGTGTTTGCAGCATCTCTTCTTGGAGATTTTTGACTCCTTTGAACTCTATTTTTTTGACGATAAATGTTTCGTCAATAGATGAATCTGTCTGACTTTCTTCAGTAGTCTGTATTTCTCCTGCAGGTTTTGGTCCAAATATATCATCCTTAGATTCATCTGAAAATACGTTTGTATGCGAAGTAAAAAATAATATATGAAAACAGATTATACTTATATATACTTTAAGTGCTGATTTATTGCGTAAATACATGTCAGGTTTTCTCCTTATTCTATGTTCGGTGCGCCGTATGATTTATAGGATTAATGTATTTCAAGTATTTTCAGGATAGATAGATGTACCAAAATTGTTTGCAAGATGACGGAATGCTGCAATAAGTTTCTGTGTAACTTTACCGGGTTCACCAGTTCCGATAACACGTTGGTCAAGTTTTACAACAGGTATGACTTCCGCTGCAGTACCTGTAAGGAAACACTCATCAGCAATATATATATCATGTCGTGTAAACACCCGTTCATCGACTTGAAATCCAGCTTCTTGTGCGAGGGTGATGACGCTGTTCCGTGTGACACCCTCCAAAATACCGATGTGAGGCGGTGGAGTTATGATTACCTCATTCTTGACCAAAAATATATTATCTCCACTACACTCCACAACATATCCATTGTTATTTAGCATTAGTGCTTCAACTGCGCCTGATTGTTTTGCTTCAATTTTCGCAAGAATATTGTTGAGATAATTTAGTGATTTAACGCGTGGGTTTATTGCCTCAGGATAATTGCGTCGTACTGAGACCGTGACGATTTCTAAACCGTTATCATAATAATGTTGTGGATATAGTGAGATTTTATCCGCAATAATAATGACTGATGGATTTGGACATTTTTCAGGATCAAGTCCTAAATCACCGATTCCCCGGGTGACGATCAGTCGTATATATCCTTCACGGAGTTGATTTTGCCGTAGAGTTTCAAGTACATCTTGCTTCAGTGTTTCAATTGGGATTGGGACTTGCAGCATAAGTGATTTAGCTGAATCATATAGTCTTTCTAAGTGTTCGTCAAGTTTGAAGACATACCCGTTATAGCATCGGATTCCTTCAAAGACACCATCACCGTATAGTAATCCGTGGTCAAACACTGATATTTTTGCATCTGCGTAAGGTAGAAACTCTCCGTCAATATATATCAACATTATCTATCCCTTCCTGTCTACAAATAAGTTGTTATTCTGCTATTCTTCCATCTACGATGTGAACTGTTCGTTTTGCGCGCTCAGAAATACGAGAATCGTGTGTAACAATAATAAAAGTCTGGTTCAATCGTTCATTTACATCATTTAGTACATCAAGAACTGCTTCGCTTGTTTTGTCGTCAATGTTTCCTGTAGGTTCATCAGCAAGCACGACTTTTGGTTGATTTATCAGTGCGCGAGCAATTGCAACGCGCTGTCGCTCTCCACCGGATAATTGGCTTGGAAAATGGGATAAGCGTTCGGATAAACCAACACTATCCAGAAGATGTTCTGCTGTTTCGTATGCGTCTTTACGGTCTAACGTAGTTTCGTTATCAGTTTTGTTTTTCTTTGATTGTCTGATTATTCGTGCCATTGCAACATTTTCTAATGCGGTGAATTCTGGTAATAATTGGTGAAACTGAAATACAAAACCGATTGCATCGTTTCTGAATCGAGCGAGTTCTATATCAGAAAAAGCGGTAATGTCTTGGTCTTCGTAAAAGATATTTCCATCAGTTGGACGATCAAGTGTCCCGATGAGATGCAACAGAGTGCTTTTTCCAACCCCTGATGCTCCCATTATCGTAAGAATCTCCGATTTGTGGATATCAAGGTTAACACCTTTTAGCACTTTCAGTTCTGCGTCACCATCATAAAATGATTTATGTAAATTGTCAATTCTAATTAAATTTTCCATCGGTTTTTTACATAAGATAACATAACTACATATAGGATTGCAATTCAGTAATTATTCATACTGCAGAGCCTCAATTGGATTTAGTTTGGATGCTTGCAGTGCTGGGTATATTGTTGCTAACCAACAGATAAATAATGAAAGTAGGTTTATGAAACCTACAAAGAACCAATTTACTTTTATTGGAAGTTGATTCATCTGGTATATTTCGCTGAAACCTAATTCTTTAAGAGAAATTGGTTTCACGAGACAATATAACACAAAACACACAGTAATTGTCCAAAAGATTGCCATACTAATCTTTAATGCTTTTGGGAAAGGAATTAGACGGCGGAATGCAATTATGATTTGACAGAGAATAAGTATCACAATAGTTGCTATTGCAATCCATGGAGAAGGTCGAATTATGTTTGTGCTCAGTAACCAACAGAGTCCAAGCCCCAATACTGTTCCAGCAATTGTTCCTAACATACCAATTACAGTGCCTTGTATAATGAAAATTCGCATTATGTTTCCGCGTGTTGCTCCGAGCGTTCGGAGTGTTCCTACATCTCGTGTTTTTTCCATAACTGTCATGATGAGTGTGCTTGCGATATTAAATGCTGCCACTAATATAATAAGTGCTTCGATTATAACTGTTGCCACTTTTTCCATTTTCAATGCAGCGAACAGAGCAGAATGCGTTTCTAACCACGTTGTCGAAATAGGCATTTCCAAAAACGAAAACGCTGCTTCCTCAAGGATGGGACTTAGAGTAGGTGCCATTTCAGCATCTTCTAATCTAACTAAGATGACATTTACGTTTCCAACTTGATTATATAGTTTTTGTGCGGTTTTATAATCAATAAAGCCGATACGGTTGTCATAAACTGCAAGTTCAGATTCGTAAACTCCAATAACGACAAAATTAGAAAAATCAACTAATAGCATCGGAGAACCAGAACTTCCAGGATCTTCCACCAATTTTACGACAAGTCGTAAAACATCTCCTCTTGTCAGCCCATGCCGTTGTGCTAAACGTGATCCTAGTACTATTCCACCGGTAATTGTTTCACCTTCCCTGAGTTCTGCTTCAGCAATTAATGGGGAGGATTGAAAATCTATGGAACCGTTGACAAATTGAGAAAAACCGGTTACTTTATCTTCCTGCGAAATGTCAATTCCCTTGACATAAATGGTATCCGTAATTCCTTCGTTGCCAGTCTGAAACACCCCCATTTGCGAATAGACCACAGGAGAAGCAGCAACAACTCCCTCGACATCGGTAATTCGTTCAATTCTATCTTGATAGTTACCAAAAAAACTATTGCCTACCAATCTTAGAGCGATATGTGCTTCATTTGCAAGAAATCTATCTCTCAGACCATGTTCTACGCCATCAAGAACTGCGATGACTAAAATAACAGTTGCAACACCGAGACCAACACCAACAATTGAGATAATGCTAATAATTGAAATAAAGGACTGTTTGCGTCGAGATAACAGATAGCGGGTTGCTACGAACCATTCAAATTTCATTTTTATTTATGCTTTTTATTAAGTATTTAATCAATGCGATTTGCTGAAGCATTATTATATTTTTATCAATTTTGAATATTTTGTTCATTTTTTATGTTGTATTTAACTAAATCTTCAAGCACACCCCACTTTTCTACCTGTTTATGAAAACACTCTTCAAATTGCATGCCGATCTTTTGTAGGACTCTGCCTGATGCGGTGTTTCTGCCAATATGGAATGCGTGAATACTCCTTAGTTTTATAACGTCAAAAGCATAACTTAGGATTACTTTGGCAGCTTCGGTACAATACCCACAATTCCAATATGGTTTACCGATCCAATATCCGAGTTCACCTATTTTCTCAATTTTATCTATGCTGATGCTGATAGCTCCAATTAAAACTGGCTTACTTACTTTATCATTTTCTTTTAGTACGATTGCAAGGTTGATTCCTGTGCCATTTTCAAAGTCATTGACATGAGTGTCAATCCACTTCTCAGCCATCCCATCTTCATAAGGATGAGGTATTGCACACGTCATTGCGGCAATGTCCTTATCACCGGCAAGACGTTGTACCTCTGGAGCATCCTCATGTGTAAATGAGCGGAGTATCAGCCTTTCTGTGTGGAGTATTGGGGCAGTGATCATATCAATTTTCTGGTCGCATCTGTGGAAACAGGATTACATCTCGGATTGAATATTGGTCTGTCAACAGCATTGTCAATCTGTCAATTCCTATTCCAAGTCCACCTGTGGGTGGCATTCCGTATTCCAAAGCGCGTAAATAATCTTCGTCAACCATGAAGGCTTCCTCATCACCTTTTGCTAAATTGCTTGCTTGTTCCATAAAACGTTGTCGTTGGTCAATTGGGTCGTTGAGTTCACTAAACGCATTACCAACTTCCATTCCACAAATAAAAAATTCAAACCTTTCTACAAGTTCCGGATTCTCTGGTTTCTTTTTTGCAAAGGGTGATACTTCAATAGGATAATCGTAGATTATAGTCGGTTGAATAAGTTTTGATTCTACAAGTGCGTCAAATATTTCAGCGATAATTTCTCCAATTGATTCGTCTCCATCCAATTCAATCCCAGCACTTTTTGCTTTTGTAGAAATTTCATGTTCAGATAGAGTTTCAGGATCAATGTTAGTATGTTCTTGAATAGACTCAATCATTGTCATTCTTCGCCACGGAGGAGTAAAATCTATTTCTTGGTCTTGATATGATATTTTAGTCGTTTCGTGTATGTTTTCTACAGTTTTAGCAATTAGATTTTCTGTCAACTCCATAATCTCCAAGTAATCTGCATAAGCCTGATAGAGTTCAAGCATGGTAAATTCCGGGTTATGATCTCTATCCATACCTTCATTACGAAAATCACGTGAAAACTCGTAGACCCGATCAAACCCCCCAACAATAAGCCGTTTTAGGTAAAGCTCATTGGCAATACGAAGATATAAAGGTTGGTCTAATGTATTATGATATGTGGTAAATGGTCGTGCGCTTGCACCACCGTATATTGGTTGAAGGACAGGGGTTTCTACTTCAATAAATTCCTGTTCGTTTAACATATCCCGAATGGCTTGGACAATTTGTGTTCGTTTGACGAAGACCTCTTTGACATCGGGGTTCATAATAAGATCTGCATAACGTTGTCTGTATCGAGTCTGCTTGTCTTGTAAACCGTGCCATTTTTCGGGAAGTGGTCTGATAGATTTGGAGAGTAGTTCAACGGAGTCAGCAAGGATGGTTAATTCTCCTGTACGCGTACGGAAAACAACACCACTTACACCGATAATATCTCCTACATCAAACCGACGATAAACCAGATAAGATTCTGCACCTATGTCATCTCGACGGACATAAGTTTGAATTTGACCAGTGCTATCTTGTAAATGTGTGAAACTACTTTTGCCATGATCGCGTTTGGTCATAATCCTGCCAGCGACAGTGACACGGTTGGTTTCATCTGGAGTTTCAGTGACTTCTTCAAATTCTACGCGGATGTTTTCTGTTGTATGGGTAGGGGCATATTGATGTGGATAGGGGTCTATACCTGCTTTTCGTATTTCACTCAGTTTTTCCTTGCGTTGCCGCATTAAGTCATTTGTCTCTTCCATGTGTCTACCCTCCTTTCTTCCTTGTAAACATATTAATTATACCTTCATTTCCTGAATGTTGCAACATGAAATCATGGTCATTAAATGCAACCATACTTGATATGTGTGAAAATTAATTTTGTTTCAGTTCTGCCCACAAAACAACCTTTTTCCCAACTGAAGTGACACTTACAATTTCGTCAAATGTCGAATACGCACCCATTGCTAAAGCAGGACTGTCAGGTTTAAGTCTATAGTCACCACCTTCAGCATCAACAAAAAGTGGATCTTCATGGATGTTTCCTTGAATATTTGCTATATCCCATTGAAATATTAATGCTATGTCTTGAATTCTATTTTTAATGCAGCAATTTATGACGGTAATATTGGCAAACAAATCTTGTTGAATAAAAGCATCGTCATGACTGACTTCAGTGTTATTACCCCATACAATTGAGTTAGTTAATGAAAAAGAGGTTTGACTCCAAACATAAATTCCGCCACCTTTCTCACTTGCTGTATTCTGAGTAATTGTACAATATGAGATTTTTGCTTCACCTCTGGTTGAATCGATGTTGATTCCACCACCAAACTTCGTTGCTATATTTTCTGTGATAACACATTCCGAGACATAAATCGATGCTGTTGGACCGCAGTTTATCCCGCCACCCTCTTTGGCAATATTTTGCTTAATGATAGAATCAGTGATGTTCAGGATAGAATACTCCCGCGCTGAAACACCAGCACCAGTGTTTTGTGCAATTTCGCAATGTGTAATGTTTGTTCCGTTTGTGTTAAAAAAAGCACATACTATGCCACCCCAACTATTATGTAATATTTTGGAATTTTTTAATTGGGGTAGTACAAAGGAGTGGACATGAACTCCACTGCCAGTATTGTCAGAAATAGTACAACGCAGAAGGGAAGGTTCACTGACGGTCTCACGTACGAAAACACCGTCTATAATAGAGTCCCCATCAAAGTAGACACCGCCGCCATAAGCAGATTCTGCACTATTGTGTGAGATTATAGAATCGATTATCTTCGCATCAGAATTAAAACAATAAATTCCACCACCTCGGCCATTAACATTGTCGGTTTTAACAGTTCTGTTCCATTCTATTACACAATTTTTAATCGTCGGTGATCCATTATTACAGTATATTCCTCCACCATTATCATGGATGCCATATCTTATTGTAAATCCATCTAACACAGCATCGTTGGTTTCTCCATTCTGGAAGATAAACCCACGGGTATTCGGTTCAGATAAACAGTGGACTGTTGTGGCTTCAGGACCATTCTGTGACTTAACGGTAATGTTTTTACCTTTGAAATCTATATTGACGTTTCCTTCACCTTTGTATACTCCATTAGCGACTAAAACAGTATCCCCATCTTTTGCTACATCAATACCTGCTTGAATTGTTGGTTTATCTGCGGGAATATGAAATACTTCAGCATTGGATGTGATATTAACAAAGAGCAATAAAAATAAAACAGTAATATATACAAGAAACTTATAGATTTTCATGAATTTCTCACATTTTATTGTTTATTTTTATTTTAAATCAGCCCATCTTAACAACCGTTTCCCAACAGGTACAACACTTAGAGCACCTCCAACCGAAGTTTGTGGTCCCATACCTAATGCTGGACTATTTCCCCTAAGTCTATAGTCTCCTCTGTCAGGATCTCTAAAAAGCGGATCCTTATCAATGTTGTCCTCATAAACAAACAAATTTCCATCAGGTTCTTGACCAATACGATCGAGTCCATCCCTAATAGTGTTTGATTTAAATACGATACCTCTACCAGAAATATATACCTCCGGATTTCTGTCATCCGATTTATTACCCCAGACAATTGAATTAATTAACTTAAAAGAGGTATGAGTATAAACATATATACCTCCACCACTCTCGCCTGCGGTATTCCGCGTGATTGTGCAATGAGTAATTTCTGCGTATCCATGCTTAGACTCACCGACATCAATTCCACCACCCGCCCTCGTGGCTATGTTTTCAGCTATAATACAGTTAGAGACTTCAATTATTCCTGATGGACTACAGAAAATACCTCCACCATATTCAGCGGTATTTTGTCTGATGTATGAATTTTCGATCTTTAGTCTGGAATACTCACCTACTTCCAAACCACCCCCAGTGTTTTGGACAATTTCACAATTTGTAATGTATGTACTACCTGCAAAAAATGAACAAACAATACCGCGTAAACTGTTATGCAATATCTTGGTGTCTATTATTTCTGTTTTTACGTAGTCCAGTATATGGACTCCACTTCCAGTATTCTCTGAAATAATACAATTGATTAGTTGCGGTTGAAAATACGTTTCTCTTAAAAATCCATCTGTTTCCACATTATTTCCATCAAAATAAACACCACCGCCATAAGTGTATTCCGCTATATTGTGTGAGATAGTAGAATCAATTATTATTCCCTCAGAATTGAAACAATAAATTCCACCACCACGTCCTGTACCACTTTCGTCCCTAAGTGCTTTGTTCCAAGCAATGACACAATTCTTAATTGTTGGGGAGGCATGATTGCAGTAAATCCCACCACCATTCAAATTTCTACCATTTTTTATAGTAAATCCATCTAATACTGAGGCATGTGTCTCTTCATTTTGGAAGGTGAAACCACGTGTATTTGGGGTCCACAAACAGTTGATGATTGTTGCTTCTGGACCATTCTCTGACTTAACTGTAATTTGTTTGCCTTTAAAGTCAATGTTTACATTTCCTTCACCTTTGTATATTCCATTAGCAACTAAAACTGTATCACCGTTTTGTGCAGCGTCAATACCCGCCTGAATCGTTGGTTGATCAACAGGGACATTGATTGTTACAGCATAGGTTGAGATATTCACACAAAGCAAAATTATATAGATAAAGATGTGGACACAAAATCTATTAATGTTCATGTAATCCTCCTAATCTTACGCCACTATTTAGTTACGCTTCAGGTCTGCCCATTTAATTATTCGTTTCCCTACAGAGGACACACTAAGAGATTCCTCAATAAAATTCTCTTCTCCTTGATCATTTGCTTCTTGATTCTCTTCTTCACGGGATGCGGTTGCTCCCATTTCTATTGCCGGACTTGCACGTTTAAGTGTATAATTCCCATTCTCAGCATTTACGAACAGTGGGTCTTCATCAATACTATCTTTATAAACAATAGACTTAGCCCATTGTTCTCCGAAACTATCAAGTCCGCCTCGTAAAACACATGAAATAATACGAACTGTTGGACCAGATCCGAAAAATTCTGCGTGTGTACCATTTGATGTATTGTCCCAAATAATAGATTTAGTGCATTTGAAGGTTGAACCTTCAAGAAGAGCATGCACCCCTCCACCTCTATTATTCGCTGAGTTTCTTGTAATTGTACAATATGATATGTTTACATGTCCAAAGGTAGAAATAGAATCAATACCACCACCAGATTCTGTTGCTATATTTTCTGCGATAACACAGCCAATAGCATTCAGTCTTGATGTAGGACTGATGGAGATACCACCACCATTTTTCGCAGTATTCTGTTTGATAATCGAATCAGTAATTGTCATTCCTGAATATTCCCTGCATTCAACACCGCCGTCCAAGTTCTGTGAGATTATACAATTCGTAATTTTTGCACCTGAAAAAGAGTTACAAAAAATACCTCGACCAATGTTTTGAGAGACTGTGCTTTTTATTATTGTTGCGGATGCATGAAGCAAACAATAAATTCCATGTCCTTTATTTTCAGATATATCACAATTGATTAGACTCGGTCCACTAATAGGTTTTTCTATTACCTCACCATTCCTCGTATCCGGTTCTAAAATCAGGATACCATTGCCATCTCGGTTGTTTGTAATCTGACAGTCAATTATTTTAGCCTCAGAAACAATACAGAATATTCCTCCACCGCTGTTATCAGTTATAATACAATTCTTTATCGTCGGTGACGAAACATCACATAAGATTCCACCACCATCACTATTATTTCCATTCTTAATTGTAAAGCCTTCTAACACAGTATCATTAGATTCCTCATTTTGGAAAATAAATCCTCGTGAATTTGGTGTGGATAGACAGTTGATTATAGTTGTCTCTGGACCATTCTGTGATTTTAAGGTAATTTGTTTACCCTTGAAATCTATGTTAGTATTACCTTCACCACTATAGATTCCATCAGCAACTATAACCGTATCACCGTCTTTTACAGCATCAATACCTGATTGAATTGTCGGTTGATCTGAAGGCACTTGAACTACCGCTGCAAATAGAATCGCATTTACACATAAACAATAAATTACGATTGATATATACAGAAAAGTTCTATAGATATTCATGAGTTACTCCTATACTGTGGGCTAACACTTATTAGGTGGGTTTGATTTTCAGATAACTCTCAATAAACATATCAATTTCACCGTTTAGGACAGCATCAACATTACCGGTCTCTATATTTGTTCGGGTATCTTTAACACGTTGATATGGATGAAGGACATAAGATCGAATTTGACTTCCGAAGTCAATATTCCGTCTTTCTGGTTGTAGTTTCGCAATTTCTTCGTCACGTTGTGCTTGAAAATGGTTGAACAGTCGAGAACGGAGTACTTTCATGGCAATTTCTCGGTTTCTGTGTTGAGATCGTTCATTCTGACACTGTACCATAATATTGGTAGGTATGTGAGTTATTCTAACAGCGGAATCGGTTACGTTGACATGTTGTCCACCAGCACCACTTGCTCGGTAGGTATCTATGCGTAGGTCTTCTGTGTTTATTTCCACCTCTATGTTGTCATCAATCTCAGGCGTAAGGTGCACCGCAGCAAAAGAGGTATGTCGACGATTGTTAAAGTCATACGGTGACAGACGGACAAGACGGTGCACACCTGATTCTGCCTTTAGGTAACCATAAGCGTAAACACCTTTCACTAAAATAGTTGCACCTTTTATACCAGCTTCATCACCAGATGTTAGGTCAACGATTTCAGTTGTATAGTTATGTTGATCGCACCAACGGAGATACATACGCATTAGCATTCCTGCCCAATCTTGTGCGTCAACACCTCCTGCACCAGGATGAATGTTTAGGATTGCATTGTTCTCATCGAACTCTCCATCCAACATTAATCGGAGTTCAATTTTCTCAAACTGTGTACCGATGGTTGATAATCCATTCTGAATCTCCGATTCTAAACTCGTATCATCTTCCTCTATAGCAAGTTCCAAGAGAGTCTGTATATCATCAACCGAACTCCTCAACTTTTCATATTCACCGATTTCATCTTTTAGGGCTGCAATACGTTGATTTACAGTCTGTACGCGCTGTATATTCCCCCAAAAATCGGTTGCCATCGCTTCTTTTTCCAGATCCTCTAATTCTTTCTGTTTTGAAGCAAGGTCAAAGAAACCCCCTAAGTTCATTTAGTCGCGTTATTACTGAATCAACATCTGTTTTTATATCTGTTAACATTTATCACCTTTCAATTTGTCTGTCATCAGACTTGATAACTGAGTAATGTATTAAAATTTTATATATTATCAATGCTAAACAAAGTATACCACATAGAATTGGCAACCAATCTCCATAACGAGTATATAATGTATGATCTCCATCTGACAGTGCCACATTTGCAATTAAGAACTCATCAGATGTATGTGGCGTTACAAAGGGTGTACTGATACGTCCAAATTTATCAACAGCACATGTATATCCTCCATTTGCACATCGAAAAACTGCAACTCGGTTTTCAACAGCACGAAATGGTGCCATTGCTAAATGAAGTTCCGGTAAGGCTGTACCAACAAACCAAGCATCGTTGGTAAGTATTGCCATTACATTAGCACCATTTTTCACAAACCTACGAAAATGGTTTGGAAAAGACGACTCAAAGCATATTGAAGTGCCTACTTCTATGGTCTGGCTGCGAGATTGGTTTTTTTCATTAATTGTTATTGGTAATAATTTAATTTCCTTTCCATTTTCAAAAGGATGAAATTGAACAAAATTTGGAAGAAAGTCTGCTAAAGGCACATATTCACCAAACGGAACCAGACGCATTTTTGCGTATTTCCCAAGTAATTCTCCTTCGGAAGATACAGAAATAACTCGATTGTATAAATCTTCAAATGTATCAACGTCCGTTGCTCCGATAAGCATAGGTATGCCGCCATTTTCTCCAAACATCTGTTTGTACACGTTATGAAATTTCGTCCATTGGCGAAATGACACTTGTACTGCCCATTCACCAGATAACATTCCTCCTCTAAATGTCGTCTCAGGCAGGACAATTACATCTGGGTTTTCAACTGCACTTTTTTGTGTCAAATTGAGGTATTTCTTTACAATCTTTCCGACATTTTCTGATTTCCATTTTTCAATTTGGGGTATATTTCCTGGTACAAGGGCAACTTTGATAGTTTCTGTCTGGTTGTCTTTATCATTATTGATAATGACATATCCGTAAATGAGAGTTATCCCTGCCAGTAGACAAGGAACAAGAACAGTAACAAATTCCTTTCTCCATTCATGTCTGCTGCGAATAAAGGCTGCAATCCCCGCATTGAAAAAGACGATAACAAAACTTACGCCATATACGCCAGCAAAGGATGCTATTTGAATACTGGGTTGGTAATTCCATTGAGAATAACCGATGTTACCCCATGGGAATCCTGTGAGTAGCCAACTACGCACCCATTCTAAACCCACCCATATAGTTGCTACTCCCAAAGGATATAGTATCCCTGACTGCCACGGCAAATGATATACTAATACTGCTGCTACTGCAAAGTAGAGTGCTGTATATCCTACTAACAGCAAATATCCCAAAACTGTTGTAAAAATATTCGCATAAGGATATAATAATGCTATTGCTAACAATAAACCCGCGAAAAACAGGAATCCTGCTACATATCCAAGGCTGAATGCAGTTTTCCAACGATCAACGGATTGCAGTGTTAGTAACAACGGAACTAATCCAAACCATGCAAGAGGGAAGAAATTAACACTGGGAAAACTACAAAATAAGATTACGCCTGAACTTAAAGCAAACAGATAACGGTGTCGTTTAATTGTATTCAAAATGTTTTCCACAGGTAGGTAATGATTATTGAAACATATTAACATATCTACCTGTAAGTGTCAACTAAAAGAAAAACTGTTTGACGTGATGACTCGTAATATATCTTGGCTATATATCTGGTTGATATTCTCTATATAAATGTAATATAATTGTCTTATGCATTAGTTGCATCATATCTATAGTAACTTCAATAAATGTAAACCGAAATAGTATGATAGACGTTTATAGATATATTCTAATACATTTATAATTCCATTAAATCAACGATATACGGAGGTACTATTCTTGTAGACATTACCTTAATATCTACGAAGATAGTCGTGCTTTTTTTATGTTTAGATATGTCACTACATTATTATTGATAGTTTTCATTATACCATCAACAGTGTTGGCGGGTCCGGGTAGGACAGGCGCACAAATATTAAGTTTAGGTGGTGGTGCTCGAGCCAGAGCATTAGGAGATGCATTTTCTGCTATGTCTGGAGATGTAACTGCATCTCTTTGGAATCCAAGTGGTTTAGCACAGATGCCAGAAAGCAGAATACGATCCGGTAAAATGGGTGCTCAAGCATCTATGTTTTACACGGATTACAGTGGTCCATTTGGAGAAGCAGGAGAAGGATTATATTATACCTTCATTTCTGGAGCATTACCACTCGGAGAGATAGGCACTGTTGGTGCAACTCTGCAACTGAACGGGCAGGGAACAATTGCCGTTACCAGTGATTCTCCTGATGTACTTCGTGAAGAAAGTCTTGGGACGAATATGGCGTTAACTTTATCTTATGCAGATACTCTCACAAGTTCATTAGCAGCAGGTATCAATGCAAAGATGATACGTATGGTATTAGGTAGGGAGAGCGGATCTTCTTATGCGGTTGATATGGGAATTCAGTATTTACTTCCATTTAGACCGATACCGACTACTATCGGTTTAGCGATACAGAACGTCGGTCCGGGTATCTCATTTATTGATGAAAACCAAGCAGACCCATTACCACGTATGCTTAGGATTGGGACTTCAATGAGCCTGTATCAGGATAGATATAACCACCTTCGGTTTGTAACTGGGATTTCAGCATATATTGATAAATTGAGAGAAGATGAAACAGAATTAGATGTTGATTTGGAAAGGCTTAATGCTGAAAGATCGGAAGCAGACATGCTTACAAGAGAGCAGCTTTTATCTGAAAGAGGCGTTGGCTACCGAGCATTTGAATGGCGACATTTACAAAAAAATCTCGGTTTGGAATACTGGCTTGGTAATACACTGGCATTAAGGGTTGGATACAAATCTGAACCCGGAATTAATTTACCTGACTTCGCTGATTACATTACCTACGGAATTGGCGTAAAAATATATTTATTTAATTTAGATTTGACATACGGTCCACGATTTGGACCATTACAAGAGAGACTAATTGAGATGACAGGTATAATCGTATTTTAGTTTTTCAAATTAGGAATTAGTTAACAAGTGAAACGAACCCCAATAATCATAATACTAATCATTCTCAGCATAACATCCCATATTTGCTTAGCTTCCAGTGACTCACACACAACTATGCTGACAAATTTCTATTTAGAATCCAACCTTGGTATCCGAGAAGTCGCTAAACAAACTGCTGTTTCTACCAATCCAGAAATTAGACTCATCAATCGCAAATCACCTAATGAAGCATTTCTTTATTCACTGGCAATTCCAGGTATGGGACAACTGTATACAGGTGCGAAGCATGGATACCTATATACTGCAGCAGAGATAGGTTTATTTGTCACTTATTTTATCCTACGAAATAATGCAGTAAATACACGTGATGATTACCGCGAGGTGGTCAGACAAAACATTATCTTTATAGGACCTGCTTCTTTTGATAAATGGGATCTCGTAGAAGATTTTGAACACGCTACACAATATGAAAATTGGAACCACGTCTATGATTCTGAAGCAACACGAAACCGTACAGGTAAGTGGTATTGGAAAGATCTTGACCCATCATTGAAAGATGAAAAAGACACCGAAATTGAGTTTGATTCAAAATATCGTTTGGAAGCGTTCGATCTGCGTCAAAAGGCTAACGACACATTTCAAACAGCACGCACAATGTTAGGTTTGGTCATATTAAACCATATCATTAGTGCAGTAGAAGCACGTATTACTACCAAACGTTGGAATCAAAGACAAAAAACGTTAAATGGTTTTGAGATAGATGTGCAGACAGATGTCACATCTGGATCGGTAAAAAGTGCGTTGGTTCTAAGAAAACATTTTTAATTTGGAGTTACCTATGCTATTTGAATTACCACAACTCATAGATGCTCTCAATTCTGTAACTGCAATTCCTGTGATACCATTTAAAGAAAACAAGATTGATTATGTTGGACATGCAAAGAACATAGACTATTTGATGAAAAACAATTACCTTGATGAGGGACGCAAAAGGGTTATTGCAATTGCAGGAACAAGTTTAATTCACCATATATCTGAAACACAGCAACTACGATTGATAGATAAAACAGGACAACAGATGGGCTCCGACGGTATCTTAATATCAGGAATCGTGCCTAATCCTATCAACCAAGCCGGACAACTTATTGAAGCACAATCTGAACTTAATAGACCACCTGATGCATATCTGTTGATGCCATTGACTGGTATTAGTAGTCCGGAAGGTATCTACGAACATTTTATGAAATTCGCAGAACATTACGGTAGTTCTTGTAATGCAAGATTTCTCTACTATTTTAGGCAAAAGCGAGACTTAGATGCAGTTATCCGATTGTTGAAAGATTCACCACATTTCATTGGCGTGAAAATCGGAACAGATGAAGATGATGTCAGTCCACTCATTGAAGGTATTGGGGATTCTGGTATAGTGATGTGGGGAATTGGTGACAGATGCACACGTCCTGCACAACTCGGTACAAAGGGACATACATCTGGTATTGCAGTTGCTTTTGCTCGTGCTTCTGATGAAATTAATAACGCACAACGGCGTGGAGATTATGAAACTTCTGCCAGAATTGAAGCTGATATAACCCCACTTGAAGAAATACGTTTTTGGAATGGAAGAGTATACAACTATTCTGCTGTCGTGGAAGCGATGATTTTGAGCGATTTTGAGGATATTGAAGCGGGCACAGGGGGTCCATTCAATCCACGTGTCCCTCCTGATATTCAAAAACAACTACGCAGCATTACGAGTAACTTGAAACAATATCATTAATGACAAACTGATGGCTGTATGTTTAGTGGTACTTCAATTGAAATTGAAACTACCTATTTGGGTAACCCATGTCTTTTGATAGTTTAACACTTCATCATGTTACGGACGAGATGTCCCATTTACTTATTGGCGGTACAATTCGTCATATTGAACAAGCAAATCCAAGCACTTTTAACTTCAAGATTGATCAAGGCACACAGCCACATTGGCTTACGATATCCGCGCATTCGGTTCATGCTCGAGCACACCTTACACAAAAACCACATCCCGGACAAAAGCAATCCTATTTTGCTGATTTTCTTGCAACCCACCTGAAACATGGTAAAATCATTGACATAGAACAGATCGGTTGGGATCGTATACTAAAAGTTACTATTCAACCGGTATCCGATGAACCAGTTAAACCTTCGTGTAAAGCCGTAATTGCTGAATTTATGGGAAGACACAGTAATATCATTCTGATTGACGATACTGATAACAGAATCTTAGAATGCTGGAAACATATTGATGATACAATGAGTCGATATCGTGAAGTCCTACCTGGTGAAACTTATGATTTACCACCACAACAGGACAAGATTGATCCATTAACTTTGGACCAGACAACCTTTACTGAACTATTCTCGTCACCAGAAATGACGTGGAAATCACTATTTAGTAGAATAGATGGGCTGAGTCCAATGATTGCTAAGGAAATAATTGCCCGTAAAGATAAATCAGAACTTTGGGAAGCGTATCAACAAGTAATCGCTTATTTTGACAAGGATAACCCTGCACCGCAAGTACTTATGGATGGAAATGAACCGTTAACCGCATCACCTATGCCATTAGAACAATTTCCTGATTCTGTCTCTAACTCTTATGATACTATGAGTGAAGCGTTAACAGAATTTTACGATGCTATTACACTGAAAGAAAACGTAGCATCAGAAAAACACAAACTCAAACAGGCATTGGCAAAACAGAAAAAGTTACTTACGCGAAAAGAGAGAGAACTACAAAAGGATTTAGAAAGTGCTGAAAAAGCTGAAGATTACCGTATCAATGGTGAACTATTACTTGCAAACCTCCATAACATTACTCGTGGACAAAAACAGGTTGAACTTCAAAACTATTATAGTCCAGAACTTGATACCTTGACAATCTCGCTTAATCCTGAATTAACTCCTTCTGACAATGCGCAATCGTATTTCAAGAAGTACACTAAAGCAAAACGGGGTTTCTCTCAGATACAACAACTTATTGCTGCTCTTGAAGCAGAACAGAAAATCCTCAGTAGATATGAAATTAAGTTAGAATCTTCTGATACACTTGAGTCCCTTCAAAAACTTAGTACAGAGTTTGTTGAAAATGGGTATCTGAAAACGCAACATAAGAACAAGAAACAACAAGATATAAATGAGGGTCCTTTCCGTAAATATATCTCAAAAAACGGATTTCACATGTATGTAGGTCGGAATAGTGAATCTAACGATCTGCTGTTACGTCAGATAGCCAAACCACGCGATATGTGGCTCCATGCAAAGCAAATACATGGATCACATGTCATCATACGTAATCCTGAAAATAAACCAGACATCCCAATGCCTACATTATTGCAAGCAGCCCAACTGGCAGCATATTTCAGTAAGGCACATCACTCAAGTTTTGTTCCAGTAGACTATACATGGGCAAAATATGTTGTAAAACGAAAAGGCAACGTTGCTGGATATGTGCATTACACACGCGAAAAGACATTGTATGTAGAACCAGCAGTACCGTCTACCAAAAACTCAATAGACAAGTAAGTTTATCCTTTTCTCTATTCAACAATAATTCTATCCCTGAACCAACATCCTGATATTAATAGCATATTCGGTCTATCCTCTCTTTTTATCAGAATTTTATTGACAGTATTTTCTTTCACGTCTATACTGAAAAGCAAATTTTACTTAATTGGAGAAATAAAATGAAAGTTGTTAAATTGTTTCTTATCACAGTACTTACCTTAATCTCACTTTTTTCAGTTGGACAAGCATTCGCATTAGAAGAATTTATCCCTGTTGACCTTGAACCCTACTCAAATACTAAACTGGTTGGACATCAATGGTGGACACTGAATGCGGGTGACAATACTTATTCATTACTACCAATAGGTAAATTTGCAGAATTTGAAGGTCCTGATAAAAAGGTGAAATTTCAGATAATTGATGGTGGAGTTGTTCTCTTTGGCACTAACGCACAAAGGTGGCCCAAGGCTGTAAACGACATTGCAGTTGAAGGGGTAGCAAAATCCATCTACTTCTTCCATGCAACTGGTTGGTCAGCTGCTGGTGTACCAAGTTACAAGTTCGTGATGAACTATGAAAATGGTAAGACAGAAGAGCTTGAGATGATAACAAACTTTAATTCCCATGATTGGTGTCATATTGAGAAAAATTTTGAGGATGATAATTCTGTGTGGGGATGGACAGCAAACGAAAAGCCAGCTTGTAATAAAGCTGGATTGATTACCACAAAATGGGACAATCCACATCCAAACGTAGAAATTGTTTCAATAGATGCTATTTCTTTAGAATTAGGTGCTGTACCTATTATTGCAGCGATTTCTTTAGGTGATGCTTCACTTGATGTACATCCTGTTCAAAAATACACTCTCACATGGGGTAGTCTGAAGCAGTCAACAAGTCAATAGAAGTCTCATGGCTGTATCTTCTAAGATATTGAAACACATACACCCTCGGTAGGTGCGGTTTTCTAACCAAACAGAATGCCATAACCGCATTCTGCCAAATGAATCAATTTTAGTAGGAGATGCGTTTGTAGTCGCGCAATTCATTACGACTCTTACATTCTTCACCTAATTGTGAATTCCAGAATCTCATTATGTAACTGTTGGAATTAGTTGAATCAACATCCTAAATTCCGTTGTCATTGTTTTTGGTAGAATAATCCGAATTTTCAGAGTCATTCTTGACCTAATAGGTCATAATAGACCTTCAAAACCAGACGGAATATAGGTTCGTGGCACATGATAAAATTGTGCCGTTTTCCTCTTGACTCTGAAAACTCTGAATCTTTAGAACGTCAGTTATGTAAAAATCAGCATATCAAAGGAAGCGACTTCTGGCACACAATACTATTCATTAATCGAACTCACCATACTTTTTAACACTGAGTAGCAAGAACTGGCAACATTCCTTGCGTTGACTAATAATTGATAATTGACTTTACGCAATGAGCATGTTATAATTTATCATCTCAATTTATACGAATTCAGTATTCTAAGATTATATAAGGAGGAATTATATGCCCGCTAAACAGATTATCTTTGATGAAGAGGCGAGGGTAGCTCTCAAACGTGGGGCAGATACTCTCGCTAATGCTGTAAAAGTTACACTCGGACCACGAGGACGAAATGTAGTTATTCAAAAGTCATTTGGGGCACCAATAGTAACATGTGATGGTGTTACCGTCGCGAAAGAAATTGAACTCCCAGATCCTTATGAGAATATGGGGGCACAATTGTTAGAATCCATTGCCACCAAAACTAATGATGTCGCTGGTGATGGAACAACAACTGCTACTTTGTTAGGACAAGAAATACTGCATGAAGGGCTAAAAAACGTTACTGCTGGGGCAGACCCAATGCAGCTGAAAATTGGAATTGATAAAGCCGTTGATGCTGTTGTTAACGCAATTTCTGCACAAAGTCGTGACGTGAATACACATGAAGACATCCTTCATGTCGCTTCAATAGCAGCTAACGATCCTGCTAACGATAGCAATATCGGGACCATCATTGCTGAAGCAATCGAAAGAGTTGGGAACGATGGTGCAATAACAATTGAAGAGGGTAAATCATCCGAAACTAACGTTGATATTGTTGAGGGAATGCAGTTTGATAGAGGTTTCTTATCACCTCACTTTGTCACTGATGCGGAAACACAGGTCGTCGAATTTGAAAACCCATACATTCTCATTAACACTGAAAAAATTACTGGTATTGCAGACCTCGTTCCGATATTAGAAAAAGTGATGCAACTATCCCGTCCCTTGTTGATAATTGCTGAAGATATAGAAGGGGAAGCTCTTTCTACATTAGTTGTCAACAAACTACGGGCAAATATGCAAGTTGCAGCGGTAAAAGCACCCGGATTCGGTGATAGACGCAAGGAAATGCTTGAAGATATTGCAGTCTTAACTGCTGGTCAGGTAATCTCTGAAGATACTGGGATCCGATTAGAAAACATTGTAGTCGGTATGTTAGGCACTGCACAAAGAGTTACGATTGATAAGGATACTACAACTATTGTTGGTGGTTTTGGATCAAAAGAGAGCATTGATGGTAGAGTCGCTCAGATTCGCACACAAATTGAAGATACCACCTCCGAATATGACCGTGAAAAACTTGAAGAAAGACTTGCTAAACTCGCTGGTGGTGTTGCTGTGGTTAACGTTGGTGCTGTTACTGAAGTTGAAATGAAAGAAAAAAAGGCACGGTGTGAGGACGCACTTGCTGCAACACGAGCTGCTATAGAGGAAGGAATAGTCGCAGGAGGAGGTACTACACTCTTACGCGCTATCACAGGACTTGATACACTTGAACTTGATGGGGACCAAAACACTGGAAGAAACATCGTACGAGAGGCATTACGTTCTCCTATCAGAGCGATTGCGGAAAACGCTGGATTAGAAGGGGCAGTTGTCCTATCTAATGTTGAAAGTGGCGAGGGAAACTACGGATTTAATGCTGCAACCCAAGAATACGGTGATATGTTGGAATACGGAGTTATTGACCCTACGAAGGTTGTTAGATCAGCACTACAAAATGCAAGTAGTATAGCTGGATTGCTATTGACCACTGAAACGCTGATTACTGAGATTGAAGAACCATCTGGATTTCCTGATGAAGCGGATCTAGATGACCACATGCATTAGAATAGAGTGTTTTCTGATTCTCTAATACACGTTTAATGTGATATTTTTACAACAAAGAAGGCAATTATTAGCGCGTTCTATACGGACGCGCTTTTCAATTGGATTGTAGCTGAGAATATATTACACTCGATAACGTGCCACAATACCGCTGTCCCAATCGCAATCTAAACAGAACATTTCTTTTGGACCTAAATACTGAATTTTATTACCACTACATGTTGGACATTCCAGAACTTTGTCAGATACATCATCACTCTCGTTCTGTTGAAAAATATTCAGATGGTAAACCTTCATAATTCCTGAATATCTATGTCCAAGTGGACAACGTATCTGGTTAGTATCTTCATTCTCAAATCGTTCAATTAACTCACGTAGAAACTTCAAGGGATGGTGACATATAGGGCATGGATTTGGTACAAGTTCCTTAACGACGATAATGTCTGTATCCTCTGACTTAACTGATACAGGTAATGTGAGATGATGCTCAAGTCTTAGGGACTCGCTGTCATCAGAACCAGTTGTTTCCGTATCAAGACGTTCCGATACAACCTTATCATAACTATCAGGGCTCAACACAACTGCAGTCGGCACCATCGTTCCACCCTTTAAACTTGATATGAGTCTGTAGATGCGTTCTAAAATGGTCTGGTACCTCCAAGTTAGAAATTAACCTTCTTACTATTTTGTATGAATATGTTAGGATTTGCGTAGCATCTGCAAATGTGTTGTTAGCAATATTATATCTATGCCTGTAAATTAAACCACTGGATCAGATGACAATAACTGTTCACGTGTACGTGCTAAAGATGATGAACCGCGTTGTTTGCGATAGGCATCTTCAGTTTGGTTTTTGACAATAAAAATTTCATTACCATCACGGATAATGGCATCACCTTCAATTAATGTAGTTTCGAATTTCCTCATACTTGTTATGAAATTGACAGTCACGCGTCCTGTATCAAGTATTTGAATTGTCCAGCCATTCTCAGAACTGACTTTGTTGAATCGCTGTTCAATTTCCATGGTTTGCATCTGTTCTACGTTTAGAACTATACCACTTTCTGAGGGACCTTGGTCAGCACTTTCAATCATTTCGTCCATTGCATTTTCTTCAGCCATTTTCGTCTCCTTCTAAAAAATTGACATATCCTTATTTTATCTAATGATATAGTCATTTGTCAACCTATTTTATCAAACTTACCAGAGCCATTAAGTTTTCTATAATTCTAACACTTGTGTTCACAAGGATGATTGTTGAAAATTAGTATAGTAGGTTAGAGCGAACGGAGCGACCTCCGACATGTTATACCAGTTTTCATAGTATCCTTCTCTTTGTAGCACAAACTTTCAAGTTGTGCTATTCAGCACGAGCATTGCATTATGTTGTCAACATAAGCAACAGGATTCCAACATTTCCAACTCAATGAATCTGCGTAATCAGTGTAATCTGCGCTTCAGATAATCCCGTGACTTCTGTGATTCAGAGAAAAAACGACAATTGTATACCTATGGTTTTAAAATAAAATCATATTGACAGTGACCACACTTACAGGATATAATTTTATAGATTAAATTAAGAAAGCATACATAGAATGCAGTTCACATACTATTTGCCTCTTTGGACAATAATACTTGCAATCATCATTTCAATAGGCATTACTTTATATGGGTACACCAGAGCAGGTCAACCTATACCTCAGTTCCTCCGTTATTTACTCATTACATTACGTTTTATAGCAATAGTAATTTTACTTAGTTGCTTATTAGCACCGGTTATACTCCAAAAAAAAGATGTTACGCCTCCAACACATCTATCCATATTAGTAGATACATCACGAAGTATGCAATTGGAAGATAACTATCTTGGTAAAACAGATTCGTCCCGAATAAATCAAGTAAACCAACTGCTTTTTGATGAATCAAGCCAATTCTTACAAAATGTGAATAGTGAACACAAAGTCCATCTATACCATTTTGATAATTCCTTACATGAAAGTACAAAAAGTGTCGCTAATTTTGAACCAGACGGGTCACTCACAGATATTGCCTCTGCGATTAAGGAGACGGTGCAAGCATGGCGCGGACAACCTAACGCTGGTATAATCTTAATATCTGACGGCGCACATAATACATCTAACCTTTCAATTGATAACATTGCTGCTATGAATACACCTGTTTATGCAATAGGGGTCGGTTCTCCACTACCTCCAAAAGACATACAGATTCAGAAAGTTGATGTGCTACCAATTGCCTATACAGGACATGAAACACTAATTCGTATTACAATTGGTCAGACAGGATATGCAGCTGAATCTATCAGATTATCACTGCGAGATACCAGTACTAATCGTCTTATTGATGCGTCAATGCTGACTTTTCCTGAGGAAAAAAATGGACAATCAATCACTATTGATGGACAAAGATTACCAAAAGGTAGTCAACATGTCATTGAACTAAAATTGACACCTCAGACAGAAGGAAATTTTCAATATAAGGTAGTACTTCCTACATTAGAAGGTGAACTAACCGATACAAACAATGAAAGGACGTTTGCCATAAAAGTGGTGAAGGCGAAACTAAATGTCCTTTATTTTGAAGGGAGACCTCGTTGGGAATATGCATTTCTCAAACGAACCTTAGAGCGCGATCCAGATATTGATCCAACTTTTGTCATTCAAGGAAAAAAATATGTCAACGATTCAGTTCTATCCCGTTCCAATGGGTTTTTCCCGCAAGACAGTGATACTACGTCTGCTCGGTTCCCTGAAACTCGTGAAGAACTCTACCAATATGATGTGTTGATATTAGGTGATATATCTGCAGAACATCTTACAACAGCACAGCAGCGGACGATTGTTGATTTTGTTGAGCAGCGCGGAAAGGCTGTGATTTTTTTACCATCACATAATGCTTTAGGGGTAGATGGATTTAGAAAGACAGAAATTTCCAGAATACTACCAATTCAGATTCCTGCGAATGGATGCATGGAACAAAAAGGAGAATATGCACTTAACCTAACACAAACCGGAATGTTTCATCCAATTATGCAACTTACTGACAAAATAGAACGTAACAACGAAATATGGGGAAACTTACCTGCACTTTCAATTTCCTATCGAAGATTCCAACTCAAAGCTGGAGCAACAACACTCATAAATAAGAGCAATGGAGAACCTATTCTGATATTCCACCGAGTTGGTCTTGGAAAAAGTCTTTTCTTTGCAGCAGAGGGTATTTGGAATTGGGATTTTGGTGTCAATTCATATAAGGATAAAGTCTATCAAACAGTGTATTCACGTTTTTGGGCACAGACACTAAGATGGATGGCACAACAGTCTGATGAAAATCAGATCTATATATCAACTGATGCCTCTACATATTCGCAAGGTGAAACTGCAAAGATAAACATTAGAACATTTTCGCTTACTATTGATCCACAAATTAACACTGATATTCAATTATCCGTTACAACACCAAGTGGCACCCAATTTCCACTGAAAACACATACTGAAACAAGTGGAACACAAATACAAAATGCAGGAAATTATACTACGCAATTGAGAGTAGAAGAAAAAGGATCCTATAATATTCGTGCAGTGGGTAAAGCTGGTAATATACCATTAGGTGAGGATGAAATTGATCTTTTTGTACACCCTCAACTGATTGAATTAGAAGCACCTCAACTAAACGAACCACTACTGAAAGAACTCGCTACGAAGACTGGTGGTGTCTATTTTACAATTGATGATGCACACTCACTTCCGGATAAGATAAATATTGAACAGGACCCAATATTTGTAGATACTGAACGCGATTTATGGACACATCCCATAGTACTTATAGCAGTCGTTGGTTTGTTAGGGACTGAATGGTTCATACGAAAACGTGTAGGTTTGATTTAATGACTTTGTCATACATATTGTATTGATAGTTAATATTCCTTACCGTTTATTTGAAATTAAAGTGGCACAATTAACCCCGCTATAATATAATCAGGAATGTGTTGATTAAGGACAATAAATTATGAAAAGAGGGTATAAAAAAAGAAAATTCCATCATGTCTATTCAAGAAAACGATTTATACTTCTAATCTGGTTCTTGTCATTCAGTATTCTGATTAGTACACAACAGGCTGGTGAACTATTTACAATTGCACAAGTTCAGTATGGTGGTGGAGGAGATTGGTACGGTGATCCATCTGCAATAGGAAATTGGCTAAGCCTACTCAGGGAACGGACTGAAATTGAAACTGCTGATGACCGTGTAATTCTCAAATTAACTGATCATGAATTGTATCAATATCCGATGTTATATCTGGTAGGACACGGAAATATCCGTCTAACTGAGGATGAGGTTACTTCGCTACGACAATATCTTACAAACGGTGGATTCCTTTTTGTTAATGATGATTACGGATTAGATAAGAGTTTCCGTAGGGAGATTAGTAGGGTTTTCCCAAAGCAGGAATTGCAACCGGTACCAAATTCGCATCCGATATATCACTGTTTTTACGATTTGCCCGGTCTACCAAAAATCCATGAACACGATTCTGAACCAGCCCAAGGATATAGTATTTTTCACAATGGAAGAATGGTTGTCTTTTATGCTTACAGTGCTGACATTGGAGATGGATTGGAAGACCCAAGAGTCCATCCAGAGGACACGCCAGAAATCCGAGAACTTGCATCAAAAATGGCTGTAAACATTGCTGTCTATGTTCTGACACATTGACCAAAACTGGAATACATCTTTAAAATCCTTCATGTGGTTTACAGTTTACCTATAACTGAATACAAGGAAATCAAATGTCAAATCAAAACACAAATCAGATTTACCAATCTATCATCAATAAACTCAATAGAGTTCGGAGCACTTGGCGATGGCTTATTCTATCTGAGAGTCTCTTAAAATGGATTGCTGTACTCTCAAGTGTAATGACTGTTGTTCTCCTCTGTTTTCAGTTGGCATTACCCCTAATATTCCGAGGAACTATCGTCGTTCTCTTATTAGGAATTGCACTATATTTCACCATTCGTTTTTTGATACGTCCACTGTTTCGTAAATTTACCTATACCTCAGTAGCAGCCTACCTCGAAAAGGCATATCCGAATATAGAAAATAGGATACTAAGTGCTGTTCAACTGAAACATACACTTGAAAACAACAGGTTAGGGTATGCACAAGAATTTGTTGAGCAGTTGATAAATCAAACACAAGATGATATAGATAAAATTGAGTTAAAGAAGATTTTTCACAGAGAAGTTCATGGAATAAAACGGTATGCTGGTGTTGCTGTTATATCTTTGTGTGTTTTGTCACTGACCACATTCCTATTACCATCTGCATTGAAGGGATTCACACAAACATTTGAGTCACTTCCGAAGACAACAATGGAGGGATTTACTGCACACATAGATGAAGTATCTCCTGGTAACATTGAAATAAAACGTGGAGAAGATGTAACCATCAGTGCAAAGGTTAGCGGTCATTTGGATGCGTCTGTTTATGTCTATTACAGATTAGCACAAACTGACGAGGAAGGAAATAATCAGATAAGTGAGAAGGTATTAACTGATACAGATAATAACATAAATGATGTAAAGAATCCATTGCCACATACACAGGAAGGAGAAACGTGGCAATCTTTACTAATGAATCGTGAACCCACAGATGTCCCATTTACCGCAACAATAAAAAATATTGATCGTTCATTATACTACTATGTTTCAACAAAAGACATAGCATCTGAACGTTTTCAAATTGCTGTAAGTCATGAACCTATCATTCAATCCTTCCAATTACAGCTTAACTATCCTGCTTACACGCAACTTCCAACGCAATCCCTTGAATCAAACACAGGTAATGCAGAAGTACTTTATGGTACAGAGATTATAATTACAGGAGAAAGTAATAAGCCACTTACGGAATCAAATATTATATTTAATGAATCTGATCCTGTTCCATTACAAATCGTATCTGAAACTGGAATCAAAGGTAGTTTTATTGTACAAGAAGCGGACACATACCACATACAGATACAAGACAAAGATGGTCTGACAAATACCGACTCGCTTGTTTATACACTCAACGTATATAAGGATAATATCCCTCAAGTGGAAATAATTGACCCAGGTAAAGACCTTGATTTAGATAACGATATGCTTATCAAACTCAAGGTGGAAGCAACTGATGATTATGGACTCCAGACTCTTCAGTTGGTACATCGTATTCAGAAAGAAAACGCTGACGATGTAATTATCACGCTCAAGCAAATACCTCCAACCACATCACCACCACAAACATCGCAGTTCATATCATATACTTGGGATATTGATCCGATTGGTCTTTTCCCAGGAGAGATACTTTCTTATTATGTGCAAGCACTTGATATAGATGATGTATCAGGTCCCAACATTGGTAAATCGCGTACATATATACTCCGTTTTCCAACGCTTGATGAATTATATAAAGAACTTGCAACTGAGCAGGAAACCGAACAGTATAGTCTTGATGAACTATTTGATGAACAGTCTGAAGCAACTGGTATGGTAGAAGAACTTCTTGACAAAATTCGAAAATTTAATGAGTTCTCTTTAACCGATAAAAAACTATTACAACAGGTAGTTGAAACACAAAAACAGATAGAAAAGAAAGCAAATGAACTCATTACAGACATGCAACAGACGACTACAGATATAGAGAAAAACCAACTCTTTGAACCAGAAACCATACAAAAATACCAAGAACTTCAAGAATTGATGAAGGAAGCACTGTCAGAAGAGCATCAGGAACTCCTGAAAAAATTGAGTGAGGCATTAGCTCAACAACAAATATCTGAGCAAGAACAGGCAATGACTGAAGCCAATTTCAATCAGGAACTGTTTCAACAACAACTTGAACGTATGAAATCGCTCTATCAACAGATGATAATGCAACAGAAACTTGAAGCAGCAGCCAAACAAGCACAAGCTCTCGCAGAACAACAGAAAGAACTGATGGATTCCATAGACACAACAACTACACAAAATACAGATGACTCAACTCCCTCTGAAGCCGTTGAATCAGCAGATACTCAGCAATCTACAAATCCTGAACAAGATCAAACAGCAAAGAATACATTAGAAAAAGCAGAACTAAATGACTCGGCACAAAAAGAGGATAGGATTAAAGAAGAATCTGATAAACTTAGTGATAAATTAGACTCTCTTGGCAATGAAATGTCTGATATGGCAAGATCTCAAGAAAATACTGCACCGCAAATTCAGAAAATCGCTGATGAAGTCAAGAGACTCAACCAGTTTGCACAGGATCAAAACCTATCTGAAAATCTACAAAATACAAGTGAAAGTCTACGAAATGAACAGCAACAAAAAGCACTACAAACTGGTAGAGAAGCAGAACAAACAATGTCTGAATTAGCACAAGGCTTGGATAATGCCTTGGAATTTATGGAAGGTGCTAATTCTAATCAAGCATTAGTTGCAATGCGAGAGGCAGTAAAGAGCAGCCTGTATTTTTCACACCTTCATGAGAAAACGATAAATCAAACAAGTGATCTTGTTACATCTAATACAATGGATTACATCCCAAGTGAAATACTACGTCTGCAAAAGCTTGCGTCAGATGAACTAAGTGTAGCAAATGGTATCTCACAACTTGCGAATAAGCTATGGGAGCTTGGAAAACAACAGATGCAAATAGATCCTGAAATTGTGTGGCAACTGAATTCATCAAGTGACGCCTTGAACCGTGCTGCACGTGCATTGGAAGATAGACAAACCAATCTTGCACTACCAATACAAAAGCAGGGATTAGCAGAACTCAATCAAGCAATCTCTGACATGCTCGACGCCATGGCACAAATGAATCAACAGATGGGTGCTGGTGGTCTGGAGGATATGTTACAACAACTTCAACAACTTGCACAAAGTCAAGAACAGTTGAATCAGATGGCACAAAACCTTAGTCAACAAATGCGAGAACAAGGGAGAACACCCGGACTTCAACAACGCCTTGATAGACTTGCAGCACAACAACAACTTATCCGTGAAGCAACAGAAAGACTTGCGGAATTAGCAGAAGAGGCAGCAGAAATGCTCGGAAGTCTACAAAATGTTGCTGAAGAAATGGCTGATGTTGAGAGAAAACTTGAACAAGGAACACTCAATGATCAAGTTATTGAACAACAAAAACAGATTGTAACACGAATGCTTGATAGTCTAAAATCGTTGCAGAAACGTGATGTTGGTAGACAGAGAAAAGCACAAGTTGCCAACAGACCTTCAGCACCACCCCAAGATATACCTCCGTTACATCCAGAATTATTAGAAATCGTTCGGAAATTTGAAACCACTCCAAATGCTAAGGAATTGGAGAATATACCATTTCAATATCGTGAATTACTAAAACAGTATTTTAAAGCACTATCACAAAAAACACAGTAATCAACTAACATCAACACATTTAGCATATTATGTATTTTATCAATAAAACTCTCCTATATTTATTCTTAATAATTCTTACTGTATCCTACTCCTTTGCCCTCACAGATGCAGAGATAGAGGGACTCATTGGTAAGATGTCTTTAAATGAAAAAATTGGACAGCTTTTCATAGTCGGTACTGGTGGAAGACAGGTAGGACCAGTACCCAAAGCACACATATCCAAACGTTATGTCGGTGGAATAATTCTGTATGAGAAAAATATAAGTGTTCCGGAACAAGTAGCAGCCCTAACAACTGAACTTCAACTACTTGCACAAAAAACACCAAAAGGTATTCCTTTATTTATTGCCATTGACCAAGAGGGAGGCAAAGTCTCAAGATTTCAGAGAGGGACAACTATTTTCCCCGGAAACATGGCTTTAGGTGCAACACAATCAGAACCCTTAGCATTAAAAGCAGGAAAAATCACAGGTATAGAATTAAATGTCATGGGTATAAACTTAAATCTTGCCCCTGTTCTTGATGTCAATACTAATCCGAAAAATCCCGCAATCGGTATCCGATCCTACGGGGAATCTCCACAACTTGTCTCCCAACTTGGTGCAGCCTATATCCGCGGTTTACAAACACAAGATGTACTTGCTACAGCAAAACACTTTCCAGGACACGGAGATGCAAACGCAGACTCTTATAAAAAATTACCTTTGGTTACAAAAGATCAAAAGAGTTTAAACAAAGTTGAATTGCTGCCATTTCGCAAAGCAATAGATTCAGGTGTTGCAGCAATTATGACAGCACATATACTATATCCCGGTCTGGACAATCAGATGCCAGCAACACTTTCACATACGATTCTCACTAAACTTCTACGAGAAGAACTTGGTTTTGAAGGTATAATCATTACCGATGATCTTGAGATGAAGGCTATTTCGGAAAAATACGAAATTGATAAGGCAGCTGTCATGGCAATACAAGCAGGTGCAGATATGCTACTGATTCCTTGGACATTGCAAAAGCAACAAACTGCATATAATGCAGTACGTCAAGCAGTAAGAACCCGAAGGATTACAACGACAAGATTGGATAACTCACTTCGACGAATATTGAAAGCTAAAAATGCTTGCGGAGCGTTTGATAAAACGATAGCACATATTGAAAATCCACAGGCAATCAATTCACCATTAGCACTTGTAGGAAGCAGGGAACATAGAGAAACTGCACAAACTATTTCAACACAAGCAGTATCAATCGTCAAAGAAACACCCGGTATATTACCTTTAGATGCAGAACCTAAGGAATCTGTTCTCATCCTCAGTCCTTCACGTGACTTTTCTAACACTTTCTTAAAAGCACATACGGATCTTACACATGTTACAGCACTTCTAATGCCGCCTTTAATTATCACGCGTCAATATATACCACATATATTGTCATCAAAACCGAAAGTTATTGTAGCGGGTATCGCAAGTCTAAAGCATGCACAACTTGTACATCAGTTGAGTCGTAATACCGATGTTCCGATAATTGCTATTTCCGTTGCATCACCGTATCTACTGGGTGAATGTCCTAATGTTGAATGTGCTATTGCAGCTTACGATAATAACTATTTTTCTCTACTCGCAGCAGTGGAAGTATTATTAGGTAAAAAACAAGCAACAGGTAAGTTACCTGTTACCATACCTTACCAATTGAAGAACTAATATACCGATTTTTCTTTGTATATAAAATTGGATATATCTGATGAAGATAAAAACTTTCTCTATTGTGTTGACATTGTTTTTTCTATCAATATTCTTTCTATCAAATACCTTCGCACAGGACATCACACAATGGAGTTTGCCAGAGGGAGCAAAAGCCCGCCTCGGAAAAGGAATTGTAAACGAGATAGCATATTCACCGAATGGCAAACATTTAGCAGTAGCATCAAGCATCGGTATCTGGCTCTATGATATGATAAAGTATCAGGAGTTAGCACTGCTTACCGAAAATAATTCAGGTCCTGTTAGTAGTGTTGCCTTCAGTCCAGATGGAAATACGATCATTAGTGGTAATGAAGATGGATCCGTCAGTGTATGGAATACGCACACATTCGAACACATCCAATCCTTTAATACTGCAGACTGGGTATTGAGTGTCGCATTTAGTCCAGATGGAAAGACTATCGCTGGAGGAGGAGGACATGTTGAAGGTTTAGGTTCAGGAATCCAATTGTTTGATATCAAAACTGGTGAACATCTCAAAGCATTCGGAGGACCCTATGCAACTTTAAGCGTATGTTTCAGTCCGGATGGAAAAACCCTCGCTAGTAGTGGAGATGAATGGGACAGCAACATCCGCTTGTGGGATGTTCAGAGTGGCGAACTGCTCAAAACCCTCAAAAAACGTATAGCTTTTGAAAACACGTCTTTTCAAGATCGCATAGTCAACAGTGTAGTCTTCAACCCGGATGGAGATATTATCGCCAGCGGCAGTGGCAATGGAACCATCCGCCTATGGGATGCTAACACTGGTGAATTCATCAAATTTCTTGTAGGTCACACGAAATCTGTCAACAGCATAGCTTTCAGCCCGAACGGAAAGACGCTCATGAGTGCTGGCACGGACGGTGCCTGTTTATGGGATGTCAACACCAGTGAATACATTGAAGACGTTCCAATTCCTGCCGTCAAGGCAATTTTCAGTCCAGATGGAAATACATGCGTGATTGTGAATGAATCGGGTATATCTGTATGGAATGCTCATACCTTACAATACCTCAAGAGTCTTACGGAAAATGAAGGTTTAGAAGATAAATACAGTGGAAAAGACATAGGTTCAATCGGAAGTGTGGCTTTCAGTCCAGATGGTAACACGATAATTAGTTGTGGTGGAAACAACATCCACCTATGGGATTCTCACACAAACCAACTCCTCAACACGTTGATTGGACATTTGGGATCTGTCAACAGTGTAGTTTTTAGTCCGGATGGAAAAACAATTGCCAGTGCAAGTAACGACAGAACAATCCGCCTATGGAATGTCAACACACGTGAACACATCAAAACGCTGATGGGACATACGGATTCGGTAAGTTGTGTAGTTTTCAGATCGAATGGAGATATTATCGCCAGCGGGGGCAACGACAGAACTATCCGATTATGGAATGCCAATACTGGTGAACTTCTCAAAACCCTTACAGGACATATAGAAAACGTCAACACCGTAGTTTTCAGTCCGGATGGGACCACAATCATCAGTGGTAGCGGTAGGTTGGTATATCACGGAAGAGGGGAGGATCAGGGCACATGTGAGGGGCAGGAAATCCGACTTTGGAATGTCAACACCGCTGAGCATTTAAGGACTCTAACAGCACATACATCCGTAGTTAATAGTGTAGTTTTCAGTCCAGACGGAAACACTATCGCAAGCGGCAGCGGACATTGGGCGGGTTATGAAAGCACCTACAGTGACGGTGAGGAAATCCGTTTATGGAATGCCAACACCGGTCAACTCATAAAAACTCTAACAGGACATAAAGATGTGGTCTCAAGTGTGGTATTCAGTCCCGATGGAAATCTTATCGTTAGTGGCGACTGGTATTCCTGGGATGGGTATCTCAGCAGCGGGACTTGGAGCGGAGAAATTCGTGTATGGAATGCACACACTGGTGAACATCTCAAAACACTCAAAGGACATACTGGTGGTGTCTCAAGTTTGGCATTCAGCTCAGATGGGAAAACACTTGCAAGTGGAAGGACAGATGGTACAGTACTTCTATGGGACTTTTCCTCGCAACCTGAAAAACCCAACCGTAGCGAATAAGGTTGACGGTATGAATAAGATAAAGATAAGAAACACATAACCGACTTGACAGGAGACAGCAATGAACGTATTACTTGTTGGTGGATCAGGACACGTGGGTACAATGACACTTCCATATATGAAAGAACATCACAATTTCCGAGTGCTTGATCTTTCTCCGCCAAAAGATGATTCCATTGAATACATCCAAGGATCCGTTACAGATGTTGACATCGTTCAAGAAGCATTAAAAGGTATGGATACATTCGTCTACATGGTGATGCTACGTCCAACAAGTGATCGTTCATCCGTAGCAGATTTCCCAGATATCGTTGCCAACTACGATGTGAATGCAAAAGGACTTCATATTCTACTTCATGCTGCAAAGGAAGCAGGAATAAAACACGGTGTCTACACAAGCACTTTCACAGTACACGAACGTACTCGAAATAGTTATCCGTATGAAGACATCGTACCACGTGACAATCCTGGAGTTTACGGTCTAACAAAAAGCTTTGGTGAACAGGTCTGTGAATACTTTGCTCGCGAACATGATATGTCTCTTATTGCACTGAGGATTACAGGACCATCAACCCGTGAACAATGGTTAGAACGGCACAATCAACCTAAAGATCCATCAGTACATATCTGGTGGACAGATGAGGAAGACCTTGCACGAGCATATCTGGCTGCCATCTCGGTAAAGCATGAAGGTTTTGATGCCGTTTTTATTGCTGGTGACCATGAACAGAAGGAAATCAATCTCTCAAAAGCAAAACGTCTACTCGGTTGGAAACCGCTAACTCATAAAATAAACTTGTAACAGATGAGATAGATTTTCGTTCAATGTTTGTTTGACAATAAAATTACTTCATGCTATTATATTCGCGAAGATTAATAAAATTAATGTGTAATTATGGAATAGTTGCTAATGAAAGAAAAACCTGATGCATTCACGGATCCTATCTTAGAACAATTTTATCGCTACAAAACAACATACCCTACAAAATTAATCACCCTACAAGAACTCATAGATTATTTGCAATCGTTCCAAACAGAGTTAGAACACCCCATTGGGAATTTGTTCACGCTATCACACCCAACTGGAAAAAATATAAATGACTGAATTTTGATAAGTCAGACTTCTCTTCGCTACCTTAAACTGAGAATTTTTAAAACTAAATAATCCTGTTCAATTATGTTAAAACTTGCAGAAATATTACAATTATGGTATTCTCTTAGTTATTGAAGGATAAATAAACAATGTCGCAACAAGAACTTACATTAACTGAACATCGACCTTTCCAAACTCAGAGAAAAGACACTTGGTGGGTTCAGCCTATGGCTGTTTTTCTTGGGTTAGGATTATTCATCGTTTATGCAACCTTTAGGGTTTTTGAAGGGAATCATTTTATTCCCGAACATGCCCCCTACTTGACTCCGTTTTATTCACCACTCCTTTTTGGGACCGACACACACAGCATTCCTCATAGTTGGTTTGGTGAAATGCCATCTTGGATGCCAGGTATCATTACCCCTGCTGTCCTAATATTATGGGCACCGCTTGGATTCCGATTCACATGCTACTACTATCGCGGAGCATATTATAAAGCATTTTGGGCAGATCCACCCTCTTGCACAGTATCTGAACCACGTAAAGGTTATCGAGGTGAACATTCGTTTCCATTAGTTGTCCAAAACCTACATCGCTATTTTCTATATGTTGCAATCGTTATAGTAGGTATATTGGCTTATGATGTTTGGAAAGCTCTCTGGTTTGATGTAAACGGTGAAACAAAATTCGGAATTGGGATAGGTACAATCATATTAGCGGGTAATGTAGTCCTATTAGGTGGATATACCTTTGGGTGTCACTCATTGCGGCACTTAGTTGGTGGTGTAGTAGATTTGCTGTCAAAAGCACCAATTCGTCGAAATATGTATAACTGTATCAGTTGTTTAAATCAAAAACACATGCTTTGGGCGTGGATGAGTCTGTGTTGGGTGGGCTTATCTGATTTCTATGTCCGCACAATTGCAGTCACAGGTTGGCAGGATTACATTACATTTTAATATATATAAATTGAATCCTAAAATTACATGAAAATTCGGTTCGGAAAAGAGAGGATGATATAGTTTGACATCTTATGAAACTTTTGAACATGACGTATTAATCATCGGTGCGGGTGGCGCAGGGCTACGCGCTGCAATTGAGGCAGCCGCTGGTGGTTTGAAAGTCGGATTAGTTTGCAAATCCCTACTTGGTAAAGCACATACGGTAATGGCAGAAGGTGGTGTTGCTGCAGCATTAGCGAATGTTGATGAAAGAGATAGTTGGCGTGTTCATTTTGCTGACACAATGCGTGGTGGACAGTATCTCTCAAATGCACGAATGGCAGAACTCCACGCAAAAGAATCACCTGATAGAGTCCGTGAACTGGAAGCATGGGGAGCACTCTTTGATCGCACGAAAGAAGGAAGTATACTGCAGCGGAACTTTGGAGGACATCAGTATCCAAGACTCGCTCACGTTGGTGACCGAACAGGTTTAGAAATGATTCGTGCATTACAGGACCACGGTATTCACCAAGGTATTGATGTGCACATGGAGAACACCGTAGTTTCTCTCTTAAAAACAGGAGATAGAGTTTCGGGTGCCTTCGGATATGAACGTGAAAAAGGACGGTTCAAAATCTTTTCTGCCAAAGCAGTTGTATTGGCAACAGGAGGCGTTGGAAAAGCATACAAAATCACGAGTAACAGTTGGGAATACACAGGTGACGGTCATTCACTCGCATACCATGCTGGTGCAGAACTAATTGACATGGAGTTTGTACAGTTTCACCCAACAGGTATGGTGTGGCCCCCCAGTGTACGAGGCATATTGGTTACCGAGGGAGTTAGGGGAGAAGGTGGAATCCTTACAAATAGTGAGGGAAACCGTTTCATGTTTGACGATATCCCTGAATTATATGTCAACCAAACTGCTGACAGTCCCGAAGAAGGATGGAATTACACACAAGGGGATCGAGAAGCACGAAGACCGCCAGAATTATTGACACGTGACCATGTTGCTCGTTGTATCGTTCGAGAAGTGCATGAAGGTAGAGGGAGTCCGCACGGTGGGGTGTTCTTAGACATCGCTTGGATTAAAGAAAAAATACCAAATGCTCCGGAACATATCCGCAGAAAACTACCAAGCATGTATCATCAATTTAAAGAACTCGCTGACATTGACATTACACAAGAACCCATGGAGGTAGGTCCCACAACTCACTATATAATGGGAGGTATCCGAGTTGATGCGGACACACAAATGACATGTGTCCCTGGTCTATTTGCCGCGGGTGAATGTGCAGCAGGTCTACACGGGGCAAACCGTCTCGGTGGAAATTCGCTATCGGACCTACTTGTTTTTGGTAAACGTGCAGGTGAATACGCTGCCCAATTTGCTGCAGATAATGGTGAGGTAGCACTTGATGATAGTGCAATTGAGGAGATAGCACAACAGGTCCTAAAACCATTTGATAACCCAGAAGATGGTGATAACCCTTACGAAATTCAAGCACAACTACAAGACAAAATGCAGGAATTAGTGGGTATCGCACGTAGCCAAGAAAGTCTGACGCAAGCTTTAGGAGAAATACAGGCTTTGCGCGAAAAAGCAAATCAGGTTCATACAATTGGAAATAGGGAATACAATTCAGGTTGGCACACCGCACTAGACCTTGATTGTCTACTCACTGTCTCTGAGTCTATTGCCCTCGCAGCTCTTGAACGTAAGGCAAGCATCGGGGCACATTCTCGTGACGATTTCCCTGAGAAAGAGGAACAAGGTACAGAAAAATACAATACTATCGTCCAGAAAACTCAAGATAGCACGATGGCTATACGACGTGAACCCATTCCTGAATTGACCGAAGAATACCAAGAAATCATTGATGAAATGGGATAAAAGATACATTATTAGGACTTACACAATTCCGGATAGGTGCGGTTTCTAACTGCACTACATAATAATAGTTATAAACAGGGGAATTTGCATAAGTTCTGACAATAAGGAATTCATAATGGAAAAAGCGACCTTTAGAATTTGGCGTGGTGATGCTAACGAAGCACAATATGTTGATTACGAAACTGAAGTCTCGGAGGGGATGGTAGTTTTAGATGCCGTACACCGCATTCAAGCTGAACAAGCAAATGATTTGGCTGTTAGATGGAATTGTAAAGCTGGTAAATGTGGATCTTGTTCCGCTGAGGTAAACGGTAACCCAAAATTATTGTGCATGACACGTCTTAACGATTTACCACTTGACCAACCTGTTACCGTTGAACCGATGCGTGCTTTTCCTATTATCAAAGACCTTGTTACAGATGTGTCGTGGAATTTTAAAGTAAAAGAAAAGATGAAACCATTTACTCCGCGTCCACCAGATGAGGAAGATGGCACGTGGAGAATGGAACAAGAGGACATTGACCATATTCAAGAATTCCGTAAATGCATTGAATGTTTTCTTTGTCAGGATGTATGTCATGTTTTACGTGAACATGATCTGCACGATGAATTCATCGGACCCCGATTCTTCGTCTATGCCGCATCTTTAGAAATGCATCCTATTGATACTGAAAATCGTTTGGAGGAATTGAAAAATCAAGACGGGATCGGTTATTGTAACATTACCAAATGCTGCACTAAAGTTTGTCCAGAACATATCACGATTACAGACAATGCTATCATCCCACTAAAAGAACGTGTTGTTGACCAGTTTTATGATCCAATAAAAAGACTTTTCCGTGTGTTTAGTAGTTAAACGTTAGGAGTAATAATGGCAAGCAAAAATGATATATTGAGAGTCGGTGTGATTGGACCTGGTGGTGCAGGACGTGGAAATACAATGGGATTTGCGACACGTCCCGATGCACAGGTCGTAGCCGCAGCAGACGCTTATGAATCAAGTTTAGATGCTTTAGAAAACGCGCTACAAGAACGTGTCGAAGATTATAAACCCAATAGTATGAAACGTTATCTCGGTGAACATGAGTTTATTGAGATGCTCAATCATGAAGACTTGGACATAGTTGGAGTCTTCTCACCACATTCCTTGCATGATATTCATGTCAAATACGCCCTTCGTGCGGGGTGTCATGTTATTGTTGAAAAACCGATGGCAAATATAGTCGGAGATGCCATAACCATCACAAAAATAGCACTTGGAAGTGATTTACATCTGGTCGGCGGTTACCAACGGCACTACGAAAATACATACATTACCGGTAGACGCGGTATTGCAGAAGGACTCATCGGTAACCTGAAAAAGTTTGAGGTATACATGGCACAAAGGTGGGGTGCTGGTGGATGGCGTGGTGACCCTCGTTTTTCTGGCGGTGGACAACCCAACGATTCAGGCAGCCACCTACAAGATATATTCCTGTGGATGACCGATGCTTTACCAGCTGAAGTTTACGGAACAACCGATATGAAATTTGAAGACAATGACGGCAATCTCGTACCAAAATTTGTTGAGATTAATTCATACTCCGATGTAAAACTTGACAATGGGGCAGAAGGCACAATCACTATTCTTGGAAACACACGTGTTGGATTTGAAGAATGGGTAATCCTTGAAGGTGACGAAGGCACAATCGAAATTAAAAACGGAATACGTTTTACGCCAAAAGGTGGAGAAACAGAAGATCTTTCATACCCACGCCCCGAAGGTTATCCCAGTAGTAAAGTTGACCAACTTGTTGGTCTCGTAAAAGGTGAATATAAGTCAAACTACACTTCAGGAATCAATGGAATACGAACAAGTTGGTTGACAAACTCAATTCTTGAAGCAGGAAGAGGACCGGATGAAAAAAATAGGGTTGATTGTGATGAACTTATCGAAAAAGAAGGATATACTCGACAAGATGTATTAGACTTAATTGATCAATGTACCTCAAAACAGATGTATTAAATAAAATATGTTCTCTGTTTGAATGAAGATTAATTTATTCTTTCGATAATATTAATGTCCCCAAAACCTGTAGGCGCGCTTTGTAAGCGCACTGGACTTCAATACTAAATTACCGAATTTATTTCTTAATCTTCATATAACTTCATATAAACAGACTCAATACTCATTGTTCATTCAGATTAGTAAGGAGAAAAACCATGAAATTTGTCAACTTATGTCTATTGGCTACTCTCTTATTCATAACAATCGCAATGACAGGTTGTTTGCCCGGTAGTGAATTGGGTACAGCGGAAAAATTAGAAGAAGCAAAGGACTATAGAGGAGCGATAGAAGTATACCAAGGTGTAGTAGTTAACAAACCCGGTACTACTGAGGCACGACAAGCACAACTTGCTATCGGTAAACTTTACATAGAAAAAATGAATCGACCACAAGAAGGTGTAAAAGCTTACCAAGCAGTTGTCAGTGATGCTCCAGAAAGTGATGAAGCTGCCGAAGCACGATACAGTCTTGGAATGCAATACTATCGTCAACAGGAATATGAGGAAGCACAAACACAATTTGATACAATTATCAACGAATTCCCTAATCTTGAATTGAGTCACAAAGCACAGTTGATGTTAGCAAAAAGTTATGAAGATGGACAGAAATATGAACTTGCTGTAGAGGTATTTGATAACTTTGCAAATAGAAATCCACATAGTGAACGTGCAGCACAAGCACTCGCAAATAAAGCGCGTATCCAAAGAAACCTTCTAAAAGACGATGACGAAGCAAAACGCACACTACAGTTTTTGGTAAAAAAGTATGGTAATGTAGATACCGCACAGTCACATATTGAAAAAGCTAAAGAAGAGTTAAATGATCTCAACGCTGAAATTCCAAAACCAGAGAATCCTGAAGAAACTCAAATCGGAAGAGCAATGGCGAGACAAAAGGAACGACGGGAATTGGATCGTCCACGGGGTGGAAGCGAATTAAGCCCAACTATGAAATCAAATGTTCCCGTTGAGGATTCAGGTTTTGGTATCACTGCAGAGGAAGTCATGGGAAGTTTTGGTGGAGAAACTGCTATAGCAGGTGACGAACAAGGCACATATTATGATGCTGAATTGATGATTGCTGGGTTTTTCTATGGAGACGAAAACTATCGAGATGCGGGAGCATTGTACTTTGATGCAATAGCACGCGCTGAAGCAGAAAAGGTTAGACTTGAACCAGTCAATTACCTACATCTTTCAATTTGTTATCGGAAACTCGGGATGCATCAAAAAGCTGCAAAAGTTCTGAAAAAAGCCGCAAGTCGCGACCCAAAGGTTATTGATGCAGTAAAATCTACGGGACAGAATCAATATACTAACGGTGAATATGAGAAAGCACTTGAGACATTTAAGTCTGTGATCGGACTGAACCGAAACAAAGATACCGAATTATATTGGTATATAGGTAAGACCTATGAAAAACTTGGCGACTATGAAAAAGAAAGAGAAGCCTTCGAACAGGCTGTTGCAATTAATCCTGAGGATACAGACGCATTGCAAAGTCTGGCTGAAGTACTACACTTCCGTTTGAAAGAACGTAAGTTAGCAGTAGTATTCCAAGACCTCGTAGAAAATAAGAGGGATTCTTTTGAAACGATGAAAATCCTTGGTGACGTTTGTTATAAATACGGTGAATACAGCAAAGCACAAATTAAGTATAAGGCTGCTGCCAGAACCGCAAAACGACAGATGGAAAAATCAGAAAACGTTGCCGAGAAAAAGATACTTGCTTTTCAGTATGGTCACGCTACTATCCTTGCAGCAATTTCAATATTCAAACAAGGTCGGGAAGAAGATGCACAAAAGTTGATTGAAACAATCACAAGTGAATATCCTGATCATACATTGCTCCCTTATGCAAAAGGTGAATTTGCACTCATTAAAGGTGATGAACAAGCAGCTGTAGACGCTTTCAAAGAAGCTATGGAAAAAAATCCCACTTCAGATATTTCTGTAATTGCCCTTGGAGATTACTATGTATCAAAAGGGTACAATGACGAAGCAATAGCATTATGGGATGGATACTTGGAAACCGATAAATATAATTCCAAAGTCATGCGTCGGCTAAAGCTACTTAAGGATAGTAGTGAGTAAACGAAATAATATTGTCTGTGTAGATGCGGCAATTGAACCCATCTACACAAGACAATTATCAGTTGATTACCTCATATTTATTATTTATAGTAAACTTTAGAATTAATGATACATGTTTATAACTTCATCGATGGTTTTATCAGCATTGTATTCTCTGAGGCGTTTGATATTCGCAAAGTCGTGTTCAATCGGGTTGTAGTCCGGTGAATAAGGTGGCAAAA
>JAJEAG010000017.1 GCA_022824265.1 Candidatus Poribacteria bacterium | reverse complement strand
GCAAGATACTTACAGGAAACTTGCCATTAGCTACGATAAACTCAAAGAAACCCGTTTAGGGTTTCGGTATTTAGCATATTCAATGATAAACTTACGAGTGACTTTCAACGATGTTTAGTTCGTACTCGCTATGAGTTCAATGAGAAGTTATTATTTAGAATTGGTATAATTATGAATTTTACTATAATCGAAATTACACAACGTTAACCTTATGAATACCACTTTGACATATCAGAAACCCTCAGTGTTTTCCGTGTCTTCAGTGATTCAGACAGTTCAAGCGATTCAGGCAAAAACAGCAAACATATTATCCAGAGTACAGGTCAGGACTTGATGTCGATCCTACAAAATTACTACGCGGCGATTGAATGGCTCTGAAGGGTTTGTAAAATTTTTGATTAATATCCTTTAATTTGTCATAATGTAACATCAAGCTTATAGTATATGCTTTTGAGGTTAGACGTATAACATTTGAGTGAAACTCAATAGGAGATACAAAGATGATACAGACAATGATCTTGCAGAAAAACAACACCATTTGTGTCCAGACATTCTTTTGCATTTTGTTATTGTTATTACCTGTATTATGTGTAGACGCAGAACGGGATGAAGCAACTGTTGCTGGAAACTGGACATTTGAGGATGGAACTGCCACAGACACATCAAAGAACAGTATCAATGGTGAATTTGTTGGCAACCCGAAGGCAGTAGAAGGAATCGTCGGTAAAGCATTGCAGTTTGATGGTGAAAGTCATGGTATAAATATACCTGATACACCCCTTATAAATACTGGTGGTCCATATACTGATCGAACTATCGCAGCCTTTTTCAAATGTCATGACATTTCCATAAATCAGAAGCAGATGATTTTTCAAGAAGGTGGTGCGACACGAGGCTTATGCCTCTATGTCTATGATGGAGAAGTCTATGTTGGAGGTTGGAATCGCGCCCAATACAATTGGGATGGCGCATGGATGTCTGAAAGAATACGATCAAATCGTTGGCATCATGTTGCTGTCGTCATTCGGGATGCCGCTGACAAAGTTGAAAATGATAAGTTGGAAATGTGGTTAGATGGAAAACTTGTTGGTAAAGAAGCAGGTGGACAACTTTATGCACACACCAATAATACATCAATCGGTTACGTCACGCAGAAGACGATATATCATGATGGGATTGAAGATTTAAGTAATGTTGGCTGGTTTGGTGGAATTATTGACGAAGTTATTGTCTACAATTCAGCTTTTGATAATGCAGATTTTACGAAAATCGCACAACCGTTAAGTGTTGAACCTGAAGGTAAATATACTACTACGTGGGGTTACTTAAAAGGTAAGTGGACAAAATAATCGCTGTTGTCTGAACGACAAAGTCTTTACACATCCCAATCCTAAAAGAAAAAATGGACAACATCCAATTAGATATAGTATAATTTAGTGTCACTCTGGGTCGAGTGAATGCGTTACCGGGTCGCAGGTTCGACTCCTGCCAGCAGGTGTGGTGTAATGCGAAACCTGCTGTAGCTCAGTGGTAGAGCAATGTATTCTGGTTCTTATCCAGAGTTATCTTTAGCGGGCCGAAGTATTACTTTACCCTATCCGTTAGTGTCGCAGTAAAATGCGCCTATATGTAATACATACCTTGTCCGCTGCTTTGTGAAAACAGATAAAATTCAACGCGGCTCCGGGTCGATTGAGTTTGTTATCGTAATGATTAGGTCACAGGTTCGAGTCCTGTTAGTAAGTTTGTGTTTTATGCATAAACTTGCTATAGCTCAGATGGTAGAGCAAATCAAAACAGACTCTACCCCTTATCCGGAGTACTTTTTGTGCGGGCCGAAGTATTGCGTTACCTTTGTTAAAAAATTCGCAATACACTCCTTGTCCGCCATTTCATCAAATTGGTGACATCATGAGTTATTTACGTAAATATTCACCTTTGCATCCACATCAACGTCAACCTTTGGACGACCAGCAGATTGAGAATTCTGCTGGTGGTTATGCATATCCTGTTTCCATCTGGACAAACCTTGATAGGTTTCTAATTTTAGGGACAGAAGGCGGTTCCTACTATGCAGAAGAGCAGGATTTGACAAAGGAAAATATAGATTCTGTCAAGAAATGCATTACCGAGGATGGAATAAAGGTTGTTGAACGGATTCGTGAGATTTCTGTATCTGGACGTGCACCGAAAAACGATCCAGCATTATACGCATTGGCACTTGCTTTCACCCACGGGAACACTACCACAAAGCAGAAGGTACAAGAAGTATTCTGTGATGTGGCGCGTATTGGGACACACCTATTCAATTTTGTAGCGTTCATGGATGGAATGCGCGGATGGGGTAGGTCAGTGCGCCGGTTAATCGGTGAGTGGTATAGAACAAAGGATGATGATACATTAGCATATCAGGTCTTGAAATACCAATCCCGTAACACTTGGCGGCATGCTGATGTTCTTGCCAAATGCCATTACGGTGAGAACCGGGGTATATACCGTTGGATGAAAGGACTTGATACAGAGAAACGGGTTGTCAGTCGTGCTTCAAAGGATGGTACACAGATATCTACTACTTATGATGCTACGGATGCATTACCTGAATTGCTTGCTGGTTATGAAGAATTGAAACGCACTGAGAAGCGAGCGGATGTTATCAAACTGATTGAAAAGCACGAATTTACGCATGAGATGGTGCCGAACGTATGGAAGGATGAAACTGATGTCTGGGCAGCGTTATTAGCAAATATGCCTGTAATGGCAACGGTGCGTAACCTCGGTAAAATGACGCAGGTCGGGCTGCTGAAACCTTATGCACAAGAGGTACAAACTGTACTGGACAGACTCTCCGCTGATGTTATTAAGCGGTCGCTTATCCATCCTATTCAGATTCTGATGGCTTTGATAACATATCGGTCAGGCAAGGGGGTCAGAGGTAGTTTGACTTGGCAACCTGTTCCGCAAATTGTTGATGCTTTGGATGCTGCGTTTTACATGGCATTTGATAACATTGAACCGAGTGAAAAGAACACCCTTTTGGCTCTTGATGTTTCTGGTTCAATGGGATCAGGCACTGTTGCCGGTTGTAAAGGACTTACGCCGCGTACTGCTTCAGCTGCGTTGTCACTGGTGACTGCTCGGACAGAACCGAATTACCATATCTTCGGTTTCTCAGATGATTTTGTCCACCTTCCTATTGCTGCAGAAGATGATTTAACAAGTGCTGTTGAAAAGGTACGTGGAATACCGATGGGGGCAACTGATTGCGCACTTCCTATGCTTTATGCGATAGAGAATAAACTTGAGGTTGATGTCTTCATCATTTATACAGATAACGAAACGTGGTATGGTGATATTCATCCGAAAACCGCGCTTGATATGTATCGTCAAGATATGGGAAGACCCGCAAAGTGCGCTGTTGTTGGTATGGTAGCCAATAAGTTCTCCATTGCAGACCCAAATGATGCTGGTATGTTAGACTTTATCGGGTTTGATACTGCTACACCTGCACTACTCAGTGATTTTGCCAAAGATGCTGAGATCACGAATGAACCATAGTATTCATTAATGACCTAATTGCTATCCTTCCACTAAATCTCACCTATTGTCTGCACCAGGATTTACAGGATTATAGGATTTTCAGGATTGCTTAAATAATGTCAATCTAAGGAAAGACATTTATCTGAGAGAAATTAATCTTGTAAATCTTGGTTCAGACAACAATAAGATATTCATTGACAAAAGCACCTTTAACCATATAGAATGGAGTTATATTTATTGTATTTTCACCTTTTGAAAGGAAATAAAAAATGGCATTAAAAGTTGGCGTAGTTGGCATGAGCGGTATAGGGAATAATCATGCGAATTGCCACGCAAATGATGATTTAGCGGAACTTGTTGCGGTATGCGATATAGTGAAAGAACGAGCGGACAGCGCAGCAGAACGTCTCGGTGTGAAGGCATACTATACCTTAGCCGATATGATTGATGGAGAACCCGATTTGGACATTGTTGATGTTACAACGGGTGGAAATGAGAACGGTAGTTGGCACTATGAACCGACGATGGAAGCACTTGACAAAGGAAAACATGTGCTCGTAGAAAAACCGATCTCAAACGACATCGGACAGGCTCGTGAAATGGTTGCGAAGGCAACAGAGGAAGATCTCTACCTTGCATGTAATCTAAACCACTACTTTACACCACCCGCTGAACAAGCAAAGAAATATATTGACAATGGACAGATAGGAGAAATGGTCTACATTCTGCATAAGATGGGGTTTGCTGGTGGAGAATTCAACTATAGTTACTCTAATGCCCCCCGATCTGACGGTTTTCCATATTTTCACGTCAAAGCGTTTCTGTCACATCCGTTCAGTGTGATGCGTCATTTCTGTGGCGACGTTACACATGTGCAGGCATTCATGGAACGTCCTCATTTTCGTCGCCGTGAAGGGGATCTAATGGTGTCTATAAACAGCATTCATCTTCGCTTTGAAAACGGTTGTATCGGTTATCTGCTCAGTCAACGTGGAGATGCAACCTTCGGACTTGGTGGTTGGTGGAGTGTTGAACTTGCTGGCACACGCGGCACATTCTGCATTGAAAACTGTATTGAAAAGGTCACTTTTTGGTCCTCCCCCGGAGCACCTGAAGGTGGAGACCCAGTTGTAACAGAATCGGGTACAACAGACTTTGGACAAACCTTTCCACTAAGAATACATGCGTTTTTAGAAGACATTACAAACGGTGTGCCGAAAGAGAAGATACGCGCCTCTGGCAGAGACGCTCTCGCTGCGCTTGAATACACATGGGCTGCAATGGAATCTTATGAACAGGGAGGAATCTTGGTCCGTCCCCATCCTCTGCCTACACTGAGTGGTCTGTAAGAGAACACCTGTATCACGACATTTTAGAAGGAGAATCACATTTGAAATTAGGAGCAAATTCTGTTTTATTTGGCGGTTACGATATGGAAACCGCCTTCAAACACATTGCCATGGCTGGCTACGATGGCATTGAACTTTCTGCTATTGACGGAATGAGCCAGCACCTTGTTCTTGCCAATTGGCAGGAACTTGCAGATGACATCAAACGTTTTTCAAAAGAATATGATCTTGAGTTGTTGGCAATGGAGCAACCCTCACGCGATCCTGAAAGAATGGAGTTGGCATTTCAAGCAGCTGTTGAGATCGGCATTCCAATTGTGAACTGCGGTCCTGGCGGTTCATCTGATGATGAATCTGCATGGGCTCCGGTCATCGATTCTTTGGGTAGCCTATCTGAACGCGCTGAACACTACGGTGTTACGTTATGCGTAAAGGCACACGTCGGTGCGAGTATCTACAACACACCAACAACACTCCGTGTGATGGAAGAAATTACATCACCAGCATTCGGTATTGACATGGATCCATCACACATACACCGTGCAGGAGAAGATCCAGTGGAAGCGATTGCGGCTGTCGTCTCACGCGTGAAACACGTGCATATCCGTGATTGCAAGGGAACGGAACGCGGTCCTGGTGCCCCTGAACTACAAGCAAACGGACGAGGAGACATTGACCTCGTCGGATATATCCGTGTGCTACATGAAAACGGCTATACAGGTCCGTTAAACCTTGAAGTTATTGGTGCCAGAGAATATAGTATGGAACAGTGTTGCACAATCGCTGCTGAATCGCGTGGACACATGCAGGCGTGTTTGCAGGCATGTGGTGCGCGATAATTCCTGAATTTAGTAATCGTGACCACAAGTCTCGCTATTATTCAGCCTAATAGTCATATACTCAGGATTATTTACAGTATATCTCATAAATCGTTTATCTGATCTCTTACGGAAAATCATATCTTCATCGTAGGGGCGAGGTTGCCTCGCCCCAGAAAGAAAGGGAGCCTCTAATCGGGCGGGGAGACCCCGCCCCTACAAGTGATTTATGAGATACGCTCTAGTTTTCGGTTTTTCTGATGCATTTTATCACAAAAGTTAATGTAATGTAGGTAAGGTAATACTTAGGAACTCAACATGGTAGTAGGCACCGATGCAATTCAAATCTAACTATTAGTCCAACTCGTCAACTATAAATTGATAAAACTAAATAACCCTGTCATATACTGATGAAGGTTGAAAAATAAATCGGTAGTTACATAACCAAGTCCAGTGCGGATAGGAAATCGAACGTACCAAACCTTGAGAAATCAATTTTATTTCATAAGTATTTGCTATATGTGAGCACTCATCTATGAAACGATATTCCACTATATTAATGATGGTAGGAGGATCTCTAACTTCTATCAGCTGCTTTTTACCATGGGCTAAGTATGACAGGACCTTAACTCCTCGGTTGGTAGAAAACCCAGGACCAGACGTTATTTTCGTTTCAGGCTTTAATATAGGTGGGCTTTTTGTCCTAATCGTTCTCCTTTCCGCATTGGTAATTCTTGGTGTCTCTATCTTCATGTTACACAAAAATACACTTTGGAAATCAAGAACTCCGATACTAATAAGCATTGGAATAGGGTTATTTTGTGTTATGTTAACACTTTTTCTATTCACTCAAGCACTCAATTCCAGCAAGCAAAAGATGTCAAGCACCTTAGAATCTACTGGTTTAGAGAAGTCTTTTGAAAACGCTATTCGTCTTCAATTTGGTGGGTTCAGTGCAGCGATTGGATTTATTGTTGCCCTTTTCGGTGCGTGGAAAATACCTAAATCAGATGTGTCAATGGACAATAATGGATAGATATTAGTTGGGGCTATTATGTCTACTGTCAAAAATTATACCTTTGAAAGAAAAGAAAATGAAACAATACTCAATTCTAATAACCTTGGCTGGTAGTATTCTGGCAGTATGCTGTTTCGCGTTGCCATGGGTTTCATTTACAAGCGGTGAATACAAGAAAAGTTGGGAAACCGATGTAAGAAAAGAAAAAGTAGGTAATGCCATAGCCAGATTCAGCGGAAATGAGAAATGAAGTTACATCAACGGTTTTTCATACTTGGTAGCGGTCTTTTTACATTTTTTTGTTTCTGTCTTCCGTGGGAGGATAGCAGATCGGGATTTTGGCTTTGTGCCACTGATGGTTCTGGAGTTGTTATTACTGCTTTAATTGCATCTTTAGTTATTATTGGCAGCATCCTTATATGGCGTTCCAGAATCCTTATTCTGATTAGCAGTATCATAGGTATTCTTATCGTCTTGCCCGGTCATTTCAGTAATCTACGATATATCGAATACGGTGCATCTCTAACTGCAATCGGCTTTTTTCTCACTATTGCTGGTGTAAGGTTTTTTCCCAAAGTTAAGGATAATACTGAATCTATTGATGAATAAGATGACGAAGTAGTTCCTCAAGGAGAAGAGGAGTGAAACAACATTCACATTTAATTACATTGGTAGGTGGGATTTTAGCATTTTTCTCTTTTGGACTACCGTGGGAAAATGATCGTTCAGGTGCTTTACTTGCTAACAGTGGCGAAGACACGCTGGTTACAATTCTATTCATTATCGGTTTAACAATCGTCTGCTTCAGTTTCTTTATGTTAAGCCGCTATACCGAATGGTATTTCACATCTAAAACAGCAGCACTGTTCATATCTGGTTTGTCACTCTTATTCTTTTCAATTATTGTTGACATATTTATCGGTTTTAGTCTTTTTCCTCTAATGTGGAGGTCTAACTTCATATTTTCCTTTGTCCAGAGAATCAGCGGTATATCGTTACTATTTTTCCTTGCTTTAGCAATTATTGGGTTTGCTGTATATGTTGCAAACCGACATGTATATCAAATGTCTTGGCGTAAAACACTTGCACTCAGCATTGGGGGTGTTGGTGTACTGTTCTGTTTTGTTTTGTCGTTTGCTATTGATAACACGGGAATTAACCTATTTATTATATCTTTTATCGCAGCTTTAACCATCACAGGTGTTAGCATTTATAGGTTAGTCTGTCAATCTCCGTGGAAATCTTGGTCGACATATTTAGTGTTAATTTGTAGTAGTATAGGCTTCTGCATCTTTTTAATCCATTTCCTTGGAAGAAGTCTTAACATACTAATGGATGGTAAATTACTATCCAATCCACAATATGGAGCATTCCTAACAGCAGTAGGATATCTTATTGCAATTGTTGGTGTATTGAGCAGTATTGAAACAAAGGAAAGCCCGGAGCAAGATTTGGATTCTGCAGAAAATGAAGAATAAATAGTAACGCCTTATGCTATTTACATGATAGTTTTGTTGTTTTTAACAACTGTTCATTTTCTGTAGGAGTGATCTCCGAATCGCGACCTATTACCCTAAAAATCTTGGTTCGGGCAACATCGTAGGGGCGAGGTCACCTCGCCCGTCTTCACCCCACACCTTCTTCTGTAGGAGCGACCGATGAATGCCAAATGGCATTCATACCGTTGATTTACCGGGCGCGACTTTACGACATATATCTACGAATTAACGAAAACTGAATGGCTCTGGGATATCCCATGGAAGCAATTGACAAGTACAATCGTGAAATTGTATAATTACAACAATGCAATTAAGTCAACACCAATGCTTAAAATCAATCCGCAATTTCTTATTGGTGGAAAAGGATAACCACATGAAACTTGAAAACATGTTTGAATTCATCAACCCAACAGCAATTAGGATAAAGGGAACACGTGTTGGAATAGAAATTGTTATTGAGCAATTTCTTAAAGGGGCAGACCCAAGGGAAATTCAGCGGCTTTATCCCACACTAAAGTTAGAACAGATTTATGCTACGATAACCTATTATCTGTTCAATAAAGATGAGATTGATGACTATATTGCAAAAGGCATTGAACAATTTGAGGCTGCTTATGAGGAACAACTAAAGAACCCCACTCCCGGTATTAAGCGTCTCATGAAAATCAAAGCGGAACTTGAAGCACAGGGATATTATTCAGAGTAATAATGAATAACATCCAAATTCGATTCCTACTTGATGAAAATATGCCACATGCAATTCGTGATGGCATCAAACGTAGATTACCAGAGGTTGACGTTAGTGTAATTGGCAGTGAAGGTTTTCCAGTAATCGGAACAAAAGATGAGGAAATTCTCCAATTTCTGGAACATGAAATGTATATTCTCATCTCATCAAATCGAAGTACAATGCCAGTACATTTGCGTAAACACCTACAAAACGGAAGACATATTCCAGGGATATTGTTATTACGTCCGCGAGCATCTTACCGAGAAATCATAGATACACTTGAACTTATATGTCTGGCAAGTATACCAGAAGATTTCCAAGATCAGATAACATATATTCCGTACTAAAAGTTTGTGAATTGTTCAGACTCATCTTTTCTGGTTCAACGTTTTGTTTAGTGTGTCTTTAGTTATCACTGACTAAAGATTGATCTCCGACAACGGGATACCTCTATTAAACAATTTTTCTGGTGGAAGTTTCTCTTCCACTTCTGTCAACCCACATAGCCAATTCCATGTATATTGACCCCTCTGCCGATCTCGGTAAGATTCCACTTCTGTTACATAAGGATGTCTTCCTTTATGTTGGTAAGGTGGAATATCATCAGATTCACACACCCAATCCCGTTTAGGCATTGTGGTTCGGAAATAGGAAAACTTAATCATGCCGCGTCTATCACCGTTGAGTTTTGGTCCTGCCTTATGCCAAATACCATAACGTGTCATTGCGACAGTACCAGCAGGAACGGTAAGCGATAATTGACCCAAAATATCACCATAATGTGCAATTGCTTCTCTGTCCACGAGGCGAAAGTGTGAACCCGGCAATATCATCGTTGGACCATCCTCAATTTTTACCTCTTTTGGATAGTAATAACATTGTAGATGGGTTATGCCGTATCCATATTCTGTGAGTCCATCAGAATGCCACGTCTGTCCACGGTGTGGTGCTTCAAAGAGGTGATGGTGTGCGTTTGTAGGGACAAGGAAATTATCACCTAAAAGCGATCTCACAACACCTGCAACCTCCGGATGAAGCAAGACGTTTCGACGAAAATCTTCTGAATGGACATATTCATGTAGATGTCCTCCAGTAATGGATACACATTCTTGATTGAAATCTGCATCAATAACACTTTCTAATGTGATGTATCCGTTGTGTATAAACTGCATGACATCATCATCATTTAATGTTGGTTCAACTTTTAACATTAGGTTTCTCCCTCAGACTATTTTCTCTAATATGAATTCAAAACTGAGATACGCGTTTTCAACATCCGAAAAACTGTAAAGTTCGGGGCGCGGAAATTGGACTATACGCCACCCATCGCGAACAGCATCAAGCACGGAAGCATACGGAGGCTCTTGCGATGGCAGTATGGGTTCATCCGGTGCTGTTGGGTCATATAATGCCCACGCACCAAGTGGTGAACGTAGATTTGTTGATTTGGAATAGAGGTATAGGACGAGTTGTTTTTCTGAATTCAAGGCATTAACTACATCCTTAAGGTCAACCTCTGTTAGTTGACCTGCGTTAAGTTTTTTAATGCAGTTGTCAAGCCATTTATTTAACGCTGAATTCACAGATAATTCTCCCTTCAATTAATATTGGTATTATAGCATTAAAACGATAAATATGTTATGATAGTTAATGAGGACATCTAACTTCAAACATACTTTTGTAATAGAATAATAGCGGAGATGTTAATTGTGGCTAAAAAACCTAAAAATAAACGTAAAAAACGGTCCAATAACCGAAGGAAACCTACAAGGAGTCCTAAGTTTTACTTCGATCAAGCAGTTGAAAATTTTAGACAACATGAAATCCCTGGGGCAATCAAGAATTTTACAAATGCGATTCTACTCAAACCAGACTATGTTGAGGCATACTATTATCGAGGGATCTCAAAAAGTATATTAAGTGAATATGATGATGCCATAGTAGATTATGATGCAGCAATCAGATTAAATCCAGATTACGTTCAAGTCCATACAATGCGTGGAATGGCATTAAGATGTATGGATGATTTTGAAGCAGCCATAATAAGTTGTAACACTGCAATCAATATTAATCCAGAATATAGCGAAGCTTACTGTATTCGAGGCATGGCATATCATGGTTTAGAACAATATGGTAAAGCCATGGATGACTATAATGAAGCAATTCGATTAGCACCTGATAGAAGCGATGCATTCTTTTATCGTGCAAATCTAAAAGAAGAACATGAGGAATATGAAGATGCTCTTGCCGACTACGAACAAGCCATACGTGCCGACCCTAATAATTTTGTTGCACGTGATCGGCGGCAAATGTTATTGGAGTGGTTAATGGAGGAAGAAGAAGAAATACCTAATCTACCAGGTGTGATTGGTTTGACAAGTCCTGAAGGTCAAAGTATGTCTCCAGATGATACAGAAATCCATGTTCCCAGAATGGCGGATTTTTTTGATGATTTTGATGAAGATATTGAAGTATACGAAACTATTATTAAAGCCGCAGATGACGTTATAGTGCGGAATCCTAAGAACATTGATGCATACTATAATCGCGGAATAGCGAAGTATAATCTAAATTATTTTGAAGAAGCTATTGATGATTTTGATGTAGTGATTAGTTTGCAATCAGATCACGTTGATGCTTACAATTATCGGGGCATGTCTAAGGATAATCTTGAATTGCATGAGGAAGCAATAAAAGATTATGACGAAGCCATTCGCTTACAGCCGGATTGTGACGAAGCATATTACTGTCGGGCAATGGCAAAGTACAACCTTGGGTTAATTGAGGAGTCTATAGTTGACTTTAACGAAGCCATACGAATACAACCAGATGTCGTAGATACATACATTGGTAGATCACTTGCTTATATGCAACTTGATAAAACTGAGGAATCCGCAGAAGATATGGAAAAAACTATGCAGATGATGGGATTACTAAAAGAAAATGATTAATTTATTCTTGTCACTGGAATCCAACAATACAATCTGTATAATCCATAGAGTTGTTGGATTGTCTTAGGTTGATTTTGGATAGAAATCTATATCTTAAAGGATTTCTTTGGATCAGAAGCTGGTAGTTAGTCGATGCGAAAGAATATATATATAAAGAAAGGATAGTTTATGAGGTTAGAAGGAAAGGTTGCTATTGTTGCGGGAGCTGCATGGGGTGGTATTGGTGCCGCAACTGCATATAAATTTGCCTGTGAAGGTGCCAAGGTGGTTGTTAATACACGCCGCAGAAAAGAAAAACTTACCGAAACAGTTGACCACATTAAAGATGCTGGTGGAGAAGCGGTTGCTGTGATGGGTGATGTCGCAGATGAAAAAACATGGGAAACCCTTGTCAAAACAGCTTTGGATAATTACGGAAAAATAACAACACTGGTTCATAATGCTGCACACTCCTACACCAAAAAAGCGATTGAGTTCACACCCGAAGAATGGAACGAAAGTCTTGGAGTAACGCTGGGTGGTCCGTGGCTCGGAGCGAAATATTGTATACCTGAAATGATCAAAAACGGTGGTGGTAACATTGTTTTTATTTCCACTGTCAATGCAACAATTACAAACCCCGGTTTTGGTCTCTATGGCGCAGGTAAAGGTGGATTGAATGCATTGACGCGAAGCATTGCCCTGGACTATGGTAGAGAAGGTATCCGTGCTAATGCAATTGCTCCCGGACAGATTGTCGGAGAACGCGGTGAAGTATCACTGGCTGCAGATGCATTAGAAGATCAGGCATCACGAGATTGCTACCCAATCGGACGGTATGGCAAACCTGAAGACATTGCAAACGTTGCCCTATTCTTAGCATCCGATGAGGCAGATTTCGTTACCGGTATTGTGCTAACTGCTGACGGAGGTTTGACGCTCCAGTCACCAGAAGCACTTGTCCGTCCTTCCTTCCGTCTTCGGTGGAGAGACGACATTTTGGTACCACAACCGAAATAGATTGATACTGAAATTATTGACGTATGAGTTGGTTTACTTGATTCATAATAGGGTAGTTTGAACCCATTTATTCAAAGGAGATGACAAATGTGCGGAAGATTTACCCTCGCAAGTGACCCAGATTTATTGTATGGAATATTTGATAATCCACAACTGCCAATGGAACTTACTCCACGGTATAATATCACACCTACACAAGATGTAGCAGTGATTACAAACACGCAGGACAATGGTGATGGACATAAGGTCGAATTGTATCACTGGGGACTTATACCATCTTGGGCAAAAGATCCTAAAATCGGTAGTAGGATGATAAATGCACGGTCAGAAACACTGAGTGAAAAACCTTCCTTCCGGAGTGCGTATAAACGAAGGCGATGTCTTGTTTTAGCGGACGGATACTACGAATGGAAATCGGTTCCTGGTGAAAAAAACAAACAACCGATTTATATACGTCTCAAATCGCAAAATCCGTTTGCGTTTGCAGGATTATGGGAAGAATGGCAGGCAAATTATATGGAAAAGCCTCTCCGATCCTGCACAATCATAACCTGTCTACCTAACCCATATTTGGAAGATATACACCGCAGAATGCCTGTGATATTACCTAAAGACACCTATGCTCAGTGGCTTGCACCCGATGAACAATCGTCAGAGGCACTACAACCTATGCTTGTTCCTTTTTCTGATGAGGAGATGGAAGCATATCCTGTGTCTCGGTTCGTTAATCGTCCAGCGAATGATTCGCCTGAATGTATCGCCCCAATGTCGGATACTGACGAAAATAGTGTTAAGTATATAAAAGAAAGTTTATTTTAGTTTACTGTTGAAATTTGTAACATAACAATTACTTTAGGAAGGGATTATGTCAAAACCGTCCAAAGAGCAGATGCTCTTTATGTATCGCAAGATGGTGGAAATCCGTCAATTTGAAGAAGCCGCTGGAACACTCTATCAAAGCGGTCAACTTCCCGGATTTCTGCACTTATATATTGGTGAAGAGGCGACAGCAGTGGGTGTTTGTGCTCACTTGAAAGATGACGATTACATCACGAGTACACATCGTGGACACGGACATCTCATCGCGAAGGGTGGCAAACGGGACCGCATGATGGCAGAATTGTTTGCCCGAACAACTGGCTACTGTAAAGGTAAAGGTGGGTCTATGCACATCGCTGACAAAGAGACAGGTATTCTCGGTGCAAACGGTGTCGTTGGCGCGGGGATTCCACTTGCAGCTGGTGCGGCACTCTCCGCAAAAATCCGTGGCACAAATCAGATAGCAGTTTCCTTTTTTGGTGATGGTGCAACGAACCAAGGTGTATTCCATGAAACCCTTAACCTCGCTGCTGTGTGGGAACTCCCTGTCGTTTTTGTTTGTGAAAACAACCGTTTTGGGATGGGAACACCGCAACATGAACATCAACGTGTAGAGGATATCTCTGTGCGTGCCCCTGCTTATGATATACCGGGAGTTACCGTTGATGGAAACGATGTTCTCAAGGTGTATGCTGAAGCACACGAAGCCGTTGTACGCGCTCGTGAAGGTGGCGGACCGACTTTACTTAATTGCGATACATACAGGTTCCGTGGACACCATATTGGAGATCCTGGGACATCCTATCGTGACCGCGAAGAAGTTCAAGAACAAGAGCGACAACGGGATCCTATCCGAAGACTTGCTCAGGTGTTAACCGAAGATGAAGGTGTGACACAAGAAGACCTTGAGACACTTGAGGCAGAACTTGCAAATGAACTTGAAGAGGCATTAGAGTTTGCGAAAAATAGTCCTGAACCGTTGCCTGAAGATGCGTTAGAGGATGTATATGCTGATGAGATTCAACCGTGAGAATTTCATAAAACGAAAAGTCCAAAGTACATAAAGTATGATCATGTTTAACGGAACTACAACAACAGAGATGTCTTCATCTGAACGTGCGAAATGCAGAGAACGCATTAGACATCAATGGGAAAATAGAAAAATTGATGAGGAATTACTCCAATGTGCTTGGGAAGCTGCGCATCGCGTTGCGACCGTACTCTATCAAGATTATGGCGCGTCGAAAGTCGCTGTATTTGGTTCTCTCACTGAACGTGAATGTTTCACTGAAAACTCCGATATTGATATGGTTGTGTGGGGAGTCTCATATAACAAATGTCTTGATGCACTTTGGGATACTAAAGGTTTAACTACAGAATTCAAAATTGATCTCATAGATTTTGAGTCAACGGATGGTCTTTTTCGTCAACGGATTTTGAACCAAGCGATTCCAATTGATAAAGATGTATCAGATGTTCATAAATTAATTGAAAACGCTTATGCTACTTTATATGCTGAAACAGAAGGGATTTACGTTGTTAATCGGGATAAACTTATTCAACGTATGTCTGATGAACGCACGAAAATTGCAAGAACTGTTAGAGGAATTGAGAATGCGTTACAAGACATCAATGTTATTGCTGCAAATCATAGGAAATATATTGAAAAGACGATTGCATCGGACCTTGTTGAAATCTATTGTGGTATAGAGAGAATTTTTGAACGCATTGCTCGTGAGGTAGATAGACACACTCCAAGTGGGAGCAAGTGGCATAGTGATTTGCTCGTGCAAATGTCTGAACACCGTGAAAAACGACCACCCGTGGTTTCTCAAAGAACTACAAGACGATTAAAACGACTATTAAAGTTCCGACACCGAATGATACATATCTATCGCTATGAATTGATTTATGAAAAGGCTGAAAAACACGCAAAACGAGTGAGTAAACTCTTTGAAAATATCTCTGAAGAACTTGATACATTCGTCGCTTTTTTGAGCGAAACGTAAGGCGACATGATAGTGGATGAACGCCTGAAATTACAAGGAGTCACATGGAAATCTGTTATCATTACGCTTGCGTTGATTCCGTTTAATTTCTACTGGATTATCGCTGGTGAAATAGGTCTCGTCGGCTATGCCCTCAATACCTACGCTGTCCCGTTCTACAATGTCGTCTTCGTTGTATTCATCTTTACACTGTTCAATCTTGCTGTTAGACATACCACCCGTATCCGTCTACTCACCGATGCGGAATTGCTTACCGTATACATTCTGCTTAGTGCTGCGTGTGCTTTTCCCTCCATTACGCTAATGACGATTCTTGTTACAACCGTCGGACATGCCTTCTGGTTCGCAACCCCTGAAAACGAATGGAAGCAACTCTTTTGGGATTACCTTCCAAGATGGATCCTTGTAGACGACTCAAAAGCACTTTCAGGATACTACACAGGATCAACAAATCTCACAACATTCGAAATTATTAGGGCATGGATGGTGCCAATATTGTCTTGGACACTATTCATAACAGCACTTATTCTTGTAATGCTGTGTATCAACGTCATCCTTCGGAAACAGTGGGTTGAACGAGAGCGACTCGCATATCCCATTACACAGATCGCTTTTCATGTTACGCATGATACAAAATCGCTGTTTTCCCACCGCATCATGTGGGTCGGTTTCGGAATTGCTGCGTCTATCGCTATACTCAACGGTTTTAGTTTTTTGTATCCTACAATCCCTTCACTACCAATTAAGCGTATCGGAGGATGGAGAGGATTTGGACACCTGTTCACAGAAAAACCGTGGAATGCCATCGGTGGTATCAGTATGTCCTATTATCCATTTGTCATCGGATTAGGATTGTTGATGCCTCTTGATCTCTCATTCTCAAGTTGGTTTTTCTTCTTTTTCTATAAAGCACAGTTAGTGTTCTCAAGTGCTGTTGGACTCTCTAACCTACCCGGTTTTCCTTATATAGATCGACAATGCTTTGGTGCTGCCATTGGTATATTTATCTCCGTGTTGGTGCTGAACCTACGTCATTTTCGAGGTGTGTTTAGAATTGCAAGACAACGCACAGGTGAAGATTCTGATGAACCTGTCTCCTATCGTCTTGCTTTGTGGGGTATTGTTGGTGGACTTGTATTTCTCTTTATTTTTTCCAAACGTATCGGTATGTCATTGTGGCTTATACCGTTGTTTTTCGCGATCTATTTCATCATCGTTTTGGTGTTAACGCGAATGCGTGCTGAGCAAGGATTTCCAGTGCATGCAATGGAAAACATGCCAAACCATCATATTCTAATTGATAGTTTTGGCACACGCATGTTAGGAACGAATAACCTCGTCGCGTTCACGCTATTCCGTTGGTTCAATCGGAGTTATACAAGCAACCCAATGCCACACCAGTTAGAAGGATTCAAACTATCAGAACGTTCCAGCATTGCACCAAGACGGTTGTTCTATGCACTACTTGGCGTTTCGGCATTTGCTTCAATCATGGTTTTCTCTGTGATTCTCTATCTCTTTTATTCGTATGGTGCTTTGAATATGAGTGGGAGCAGCAGTTGGAACATAGGTTTCGGTGAACGGGTCTTTAGTGGACTTCAACATTGGTTGTATTATCCGACAGAACCGAATTTCTATGCTACTGGAGGAATTGTTTTCGGGCTGCTGTTTTCGACGTTTTTGATGTTTATGCGGACACGATTTTTCTGGTTTCCTTTCCACCCGATAGGGTATGTCGTTTCAAGTGATTGGGGTATGCGGTATTTGTGGAGTTGTATGTTAGTCAGTTCCGTTGTAAAATGGTCGGTCTTGAAAATCGGTGGTCACCATGCATCACGACAGTTAGTGCGGTTTGCTATTGGGTTGATGTTAGGGGACTTTATCGTTGGGGGCATTTGGAGCCTTATTAGTGTTATAACACAACAGCCGATGTATAACTTTTGGCCTTGATATAAAAATGCATCTTACATGCTAATCTCATATCAGGCAGTTTTAATTTGAGATAATCATTTACACTGCTCAAAAGGATGGATATAGTTTTGATATAACATTCAATGTTACCAAAGAAGGTGATGCAAGTTTTAAAAGGATAGCAGTAAAAACGCCTACCGTGAATTATGTCCATGATGGCGGTTCTTGGTCAATAGTTGGCGGAAATATACAGATCAGTATGTTTGATTTGAAAATTGAGGTGAATCCAGTCGTTGCAAGGGTATGTGCAGGTGAGAAATGTTTTACTGCCACCTTAAAAGCTAGAGGGACTGGGTGGTAAAACAACTCCCGTTCCCAGCCAGTGTCAAATGATATGTAAAATACAACGATTGGATGCGTAAAATCACTCAATATGTCCTTCCACGATAGATTGAAGTTCTTATTTCTCCTCTTGAATTCTAAACCGTATCATGCTATCCTATTCTCATAGGAGATAGTGATATGCACCAACCCACAGATACACATCACACAGCAAAAGACCTATCAACAGAAGAACTCAAGGAATACCGTAAACGTCTTGACCAGCACTTTCAAAATCGCAAAGTGGATAAGGCATTACTGCAGCGCGCGTGGCAAACCGCACACAAGATAGCAGCCATGCTCTACGATGATTTTGGTGCTACGAAGGTTGCGGTATTTGGTTCGCTTGTAGAAAAGGATTCATTCTCAAAATGGTCAGATCTTGATATAGCTGTCTGGGGTATTCGAAATGACGAGTATTTCCGCGCAATATGGCAAGCTGAAGGAATTAGTGGGTTGTTTAAAATAGACCTTATTGATTTTGAAAGTTTTGATGCTTCATACCAAGAACGCATCAAAACACAAGCAGTAGAAATTGAAAAAGGAAAAAGATACAACTTAGATAAAAGCCGATTAGTAAAGGATATATTAGATGAACGTTTAAAAATAGAAAAATCAATTCAAGGAATTAAGGAAGCATTAGAAATTATCGAAACGGATCCAGAACTATATAGAAGAGAAATAGAAATAACGATTAGTAAATATCTATCTGATGTTTATATGGGAATAGAATACATCATGACACAAATTGCCCTTGATGTTGACTTGCATTTGCCCGATCAGCTTGATATTGATAGATGTAATAAAGACTTACTTGAGCAAATGACACAATCGCAAGCAGAACGTCCTCCTGTCATTTCCAAAAAGTCTTTTGAGGTGCTGCAAGAATACTTAGTGTATCGCAATCTGTTTATCAATACGCCAATTGATGAATTGGATTATGAGAAAACGGAACGTAAAGCCAAACAAATTGATGATGTATATACCTATTTTAGTAAAGAACTTGACGACTTCATAGATTACTTAAAAAATGAAAATGACTGAACAGACCCTCCTACATCATATCAACGACTTTTGTAGACTACTCCGACAGATGGATGTAAATGTAACCACAACTAATCAACTCAGTTGGTGTAACAGTGTTGAGTTGATTGACATCAGTGAAAAAGAGACGTTTTACCATACAGCACGCACGAACCTAATTGCTAACCAAACAGACCGCGAGACATTTGACACAGCTTTTAATCTATTTTGGCAATACCCAAGACCCGAATTCCACGCCATTGATACAGGTGGTGAAGAACCAGAATCTTCCGCACTACAAGACATTTCCGATGCAGATGATCAGGATAATATCCTTGAACAATGGATAGATTATGAGGAAGATGAACAGGAAGGACAAGAAGATGATCCTATCGCATATAGCGTGGAAGAAATCCTTACAAAAAAGGATTTTAGTGAGTTTACTGAGGAAGATATGAAGAGGGCGCGACCTATTGTTGCGAAATTAGCACAGATTTTATCCACAAGATTAAGTAGAAGAAAGGTTTTCAGCAAAAAAGGGAAGGCAATTGACTTCCGAAGAAGTTGGCGAAAAAGTCTTGCACACGGGGGTGAACCGATTACGCTCATGCGGAAACAGCAAAAGATCAAAAAGACAAAAATTCTACTCCTATGTGATGTAAGTGGATCTATGGATTGTTATGCAAAATTTCTTATCCAATTTATTTATGGCATGCAGCAAGAATTGAGAGAAGTAGAGGTGGCGGTTTTCAGCACACACTTGACCAATATTACTGGACTACTTCAGCGGAAAGGTTTAGCAGAGGGTTTAAATGAAGTGGCAAATGTTGTCCCAGACTGGTCAGGGGGAACAAAAATTGGTGAAAGTCTTTTAGAATTTTGTCGTCAGTTTGCTCCATCTTTTTCGGCATATCGTTCAGTCGTTATCCTCATCAGTGATGGTTGGGATAGGGGTGATGCCGATCTGCTACGACGATCTATGGAGATGCTGAATCGACATGCCTATAAACTCATTTGGCTCAATCCATTGCTCGGTAGTGATACCTATCAACCGATTTGTCGTGGTATCAGAACTGCACTACCGTATGTAGACTATTTTCTTCCGGCACATAATTTAGAGAGTTTAGCACAATTAACGAAGGTTTTAATCCCACTTTGGACACGTTGAGTGGTATCAGCAAACTATCACAGAATAAGTAAGGAATACAAACTATGCAAGTTCAAGCGGCGGTGATGCTCCAACCGGGGCAGATAGAAATCCGCGAATTTGATAAACCCACACTTGCCGATGATTCCCTTCTGCTACAAGTCGATAAGGTCGGTATCTGTGGCAGCGATAAGCACATGTATCTTGGACATACTGCTCTAAAGTTTCCCGTCATCCCCGGTCATGAAGTCGTCGGTACAGTCGCAGAAATCGGCAAAGATGCAAATCAGGTTATGAATGTAATGGGTGGTCCCATCGAAGAGGGTGACCGTATCACCGTGGTACCCGGATCAAAGAACTGCGGTAGATGTTATTACTGTTTACATGTACCGGGGCGACCGACCTTGTGTTCGGGACGAACTATATATGGGTTTAGCAATAGCGAATCACCACCTTATTTGACTGGCGAGTTCTCTGAATACACCTATATTCACGGTAACTCTTGGGTCTATAAAATACCTGATGATATTCCAATGGATATTGCTGTCCTGACAGAGCCTGTTGCGGTCGCGACGCGTGCAGTTGAACGCGCATGTGCACCCGGATTACCACAGGTAGGGGATGGATATAGCATTGGAAGCAGTGTTGCCGTGTTAGGTTGTGGTCCAATCGGTCTCCTTGTTATTGCAGTATTACGGGATAGTGGAGCGGGGACGATTATTGCTACCGATCTCGTTGATAGCCGTTTAGAGATGGCACAACAAATGGGAGCAGACGTGGTAATAAATGTTGGAGATACCACACCAGAAGAACGTGTTGAACAGATTCAATCCCACACAAGCGATGTTGGTGTAGACATAGCGATTGAGTGTGCAGGCATCCCTGGCGTTTTTTCTGAAGCATTGGATGTTGTTAGACGGGGTGGTAAAGTTATTGAAGTTGGTCACTACACCGATTCAGGTGAAACACAGGTGAGACCACATCAAATTTGTAATAAAGACCTTGACGTTTGCGGTGTGTGGGCATATCCACAAATACAATTCCAAACAGCATTGGACTTTCTTCAGCGAACACGTGCCCCGTTACACAAATTGATCACACATCATCTTCCACTGATTCAATTGGAAGCGGGTATTGATATGCTTGGTGATGAAGGCGTATATAAAGTCGTGATTGAACCACAATCCTAAGAATATATAATATACGGTAGATAATCATAAAACCATCAATTGAATTATTAAGAATAGGTGAAAAAATGAAAATCCGAAAAACAACATTCATTTTACTATGTTGTCAGTTGTTGTTGATTCTCCTCTGTCTCAATGTAACGCAAGTCCCATCTGCGGATGTAACGATTAAGAAACCAGCAAAACAACTGATGGAATCTTCAATTTACAGAACGATAGAAAATGCAAAAACATATATTTTGAAACATCAAAATAGAGATGGCGGCTGGCCCCTTTTACCTGGTGAAAAGAGTGATGCAGAAGTTACTGCGCTTGCTATCTGGGCATTAACTGATGCGGGGTGGGGTACCGGATCACGTATTATACGAAGTGGAGTCAGATATCTAAAAAACCAGCAAAGTAAAGACGGTAGTTGGAACAACAATACCGCACACACTGCTTTTGCACTAATTGCTCTGGCAAATGCTAAAGCAGATGCAGAAATACAGTTTAACGGATTGCAGTGGCTCAAAAATGCACAGAACCCAATTGGGAGTTGGGGACGTAAAAGTAAAGGACCCGGACATATTCTTTATACTTCCGCAACACTTGTTGGATTCAAAAAACTCGGTTTTACAGAAAGGCATTTTAAACCTATTCTTCCAAGTTTAGAATGGCTTGCTGAACAGAATAATTTTGAGAACGTCTGGAATCTCCCTGGCGGAACTCAGTCAGATATCTATGTGACCTCTTGGGTATTGCAGGGCATGTCACCAGACCGAAAATATGATGAAAATGTCTATGATCTTGATGAACAGATTGTTTGGATAAAACAATTTCAAAACAGAGACGGTGGTTTTCCCAGATTTAAAGGTAGACCGAGTGATCCAGAGGTAACTGCTACAGCCATTATGGCATTTGCTGCATACAATGACCCACTCAATACACGCCGCGTCGCAATATCCTATCTGACAAAAGCACAAGAAGCGGATGGAGGTTATAAAAGCAGTATTCCCATAGAACTCAAAACACCTACTGCGAATTTGCAGACTACCTGTTTTGTTCTTATTGCTATATACTCAAAATCTGATGGTTAACATTAGACAAATAGATTTTTGTAAACTTAATAGTTTGGACAATTTATGATCCTTACTTATAGGGTTTTCAGGTGTTTTCTTTTTTATTCAGTTTTGTATGCCATTATAACTCACGAAAAAACATATATCGGAAGTAATAGATAGCAGCCCCAGAGGGGTGGAATGTGTATAGTAACGTGTAACTCACCAAACATAGAGCCCCAGAGGGGCGAAATGTGTATAATTATGACTTGTTTGAAGGTTGGACGTTTTCCATAACATATTAAAAGTCAACTTAACTGAAGGTCAAAATTATCAGACAAATCGAAGGTGTTGAGTCATAATTATGTAGCACGTCGTTGATAGATGGAACAATCGCATTGAGTTAACAGACGAAAGATGGCGACACATCCTTGAAAACCATTGGGAATTGAGAAACCACCTCAGTGAAATTCTTTATCACAACATATCCAATTAAAAAAAGGAATTCAGTTGAATAACAATCAAGATGAACTAAAAATAGTCTATGATCGCGAAGCTGACGTGCTTTATGTAACACGAGGTCGACCAGAACATACCGATTACGTGGAATATACTGATGATGTGATTTTGCGATTTCACCCAGAGACGAAACAACTCATCGGATTCACATTGGTTGATTTTTCACAACACTTCGACAAGAAGGATTCAGATATCGCATTACCCTTCGGAGTTGATTTCCACCTGTACGGTGAGTTGTCCAATCTGAACTAAAACTAACAAAAAAAGGAGATAATATTGTAGTATGACACAAAAACCGAATATCCTATTTCTTCAAAGTGACGAACACAGTCCACATGCTATCGGATGTGAAGGGAACGATATTGTTCAAACGCCACACCTTGATCGACTTGCCGAATCTGGCAACTATTTTGATGCGGCATATTGCCAATTTCCGCTCTGCACACCTTCTCGGATGTGTATGTTAACAGGCAAATATGCACATCGGTGCTCAGCATGGAATAACGGTTCCATCCTATTCCCTGAACATCTGACAATACCAGCACATTTTGCTGAACACGGCTATTCTACTGCCCTTGTTGGGAAAATGCACTTTGGTGGAAAAGAACAAAACAACGGTTTCCAATCACGTCCTTACGGTGATTTGCGTGGGAATGCGGGACATCAACGTGACCCGTTAAGTGGGAACCGTAATCGCACAAAGGATGCTGGTGTCACTGAAATACCAACAAGCCTTCTCCAAGAACGGGTGGTTAACGAAGAAACGATCGAATATATAAGGTCTCACCCCGCTGATAAGCCGTGGTTTTTACTCGCAAGTTACAGTCGTCCTCACTTTCCGTTGACTGCTCCGAAAAGACTACTTGATAAATACTATCCTGACAATGTAGACATGCCCAATATCCCGCCAGGGCATTTGGAACAAACGCATCGCTATGCGGAGGGGCTGCGAAAATGCTTTAATACAGCTGACATTACAGAGGAAGAGACACGAAAAGCGCGTGCGGCATACTATGCATGCTGTGAATTCCTTGATGAATGTCTCGGTGATTTGCTAACTATTTTGGATCGTGACGGTCTATTAGATAATACAATTATCGTTTATACTACTGACCACGGTGAGATGGCAGGTGAGCATGGACAGTGGTGGAAATCCAGTTATTATGAAGCAGCAGCAAGAGTACCGCTCATTATTTACGATACCCGTTCAACAGATACACACGGTAGACGCGTCAATGCTCCTGTGGAATTAAACGACCTATTCCCAACGTTATGTGCAAGGGCAGATATACCTATACCCGATGGATTAGATGGATCGAATCTGTCTAACCTAATGTCAGGGAATACGGAAGGTTGGCGAAATACCGCAATCAGCGAATATTGGGCAACACAAACAACCGGACCAATGCGTATGTTGAGAACGCCGCGCTATAAATACGTTGCTTTTCCTGAGGATGAATCCATCTTATTTGATCTGGAAAATGATCCCTACGAATTTGAAAATCTCACAGGTAAATCTGAAGTAAGCGACATAGAAGCATCTTTACATGAACAACTCATGGACGGATTCTCGTGGGAAGATATCGTAAAACAGAAAGAAATAGATAAAGAGCGCAGCAAAGAGTGGAAAGCACCGTGGAGAGGAGGCACACCAAACGCCTATACCTTACCCGATGGTAGAATTGTAGATGCTGAACTTTGTCTATATAATCCTGTCCTTCGGGATGAACCTATAGGAGAATAAAAAAGAAATATAATACCATTTCTAAATAATAACTTTTCATTAACAACGCGTTCGTAGTCGCGCAACTCATTGCCAAATGCGCGGATGCCATTTGGTGCCTCGGACATTTGGATTTATTAGAGTCTCAAAATGTGGTTTTATTTATTATATAGTAAAATTCGTAATTACTTGGACATTTTGGTAGGTTCGGTTTCCTAACCGAACTTGTGTAAATAATGCGGTTAGAAACCGTACCTACCATGGAGTGTGAAGATATATTTTTGGATTTCACTATAATTGTTCTCCTCACACCACATTAGGATTTCTGGATCTGATGTAAATATATTCCTGACGGCTCCCAAACCTAAAGGATTGGGGTTCCTTAGGTCATCTTCTCACGCCTTGCGTATTTTGAAGATGTGGGCATCTTTTATCTCCTTATAGGAGACTCACTTGGGTTTAAGCCAAGTTTACCTTGCAGCAACTGCA
>JAJEAG010000046.1 GCA_022824265.1 Candidatus Poribacteria bacterium | reverse complement strand
GCAAGATACTTACAGGAAACTTGCCATTAGCTACGATAAACTCAAAGAAACCCGTTTAGGGTTTCGGTATTTAGCATATTCAATGATAAACTTACGAGTGACTTTCAACGATGTTTAGTTCGTACTCGCTATGAGTTCATTATGAAACGCTGGATTGTTTACACACTCTTTTTAACAATGATATTATTGACAACAAGCACACTGCTTTGGGCATTACGACCACCGAAAACAATTATTTTGCGTGATGGCAGAACAGTAAAAGTATCGTATAACCGGGATATGCAAAGGATCACCGTTCGCGAACACTTCGCTCGCGCTCGCGGAAAAGATGTTGATGGTTCCGTAAAAACAGAAGCACAAGTCGATTGTGAAAAAGATGATTGGTGGGAATTTCAAAGACCCGGTATACAGTATAAGGCGTGGTCAAAAATAATCGGAGATGCACCCGAAGATTATCAAGTATATGGTGGGGTTTATAGCGTCTATGCGAAGGCGATGATGGATACCGACTCCGATAAAGCTGGTATTCAGTGGGAAGGTATCGCACGAGATAAGGCAAAAGCGGACTACAAAATCGGACATCAAGAAAACTTTCGTTACTTTGCCGGACTATCTGATACAGAAACGACCGGTTGGATAACAGGCGGATCACCAGGTGCTGACATACCTGATAACGAAGCAAATTCTGCCGCGTCAAAATTCAGTTACGATAGCACTTATGATTGGGACTGCGGGAAATGTTGGGGGTATAGAGAAGTTTATAATAATAACTCCAATACGATGGTCCCATGCCCCTGGTGTAACTAATGTGAGAAGTACGGGATCAGATACGTCAAACTCAGTAATCCACGTAATCTGTGATTCAGACAACACACGATTCTGACAACATCGTAGGGGCGAGGTCCCCCCGCCCGCAACGCAACCTTCGACATATTCCGTCCGAACCAAGATTTACAAGATTTCCAAAATTTTCAGGATAAGAGTTTGTATTTCCATGTTTCTTTGCAATGGTGTGCGTTTATGCTATGAAACGGATCTATAGTGTCCAACTCCTAATCCTGAAAATCCTGTAATCCTGAAAATCCTGGTTCAGACAAACATGTCGTAGGTCGCTATGCTCGCTCCGACCTACGAGAATGTCAGTGCAGAAGGAGGTATTATATGTTACGCCAATATCTCACCAACAAATGGGTTCTCAGTGCTATCGGTTTTCTGATAGTGCTATCCGTTGCGTGTGTCCTCTGGTATCAGCATGATATAGCAGCGGATAGACACAAACTCACCAAGGCAGAAGAACGAAAACGCCAACAAGAGACATCACAAAAAACGGATATAGTCAACGCTGAGACAAACAGTAATATCACAACGGATAGCAGTACGAAAACCACATCCGATAAATCAATCACAACTGAGACGCCTCTTGTCAACAAAACCACTAAAACCATATCCGATCTGGATAACGGGAAAGACATCGCAGCAGAAACAACAGAACCCGTTCGCATGTCTCCTTTTGGTTTAGGTCCCTATCCTGAAATTCCGACAGGATGGCCTGACAAAGGATTCGTTTATAATACTTCAATTGAACATGAGCTGATGGAACGTCTTCAAATGAAAATGTTCTCAGATACAGGCGTTATTTACCCTGGAGCACGCATGGATGACAGCACAGGATTGATTAAACTTATAAGTAAAGACGTTGTATATGTAGAATGGGGAATGACATACATTAATGGAATACCTAAACGTTATATTTCAGGGATGTCAACTCATCCAGAAACAGGAAATAAAATCAGAAGCAATGCAAAAGCTCGTCAATCGGAGGTGCCTGACGAGTTTAGGATACGCAGGCGACCTCTCTTGATCAAAGAAGATATACCATCTGGGGTTAAGATCAAGCCATATCATGGTGGTATTGATCCCTATGAATTCTTGGGGTTAGAAAGACGTTAGTCTTTACATAAATTACAAATTAATAAGGAGATTATCTCATGAAAACTCGTAGATTCCGAACATTGCTATTCATCGCGTTATTAAGTTTCTGTGCAATTCAACTTGAAATATCTTCATTTAATGACACTTTCGGCCAGGGAGAAATTGAGACTTGGATTACACAAGGAGTAGAAAGATGGGCAAATGACCAAGATGGACCTTTAAGTTCAGGCGCAGAAACAGCTGCATGGTTAGTATGAAACTTATTTCCAGAGGATGAGGACGATGCGGTTCTTTCATATAATTGGGATGCATGGGCATGGTGTTTATATGGCGGTCGTGATATGAATTATGCAGGTTCGTTTGAAGTCAGAGCAGTCGCAAAAGGTGTCAGAAGACATATCAAAGGAAAATTTAGGGGAATTCTTGACGAAAGTCGTGATATCGTTGTAATCCATAGGCCGCCTGAAGATGGAGATCAGTTGAATATTGCTGATTGTAACGCGAAAGGATTTGCCAAAGGCACTGATCCGACTACCAAAGCCAAATCTGAAACGCAATCACATATTCCGTTTCCTTAATCTTACTTCCACAGACAGGTAACCACTGCGTTACCTGTCCTTTTGCCAATTACGTCATCAGAAGCACTGAATGCACTGAAGACGCTGAAGTAAGAGGTATTCTCTCGTATGGGCGGGGTTTCCTCACCCATACATCAGTAAACCGTGTTCCATGTAATATGGATATCTAACAACATCCCATCAGAAGATTTTATTTTTATCGTTGATTATATATTAGACATTACAATGATTTAATCATAGGTGTTTGATAACACCAAGTTCTGAAGTTTAATCTAAAGTTGTGTAAACCACAACAAGTTTCCATGATTATGTCGCTGAACCCTTTCTTGTAGTTGCGCAACTTATCTTGGACGATGCAGTATCTTTTGACACCCGCTATCGCATGTTCAACCTGTGTGCGTATGGATGAAATGACACGATTGTTTTCTTTTTCTTCAAGAGTCAGTTCGCGTCCTTTTGGTTTCTTTTTAGGTTGAATAATCTTTATTCCAGGAAGGGTAAACCCTTGAAAACCGGTATCTTGATACAAAACAGTGCCACTTGGCACACAATATCCTATAGTATCAGCAATACGTTTGTCGTGTATGCTACCTTCACAGGAGGGTGTCAATTAAACAACTTTGCTATCAGCATTGATTATCAGATTATTCTTAATGGTATGTTGTTTCTTTTTCCCACTATAATACGCTTTTTGAGTTTGCGGGTCTTTTGGACGCTGTATCGGACGCTCAGTGCTATCATAAAAAAAAATGATTTGACCTTTGATTATCAGACACAGTCTCCGATGCCACACCAAAAGTTCTGGGTGTTGTTTCTCGTGATGGCAACTCTCCAAGTTCTGCTAAAGTTTGGTTCAATATCGGTAAAAGTAAGTGAACCCATCTATTTGTAAGGGGTTGAGACATACCAAAGAGTTCACCCAGCACATCTTGTGTCATCGCTTGTCGTAAGTAAATTAAGATAAATAACAGCATATCTTCAAGCGTATCAAAACAACGATTTTTATATGAGGTATATCTCCGTTTTTTGCGTCGTTTTCCTTCAAGGGTATGTGTTTGAACATACTCTAAAAAACACTTTGAAAAACAAGGGAAAAGTTCAGAAAACTCTTCTATCGTATATCTTGTCAGTGCGAGAAACCTTTTAGGTTTGTCTTTTAATGTTTGAAAACTGGTCATGAGTTAGCCTCCAAAATGGATATTAAAACAAGTTTAACAGAGACTAACTAAAATAAACACTTAATTCGTTATATTGTCTAATCAAAATAAATGCAATTTATTCCATTGAATATGTTGACGAAAATATTCTACCATAAACTGCGGATCGGGATATTGACTCTCTAATTTCTTATCATAAGGCACATTACCAACAATTGGCACATTGGTCAATCTTTCAATTTCTTCTGGATTTGTCTGTTCAGCGAGACCGGTAGTATCAGCATTGATTTGATTTAAGACAATTCCTATAATCTTAATGTTATTCTGTCTGGCAAACTCCACGGTTAACTTCGTATGGTTTATTGTTCCCAAACCTGATAATGCAATAATTAGGGTTGGTAAATTGAGTCTATGGATAAGATGTGAAACAAGAAAATCGTCATTAATTGGTACTGCGATTCCACCTACGCCTTCAACTATCATGAAATCATATTTCTTACTTAATGTACCATACATAGTTTCTATTGAAGCAATGTCAATGGGTATACCTTCAATTCTTGCTGATACTGATGGTGCTAATGGATACCGTAAGGATATGGGGTTAATAAGATTCAATGGATCGTCAACCTGAGCAGCATGTTTCAGGTATTCTGCATCTGAAGTATCCCCTGAACTAATTGGTTTCATGACTCCAACATTTATGCCAACATTTTTAAGTGTAGCTGCAATTCCTGCAGATACCACTGTTTTGCCAATTTCTGTGCCTGTTGCCGTTATAAAGAGACCATTGTCTTTCTTATTTATATTCATTGAATCATGTTGCCATAGGCAGAATGGTAACGTCCTTTTTGTGTTAACTATCTTTATGTGTTTCCGTTATATGATATAATGACTGTAGTTTGAATAATTGTACTCTTGAATATATACGACTATAACGAACACTACAAATTGAAGAACTGAGTACAACTCAACTACATTAGCAATTCTATTGTATTTTACGATGCTATGTCAAAACGTTTTTTCACATTTCATACAATTTTGATTTATTGATATTGAGCAATGTGAATTGGAAAAGTCAATTTTAATTTAGGAGTAGAAAAATGGATACAAGTAATTTGAAACACGCCTTTTTAAAATCAAAAGATATGACCCTTAATGTTCTTAGTCGTGTTTTGTCAAGTACTCGGGTAGAACCTATTCGAGATAATGAAGGCACTAAGGGAGTCAAAGCTTCATGGGTCGGTGAACAGGGAGAGAGCAGCATCTCTGTGAATACCGATGAATGGAACGCAAATGTTAAAATTGAAGCAGACGAACCACCCACATTAGAATATGTTCAGTACGGTGAAAATCGCGGCATTTCTGTGAAGAATATCAATAATATTACATGTGCAGTAGATAGTGAAACATTAGATGAATTTGTATCACCGAGAGGTGCTGCATTAGCTGTCTGTATTGGTGCTGTCGCAGGATTAATTGGGTGGTTTATTATTACTGTGCTACGGGCAGTTGCAGTTTCAACCATAGAACAGAATGATACTTCAGTTGATGCAATCTTGACAGAAGATATTGAAGACACTGATGAAAATCCTCCAGATGACGAATGAAAATCACAGAAGTTGATCCTTTCTATTTTCAGATGTCCGAAATTACATCTGCAGCAGATGGGACTCAAGATACGCTATTAGTCAGAATTCGAACCGATAAAGGATTTGAAGGTTGGGGAGAGTGTGATGCATCTCCTTTGGTCAGTATTGCGGCTTATTGCTGTCCAATGTCCCACGGAAATATAATCAATATTCGTAAAACACTTATTGGAGAGACACTTAATGATACATCAGATGTGGTTCGATTGAGTGAAAAAGTGTTACGGAATGGGTTGGATATACAACAGATTCAACATGCTTACAGTGGTGCCGAAATCGCGTTATGGGATATAATCGGAAAGAAGTTTGATAAACCTGTCTACAGACTTCTTGCGGAGATGTTTGATGTATCTGACACCTTACACCCCAAGTTACCGTATGCTTCAGTCCTATTCGGTGAAACTTCTGATGCAACATATCAGATTGCTGTTAATCTTCGAGAACAGGGATTTCGTGCTGCAAAGTTTGGTTGGGGACCGATGGGAAAATTCGGTGAGGAAAACGACATTGCTCTTGTCCGTGCTGCACGAGAAGGTATGGGATCTGCAGCACAGATTATGATTGATGCTGGAGTTGTTTGGGGTACCGACTACAATACTGCTTATCAACGGGCAGAAGCATTTGCCCAGTTTTCTCCTACATGGTTAGAAGAACCACTTGCTCCCGATGCTATAGAAGCATACAGTTCCCTTACAGGTATGAATCCAGCCGTTAACATCGCAGCAGGAGAAGGTTCAAGTACCTTCCGCATGGCTGAAGACCTGATTTTACATGGTGGAATTCAATATGTTCAAATTGACACAGGACGTATCGGAGGTATTTTACCATCATTTCATGTCCGACAACTTGCAGAAAAACATGGTGTCCAGTATGTCAATCACACCTTTAAAAGCCATCTAAGTCTTGCTGCTGCACTTCATGTCTTTACTACAAATCCAGATTTTAACCTACTGGAATTTCCTGCTGCTGGATCAGAATTATCTCAACGGCTTGTTAAGAATCCATTCCAAATTGATAATGATGGAATGGTACGAGCGAAAGAACAGCCAGGACTTGGGGTAGATGTAGATATTGAGGCAATTCGTCAGTATTTAACACAAGTAGATATAAAAGTCGCAGATGAAACAGTATTTCAAACCGCAGAATTATGATCATTTTCAATTATTTTTCTTAATTTCCATCAATAATTTCACCAACCCGCTTTTTTAGTGCAGCACCTCTGATTCCGTAGGATATAATTGTTCCCTCACGGTCAATAAGCCATAGTGAAGGAATCCCTCCAACTCGGTAAAGTTCTTTCAATGGTCCTTTAGATCCGTCGAATATTTGTCGCCATGGCAACTGATATTTATCCAGAAATTCTCGTGGTTCAGCTTCATCCTGATCAAGACTTATTCCAATGACTTCCAGTTCCATTTCATTATACGCATTATAAATCTTTATTACATTCGGCATTTCACCGATGCAAGGTCCGCACCACGTTGCCCAAAAATCCAATATTACGATTTTCCCACGATAATCCATAAGTGAAATTGGATTCCCATCCATATCTGTTGCAGAAAAGTTAGGTGCTGTTTTTCCTAACATCTCGCGTTTAGAGTCATACTTTAGATAGTAGGTATTTGCATGTTCAATATTACCCATTTCTTCAAAGGTCACTGCAAATTCCCGATATAGACTCTTTAGCCACGGGTTCTTTTGTTCTGTTTTTTCAAGATGCTTACAGAGCTGAAGTGCTTCAGTATGTTTGTTTCCTGCACGTAACATCTCCAGTAATGTAAAATAGTCACGAAACCGCATGATGTCTTCATCAGGTTTCATAACAGTTTTGAATTTTTCAATGAGGGAAACAACATCTTTGTCCTGTTCAGCATGGACGTATAGTCGGATCAGTTCTGGATATAGTTTGAAGAAATCTGGATTTTCAGGTTCAAGTTCAATTGACCTTTCATAACCGGTGATTGCTGCTTGCAAACTACCATACATTTTTTCTGGACATTTATACCAAAATATTTCTGATAAGTATATAGAATTAGAGAAACTCAGATTTATGTGAAGACTTTTTACAAATGTTGATTCAGAGTCAATGTTCGCATGGTGATTGCATCTAACAACTGGATTCGCATCATCATATACGCGTCGTTCCGTATTCATCCATTCACGATAATCTGGGTCAAATTCGTAGTAGTAACTTACAGGTAAGTTAGGATCTATGTTATATGTTAAAATCGGTACACCATTATCTTCATCAGCAGGACATATCAATGTTTTTGAATCTGTCAAATATTTAGGATGTAGTTCTGAAAGCCATTCGGGTAAATCGTTATGCTCCTTTTCGTATGCTCTTAATCCATTACCAATTTCTTCTAAGTTATTTTTGCATGAAATTATTTTACATGTTTCCACTTCCTCTGCAATCGAGGATAATATCTCACTAAATGTCATTCATACCTCCAAGAGAATGTTGTTAGAAATGTTATCAATACTTCACAAGTCTAACTTAACACAAAATCGGATGCATTAATGAAAGAAAATGAAAACTTATCCGTAAATTCTAAATGAAAATTGACACTTCACTATATGGAGCGTTCTCCCGGTCCCTAATTCAATATATAAGAATCAATAGATGACAAAACCACCTTGTAAAAAAAATGGTGGAAGGCATTGTTCCCTTCCACCTTGATGAAATCATATCAACATTGAAATGCTTATTTCAAAATTAACATTTTGCGAGTAGAGGAAAAATCACCTGCAGTGAGTGTGTAGAAATACACGCCACTTGATACAGATTCACCGAGTTCATTTTTTCCATCCCAATAGGCAGCACTGCTACGGTTCTGATATAAACCCGCAGCATGATGTCCTAATTCTAATGTTCGGACAACTGATCCATCCGCTGAAAAGATGGTAATACTTACATCAGATGGTGATGCTAATTGAAACGGTATCCATGTTTCAGGATTAAAGGGATTAGGGTAGTTAGGTAGTAATGCAGTCGTCGTTGGAATTAAAGATTGTAATATCTGTTCCAAAACCTGTATACCCCGATGGAATGTAAGTAAATCTGTTTCTGTGGTAAAAACTAACTGTGATGACTGTTGGTTTGCTAAATTCAACCACTGTTGTACCTGCGACTGTGTTAGCTGCCCATTTGATACGGTCTGTATGTCAGGAGCCGATCCAATGTGATTGAGTGCATTCGCTAACAAATAAAGATCTAACAAGTCAACGACCCCATCACCGTTGATGTCTGCCGGATTGTCTCCAGTTTGACCGAAATTTGATGCAACAAGTACCACATCCAAAATATTCAGAGTTCCGTCCTTGTTCACATCTGCGAACACTGTTAAAACTTGAGAGACACTCATTGGAAGTGGGAATGCCCAAAGTAGGACAGTTCCATCGAAACTTCCACTTGCTATCGTTGAACCATTCGGACTGACCGCAACACTTGTTATAGAAAATGTATGTCCGTCAAGTGTGGCAAGTTGTACACCTGATTCGATGTCCCATAAACGTATAGTGGCATCATAACTACCTGTTACTAAAACTTTCCCATCTGGACTGAAAACAATACTTGTAGCATTTGCTGGAATGTCAGTGGGAGTATCTCCAGATAATTCCTCTGGTGTAGATACGTTTATATCCGTTATAATCGGTCTGCGAAATGTCTGTAATAGTTCAGCAGTAGCAACATCCCATAAAGATACAGTATCTCTTCCACCACTTGCAAGTTGTGTTCCCTCCGGATTGAAAGCAACAGTCCAAACATCATCCTCATGTTCACTGATAGTATGTATTGGATCGCGTGTTTCAAGATCCCACAAGATAATCTTATCATCACGACTTCCACTTGCCAGCATTGTACCATCAGGACTAAAGGCTAATGTTTCTACACCTGCTTCATGTTCCCATAACCCTCCGATATATCTTCCTGTGGAAACATTCCATAAACGAATGCTGTCGTCTTCACTACCACTTGCAAGAATACTCCCATCAGGACTGAACGCGAGACTTATCAGATAAGAGTAATGTCCTCTTAAAGTCTTTATATGTTCACCGGTGATTGCATCCCATAAACGAACGGTATTATCTTGGCTACCACTCGCGAGTGTTCTGCCATCAGGACTGAAAACCACAACATCCACATCATCTTGGTGACCAATGAGGGTATGTCGTAGTTGTCCAGTGTCAGCATCCCACAGTCTGATAGTTTTATCCCAACTACGCGTGGCAAGAATTGTTCCATCGGCACTGAAAGTAACACTCACAACTGCATCGGTATGTCCAGTGATTGTTTCCAGATGTTCACCAGTAATTGGATTCCATGACCGCATTGTTGCATCCCATGCACCACTTGTAAGTACACTTCCATCCGGTGTAAACGCAAGACCATACACATCTGCGGTATGTCCAGCAAGCGTAATATGGTGTTCACCTGTGGCTGCATCCCATAACCGGACGGTGTCATCTTCACTTCCACTTGCAAGAATATTACCATCAGGACTATACACCAAATGATGGATATGGGATGTATGTCCTGTTAATGTCCGTTTGACTGTCCATGTTTCTGTATCCCATATATGGATTAAAGAATTCAGATCTCCACTGGCAAAGGTTTTTCCATCAGGGTTAAACACAACACTTTGGACGTTATCACGATGTTCTGTTAGGGTCTGTATTTGTTCTCCGGAATTTAGATCCCAAACAACTATAGTATCGTCTCTTCCACCACTGATAAGAGTATTACCATCTGGACTAATTGCTATACAGTTTAATCCATCTGTATGTCCTCTCAGTGTCGTCAGAAGTTCACCTGTTTCAGGATTCCATATTCTGACAGTTCTGTCTCTACTACCACTTGCAAGTATAGAACCATCTGTACTAAAAGCAAGGCTACGGACACTCGCCCAATGTCGGTCAAGCGTATGTACGACTTCTCCAGTATCAGGGTTCCACAAACGGATTGTTCCATCTATACTACCCCCTGCCAGTATCTTCCCATCAGGAGAATAGGTGAGTGCTGAAACTGCATACCCATATCCCGAAAATAGAGCTATCTCTTTATCTGTTGCAGTATCATAAATCCAAACTCCTGTGGAGCCTGCAGCAGCAAACCGAGTACCATCTGGTGAATACTGAATTTCATATATCCATCCCTTACCAAGTCGTTTTGTTGCACCTTCTGGTAAGTGCCACTGTGGTGAGTCTTGTGCAAAAATATTAGGTAAAAAAAGTGCTGAGAAAAGAAAAAACATCAAATACAAACTAAACAAGGTCTTTTTCATAGAATATACTCCTCTCTGGTTATATTTAAATAAACATTCATCATAAATTGAACTATAATATAAAGACATAAATATATGTGTAATATTAACATTATATTTTATGTCCTACTATAGTAAATTATACATGGTTTGTTTTTGTTAGTCAACTATATCCTTGTGTCATTTATGTTTATTATAGTGAAATCTGAAAATATGTTCACACTCCATGGTAGGTGCGATTGGAACCGCACTATTTACACAGGTTCGGTTTCCTAACCGAACCTACCAAAGTGTCCAAGGAATTACGAATTTTGCTATAATTTCCGGACTCGCGTTATTTAGTTTTTGGTATTTCTAATGCATTTTCTTACCTGCGTAAATGCATAAAACACACTTTTAGGTGTTTTTTAGTTGTTTTTTTCTAAATTTTGATTAGGCGTTCTCGATGTTGTAGTAGTAAGGGTTTAAGTCGTTATTTTTGTTGACGGAAAATTAAAAAAAACAACTAAAAGCATACCGTTTAGTTGTTTTTTTTCGGTTTTTGTGTGTGGTATGTTGTCTTCGCATTGCAGAAGTTTTGTGTGATTTATTTGAGAATTTCGTTTTTGGATTTGGTTGATTGTCATCGGTGTTCCTCTATTTTCTAAGTTGTGTGTTAGATGTTGGGTTATATTATACTTGATGGTCGTTTTGTTTTGTAATGTTATTGCATTTGATAACAATATATATCCAATATGTTTAATGTCCGTTTCAGTTTTCAGTGGTCAGACAGTAAAATTGGGACAACCACAGAAATACAAAAAACTAAATAATCCAGTTTATTATTTGAAATAGTTGAACTTAATATGTTAACCTATTATCTGGCATGGGGGTGAAAGGATTTCGACGGTGGACAGAAAACGTGGTTGTTTTCAATTTCCATCGGATGCGGGTTCAATTCCCGCCACCTCCATTTATTCTGTTCAATATCTATGCCATGTGTTCTCTTGCTTCCAATACCTTTTCTACTACCGTTTCAACATCCTCTTCATCAACAAATGGGGACAGGATAAATGACTTCAGGGCAACAATAGGTTCACCATAAGAGGTGTGCCGATAACAATCTGTTGTTGATATGAAAACACCTCGTCCTTCCATAGCTTCAGAATTAACATAGTTGAAGATTTCTTGGTTATATGAATTATGTGCGAGTAAACTATCCTTAAAGGCATCGTCCTCAAATTCTTGTCGCTTAATTTCAAATGTATCCACACCGACGGGATATGCGCGGAATAGTGTGACAGTCCCAAAATTTGCTTTGTTTAGTACGGTGGTGCCTTCGTGTCCCTCCAGATGTTCTCGCAATAGTTGTGTCATTTCAACAATATGACCCAATATTGCACGCATCCCTTCTTCTCCAAATAATTTGAGATTAGCAAGTGCAGCAAGAGGACCTGTACCAGACCTTGAGGTTTCAAGTGTATACATACCCGGTTTGTATTGTCCAAAATGGTAGAGATAAGGCATCTGTTCCCGTGTGCGTTTCAAGCGATCAAGATCATTCTTATCCTTTACAAGCACAAGACTGGAAATGTATGGTGTGAAACCTGTTTTGTGGAAATCAATACCCACAGAATCTACAAGATGAAGATCTCGTATACGTCTACAAGCACCAGCCAAAGCACGTACAGTACGCGGACGAAACCCTAAAGGGTTACTTTCAAAATCGTAGTGGTTAAAAACAGACCATGCCCATCCAATGACAGCATCAGCATGAATATGTGGATGATAATCAAGTTTAAACTCATCAACGAGAGTTTCTCGCATGACCACAATTTTCATTAAGTTGTCCAAACCGAATGCGTCCGTTGTGCCTAATGTAGCGATAATTGCTGCGATCTTTTTTCCATCTGTGAGTGCATGTCTTAGTTCCTGTTCCAGTATTTCAAGGTCTATCTCGTTTTCAACTGTTGTTGGAATTGTAATTAGGTTGTCAGTACCTATACCAAGCCAACCGGTTATATTGGCAGCACAATAATGTCCTGCATCTGAAACAAAAACGACAACATCATCAGGTATTCCATGTTGTATTGAACCCGGACAAGCTTTCTCTATTCCCATTTTCACACCGTAAAGTGTAGTTCCTGTTCCCCCAAAGGTAAACACACCACTTGCTTGTTCTGGTTGATATCCGATCAATTGTGATGTCATACCAATTACCTCAACTTCCGCTAATGCTACAAGTCGACTGAATTCATCCCAAGCAAGATTAGGATTGTGGAGAGAAGCAAGGAGAACACCTATCATGCTGGGGATTGTTGTCGGAGCAACGACGTTCTGCTGTGTGCGAGGGTGACCGAAGATCGTCATTCCCTGTAGATACCCTACAAGGTCTGTGGTTACCTCTTCAACCGTGGACATGGAATCTTCTATTGTTGTCTTTTTCGCAGTATCAAAATCCGTTTCAACCATATTTCCGAGGAATGGAAGATGTGTTTTGAGATCGTCTACTTGGTCTAATGCACGCATCATAGAATGAATAAAGTATGAATCATGGATTGTATCAGACACCGGTTGTGGAAATGCAAGTCTGATTTTGTCTAATATGTTGCGGTATGTCATTTTCGTTGCCTCAGGTAAGAAATAGAATTTCGAGGATATAAATGTAAAGAGATTTGTATGTATTATAACGAATATAATAACACTTTATTTTACGTTTTATCAATGTGATTTGTGATTACAAATGTAATTTGGATGGGGATTAATTATGATGAGAGAGGTCTTAGTAACCCACTTGTGATGAAAGTCGGATAAGTTTGTGAATATATTTAGTTTTGAGGAATTAAGTATGAATATTGAACAATATGTAGTATATTACTACATATCATCAATGATATATAGAATTTTTCGCAACTTCTTTTCATTTCACAGACATTATTAACACTTATTCAGCATATATATCATAATGAATAACCTAAACAGATGCATCCTGCAAGTCACGACATTCTTCTAAGTGAATGTTTTCTTCCATATTTAGAGAAATTAAATTACGTTTAAACTCATCGTTTTCATTAAATAAATCAAATCCTTTATCTACTCTAATTATCGCGTACTGGGACTCTAAATACCTTGCATGAAAGATGCGACTCTCACCGGAATAGTCAACTTTTATGGAGAACTTTACCAACCACGGGAATTGCTTTTTTAAAGGGGTTATGATTTCATTAATAATATTTTGATGTTGTTTCCGAATATTTCTACCTTTACAAGCATATAATTCGACGCTTTCAATTCCCCTTTCAGATGCAAAATAACCATGTTTCTCCCAAAGGGTTAAAATATATACAATAGCTTTATAATACTTGTCTGTATTGTTCCCTCTACCAATGTATGGATCGTAAAATCGTAATGATTTCGTAAAACGAATTGAGCGAATAAAGATTTCATCTACTTCTGATTTACATAGTTTATCAATCGCACCAAATCCTCTATCATAATTTTGACGGATCTTTTCAAACTCGCTATCACGATAATCGGATAAAGGAACTGTTTTCTCGTCGTATTCTTGTTCAGATATTAGTGTTTTTACACTGTCTACACTAGCAAATAATGTATCTGCATCAGTTTTCCTTCTTAGTTGTAAAGCTAAATCTATGAGTCTATCCTTTGAATTGAATTTTGATGCAACACAACATGCGATGATTCGCGTTGAATCACTTTTTAATAATTCTGCGAATAGAGTTTGTATTTGTTGCCCAAATGTGCTTGGAAGAGACATTATTTTCTTTTTTAATTCCTTTCTCAATATCTCTTCTGAATCAACAATCAATAACCCGTTCCTTAGAATTCCTCTCAAAAGATCTTCCGCATGATACGTATAAGTCTCGTCAAAATAATTCTCATTGAATGCTGACGGATCTAAAACTACACTAACAATCATATATTACTCTCCATTTATTATCTAAGTTCCTTAAGACGTTCAGTAAAAAATCCGCTAGGCCAGTTATCAATAAAATTGCCTTTTTCATCAAGACGCAATCGTTGTGATTTTGCTCCTTCAGCACCGCGGCTGACATATATTACCGATATATCATTAGGATTGATTTTCTTTTCATAGACCAGACGTTGCAGCCGTAAAATTAAATGTTCACTATGGGTTTCAATAATAAATTGATTTTGTCTCGGTTTTTGAATAGCTGCAGCTAAGAGGTCGCCAAGATCTGCCTGCAACCTTGGATGTACATGAACTTCAGGCTGCTCAATAGATATAATTTGTTTTTCTGAAACCAAACTTTGAACAACAAAGGGAAGAAGTTGACTTATTCCGAAACCGACATCAGGCAGTGCTACATTTACACGTTCTTTTCGTCGTGTATCTATAAGTCTAACCTCAAAAAGATCCCCAGCATCGGTCCCCACTGGTTTAACTTCTAGCTGGTAACCAATTTCAAGTCTTTCTAACCATTTGTTTGTGTCTTCAACTAGTTCAGGTCGACGAAATAGTAAATCTGGGAGCAAATCTCCTCGATATCCAACATCTTGGGGACTGGTACCTGTAAAGATATACCATCTTTCAGGTGGACGTCGAAAAGGTCCCATTGGAAAAAGAGATTCCAAAGTTGTTTCCAAAGCACTAGCTGTATCCATCACTATCTCGCCTAGGTCAAGGGGATCAGAAGATCTGTAGTGAATAAATGAAAGTGACCTAGTGATATTCTCTTGATATCCAATTGCAGCAGGTAGGAATCCTTGCAATCCTACGATTGTTCTCATTTCATCTGCATGTCTCTTACTAATATATTCATTCAAATCGTATTCTTTTGTGAAGAAGTCTATATTTTGCTTTAAAGACTTAAGTTCTTGTAATTCTTGTCTATATGAATCTTTAAATGAGTCTTCAGATTTTTTTTGATCAATTCTCTTGTATGTTTCTTTAAGACGATTTAAGTGTTCCTCCAATCTATTTTTTTCTTCTTTTATCAAATTAATTACCTTCTCACTATTCTCTTGACACCAATTAAACTCATGTTCCCAAAACAATTTTGCTTTTGTTAACCAATCACATTTTAATGTAGGCATTCTTGATTGGGCATAACCTTGTTTTTCAACGATAAACGGATTAAAGAGAAATCTTGTTCCCCTCCGAATTTCCTCAAATTCTAAAGGCTTGTCAATTGGCTTAAATTTCGCAATACATCTAGGAGTTTTGTTTTTATAAATCATTACTTGGTCTAAAAGAACTTCCTCGGTCAGTGAAGGTCTCTTAAATCTAAATTCAATCGAAAAATAAACGTCTAATTTAATCTCAATACGCATTGAGAGTGTCCGTTCCAGATCATGGTCAAATATTAGTTCCTTAAAACTTCCAAGATCCACAATACCGTTTTCAGTTCTAGGTGCAATTGGGGCACTGACATCTCGGCTTTCTCGTGTCTGTTTAAGTAAATTTAGTGCTTGTAAGATAGAACTTTTGCCAGCACTGTTTTCACCAAAAATCAATGTTATAGGTGCAAACGGGATACGTGCGCGTTCCCCGAACGCTTTAAAATTTTCTAATTCAAGTGAGTGAAGCATCGTTACTCCTATTCAACTTCATTTATGAATATTGTTGATATGTCGGCAATCATTGGAATATAGTATACCATGAAATATCACTGATATTAAGGAAAAGTGTAGTTTCGATTGAGTATATATAAGTACTAAATTACATTGAGATACGCTATAGCCCTTTGTATCCGCTTCAACACTTCATCTCTACCAAGCAGCACAACAATATCAAATAGACTTGGTCCAAACGATGTTCCTGTCAAAGCAATCCGCATTGCCTGCATTGCTGCAACGCGTTTGATGTCGTTTTCATCCGTGTATCTCCATATAGCAGATTCAACAGTTTCAATGTCAAACTCAGTAACTTCCTGCAAAATCTGTCCAAGATTGGTAAGAATCTCACAGGTTTTTTCCTTCTTTTCGTCTGAACTACCCCACCATTTCTTGACTGCTTTCGACTCATATTCAAAATCATCCGAAAAGAAATAACGTGTTTGAAGGATGATGTCCTGTAACGTTGTAAGACGTTCACCAACTGCTTCAACAATCTTCTCAAGCCAATCACGCTTTGTACTGGAATCCACCAAACCTTCCTGTTCCCAGAAAGGCATCACGGCATCAGTACGTGCAGACACATCAAGTTCGTTGATATAGTGAGCGTTGAGCCATTCCAACTTCTTAATGTCAAACACACTACCACTCTTACCAACCCGATCAAGGTCAAATTTCTCTATAAGTTCAGCAACAGAGAAGATTTCCTGTTTATCGTCATAAGACCAACCGAGTCGTGCTACGAAGTTAAGCATCGCTTCGGGTAGGTATCCTTGTTCGCGGTATCGGTTAACTGCGACAAGATCGCCATGATGACGTTTGCTTAGTTTTCTACCAGAATCGTCAAGTACAAGTGGAATGTGTGCAAACTGGGGTAAGTGCAATCCAAGTGCGTTAGCGATAGCGATCTGTTTCGGTGTATTGTTGAGGTGTTCAGTTCCACGGATTACGTGAGTAATTTGCATTTCTGCATCATCAATGATTGAGGTAAGATTGTAATTCGGCATACCGTTCGAACGAACAATTACTTCATCCTCAAGTGTGGCGGGGTCAATGTTACGTGAACCGAGAATTATGTCATCTACACGAATAGGTTTGTCTGGCATTTTAATGCGGACAGTAGGTTTTCTTCCTTCAGATACATATCGTTCTTTGGTTTCTGATGATATATGTCTGCACCGTCCATCGTAGGATCGTGTTGACTTATTGCTGCGTGCCTCTTTTCGGATTGCTTCCAACTCTTCAGTTGAACAATAACAGTAATAGGCATTACCGTTTTCAAGTAATTGCTTTACATATTTGTCGTAAATACTTTTCCGTTCTGATTGCAGATAGGGAGCATAAGGTCCACCTTTGTCTCCACCCTCGTCCCACTCAAGACCTAACCATTTCAACGCAGTATATATTTCGTGCATAGATTCGTCGGTGGAACGTGCAATATCTGTATCATCAATCCTCAGAATAAATTGTCCGTTGTGATGTTTTGCGAACAACCAGTTGAACAATGCCGTCCTTGCACCTCCGATATGTAAAAAACCTGTAGGTGAAGGTGCCATACGTACTCTTATTTTATCATTTGGTACAACGGTATCGCTCATTTTTGTCCTTTCTGAATTTTTGCCCAACTATCCCGTAGTGCAACTGTTCTATTGAATACTAATTTTTCTGTTGATGTGTCTGGGTCAATGCAAAAATATCCAATCCGTAAGAATTGATAACGGTTCCCAGGGGCACCATCCAAGAGACTTGGTTCAACTTTACAGTCATCTAACACCTCTAAGGAATCAGGATTAATATATTTTACCCAGTCTGTGCCATCAGCTGAATTTTCTGGTTCACGTTCAGTAAAAAGCGTATCGTATAATCGCACTTCAGCATCTACAGCATGTTCTACAGATACCCAATGCAAAGTCCCCTGAACTCTACGTCCATCTTCAGCCCAACCGCCTCTTGTTTCAGGATCGTATGTACAGTGTATCTCAAGGATTTCTCCGGTATTTTCATCTTTAATGACGTTTTCACATGTTATATAGTATGCGTGCTTAAGTCTTACTTCGCGTCCGGGTGCTAATCTGTAAAATTTTCGTGGTGGATCCTCCATGAAATCATCACGTTCAATATAAATTTCTCGTGAGAATGGGATTTCCCTTGTACCCGCGTTTTCATCTTCAGGATTGTTATCCGCATCCATCATTTCTACTTGACCCTCTGGATAGTTATCAATAACTACTTTGACAGGATTGAGCACAGCCATGACACGTGGTGCACGTCGATTTAGGTCGTCACGTATGGAGTATTCCAACTGACTAATTTCAATGAGATTATCTGACTTCGAGACACCTATACGGTTGCAGAAATCTCGGATTGATTCAGGAGTATATCCGCGACGACGCATCCCCGCGAGGGTTGGAAGTCTTGGATCATCCCAACCATTCACATGACCATTCTCAACCAATATTTTTAACTTCCTTTTACCGAGAACAGTATATGTAAGATTCAAACGGGCAAATTCAATCTGTCTCGGAGCATATATCTCTAATGACTCCAAAAACCAATCATAAAGCGGACGATGATCTTCAAATTGAACATCACATAAGGAATGTGTGATACCTTCAATTGAATCAGATTGTCCATGTGTAAAATCATAGGTGGGATAAATGCACCAATTATTACCATGCCGATAGTGTGGAGAACGTAAGACACGGTACATCACTGGATCACGCATATTTAGGTTCGGACTTGTCATATCTATTTTTGCACGTAGCGTGCGAGAACCATCAGGAAATTCACCATCACGCATTCCTTTGAATAAAGTTAAGTTTTCTTCAACAGAACGTTCACGGAAAGGACTGTCTTTACCGGGTTCGACTAATGTACCGCGGAAAGAACGCATCTGTTCTGGGGTTAGATCACAGACATAAGCTTTTTCTTTTTCTATCAGTTTGATAGCATATTCATAAAGTGTTTCAAAATAGTCGGAGGCATAGAATTCGCGGTCTTCCCAATCAAAACCAAGCCAATGGACATCACGTTTGATCGCCTCTACAAACTCATGCTCTTCGGTAATAGGATTGCTGTCATCGAATCTTAGATTGTATAGACCGCCAAAGTTCTCAGCGATACCAAAACTGATGCAGATCGCTTTGGCGTGTCCAATATGCAGGTATCCACTCGGTTCTGGAGGAAATCTGGTATGTACCCTACTATCAAATCTATTTGATGCTATATCTTCTTCAATTGCTTGCTTGATAAAATTTGTATCAGGAGGATTATTGTCTTCCTCTTTAGTGTTGATTTTGTTATGGTCTGATTTAGTTCTTGTATGGTTCATGAATTCTCCTACGAATATTGAATTATAACGCCAATCTGAACTGTAAAATTAAAAAGACTGTAATATATAATTTTAGAATAAGTATAAAAAGTTGAAACCCTTGTTCTTGAGAGACGTTTAAATTATACGTGGATAACACAATTTATTTTTTTGGGGGTATAGGATGCCTAAAGTTAAAACACCACATACCACTGAAACGCATCTAACAGATGATCGAAAATTAGGTTATTATGAATTAGCGGTATATTTTGCTGCAGTACAGGCACATGAAGAAGAATTTCATTGGGAAAATTTCATTGACAACCTATCGTATATCTGTGATAAATTTGCCTCTCACATTAAATCTAACAACGTTTCTCATCTGGAATTCAAATAAATAGAAATAGAAAAACTTATTAGTCTCAATAACTCAAAAGGGTAGTTTTCTATGAAAATTACCCTCATTTCTGTTTAATTGCTTCACTCAGTTTTGGATGCTTCCTGAATATCTCAACAAGATTAGTAGCCAACTTTTCAGGATCATGTCTAATAACGTTCATCTGTGCGCCACCCATCCATGTTCCGATTTCAGTGACAACCATGTCCCTAATAAGGTCTGCTTCAACAATCGTTATGTCTTGTTCTTCAAGTCTTTCCTGTTCACGGTTGTAGCAAACTTGCACTTTCGAGGCATCTGCAAGCTGTATTGTTTCTGTAGATAAGTCCGATATATCTTTTGCGAGATTCAGTACTTGCCTTAAATGCTCACTGTCCTCTGAAAGCATTGAAAGTCCTTCTTCAGATAGAGATCGAATTCGGGTAAGCTGAGAAACCAATTCATTCCTTACATACCCTTGCATTATTTCCTTGGGGGCTGGTTGGTTATTGACCAATACATAATTGATAGGGATCTTTGCATGGTCAAATATAGCGTTGACATGATCTGTCACAGCATAACCGTCGGTTTCTCCGGGTTGTGTCATCACATTGCAGACATATATTTTCACAGCATTAGACCGTTGTATTGTTTCTACTATACCTTTTATCACAAGATTCGGCATAATACTGGTGTACAGACTTCCCGGACCAATGATAATTGCATCTGCGTTGACAAGCGCATCTATCGCTGATTGATGTGCTTGGCATTCATAAACTTCGTCTATATCATGGGGTGTTTTACCGTTTTCACGCTGCTCAAAAAACACACGTTTAATAGGTTCTCTATTTTCGCGTATTGGGATGGTCGACTCACCTCGAACAATTTCACCGTCAGCGAGTTCGGCACAAAGGACGGTGTAATCTAAGGTAACTGGAATGATCTGTCCGCGTACAGAGAGTAGTCGTGATGCTGCTTGAATAGCTTTAGGAAAATTACCTTTTATTTCTGAGAGTGCAGTTAATAATAGGTTTCCAATTGTATGTCCACCAAGATCACCATTGCTGGAAAACCGGTATTCAAATAGACCTGCAAGTTCTTCTGCATCGGATAGAGTATACAACAACCTGCGTATATCTCCAGGTGGAAGGACATCAAATTCCTCAACCAGACGACCAGAACTTCCTCCATCGTCTGATACGGTAACGATTGCTGACAAACTATCCAGATCAATAATCTTTTCGTTACCCGATTCCATATCAGAAAAATACTTAATCCCGCTAAGGAGCGCGGATAATCCGCTTCCGCCGCCGATGCAGGCAATTTTCAAAGACATAATTACTCCAACCGTCAAGATAGTGGTTCTTGTTTGTATTTTAATTTACATTAACGTATATATTTATGACAAATAACGCAGTTAAAGGTTTATCTGTTTCATTAAGGTCTGTAAACGATCAACTTCCTGATTACAAAGTTCTTCTGCTTGTGTTTCAGATGGTGCTTCACTAAAGACCCGAATTACTGGTTCTGTTCCTGATTTACGAATGTTGATCCAATGGTCATCCCAGACACATTTGATACCGTCTGTTAAATCAAGGTGTTGTATTGATTCTATGTCTGTGGTGCATTCTGCTTCATACTCCTTCAATACAAGCTCAACAAGTTTTGTTGCTACCTCTTGGGATGGGATCTCTACTTTCTTGCGACACATCTCATATCTTGGCATTGCATCAACAAGTTCAGTCACCGAACTCTTGGATTCAGCAAGGTATTGAACAATTGCTGCAATTGAGGCGATACCATCCGTTGTATAGTTGAGAGATGGATATATCACACCACCTGTGCCTTCACCACCGATAACAGCATTCACTTCGTGCATCTTTTCAACGACCCATCCCACACCGACTTTCGTACGATGCAGAGACACACCGTGTTTTGCAGCAATATCGTCTATCATACGACTTGTAATTACAGTGGCAACGATGTCTCCCTTTATTTTATTCAATATAAAATCTACAACAAATGCTAAAGTCCATTCCCCACTTAATGCCACACCTGAATCAGTAACAACTACAACCCGGTCAGCATCTCCATCATGTGCAAAACCAATATCCGCATCTGTTTCAAGCACTGTTTCACATAGTTGACTTAATGCATCAGGGGTAGGTTCCGCAGGACGATTGAAGTTGCCATCTAACACACAATTTATTTCTACTACCTCACATCCAAGTTCCCGTAGCAGAGAAGGACTAATAACACATCCAGCACCATTACCGCAATCAAGTGCTACCTTTAAATTGGCGTTTCGAACTAAATCAGCATCAAGCCACTGAGAATTGAATATCTGTGTGAGATGGTGGGCAGTTGGTTCTTTGTATTCTTCAAGGGTTCCCTGTTTATCCCAAGCAGCGAGGGTAAAATTCTCAGTATCATAGATACCCATCAATTTGTCCCGTTCTGTTTGTGTTAACAACTTTCCTGCTTTTGAAGCAAATTCTATGCCGTTCCATTCTACCGGATTATGACTCGCAGTAATCGTAATACTTCCAGCTGCATTTAGGTGCTTTGTTATCATCAATACAGTAGGAGTTGGACATAATCCAACATCTATAACGTGGCATCCAGTAGCAAAAAGACCAGCAAGAACTGCATGACGAATCATAGGGCTGGATGTGCGTGAATCTCGTCCAATCACAACGGTTTTTCCATCGGCAAATGTGCCAAATGCCATTGCAAACCGTGTTATTGTCCGCGCATCAAGCGATATACCAACCTGTCCACGTACCCCTGAAACACTAATAATTGGGTCTTTTAACTTATTCATGGAATCTCTCATTTGAATAGCAACCAACTTTAATATATAGCAGTAATTTTTGATGACCTACTCATTCCCCATGTCCACAAAAAGCAGCATATACCAATCACCAGTTGCCAGAATACATTAATATACCATGACGGATATGAGTAATTATAAAATGTAATCGGTGTAATCCCATATAATATTGGTATTCTAAAAATATCCAATCCATCAAAGATATTACACACAGCAATGAGTGGGTTCAAGTGAAGTACTGGCTGAATTACCGGTCGTAAGTTGTCAATATATCTTTCAATAGGCATTAATAAAAATGCACTTCCAATAAATACACCTAAAATAAAATATGTGCATACTGTTCCAAAGATGACATCCTTAAATGCTCGGCTCCACCACATACCAATTGCTCCAGCGGATATACTATAAATTCCTAATAAAACCACCAACTTCAATGCTTTTATGATTGGCATGTTGCACATTAAAATAGCAAATGCTGTTGATACAACAATCCAGCACATAAGCACAGCCTGACTTCTGAAAAGTCGTACTAACAAACTTCTACCGATATGGATTGGTGTAAGTAATAGTAAATGTGAATGTAATTTTGACTTCAGATCAAGTTCTGCACTTAAGGCTGCAATGTAGGGTGCTACTAAAAGAATAACGACAGTCTGTGCAAGAGCATAACAAACATCAGGTGAACCAAGTTTAGCAAGCGTAAACAATTGATAGGTTACAAACTGTAGAAAACTCGCAATACAGAAACAAACTAAGGTCTTTTTGTAAAATGTCATATCAGAAAAAAGTGTCAATTTTGTATCCATCAACTGTTTCTATACCTCATGCAATACATGCTGTAACTGCCGAAGTGAATTGGCAATAGCGATAAGATTTGGATTAATGTTAAGGGCATGCCTATAGGCAATAACTGCCTTATCTATTTGTCTTAATCTGAGATATACGTGTCCCATTCCAGCATAAGCACCAAAATGATAGGGATTAAGTTTTACTGTCTGTAAACAATCTTCAAGTGCATTGTTCCATTTTTCCATTACATAATAGACAACAGCGCGTTGGTTATATCCTTCAGCAAAATCTGGTGATGCTTCTATAACTGCAGTAAATTGTTTTACCGCTTCCAAAAGATTCTCATTTTCCAAATACCTCTTACCAGCAATCAGCATTTCATCCACAGATTCATCTCCTGAACGACACCATATTTTCCACAATGCTGCTTCCGTAATGATTGACGTTCGAAAATCTTCGTTTTTTAGGTTTGCGACTAAGGCAGGAACTACGTTCATATCCCCTACTATTCCAAGGGCAGTCGCTGCAGCACGTCCAATCAGTGGATCTTCATTTTGTAGATAGGATATCAGATCTTCTTCAGTATATTCTGATGTTAGTTGTGCTTTCAAACTTTCAGTATCTGCATAGTTTTTTAACATCAGTGATGCTAATTTTGAAAAACCATTGCGTTTTAGCATAGACAACCTCTTATCTAACATTGATTATAGCATGTCTGTGTTTTGAATAACAAATCAAAGTTTATAAGACAAAGCGGATATACCAGATCCATTCAGTTTTCCAAATAAAATGATTTTCAAAATAAAGTCTTCCTCTGTAGGATCGACCTCTTAGCCTGTCGAAATGAAAACTTTTTATTTACAATTTATTTTGTCGGTCGGAGCGAGCAAAGTAACCTCTGGTATGTGTCAATATATAGATATATTAATTGTCTGAAATCACAATAGACACAGAAGACGGTAGTATTCCTATATCATGCTGAAAACTAATCCTATGAATACCGCATAGACATATCAGTACCCCCTTCCGCGTCTTCCATGCGTTCAGTAATTCAGAAAGATCGCGACCAGAAAATTGCTCCTACAACGGAAGGATTATTATTAAAATCGTAAGATATTGATAAGTAAAAGGTTCTGGGTATATACTTACAATAATTGACAATATCGGACAAACCATATATAATGCTTTATATTCATAAACAAATTGAAATCAAAACTACCGAATTGAGAACACTATGCAACAACAGATATTAAGAGATGAGACTTTCACAAATTCCATTGGAATGCAGTTCGTAAGAATTGAACTCGGTACATTTATGATGGGTTCCGCAAACGCTAATCTTACAGATGAAATAACAGCAGGCAAGGAATACCTACGAGATGGAGATTGGGATGAACAACCAATTCATCAGGTAACACTTAGCAATCCGTATTACATCGGTATATATCAAGTAACAAATGTACAATATGAGCAATTTCAAACCTCACATAATAAACTACGCGGTAAAGTAGGTTTCTCACAGGACGATGATGAAGCAGTTGTCTTTGTAGATTGGCACGATGCAACTAATTTCTGCAAGTGGTTGTCCGAAAAGGAAGGTCTGCCTTATCGATTGCCAACCGAAGCAGAATGGGAATATGCATGCAGAGCAGGAACCACAACACATTACCATACTGGTAATACTTTGCCAGAGGAGTTTCAAAAGAACGTAGGAGAAAGTTGGTACCCAGATGCGGGACGGAGTCGTGGAGAAGAAGAGATTGTACCACTGCATATCGGAAAAACGACACCAAATGCCTGGGGTCTATACGACATGCATGGCAATGTTGAAGAGTGGTGTCAAGATTGGTATGGACCTTATGAACCACAACCACAGACTGATCCTTGTGGACGAGAAAATGGTTTGTATCGTGTGACGCGAGGAGGCAGCCATTCGACGTTACTGTGTTATCTACGTTCCGCTAATCGGATGGGAGCAGTACCAGAAGATAAACATTGGTATATCGGTTTCCGTGTTGTATGTGGCGAAATGCCAGAGACATCTTCGTTATTACTGTCTACGAAGGTAGCGTTATGGGGTAAGAATGTTAAACAAGATTCTAAAACAGCACCTGCACCAGAATCAGCATATTTTGCTGAACCGATCCCATTTGTCCGAATACCAGAAGGCACGAATGGACCACTGTTTTCAAGACATAACCATGTCCCAGCAATTGTTGAATGTCCGAATGGTGACATGTTTTCAGCATGGTATTCTTGTGTAACAGAACGTGGACGGGAATTAACTGTTGCTGCAAGTCGATTACGATTAGGTCAGACTGAATGGGAACCTGCAGAACCCTTCTGGGGTCCACCTGATAGAAATAATCACGCTACAAGTCTATGGCGCAATGAGAAAGGACGTATTTATCATTTCAACGGATTATCAGCAGCTGCGACCTGGGGTCCTTTGGCACTGGTCCTGCGTTATTCTGACGATAATGGGGCAACATGGTCAAAACCGCGTTTTATCTCACCAGAGCACCAACTCCGTCAAATGCCAATCGCATCGGTTTTCCGTAGACAGAATGGTTCAATTCTACTCGCTTGCGATGCCGTCAGTGGTGGTAACGGTGGCACAGCAATCTGGTTAAGCAATGATGATGGTGAAACGTGGTACGATCCTGGAGCAGGACAACCGATTCCTGATTTTGCAGCTGGTAATAGTGGCGGATGGATTGCGGGGATACATGCTGCGGTTGTAGAACTGTCTGATGGACGGTTGATGGCGTATGGTCGCGGGGATACGATTGACGGTCGCATGCCAAAAAGTGTTTCTAACGATAGTGGTAAAACATGGCATTACAGTGCAAGTCCGTTTCCTGTTGTTTCTGGGGGACAAAGGTGTGTATTTTTAAGACTTCAGGAAGGCCCCATTTTTCTTGCCTCGTTTACAGGTAGTCGCAAGACACCTGAGACGATGCCGCTTATGGACGAATCTGGAAATGAACGGCATGTTACAGGACTTTTCGGGGCACTCTCTTATGATGACGGTGAATCGTGGTCTAATATCCGTCTCATTACAGATGATGGTCCTGACCGAGAAATTGAGACGATGGATGGACACCCGTTCATAATGGGATTAAATAGTGCTGAACCGGGTGGTTATCTTGCTGTTTGCCAAGGTAAAAACGGAATAATTCACCTGATCAGCAGTAAACAACATTATCGGTTTAACTATGCATGGTTGAAAGAAACTCCGCCATCGGAAGTGAGGAACTAAGATGAAACTTCCCTTCATACATCAGGAAGTAGATGTCAATACAGATTTACGTGAAAGTAACGACATTTTAGATAATTCACAAGCATTACATGATAGAATTACTGAGGACGGTTACCTATTAATTCGTGGGTTACATGACAAGAACACAGTACTATCAGCGAGACAAAAGATTCTACAAAAACTGGAATCAAAAGGGATGATCGCACCAAATACGTCTCTAATGGACGGTATATTTAATCCAGATTTTCCAGATCCTACCTCAACAGGTTCAATGGGAAATATAGAATTGACACAATTGCCTGAGTTCAAAGCTGTTGTTGAAGGTGAACCGATAATGACCTTTTTTGCACATTTTCTTGGTGGTGAGGCGTGTACCTTTGATTTCAAATGGCTACGTACTGCCGGTCCCGGCTCCGGTTCTCCTATCCATTACGATATTGTTTTTATGGGTAGAGGCACGCAAGACTTATATTCTTGCTGGACTCCATTTGGGGATGTTTCTTTGGATATGGGACCGATTGTTTTCTGTATCGGATCAAACCGCTTTGATAAAGTGCGTGAAACCTATGGACAATCAGATGTAGACCGCGACCTTATTCAAGGACATTTCAGTGATAATCCACTTGAAATCGTTGAGAAATTTGGTGGACACTGGGCAACCACGACCTTTTCACCAGGTGACGTAATCATATTCAGTATGTTTCTTATGCATGCCTCTCTCGTCAACACATCTAATAAAATCCGTATTACTGCGGACACTCGCTATCAACTTGCATCAGAAGCGATAGATGAACGGTGGGTAGGTGAGAAACCGAAGGGACATTACGCGTGGAAAAAGAAGAATGCCAAGATTGAGTCGTTAGAAGAATCGCGCAAAAGGTGGGGTGTCTAATGGATTCCTACTATGATGGAGAATATAGACATGAATAATGGACATGAGACAAAACCGAAGAGCAGAAACGCAAAGTTCATTCCGTTTTTTCTCATATTACTTTTTGCTGTGTCAATCGGTCTTGTTATCAGACATTATTATACCAAGCAACAAGTAATCCCACATCAAGGTGGATTAGAGGTATATTTTAGCAAAGTCAACGGAACTAATAGTGATAGTTCATTAGAGCAGATACTCGTCCTAAAACTTGCTATGGCATCTGAGAAAATTGATGCTGCATTATATCATCTGGATTCCAAACAGGTAACCGATGCCTTAATTAAGGCACATAACAAAGGTGTAAATGTACAAGTAATGACTGAAAATGATAATGCTGAAAAACCTGATATTCAACGTTTACTTAGGGAAGGTATTTCTGTCCGTGATGATGAGGACAATGATGGCTATATGCACCACAAATTTTTTGTTGTTGATAGACGTTATGTCTGGACAGGTTCGTATAATACAACTATTAAAAGTGCACATGAAGACGACAATAACGTTGTCTGGATTGATTCTGAAGCATTGGCAGCTAATTTTACACAAGAATTTCGTGAAATGTTTGAATTAAGGCAATTTGATAAATCCGCTAATCCTCATAATCCATACCCACAAGTTACATTAAATGATGGAACACTGATTTCTACCTATTTCTCACCTGAAAATGATACGATTTCTCCATTATTAAATGAGATTAATTCAGCAGAAAAATTCATTTATTTTATGGCATTTTCTTTTACGCACGATAAACTGGGAGAAGCTATGCGAGAATGTTATAATTCAGGAATAAATGTCCAGGGGATATTTGATGAATTTCAAAATGTAAAATATTCCGAATATGAACCGATGAAAGAAATAGGAATGAATGTAAAAATAGATGAAACCTCAGGAAAAATGCATCACAAGGTGATTATAATTGATGAGGAGACAGTCATTACAGGTTCTTATAACTTCTCACGAAATGCTGAGATGCGCAATAGTGAGAATCTGTTGATAATCAAACATAATAAGGATATTGTTAGTGCTTATCTCAATGAGTTTAACAGACTGAAATAGAATATACCTTAATTCTACCGTTCACCAAGTTTTATGGAATAATTTTTGTCCTGTCCGTTTCTTTGAATTTTAAGCTTGATTTCAGTATGAGGAGGAGTTATTCCAACACATCTTAATAATTCGGAATAATGTTTCACAGGTGTACCGTTAAATTCAAGTATTATATCCTTTGGCAGAAGTCCGTTTAAATGTGCGGGACTATTCTCAGTGACTCGGGTAACGAAAACACCTAACTCATTTGAATATATATTAACACCGAGCCATCCGCGCGGCATCTTGCCATGTTTAATTATTTCTGTAGCAACAGATTTTACTGTTTCAATCGGAATAGCAAATATAATCTCAGGTCTATTCATTATTTGCTGTGGTAGTTGTATAGAAAATGGATTCTGTATGTTGGGTTCAGTCAGTGTCCCCAGAATCATTCCTATTACCTCCCCAGATGTATTTACAACTGCCCCTCCACTGTTGCCTGGGGATATTGGGGCATTGATTTTAATCAAATCACTGCAAGGACGATCAGGTAAATATTCCCTCCCACTTACAATACCAAATGAGATAATTGGTTTTTGTCCACGTGAATTCCCTACAGTGATAACCCATGAACCTGTATCAATCTTATTAGAATCACCGCTTTTAACTTGAAGTGGTAATTTCTGTTCAGACTTAAGGACAACAAGGTCAGTCAAATCGTCCATGCCTATGATTTTTGCGGGAATACGTTTTCTTGTGTTGTAAATGATTTCTATGTTAGATGGAGGCATATCAAACGTTGTCGTAATAATATGTCCATCCTTGTCAAAAATAATACCTGAACTAATACTCTGTTGAGGGATGATTTTGCTGCGAATATTGGTCGGTAATTGGGCGGAAGGTTTTATTGTGGCAATGACTTTGACAACAACAGGACTTGAATTCTTTACTACTTTCTTGAATTCTTTTTCAAGCAGTTGTAGCACGTTGTCCTTTGCATAACTCGGTATAGATGCACCAAGAAGTATTAGAAGGCAAAAAACCAGAACCTTATATAGATAATTGTGTATTTTGTTGGAATCTAATGTATTAATTAGTATCTGATTATACATGCATTTATCCTCTCAAGAGAATTTTCATATCCATCGGTTTCCAATCCTAATTGTTATAAACCACCTGCTGTGGATGCGGTTGTGTAGCTAACTTGCTTCAAGATATAGTGTTTTTGCATAGGTTCGGATGAAAAAATTGTTAAAGGATCAACACTATCTAAACCACGAGGCTGTAATAAGTCGTTGCTGTCTAAAGGAGACTGAGATCCGGATGTAGTAATGTAATCAACACCATCATTGGATTGAATATCAGAATTGAACAAATCGTTTTGATATATGTATGTTCCAGCAGTAGCCAAAATCAGTAACATTACCACACCGAATGCCAATTTAGGTGTATTAATAAAGAGTTGTAGTCTCTGCCAAAATGTAATCTTTTCGTGTTGTTCTTCCGACAAACGTTGTTGTAATTTTGATATAAATAAAGATGAAGGTTCAACTTGAGGTAATAGTTGTGAAGATTTGACAGATTCTCTAAATTGCGTATACTCTTCTTGACATGCTTCGCATTCCGATAAGTGTGACTCAAAACGTTGTAACAGATCATAATCAAGCATATCTTCATAATGTGCAGAGAAGTTCTCTTCAACCTGTAGACAGTTCATAACATCTCCATATACGGTTTTAATTTGTCTTTGAGCATTACTCGTGCTCTGTTAATACGTGATTTTGTAGTGCCATTTCGCAATTCAAGTATTTTACTGATTTCATCATAACTAAGACCTTGAATATCACGTAATATTAGTGGGAATCGATATTGTTCAGGTAATTCTGCAATGGCATCTTGAATAACATTGTTGAGTTCCTTACGTTCAAGTGCAACTTCAGGCTGCAATGCAATGTCTGCAGGGGCACTTGCAATAAGGTCAATCTCATCCTCATTATCATTGTTCGAATTGCCTTCAGTTATTATATTATCAACCCGATAGCGGTCCCTCCGTCCTCTATTACGAATTTCATTCTTGCATAAGTTCTTTGCAATAAAATACATCCAAGTTTTAAACTGAGCACGTCCCGGTTTATATCGATTAGCTGCTTTAAACATTCGAATGAAAGTCTCTTGTGCCAAGTCTTCGGCATTGTCCTTATCGCCAGTAAATCTTGTAATAAAATTGATAAGTGGATGCTGATGACGGCGTACTATGAGGTTAAATGCTTCCTCATCGCCTTTTTGGAAGCGTTGCATTAATTCATCATCTAATTCTGGCATCAGGCACCTCCGGAGATGCTTTCAAACTAATACACACCTAACAGCAAAATCGGTTTCAATTATTTCTAAATTTAAGTTTTATAGTAAAAACTATAATTATTCACACCCATCAGTAGGTAATGGTATTAAAAGTCTTGGGAAGTGTATTTCCAGTGGTATTTCTATGCAAACAACTTTACATGCTCACTACTTCCCAACAACTTGACCCTAATCTATATTTCGTGTATGATAACCTCATTTCAAAATACTTCAATTCTGTATAAAGATATTACCATATCAATTTTATCAGTGTCAATACAATGGCAATACTCTATTTACATAGGAGGATTATATGTTTGATGATGTATTAAAAGAGGTAGAAGAAAAATGTAGAGAAGAAAGAATACCAATGTTAGGACCAGAAAAAGCTAAATTTGTCGCTAATTGTGTAGAGAAAGCAAAACCGTCTCTGATTGTTGAATGCGGAACGGCTATCGGCTATTCTGGATTGTGGATGTTGCGTGTCTTAAAGAATATAGGACATGGACGTTTGATTACTATAGAAATAGACTCAAACAGAGCAGAACAAGCTCGAACAAGTTTTAAAAATGCTGGTGTTGATGATCTCGTTGATTCTCGTATTGGAGACGCACAGAAGATATTAAAAAGCATTACAGATCCTGTCGATTTTCTACTGCTTGATAATAACTTTGATAACTATTTTCCTTGTTTTCAAGCGATTGAATCCCAATTGACAAATCCAGCAACCGTATTAGCAGATAACGTTGGGATAGGTGCAGATGCCATGGCGGATTACCTTGAACATGTCCGTTCTCACTATGAATCAGAAACGCATTGGTTTGACATTAATTTACCGTGGGTGAAAAAAGATGCCATTGAGGTGAGTATCTATCGTCGCTAATCCAAACTGGTGAGGGGGAACTATGAAATATAACTTCATAGATGTTGCTCGGTTACCTTCAGAAGGTGATAACGTTGCAATTGCTACACAAAGATTAGATGCAGAAACACAGATTCGTCATAATGAAAACCGGTTTTCATTATCCCATACAGTGTTGGAAGGTCATCGATTTGCCATACAACCTATTGATGAAGGCACACCGCTATTATCATGGGGTTTGCCCTTCGGTTATGCTTCACAACTAATCGCACCCGGTAATTATGTTTGCAATCAGAAGATGATAGATTCCTTGTCAATACGTAATCTGGATTTTTCGTTACCGATTACTCCTAACTTTTTGGACAAGATGGAACCTTATCTTTTAGATGAAACATCATTTAAGACGGGTAAACAGATGGAACGCCACACTGATAAGCGATATTTTCACGGATTTAAACGCAATGGGAAGCGAGGGGTAGGCACGCGAAACTACATTGTTGTGATGGGTACAACATCCAGAACATCCGGTTTTGCAAAACGGCTTGCTGAAAAATGTTTGGGGTGTGAAAGTAATTACTCAAATATAGACGGTATCGTTTCAGTAACCCATACTGAAGGAGGAGAAGAGAACACACCCAATAATATAGACCTGTTGCTACGGACATTAGCAGGATTTACAGTACATCCGAATATCGGTGCGATTCTACTTGTTGACTACGGTACTGAGGCAGTAACAAATGACATGCTCAAAGAATATATGGTGCGCGAAGGATATAACCTTAATAATGTCATACACCATTTCTTTCGTTTACAAGGTCCTTTTGATGCTAACCTAACGAAAGGGCATGAGATAATCAATGGATGGCTTGATTCAGTCAATAATTGCTCACGGACTGAACAATCGTTAGAACATCTTAAAATAGCATTGCAGTGTGGTGGTTCAGATGCTTTTTCCGGAGTATCAGGCAATCCGCTGGCAGCTTACGTAGCAAAAGAGGTAATTCGTTATGGTGGGTGTGCAAACCTCGCTGAAACTGATGAACTTATCGGCGCGGAGGAATATCTACTTCAGAACGTCAAAGATATACAAACAGCGCGGAAATTCCTCAACACTATAGAAACATTTAAGGAACGCGTTGGATGGCATGGTCATTCCGCAGAAGGAAATCCATCTGGTGGGAATAACTACCGTGGTTTATATAATATCGCTATAAAATCTATCGGTGCAGCAATGAAACGTCATCCTGAAGCCTGTCTTGATTATGTCATCAAATATAGTGAATTGATGGACAAACCGGGATACTATTTTATGGATAGTCCAGGAAACGATTTAGAGAGCATTGCTGGACAGGTCGCATCCGGATCAAATATGATCTTTTTTGTCACTGGAAACGGTTCAATCACGAATTTTCCTTTTGTTCCAACAATAAAGATTGTTACAACAACCGGTCGATACGAATTGCTTGAAAAGGATATGGATGTGAATGCTGGTGCCTACCTTGATGGCACGCCGATGGATCAACTCGGTGAAGAGATGCTTAATCAGACAGTCAATGTCGCATCAGGTGTGCAGTCTGTAGGTGAAAAAGCAGGTCACTCACAAGTTTCATTGTGGCGTGATTGGAAACAGACAGGTCCTACTGATTTAACACCGTTCCTTGAAACATCCAAGGTTTTGTCAGGCGACCCAGTGCAAATTGCATTAGATAATGAAGTCGAGACTCTCAATGAATACACATTCCGTGCTTTTCAGACCGCAGATGGTTGTCGTAGCAATCAACTCGCCCTAATCTTACCAACAAGTCTATGTTCGGGACAAATTGCACAGATGATTGCACATCGCTGCAACCATGAAGGTATCGGAAAACCACAAGGTATTTCCCGCTTTGTCGCTCTTGCACACACAGAAGGTTGTGGAGTGTCTGGTGGACGTTCCGAAGAGATATACACTCGCACTATGATTGGACATCTGACACATCCCACAGTAGCAATTGGATTGCTACTTGAACACGGTTGTGAAAAGACCCACAATGACCATATACGAAATGAAATGCAAAATATGGGTATTGCCCCAGAAGATTACGGTTGGGCAAGTGTGCAGTTGGATGGAGGTATTGACTCTGTTATTGAGAAAGTAAAACAGTGGTTTGCCAATGAACTCGTGAACCAGTCAACTGTTCAGATTGTCGATGCAGATCTTGAACATCTATGTATAGCATTAACCTCAGTCGGTAAGGTGAGTGGATCTGTTATCAATGCACTCATGCAGGTTGCAACCATTATCGTCAATACAGGTGGCACTGTTGTTGTGCCTTCAAATGCCACATTTTTATCAGAAACATTGGCTTCTTCACCAACTCTGGCGTATGGTCAAAAGGTAGAAAAAAGGGGTTTCCATATTATGGAGAATCCTACACATCAACCAACCGAGACATTAACGGGTTTGGGAGCGACAGGCGTAGAGTTAGCCTTTGCACATATCGTCGGAGCACCACTGCAATCACATGTAATGGTACCGCTGATTCAGACATCCACTGATTCCAAGACAATAGAAAAATATGGCAAGGATTTAGATCTTACATCAGTTGATGTTGATGAGATGTTATCATTAATTACAGAGGTAGCTTCGCGTAGATATACACCAAGGTTACATGGTTTGGGAAACACAGACTTCCAGCTGACACGGGGATTGTTAGGAGTATCAATGTAATACCATTTCTAAAATATAACATACCAATTTAGAAATATTCGGTTCGTAGTCGCGCAATTCATTGCGCCTCTCACATTCCGTAGGGACGAGGTCGCCTCGCCTGCATTCTGACATACAACCCTGTATGTCAGAGCGAGCAAAACAACCTCCGACATGTATTATGTCTGAATTGCAGATTCAGACAAGCAAGAATCACTAAATTGACGCTTATGGGTTTGGTTAAAAAACCGAACCTACCAAAGTGTCCAAGGAATTACGAATTTTACTATAAAGAAGTGCTTGGCTACAATTGAACGTCACTTAGCTATGGACCAACTTTCTTATATAAGACAATCTCCCCGTCACGAATAGTATGCAGCAATAGACTTTTGACTGGGTGACGATTCTCATCAAAATGTGAAATAGTAGATGCGCCTTGGTAGTCAGTGATTTTCGTTAATTCATTTCGTATTACAGTTGAATCAAGTGTTCCAGCATTTGTAATTGCGATTCCCAATAAAGACATCGCATCGTAACCCCAAGAAGCAGGACCATCTGGTTGTTCCATATACATTTCCGAATATGCTTCAACAAAAGGAGCTGCATCGGGTGATTCAACGCTAAAGTCTCTTGTAAAAAAAGCACCTTCTAAAGGGGTGTTGTCATCTAATACATTGAAAAGTTCATTCGGAATATCCCATGCATTAGTCCCGATAAATGTTGCTTTAATACCCATTTCCCTTGCGCGTGCTGCAATTAATGGCACTTCAGGTATAAAACCGGCAATAAGCAGCACATCTGGAATAACATTGTTAATCTTTGTAAGTTGTATGTCAAAATCCCTTGTTCCATGTTGATAATATTCTGTAGCAACAACTTCTCCTCCGAGGTTTTGAAAACTGGTTTCAAAGGCATCTGCAACAGCGTTAGAATACACGTCCCCTTCCTGTCGTATCGTTGCAGCGGTTTTTGCATTTAGCTCGTTAGAATCTATCGCAAATTGTGCAGTCGTCGCACCTTGTATTGAGGATGGAGCAACGGCAATGAAGACATAATCACCTGTTGCAGTTACCTGATGTCCTGATGAACCAGTAATAATAGGTGTTTTTAACTCGGTGACAACAGGTCCAACCTGTGTGGAATTTGTTGAGAGTAGAGGACCTAAAATTGCAGTTACTCCCTCTTGTTCAATGAGTATTCTCGCAATTCTGACACTTTCATTCGGGTCCGGGAAATCACGCATCTCCTGATTATCCATCACAATAAATTCAACCTGCATGCCGAGCAACCCCCCACTATTATTGATCTGAGTCTTCGCAAGTTCTGCACCTTTTGTAAAACTTGGAGCAAGTCCAGAAGGTTGAATAACACCAACCTTTATAGTTGAGATGGTATCAGACGGAATCATTTGACTTATTTTTTCGCAACCTGAAAATGATATTGTCAATACAATAAATATGGATAAAAAGAACACTGTAATAGTATTTGTTTTCAACTTACTCCTCCATTATTAAAGAAAAAGTTCTCTGCTACGACAAACCTGTCATTTGTCTCTGAGGACCTATATATAAGTGACATAGATTCCACTTCGTACTGGATCGGTTTCCATTCGGCTTGTAGTCTTTGTTGTGCATCATATATTTCTTGGTGTATGAATTGTCCTACTGACAGATGGGGATTAAATCCTCCTGAAAATCTTGCTGTGTCATCATAGTCGGGAAGCTGCTTGATGAGTTTGCTATGTAAATCAATGATGCTGTTTTTGGGTTCTGGAACAAGGAAAAGAGTGCAAGATTTACGGTGTTTGAAAACATTGAAGGACGTAAATGTAACTGAAAATGGCTTTATTTGTTGAGCGACTTTTGCCAATGATGGAATTATCTCTTGAAATATATCTTGTGGTGCGAACGGGTAGAGGAGCGTTATGTGCGGCATCCAACGCACATAATTACGATCATGTTTCTCTCGTATGGATTGTATTTGCGGTTGAATGGATTCTGGAGGGATGAGAACTACTGCTGTAGTGTGAGTCTTCTCTGGCATTGTCTACTTACAAAACGGTTACAACTATATTATGCTTTGGCACTCGCACCACCATCAACGAGTAGAGAAGTACCTGTAATCCATTCCGCATCATCTGATGCGAAGAATACTGCTGCACGTCCGATATCTTTGGGTAACCCTAATCGTTGCAAAGGGTTTTTTTCCAATGAGGATTCAATCTGTTCTGGTGTTAGGTAATCCTGTATTGCTGTCTCAATATATCCCGGACAGATTGCGTTTACAGTTATTCTGTCTTTACCTACTTCCAAAGCGGTATCCTTGACCATGTTGACAATTGCTGCTTTTGCAGATGCATAAGCAGGTCCAGCACCACCACCAAAAGCATGGACAGAAGCGATTTGGATTATCCGACCAAATTTTGACTTTCTTAAGTAAGGAATAGCAAGTTTCGTTGAAATGAAAACACCACGCAGATTTACACTTAAAACCTTATCCCATTCAGCGATAGATATTTCTTGTGAATTGCCAGGAATATGAATACCAGCATTGTTCACAAGGATATCCAATCCACCAAAGTGAGCAATTACCTGATGAATCATCTCATCAATCTGATTCTCGTCTGATACATCAGTTTTGATGAAGATTCCATCTGCCCCTAAATTCTCAATTTCATGAACCGTTGTGGTTGTAACATCCTGTTCATGATATTTACCTTGCAGAGGAGTTTCCTGTATATCTGCTATAGCAATATGTGCACCTTCGCGAGCGAATTCAAGAGCAATTCCGCGTCCAATTCCTGAACTTGCTCCAGTCACGATGCAGACACGGTTTTTGAGAAGCATAAAAATTGTAATGTGAATAAATTGTGCTATAAAGATTGCTGAGACAGTGATATATCACAGGGATTACAAATTGACCAATTGAGCATTAATCGAAGTGATTAAGTTATGTTACAACAATTCGTTGATATCCAACTGTATTTTCAGAGGGAGAAATGTAAATTTCGATGTTTTGATTTAATCTGTTCAGTAGTGTGAATAGATATTCCACACTAAAGTCCTCAAAATTCCCATTCTGTATGCGAACCACATCAGACTGATTAATTCCAAAAAGTTTCTCTCCATCTGTAGGTGTTAATTTATGTTCTTCAAGAAGTTGATATACTTTAAGGGCAAGATTTGATCTTAGAAGTTCGCGTTCTGCCTCTTCTTGAGAAAAACCGATGTCTAAGAAAACATTCCCCGAACTTTCTTCAAATTTGGATTCTTCACTCATTTTTTACCTCAATTTCTCGCGCCATTTTCAGGCGTCGTTTTATTAAGTCAATTTCTTTTTTAGGAGTGCTAATTCCACGAGTTGATTTCTTTTGGAATGCATGAAGAACATAGATATTTTCACCTAATTTGATAGCATAAATAGCACGATATGTGTTTGTATCGTAACGTGCAGTAATTTCTAATACACCTGACCCTATTATTGATAACGGTTTTGCATTTGGGTGTTTATATCCCTGCTGAGCAAAATTTAAGGCATCACCTATTGTTTTTCTTACGGCTTTGGGGAAGTTCCTTACTTTCTGTCGAGAATCCCCAATCCATTTTACATCCTTTATTTCTTTTGCCAATATTGTTCTCCGATAACATTATACTATATTTTCAATATCAATGTTATATCATTTCTAAATGTTATATCATTTCTATAAATTATTGTCTCATTTACGGTTACTATGGTTGTAATCCTTCAGGACACAAACTAAATGAAGATTAAGAATTTAATTGGGTAATTTTTAGTTTCTTGTAGCATCCGGTGCGGTATTGTGTTGTTTTTCAGTCGCGTCAGCCATCAGAGAACCTATAAGAAAAAAATAGCACCTACATTATTGTTTATATATCTTTATATCACGATATTTATAGGTTTAACTCAATATGACTTCAGAGATATATAGTGAATTGAGTGATATTTAGAAGAAGGAACGACCAAGTGAATTACCCGTTCCAAACGCATTATACGGCACACCAGCAGGCAATGTGTGGAGTCCCCACGTGTCGGTAGTTGCATCAAAGCCAACACCCATAGACACTGCAGTTTCACCGATTAAGTTAACTTGAAATGTAAAGTCTTGTCGAACGGTATTAAACGGTGGATCACGTTTAATTCCCACACGACTCCAAGAAATACGTAAATTCCAATCATGTAGGTTACGATTAATGCTGACACGCTGTGAATAAAATTGTCCTTCAATCGGATAGTAAATAAGATTAAAATCCAATTCAAGATCTTTACTAATACGGTAACGTCCATTTGCAGTCATTGATCGTGCGGCACGTAGAGATGTATGCCGTTTGCTGAATGAATTGCCAACACTCACAAACCAACTCTTACGGGTATATCTTATATTAGTCCGTATGCCTACCATCTTAAATATTTGTCCATCTACAGGATGCGGATTTGGGTCATGAGTCACACGAACAGTCATATTTAAATTACGACTGGGGAGAGGGACTATTGTAAAATCACTTTCTATCGGTTCATATTTCCGTCTATATAGAGATTCAAATTCTGTGAAATCAGCTGTTAGACGTGTATCAAAATGAAAAATACGGTGTGCAGATTGACTCCGTCTGGTTTTAATCTCAATATTAGTATTAAAATTATAAGTCACTCTTTTACGTTCATAAAAATAAGTACTTGGTCCGAAAGGATACAAGTTGTTATCTTTATCAATAGGTGGTTGATAATCAAAGCTTAAAGAATTCTGCAATTCATGACGTAATTTACGCACACCCGGAATAAATCTCGTATTGTAGATACGGAATAATGTATTCGTTGCTTGTGTTCGAACGCTATAAACACCGCGTATAATGTTTCTATTCTGGTCCTGATCTTTCGCGTGCCAAATTGCGTTTGTATTGAGATTCGCACTTAATTTTATCTCGCGTAATGGTGAAATAAATAGGTTGGATTGTTTACGAAGGTCAAACCCTAAATCAAGGGTTTGTAGAAATACATTAGTCTCTTCACCGTGCTTGCCACGATAGGTCTGTCTATAAAAGTTACCAAATTCTATATCCAAATCAAAACTCGTGTCTTCAAGCGTGGGAAAAGCAAGAAGTGAGAGAATAGGTTTGTCTGATTTGAATTTTTCAGAGACAGAAACCAATCCATCGTTAATGGTCTCAAATACTGGAAGTCTACTAAACCGCATGCGTGAGAAGTTTAATGTAAATTGCGGTAATTTTTGAAGTGAAGTGTTACCCTCATCGGAAAAATCATGAATATGACGAACTTCAAGTCTACTGGTGATGTCACCTATAGTTTCTCTGGAATATCTTAGATTCCCGTCATCATCAACATCATCTAAACTTGACGCAGAGACTGCTGAACCGTAAGTCAATATACCAAAAGAATTAAGAGTAGACTCACTTGGAAGATTTAAGTCTTTTTTATAGTGGATAGCACGCCAAGCAGTCCGTCCAACGAAACTTATAGGTCTACGTCCAGCTTGTCGACTATCCCAAGGTGTGTAGAATGATTGCCTATGTCCCCATCGCATATTCCAACGTCTACCAATGCGGGTTGCGTCATCTCTACTAAAAGAGTACTCATCTGCACCGTAAAAATATATATCCCCGTAATAACTTCGTTTCTTATCTACTTTAACAAGTCGATACGATTTTTTTGTATTTATTACTCTACTGTATTCACCAGCATACAAACTTTGTGCTTCGGATGCAACCTGTCTTGGGTCTTCCCATCGTCCTCGAAAACCGTGTTTGCGATAGACTTTAAGCTCCTCTTCCTCAACAATATCCTCCGCTCCAACAGTTGTTTCTTCTGGATCTGATTCCTCTGTTTCATCAACTGTTTCATCTATTATAGGTAGTTGCGAAGATGTATCAATTTCAGTATCATCGGTTGACTCAGGTAGTGATGGACTGTCTGTTTCAGTAGTATCCTCAGACAGCTCATTGGTTTCTGTTTTTCCTTCTTTCTTAGGAGGAGCGAATATCTCTTTCTCAATGGTTTTCCATTCTGCTTCAAACTGTTCAGCAATTTCCTCAAACTTTGGTGTTTCATCTTTTTTAATTAATTGGAAAATATATAGTCCTTCCGGTGAAAAAACAGGACTTCGTTGGGTTATATCTCCCGGTTTTTCCATACGTCTGACAGAATACTGCCATCTTGTATCCATCTCATTTAGCGGTAATCCGGCACCATCATTAATTTCGGATACTTTTGCTTCAGAGAATTCACTTGCAAGTTGCTCAAATGTCTCTCCAGCAAATGCACGTTCATGAACTTTATCAGCAATTGCACGTACAGACTGTTGAGTTTCATCACTTGCACTTATAGCTTTATCTATTCGCAGGAGTTTTATCTCACGAATACCGTAGATATCAAGTACACGTTCTGCTTTAAGAATATGGAAAGTAGACTCAGTTCTCAATACTGAACTAATCTCCCCTTCCTTGAGAGCAAACGCTGCTTCTTCTAATATCGGATCAAGTAATGGATTACCCTCTTCATCTATCTCTCCACGAACGATGAATCCCATATCTCCCCCATCGTACCGAGTATCCGAGTGATCAGATTCAGCTTGAGCAATTTGTGTAAAGTCCGAATTTTCTTCATTCAATCGTTGAAGGATATTTTCCACTTCTTCTTTTGCACGCTCAGCATCCTCATCAGTGATAGAGTATTCAAAAAAGATCTGTTTTAACCAATACCTATCGTAATCACCTTCAAGACGGTCATGTAATTCTTTTGCCTTTTCCTCCAATTTTGTACGTTGGGCTGGAGTTGCCTCGGCTGGGATAGGTATATATATTTCCTTGAATTGTGTATCATTGAATCTATATTTTCCTTCAAAACCGTATCCTTGTCCTCTACGTGCACTTCTGTCATATAACAGGGCACCGTCATAACGTCTCTTGCGTGCTATCGGCAGTATAATACCGATGTTTGGTCCTTGATAACTATCTGTACCAACTCTTACAATAATCTTTGCCACTTTACCTTTACGTAGATCACGTCGAATTGCTGGAAAATAGAAAAGTGGAATTCCACCAATACGCAAGACAATGTTCTTAGCAATCATCTCTTGGTTCATTTTAATAATGACTTCAGAAACACTAAAATGATAGTGAGGATGCTTAAGGGAACAAGTCGTTAAACTACCACCACGGATATAAGATCTATTGTCCTCAATTTTGAAGATTTCACTTCCACCGAAGTACCACGGATCGCTAAAAGTATAGCCGTTTCTTGCAATTCCTTTCTTGGTTTCAAGGTTAAAAACAAGTTCGTCCGAATAGGTTTCTTCACTGCCAACTTTAAGATATACGTTCCCAGCAGCACGCATTATATTTTCGTTGAAGTCTGCCCACACGTGATCTGCTCGTAAAACCACATCTTCAAATTTGATGAGCGCATTACCGTGTATCTGCACGAAGTTATCCTGTAATATAACCTCGTCCCCATCTCCGATGACAGTGTCAGGATCAGGTATCATTGTCTCAGGATTTAAGATTTCTTTAGCAGAATCGGAATTCTGATTTGTATCATCAGCATTATCAGAAGGTTGGGTTTGTTCGTTTTGCTGTGGTTCCTGGGCATCAATTGACAGATTTGAAAACAGAAAGCAAGTTAACACTAAGAATGTTAATAATAGACCACAAGTTAGTCTGCTAATAGTGTATTTATTATCTGCTGTAGTAAATCTGAGATTAATTATCTGGAACAGATTTGATGCCGCAGGTTCTATTATATTCATAGGTAGGTTGTCATCGTTTCTCTGCACAGATTTCTCACCAACGTTTCGGGCAGGAAGCCCAAGTTTTTATGCTTGGGAGGAATGCCCGATCCTATATTTTTCTTGACAAAATATGTCAGACTTGATAAAATACTTATAGTATAGGGTTGACTTGTTCATGACGCACTCGGCATAAATAGTGTGTTCCATCTTCGCCTGACTGGTGCGAAGTTCAAATAACTCGCAGTTCAAACACCTCCCAAAAGGGACCCGCAGAGTGGGAAGCAAACTCGTTGATCTCAAAACACCTTATG
>JAJEAG010000041.1 GCA_022824265.1 Candidatus Poribacteria bacterium | reverse complement strand
GCAAGATACTTACAGGAAACTTGCCATTAGCTACGATAAACTCAAAGAAACCCGTTTAGGGTTTCGGTATTTAGCATATTCAATGATAAACTTACGAGTGACTTTCAACGATGTTTAGTTCGTACTCGCTATGAGTTCATTTATTATTAGGTTGATTTAGTTATATGGAAATGGTATCTTGTCAAATAAGAAATATTAAATATAGTACTCATACAACAGAATAGAAAGTTATATTCAAAATGTCAGATAATAACACCTTCCATATTCTCGCTTTAGATGGAGGAGGAACTCGCGGTATATATTCTGCTCAACTCCTTGCAAAAGCGGAACAGGCTTTTGATGTATCTATCAACGACTGTTTCGATCTTATCGTTGGGACAAGTACAGGAGCAATTATTGCAGGTGCAGTTGTCTCAGATATTCCGATGGTTGAGATTGTAGAACTCTTTGAAATTGAGGCACCAGATATATTTCGAAAAAGGTGGTATCGTAATCCGCTGTTTTTTAGTAAGTATTCAAACGATAAACTTGCACAAATTATTGCTAAACATATTCCCGCAACACCCCTCTCAGAAATATCAACCCCTTTGATGATAACGAGTTCGGAGATTACAACAAGTGAACTGCACATTTTTAGATCAAATTATGTTGAAAAACAGAGTGAATCCGATTCTTTAAACGGGGATATTTGTTTGCGAGATGCGATTATTGCCTCGTGTGCTGCGCCTACATTCTTCGCGCCAAAAGATATACAAAGTCATCTGTTAGCAGATGGCGGTTTATGGGCAAATAATCCTTCTATTGCTGCCTATACGGAAGCACTTACTCATTTTGAGAAAGAGGCAGCACAAGTTAAAATAGTTTCGCTCGGTACTGGACATTCGGTGTCTATGTATCGTAAAAGAAAAGGGTGGGGGTTTCTATCGGGGTGGGGTGGTATAAAGATAGTTTCCTATGTGATGACTTTACAGTCTCAGGCATCTGCAAATATGGCGAAACTGCTTCTGAAAGAGAATTACTTGCGAATTGACCCACCAATAGATTTTTGGGATATAGATACTGTTGTGCAGTCAGAGAATCTGAAAACACTCGCGGAAAGAGATTTCACTGAACATGTTTCAAGAATAGAAGCGTTTATCAAACGTTCCGTTTAAAACCCAATGCTTTAGGTTTGGAAGCGGTCAGATGTATTTGTGTCAAATTAATCCAGTTTCAGTAAGTGTATTTCTAAGTGCTTCAAGGTTCTTAGGTGCCATTGGGGCAAGAGGTAATCGCACTTTTCCATTAAGTTTACCCATTAATTTAAGGGCAGTTTTTACTGGAATCGGATTTGTTTCAATAAAGAGATTAACCGATAAGGGTAAGGTTTTATAGTGCAGTTTTTGGGCAAGTTCAAGATTTCCAGCATGAAATGCATTACACATCTCCGCAACATCTGCCGGTACGATGTTTGCTGCAACAGATATAACACCTTTGCCACCAACTGCAAGAATAGGTAATGTGTTGACATCATCACCAGAAAGCACTACAAAGTCATCGGGACATAGGTTCACAACTTCACTGGCACGTTTAAGTTCACCTGTTGCTTCCTTAAGAGCGACGATGTTAGGATGTTCTGCTAATCGTGCAATTGTCGGTGAGAGGATGTCTGTTCCACAACGTCCCGGCACATTATAGACAATAATCGGTATATCTACGGAATCCGCGATCTTCATATAATGTGCGTATAGTCCCTCTTGGGTGGGTTTGTTATAGTAGGGAGTAACAATTAATGCTGCATCAGCACCAGCAGCTTTTGCATGTTCTGTTGCACGAAGTGTCCGTGTAGTTGAATTTGAACCAGTGCCAGCGATGACAGGAACTCTTCCGTTCACTGTTTCAACGGTGATTTCAATAACTCGGTCGTGTTCAGTTTCTGATAAAGCAGGGGATTCACCTGTTGTTCCACACGGGACGATGCCGTGTGTTCCGCCTTCAATCTGAAACTCAATCAGTTCTTTGAGTTTTGCTTCATCCAACGATTCATCGTCCTTAAACGGTGTGACGAGTGCTACATAAGAACCCTCAAACATATAAATCCTCCTTGATTACGTGATATATCTCTTAAGTGTGCTAATTAATAAATCCATGCAGTTGATGTAAGTTCACCTGCAAAGATTACCCGTGCATCACCTTCAAGATACACGTTTTTTGCTTCCTCGTTTACCAAATCGAAATGTATCTTCAGAATTACGCCGCTTGCGGTTTTAACAGAAACAGGTGATTTTACCTTACCTATGGAGGCTGATACAATTGCTGAGGCAATTGACCCGGTACCGCATGCGAGTGTTTCATTCTCAACACCGCGTTCATAAGTGCGGATTTCAAGTAGTTCTTGTGAATGGATACGGATGAAATTTGCATTTGTTCCAGCAGGTTTAAAATCCTCATGATACCGTGTTTGTTGACCTAAATCAAACACATCTGTTGTTTCAAGGTCATCTACAAAGAAAACTACATGCGGAACACCGCTATTTGCGAAACCAACATTATGTACACCGTCTGCAAGTTTAAGCGGAACATTAATACGAATATCTTCGGGGTCGCTCATTCGTACTTTAACGTTGTCACTGACAACTTCTGCTTCATAAATCCCAGCATTTGTCAAGAATTGCATCTTTTCAGACACGATACCGTTGAGATAGGAGAACTTAGCGATGCATCGTGCTCCGTTCCCACAAGTTTCTACTTCTCCGCCGTCTGCATTAAAGTATCGCATACGAAAGTCAACATCCTCTGCCTTTTCTACAAGTAGCACACCATCTGCGCCAACTGACATCCTACGTTGACATACCTTGATCACAAAATTCATGAATTCTGGATCTGTGCTATCAACGATTTGGTTCAGATTATTGATGATAACAAAATCGTTTCCTGCACCACTGAGTTTCATAAATGGTATTTTATCCATGCTTTTTCCTTACATTTTGCCCTTGATATAATAATATATAAATACAGTTATTACGTCAAGGCATTTTCATATTGTAACTGGTTTATCAATAATTCATCAAAATGGTCTTGAAACTGGTACGCATGTCTACGAAGTTCTTCAACAATAGATAAAACACCATCGTAACTATCACAGGTGACCAAACGTGATCGAAACGGTTTGACGTGTGGAATTCCTTTAAAATAGTTACTGTAGTGCCGTCGCATCTCAATGAGTCCGAGTTTTAATCCCTTCCATCTTATAGAAAAATCCAGGTGTTTTCTAAAAACTGAAATGCGTTCATCTATTGATGGATGGGATAGTAATTCACCAGTTGAGAAGTAATGTTTTATTTCGTTAAAAATCCAAGGGTATCCAATGGCAGCACGACCAATCATGATCCCATCGACTCCATATTTTTCACGCATCTTTGCTGCTTTTTGTGGACTATCAACATCTCCGTTCCCAAATACGGGAATTGTCATTCGCGGATTATCTTTGATTCTACCGATGAGTGTCCAATCTGCTTCACCTTTATACATTTGCCGTCGTGTTCTGCCATGAATTGCTATCGCCTTTATCCCAACATCTTGGAGACGTTCTGCAACTTCAACTATATATTTTGTGTTATCGTCCCATCCTAACCTTGTTTTGACAGTAACAGGCAACGATGTAGCCTTTACCATTTCGGCAGTCATCTTTACCATCTTCGGTATGTCTTGTAATATACCTGCCCCAGCACCTTTACATGTGACCTTTTTCACAGGACATCCGTAGTTAATATCAATGATGTCAGGTTGTACACGTTCAGTGATTTCAACCGATTCCCGCATTACTTCAATATCATGCCCAAAGATTTGGATACCTATCGGTCTTTCGTATTCAAAAATGTCCAACTTAGCAACGCTCCGTGCAGCGTCACGTATCAGTGCTTCGGAGGAGATAAATTCCGTGTACATAATATCCGCACCGTGGTCTTTACAGACGGCGCGGAAAGGAGGATCACTGACATCTTCCATCGGTGCAAGTAATAGTGGGAAAGTTGGGATGTTGATGTTACCAATTGTTAGCATATATTTATTTTTGTATGTTTAATCTTTAGATGCTGGTTATCGTATTCGTCTCGTGTATTCATCATGTTTTCCGATCCAATACCAAACCAATGTTCCATTTTCTTCACGAGCTAAGGCTCGGTAATCTTTATTAATTCGTACTGCCCACAGCGAGCCAACTCGCTTTAAATTTAATGATGGGTGATTTGCATCTTGCCTTAAGAGTCTAAACTTATTGTCTGCTTGTTGTTGAACCTTTGGTGGTAGATTATGGTAACATCTCCAAAAGTAGTGCGTAGTTTTATAGATCTTTGCATCTACCTGCATGGAGATCCTCTACAGCTTCATTAACAAGATGATCCAATTTTCCTGTTTTTACATCTTCCTCAAGCTGCTTACACCATTCTTCCCACTCTGCATTTAAGACCATGTGGAGTTTGCTTTCAAGGATTTTTAATAATTCTTCTTGTGTATTTTCTTCACACTTAACATTGGGGACTTCTGGTATCCACCCAATCCATGCCCCATTATTCTTCTTTTGAATATGAGCAATATAGGTTTCCATTGGATCTAAAAATTGAATTTTCACTGTCTGTATTTGTTCCATGAATAGCTCCTATCATTTCTATTAGATTACGGATTATTATACCTTGTAATAGTACTATTGTCAAGGAAATCAAGTTGGTGGAATTCCTTGACAATTTTGTTTTTTCTTGATAAACCTAATAGTATTATTACAACCCGATTTATTTACTCATTCATTAGAGAGGTATTCTATGAGATGTATATTTGTTGGCATTGAGTATGCAGGAAAATCAACTTTGATAAAGTTATTAACAGACTATTACCGTCATAGGAAATTATCAGTCCATGTTGATGACCATTTTACAATACCAGATTCTACACTTAGCGCAGAATCCAGAGCTGCCTATATCAACTTTCCAAATGATGTTAAAGAACGTATGCAACGGATGCAAATTCAGTATCACGTTGAAGTAATCAAAAACTATCCGAACACACTCATCGCAGGATGGCACATTGAGGAAGCAGTCTATACTACCGTATATGGTAATGATCCAGATAGTTCTTATTATAGCAATTACCAATATCGTGCCCAACGGGGATATGAAACAATGGTAATGGAAGCAAGATTGCCTGATGTAGTGTTGATCCACGTCACCGCAAACGATGAAGTGATAAATGAACGAATAGATACAGATCCACACGAATATCAGATTATCAAATCTGAGGATATATCAAAACTAAAAGGTCTTTTTGAAGAAGAGATTGACAAATCTCTGTTTACACATAAAGGACGAAAGATCGTACTGGACACATCCGATAAAACACCACCAGAATCACTTGATGAACTCTTACTCCTTACAGAACCACTAATTACTTTTGGTGAGTTAGCTATCCGTGCATTACCTGTACCAGAAGAATCTTATGAGGTAAGATATGAAAAAGGAGTTAGGAAAATAATAAGTTAACATCCAAAGTAATTCTGTTTAGATAAACTCAGTTTAAGTGATATTTTGTCATGCTTACTATACTTATAAAGATTGTTCTATGTCGTTTGTGAATTTGTGATATAATTGGATTGCATTTATACAATAATAAATCTATCGAATGGAATTGGAGTAAAAGAAAATGAGTCAAAACAGTCTGAAAATTGCATTTATTGGTGTTGGTGGTATTGCAGGTAATTACCGAAGAAGTCTAAAACAACTTCAACATCCAGTTGCTGCTGTATGTGATATAAACACAGATCGTGCGAAAGCTGTTGCAGATGAAGAAAACGCTACATCCTACACTGATCACCAAGAAATGCTACAACAGGAAAAACCTGATGTGGTTTTTACCTGTATTCCACCGGGTGCTCATACGACACAGGTCGCTGATTCTGCAAAATCTGGGGCAGCGGTTTTTGTTGCAAAACCAGTTGCACAGGATTTAGAAACTGCACAAAATGCTTGTGATGCAATTAGTGTATCTGGAGTTATCAACCAAGTTGGATATATGGCGCGGTATAGTGACATTACTGACAAAGCAAAGGAGTTAGTTGGTGATCGGAAACTGTCAATGGGTATGGGCAGATTTCTTGCGCGGATGGGTGCCAGTCATCCGTGGTGGGGAAAGTTTGAAGTATCCCGTGGACAAATGGTTGAACAGACGACACACGTCTTTGACCTGATAAGGTATTTCATTGGTGATGTTGAATCTGTTCACGCATTCGGTATCAAAGATGTCTCTGATGGTATTGCTGATTTTGAGGAGTGCACAGTCTGTAATCTGAAGTTCAAAAGCGGTGCAGTGGCAAGTATCACAAGCACATGCGCTTCTCGTGCACATGATCATTTCGCCACAGAATTGGTTGGAGATGACATCTACCTAAAACTCACGCACGATCTTGGTTTGCGAGGTCAGATTGCTGGTGAAGGTATAGATTATAACGGAAGTGAAGCAGGTTACTTCCGTCAGGTTGAACAGTTTATCAAAGCAGTTGAAGCGAATGATCAGAACTTCGTCCGGTCATCCTATGCAGATGCGGTTAAAACACTGGCTGTAACCCTTGCTGCGAATCGTTCATTAGAAACAGGACAGATTGAACAGGTTACTGCTTAATGCTAATGCTACCCAAACAGTACACCTGCTAAATTTCTCGACCTACCACAACGTCCTGTCAGAATTTGCAATCGCTTGCCGTGGACGAATACTTTCAGCTGCCTTGCTCCTTTAGGGTTTGTCCACTTAACACCACGACCTTCAAATAGTATAGGTCTATAGATTATATGTGTACGAATTGTAACAGGAGCAATATGATCAATAAATATCAGACTGTTTTCTGTCTTTTCAACTACGTCTGATTCAATGGCTTTTCCACGTTTGAGTTCAATTGAAGCTGCGACAAGATTGTTATCATCAGGATGAATGAAGAAGAGAAGTCGATCACACCGTTTTTCTGCTTTTCCACGAAAACCAAATTCTTTTTCAAGATCTACTACAACACGTTCTGATGGTAAATCTACCATATCAACCTTGCATCCTTCACCGCTACACGATTTATAGTAAAATTCGTAATTACTTATACACTCAGTAGGTTCGGTTTCCTAACTGAACCTGTGTAAATAATGCGGTTAGAAACCGCACCTACCAAGGAGTGTGAATATATTTTTGGATTTTACTATAATCAAACTATTATGATTGAAACGTGATCGGAGCTCATCAAGTGTATTACTCAGATTCACGTTTACTTTCACCCTTTAATTCTTCAAGTCTGTTTTGTAATCGTGCGGAACGGTTGTAGAGGTCTTCTGCGACATCCAAAAATTCCAGTGGTTCGACTCCATCAATACGACTATATGGAATTTCCTCCACCATTCCATTTTTTTGAAAATGCCATATCCCAACTTCTTCTGTTTGTAAAGAAGTCGGTAAGTCGGTAACTTTCTCCCCAGATTTTTCGAGTTCTCCTGCACGTATCAGATTTCCTATTTCTTGAAGTAACCAATCACTATGTGTCGTTATTATGACTTTTACTCCTACACGTACCAAACGTGCAAGTATGATTGCCATGTCTGCTTGTGCTCCAGGGTGTAAATGTGCTTCTGGTTCTTCAATAATGAGTGTATCTCCAGGGTTGACATAGCCGCGTAGATATAAGACTAATGGAGCAAGTTCTGATACCATTGATGAAGATTGGTTAAGACGAAGTTCTGCATTAGTGTCTTCTGGAAAATAATGAAAATCTGGATAACCACTCGCTGAAGGTTTTAGTAATATATTACCCCTAAGTAAATTGGTCTCTAATAACTTTGCAAGGTTTTCCATTTCACTATTCGGTCTTTTATTTTCTTCGTATAGGATGATTCTTTCCAAGAAGTTAGCAATTACTCCAGACATTGTTGGAATTTCGTGTAATTTCTCTATGCCAACACGTGTAGTTTGTTTGATGAGTGAACTTGCTATGATTCGGTGACTATGCATGATACCACTACGAGCAGCAGGAAGGTAAAACATATTCTTACTTTCAGAACTACTCAGGCTTTTTATGTCGATGGCATTTTCATCACTACATATTTCAGCGTTAACTACCATATCCTTAGGAAGTATAACCATATCCATATCATTTGAAGTATCAATGATTAACTCTGTTTCAGCAATTCGGATTCTATAATTCCAATATTCCTTATTGTGTATTTTTGCCCGAAGTAAGATTGTATGCGTGTTTTGTTTATTCTTTGTATTCATTACTTCGGAAAAGGAATTTAGATCAAAACAATTTTTGAGTTCTGCTTCTAATTCTGCTTTAAAAAATACATGTTCTTTTATATAGGAATGAAACCTATTACGCAGTTCCACTGGTAAATCTGAAAATTTGAAGGACTCATCAGACTTTTTTAACTGTCTTAATATAATGTGAATTTCAGGTTTAGGAATAGTTTGGTTCTTGAAGATCTCACTCAGTAAAAGGAAAATCATTGAAGAATGAAAAGGAAATATTGTTTCTGAACTTGATACACAATTAAGCAATCTCTGTAAAGTATACACCAAAGTTGCAAAATAGGTCTTCCCCGTATTGCTGGGTCCGACGAACACCGTGAGTGGACGTAGGTCGATGTTAGCCTCTGCAATGGGACCGAAGTTCTTGACTTCAATTTCAACCTTCGGCTGTTCTTGTGTCTTGTTGTCTTCACTCATCGTTATTTCCTTAATAAAGAATAGTTTGTATTGATTAGAAAAATGTGAGATACGGTTTGCTTTCTATTTCCCTTAATATCAACAGAGCGAGTTCGCGTGCATGATAATCACCCCACATAGATGCTTCTCCACAAGGTATTTTCCTGTCCTCTGGCACATAATCCCACCCATTCGGTCGGTGATAAACTGAGTGTAATAACAGTCCTTGATGTGATTCTGAAGTGGAGAGATACGGTTCTGCAAACAGAGTCTTGGCTACCGTCAATCCTGCTTGGTAATAGGTGGTTCCCGCATCGTGTTCATCATGCTTTTTTAGGTAATTACCGAGTCGGATGAGTCCTTGAGCTGCTATTGCAGCGGCAGAACTATCTACTGGTTCATAATCGTTATAAGGATCAGCAGGCACTAACAAATAATCGCCAAGTTCTGACAAATCTGGTGCACCTGTGTCCCAATAAGGGATTCCATCTTGTGCAGTGTTCTCAATGTAAAAGTCTGCAGTCGCTTCTGCAGCTTTCCGCATGTGTGCTGTCACTTCGGTCTTTCCACCATAGGGTTCAAGGTCTTCCTCAGATAATGTATCAAAAAACTCCAGTTGTTCGGCATAACCTGTGAGTATCCATGCTAATCCACGCGTCCACGTAGAAAATGGTGAATAACCTTGTTGCGTACTTGGACAACGGTAGTTTCCATCGTTTGTATTGAAGATAGACTCATGCACAACACGACCTCGAACATCAAAAGCGTCACGTCCTTCACCATAATATACATTATACTTTGCTGTGGTCTGAGAATGCTGAATTAATCTTTCCAACAGGTTTATAGCGACATCCCCTTCACCCATTAGCACTGCACCGAGTGTGTGTCCGACTGCCAAAACACGTAAAGACCGGATCGTATCTGAAAAAAGTGAATGTGGACCATTGAAGGAAGCAATATATCCTGAACCATCTTTAATTTCAGTCCAACGACTCGCTTGAACGGCTGCGGATGCTTTCAAGGCAATCTCATAGAAATGCATCTCATTGTCATCCCACGGAATGACATCTTCCTGCATCAATCTTCGTAGGTTACCATAGGTAGATACGTTATTAAACCCGTGGTCATGCACACCTATATGAGTGACATGTGGAGCCATCTTTTCAATCGTGTTCTTCCTGCCGATTTCAAGAAATTGTTCATCACCTGTCGCGTCAAATTGAAGGATAGCAGAACCGAATTGGAATCCTTGTGTCCATTCAGTCCATCCTCGTGTCGTGTAAGTACCTGCGACGGTAAAGACTGGTGTTCCTTGTTCTGGTTGCCACGTATCTTCTATATCTAATATCTTCTGACCTGAGTATTCAAAAAGTCTTTCAATCTGTGCTTTCAGGTCTTCAACTTTTAATGATTCGTTTATCTGCATATATCCTCAGTTTGATTGTTAATGTGAATTCTGGTGTTGGGGAATAGTTTAAGAACTTCCATATCGTTCGCAAATTACATCAATAAGATTTGTTGTTGATTTTCCCGGCACGTTCAATCCAACGACAACTTTACCGCCGTTGTTCTCAACGACATCTTTCTCAACAAGTTGTTCCAATGTATAATCGCCACCTTTAACGTGAATATTCGGTTTAAGATCAGAAAGCAATTCAACAGGAGTTAATTCTGGAAAAGTCACTACATAATCAACACATTCTAATCCAGCAAGCATTTCGGCGCGTTCTGCTTCGGGAACAAGTGGACGGTTTTCACCTTTGAGTTCTCGAACAGAACTGTCACTATTGATAGCAACGACGAGTAGGTCACCTTGTTGTCGTGCTGCTTGAAGATAACGTAGATGCCCTAAATGTAGAACATCAAAACATCCGTTAGTGGTGACAACAACTTTACCATCAGTTTTCAGTTGTTGAAGTTTGCTTGCAAGTGCTTGTCGTGAGTGGATTTTTTCGTGTGACATGATATTCTTTGTTTATCAAACTTGGCATTGATAAGGTAAATCGTTTCATATTATCCATTGTATCACAATAGAATTCATCGTACATTATTGCATAATCTCTATTCTTTTGCTATAATAAATAGGTATCATATTAGTCAATTATCCCCACTTAAATATCTGAAGGAGTCATAGATGGACGATAGAAGAGGTGCCGCACATCGTTCCCTACCTATCTGTACACTTGGTGCAACAGGACATGGCAAGACAACATTAACTGCAGCTATGGCGAAGGTCGTCCAAAAAATTGGATCCATCCGTTCTAATATTGACAATCAATTTGACCAACAGGTGCCAGATCATCATCCTATCCGACAAGGGGTTGGCATCGCGTATCGCTCAATAGACTATGAAACCAGCGGAAAACACTATACACAGATTGACTGCGAAACAAATCTTGATAACATCAAAATGTTGGTTAGTAATTCATTTGCAATACAAGGCGTTATATGGGTTGTTGATGCAGTTGATGGTGTAACACAAGAATCTTCTGGTCTAATTCAAATTGCTAAACGATTAAAAATACCCTCAGTAATTTCATTTCTAAATACGCGGAATATCATAAAAGATGAAGAACTAATAGAAATCAGTAAACAAGAGATGCGTGATATACTGACTGAATTTGGTTGGGAAGAACAGAACAGTCCAATTATTGTCGGGGATGCGGAAAAGGCACTAACCTATAAAGGGGATCGGATTAATTCTGATCACTGGAAACCGATTGTAGACCTGATTTTTGCTATGAATCGGTGTATGCCAAAACCTATCAATCCTGATAATCTACCTCCTATTATGCCGATCTATGAGATTGTAGAGGAACAAAAGGAACGGGTAACTGTGCGTGGTGAAATTGTACAGGGACATCTTGCAGTTGGGCATGCTGTGGATATCGTGGGAAAAGGTGATAGAATTAAGACGAAGTGTCTGAGTATCAAAGAGAATGAAGTGTGTGTTGAATCGGAACCTGAATGGTTGTCTGTTGGACAGGTGATGTGTCATCCTAAGACAATAAAGGCGCATTCTGAATTTACTGCTTTAGTCTATTTACTCACTCAGGAGGAGAGCGGTTCACATATACCTCTTATTGAAAATGACCAACCTGAAATTCGAATGTGGGGTATTGATGTTCACTCTCAACTACATCTCCCGGAAGGTTTATCTATTGTAAGTCCTGGAGAGAATGCACATGTTTCATTTGAACTTGATTTACCGCTTGCGATGGAATTCGGTACTACTTTTGAAATAAAGAAAATGGGATCATGTATAGGTCTCGGTGTTGTGACCGAGGTAGTGTAAAACCGCTTCAGTTCATCTCTATTGTGCTTCATTAATTGCATCAGATAGGGAAAGGTCGCCAGTGTATAATGCGCGTCCAATTATCGCTCCGCTTGCACCAATTTTCTTTAACGCTTCAATATCAGTAAGCGATGTGACTCCACCTGAAGCAATAACATTCGCAGGAACAGCCTCAATAATATCCTGAGTTGCTTCGACATTAGGTCCCTTGAGCATTCCATCGCTTTTGATGTCTGTATAAATAATGGTCTGAACTGTATCCATTTCAACTGCGAAATCAACTGCAGATTTTTGTGATACCTCTAACCATCCATGTGTTGCAACCATTCCATCTTTAGCGTCAATACCAACAGCAATATGTTCCCCATGTTTTTCACATGCTTGTTTGACTAATTCAGGTTGTTTGAGTGCTGCGGTGCCTAAAATTGCGCGATGCACACCTAATGCTAAAACCTTATCGATCTGTTTCATATTACGGATACCACCCCCAAGTTGCACAGGTATATCAAGCACATCAACAATCTCACGGACAATATGTAGATTTGCCGATTCACCTTGAAATGCCCCATCTAAATCAACGAGATGAAGGTATTCTGCACCTTCTGCTTGCCACCGTTTTGCCATTTCAACTGGAGAATCAGAGAATACTGTTTCTTGTTCTGCGATTCCTTGGATTAAATTGACGCACTTGCCACCACGTAAGTCTATTGCTGGTAATATTTGCACTGTTAAACCTTTCTGTTATTCTTCTTGGAAAATCCCGAGTAATTTCAATTGTGCTATTGAGATAATAGCGATAATGATAAATAGCACCCATCCGATTGTAGCTGCATAACCGAGTCGCATAAACTGAAAGCCGTTTTTATAGAGATACATGACAATGGTTGAACCAGCATCTGCAGGTTCACCTCCATTTGTTAAAATGAAAGGCAAATCAAAAAGTTGGAATGAACCGATCATTGATACAACAAAGACGAATGCAATAACTGGTCGTAAAGAAGGTAAAGTGATATGAATGAACGACTGCCACCAATTTGCCCCGTCAACAGCAGCTGCTTCATACAATTCCTGCCGAATCCCTTGAAGTCCTGCTAAGAAAAATATCATATTGAATCCTGCCCACTGCCACACACCCGTGAGAATAACAGCAGGCATCACATATTTTGATTCACTTAACCACCCAATTTCCTTACCAAATATGAGAAATTCATTGTTTATGAGTCCTGCTCGTTGATCGAATATTAGATTAAAAATGATTGCAATAAATACACCTGCAACAAGGACAGGTACAAAAAATGCAAGACGTAATATGTTTCTCCCCTTAACTACTTTTGAGTTCAACAGAATAGCAAGGAGTAATGCGAGTGGTAATTGGAGAATTAAGGTGCCAAGAGCAAAATAGGTAGTGTTCCATAGTGATTTCCAAAAGATCGGATCGCGAAACAGGTCTACAAAATTAGCAAATCCGACAAAGATTCGGCTCTGGAATCCGCGCATCTCATAGAAACTCATGACCAACGATGAGATTAACGGATATCCCATAAATACAATAAATAGAATATAAAAAGGTGCAATAAAGAGATATGGTGCAATTCGCTGTTGTTGATGCCAATAGCTAAATCTATTTCGTCCCGTCTTCATTCTTTATTCCCTTTGTCCAACGTTGTTGGTCTTTTGCTATGAGTGTACGAACTTTTTCTGCAAGTTGTGTCAATGCTTGGCGTGGAGTCTGCTTTTCAGTAACCGCGTTGAAAATTGCATCATTCAATAAATCTGCTGCTTCAGACCAATATGGATTCTGATAACGCGGTGGTAAATCTGGTGCAAGTTCAATAAATAATTGACCAAGTGGTTGTCCACCAAGGTATTGGTCTGGTTCTTTGTATATTGGAGCGTCCCATGCTGCTTTGAGAGGTGGAATAATCCGTGTAGTCTCGTATCGGTTAATGAGACCCGCTTTATCAAAATATGCAAATTTTAGAAGTTCCCATGCCAAATCTGGATTTTTACACTGTTTTGTTATTCCAACCATCGTGCCGCCGCGGGTTGTTGTGCGTCTGCTGCCGTGTTCCCATGCTGGCATACCGATAGCTTTCCACTTACCAGACATCTGTGGCACTTGACTTTTGAGTATGCCTACATACCAATCAGGTGCAAGGATAGAGAGTATTTTCCCATCTTGCATTGCAGCGAAGTTGCTGGGATCCCCATGCCAGGTGCCGTAAACCGGTGTAGCTATCTGATGTTCGTTAAATAATGATGTAAAGAATTCTAAAGTATCAATTGCAATATCACTGTCAATGACAACATTACCATTTGCATCAAAAAAACCACCATCTCTTTGAAGGAGTAAGTTAAAGTAATCACTTTCTGTACGTCTGTCCAGAACAATTGCATATTGGTCAGTTTCACCATCTCCATCAAGGTCACGAGTTGCTTTTTTCCCAGCTGCGATGAAGTCATCCCATGTTTCAATCTCATTCATATTCACACCAGCAGCTTTATATAGGTCGTCACGATATAGAAGAACTACAGGATGTAAGTCGTGTGGAATACCAAATATTCTATCTTTGTAAGACCACGGTGTGAACCGACTGACGACCAATTTATCCATCCAACCTTCACTTTCTAAACGAGACCGTAGGTCAACAAATCCAACTTCGTCTATATCTCCTTTCAGGAAACGTCCAATTGATGTAATCTCAACTTCAACAACATCCGGTGCACCGAAATCAGAAAGCAATGCAGTAAGAAGTTTATCGTGCATAGTTCCACCGTAGTTGATGAGTTGCACGTTAACCCCCGGATACATTTCCTCAAAGATAGGTATGCGAGCTTGATATTCCTCGTAATGCGTATTCGCAAAAATCCAAAATTCAAGATGCTCACCTTTTTCCTCCGCAGGTGTATATATAAAAAGACACGAGATGAGAAACAGCACCAACATTACCATCGGACCCTTACCGAGAGGGAAGTTATCTATATCAAATGGTATACGCATATTATGCCTTTATGTTTATTTTAACCGAATTAGACTTGACTTTTACAAAAGATACAATTAAAATTTATCAAAACAGTTTCTTTTTATCAACAAAGAAATGGAGGAAAATGTCTATATGCCTACGTATGATTATAAATGTCTTGAATGTGATGTGCAGTTTGAAAAATTTCAGAGAATAACAGAATCACATATTGAAGAATGTCCTGAATGTAGCGGTAAGGTAAAAAGACTCATCGGAGCAGGTGCTGGTTTGATTTTCAAAGGTTCAGGTTTTTATATCACAGATTATCGCAGTGAAGGTTACAAAGAATCCGAGAGAAAAGACAAGAACACATCATCAGAAAAAAGCGACAAAAAAGAAAAGAAATCTGAAAACAGCGGCGAAGCCAAAAAGAAAACAGACGATTCTTCTAAAAAAAGCGATTAGTATGCCCAATCACAGCATAGTTAGGAGATACTTTGCATCAACATAACCACCACCCTCAAGACGGACAACATTCTCATAGCCATCAAATACATCTACAGAAAAAATTCATGATTGCCTTGGTGGTAACCTTTTTTGTATTCCTTGTAGAAGTTATTGGAGGAATCTGGTCAGGGAGTCTTGCATTACTAAGTGATGCAGCCCATGTAATGTCGGATGTTCTATCACTTCTCATCAGTTGGTTTGCCATCTACTTATCAACCCGTCCGGCGACATCATCTCGTACATTCGGTTATCACCGTGCCGAAGTATTCGCAGCCTTTATCAACGGCATTTCCCTCATAGTGATCTCCGGTTGGATTTTCTACGAAGCATACAATCGATACATTTCACCTGAAGAGATTCAGGTTGGTGGAATGTTTATTGTTGCCTGTTTCGGTTTAGCAGCGAATCTGTTTATCTTGTGGAAATTGCATGGTGAAAGTCATGGTAACCTTAATGTTCGGAGTGCAGTGCTTCATGTGATCGGTGACACGCTTTCTTCTGTTGCTGTCGTGATAGGCGGTGTTCTCATATATTGGACAAGTTGGTATCCTATTGATGCAATTCTCAGTTTCTTAATCGGTGGAATAATTCTATTTGGTGCCTTCAATGTTACAAGAGAAGCAGTTCATATTCTGCTTGAAAATTCACCACGAAATACGGACGCTCACACTGTTGCAAGTTATCTATGTAAATTACCACCTGTGAAAGATGTTCACGATATGCACATCTGGTCATTATGTTCAAATTATAATGCATTGAGCGCGCATGTAGTTATCCATGAAAATAATGTGGTACCTCAAGACCTAATTCTTCAACAGATTAACAAAGAATTGCAAACACGTTTCAACATCAACCATACAACGTTACAACTTGAACATATTGCTTGTACACAATCTGGTAGTCTTTTGTGCAATGCTCAGCATTCATAGTACATCTTCAACTGTGTTCTTCCTTAAGACGGTGTGCTTTTCGTATGAGAGAAGTATCCTTCCCAAACTTTTGTGTTGCTCGTACTAATCCATCTACGTGGGACACCATATCCTTTTCAACCTGTACAACACGAGACATAAGATAGGGTTGGTTGCTTTCACGTATGGCTTTTCTAATAATTGCAAGTAGGTACAGGTAGATTGTATCTGTTTCGCTACCTTCAATTGCGATAGCAATTTCAAATGCCTCATCCAATGATAACTTCCCACTTTCCACCTTGGATTCGTGTAAAGTAAGTGCATCGGTGATTTCTTTGATTGATATATCCGGTAGTGCTGGTATGGGTGATGTGTTTGCATCCATGTCTGCAGTTGAAATAGGTGTGTCTTTCCCGAATGCTTCTATACATATAGCACGTCCGAAATCTGCAAGAATATAATGTTGCCACTCCTCAGTACTCATTCTTTCCCAAAATCGTGCTATTCGTTCATCAACATCTCCTAATATCAGCGCGAATGAAGCATACAGTTTTGCTTGTCGTAATTCAAGGTCTTTACAAATATCAAAAAGTTCAGCTAATGTCAATTCTTCTCCTTTCCAATAGTAGCAGGTATATTCAGTCGCACTAAAATCTACATTTTACATTTGAAGCGGCAATGAGACCGCTGTTCCAGATGACATACTTCGTGTAACCGCTTCAGTAAACTCCATGTATTTTACACCTGTGTTAAAGTCGGTATGTGTAATTACTTCCTCGCCACGAATAGCATTCACAAATTCTTCCTCAACTCGCCATCCACCTTCCTCTTCAGTGGGAATTTCAATTTCATTCAATTCGTTATCATTCCTTTGTCCGCCATAGAGACGATTTTCTGAAAATCTTAAAGTGCCGTGGCTCCCGAAAACATATACCTCTGGAGAACCGATCAATCCTGCAACAGCAGAGATTTGCATGTGGAGTTGTGCACCACAGGCAAGTTCACCTATCACATCAATGTGTTCAGGAATACGGACAGCCCGATATATTCCATCTGAATCTGGACGCACTTTGACAAAGGTTTTACCCATCGCAATAATTTGTGTTGCTTCTCCAATCCAACGCATTAATGCTTCATACCAAATTCCCATGCTCATGATGTTCATACCGGATAAGTCAAACTCTTGCCGCCACTGTAAAGGTGTCTCTGTGTCAAGAAAAGAACCCCCCGCGCGAACTTCAACAGCGAGTATGTCACCAATATATCCCTCTGAAATAAGCCGTTTGATAGTATTGTCCACTCGGAGTGTCATTGGTGAAGGAACAATTTGTGCGGTGAGATGCGGTTTCTGTCGTGCTATCATCCGCATTGCATGTGCTTCACGGGCGTTCATTGCCATGCGTGCTTCGCACATTACATGTTTATTTGCTCTAAGTGCTGCAATTGTAGCACGACAGTGCATGTAGGGCCACGTCCCAATGACAATAGCGTTAGTGTCTTTGTCGTTAATTGTGTCTTGCCAGTTATCGTATATTTTGGGAATACCGAACTCATCAGTAACACGTTGTGAGGATTCTTTACTGCGGTTACACACACCGATGATCTCTACGTCTTCGATTGCTTGTAGTCCTGGGATATGTCTTGATATTGTGTTTCTTCCTGCTCCGATGATTCCGACTCGGATTGTTTCTGATGCCACTCTTTATTACTCCTTTACCTATTGTGTTACTATAGTTTGGACAATTTTAGAAGATATGAAACAATTTCAATGAAGCATGATGCTTCCTAACGGGACTGGTTTTTCCACCTGTCGCCCCTCTGGGACTTTGTATTTGGGGAGTTTCATATTCTATACACATTTCGCCCCTCTGGGGCTTGTTGTTGTTTCGCTCAACTTTTACTATACACATTTCGCCCCTCTGGGGCTTGCTATTAAGAGGATTAACGTTTACTATACACATTCCGCCCCTCTGGGGCTGCTCTCTATTACATCAGATATATGTTTTCCGTGAGTTACAATGGCATGCAAAACTCTATAAAAATCGAAATATATCTGAAAACTCTATAAGCAAGGAACATAAAGTATCCAAACTATAGTATTGTGTTAACGAAAGCTAATATTCAGAGTTGTACAGTCTCACAATTTGTTTCCTTCAAACCGTCCCAGTTTTCGTCTTTGGGACGGTGATGTTTTCCCAGTCACTGTCAGGGTTTACTGGGGTTTTTATGTAGGTTTTTTCTGTTTTTATTTTGGCATTTTTGGGACGGTTTAGGTTTTGTATGATTGACTGTTTTTTTTCGTGTTACCCTCCTGTATGTAAATTGAAGGTGATGGTTCTGTTTATGTGTGTAATCTGCATTTTGCCGAACAGTTTTTCTTAAAAATTTTAGCGGATTTTCTACCTTTAAAAGGTTACCGTACGGTAACCTTTTTTTACATAACGGTATCTTTTGGTGTAATCGGTCTGAGTATAGTGCCTGTATGGGTTTATCGGTAATTTGAACCGGTTTTTTTATGAGAAAAAAAATTAATTTTGGTATCTTTTGCATCCTCTGGAAAAATATCAGTTTTTTGACTGCCATTTCGTATATTTTTTCTAAATTCATAAGAATGTTTGTATCGTAAAATATTAACATAATTGGGTTACCCGTAATCAAAGATTATATGTGACGTATATTATAACATATCAAAATAACGAATGTCAAGTTAATAATTACATTTTTGTGCTATTTTTTGAATTTATTTCAGTTTTATCGTCAAATTTGTAAAATTTTTTATGAATTACCGTTTGGATTAGAAATCTTGAAACAGGATTGATATACGACAATTGAATGGCTCTGATAATATTTTGATAAGTCCTTGACAAGTGTCTTTATAGTATAGCAAAATGAAATTTAACTTTCAAGGGTTCATGTTAGTTTTCCAAGGTTAATTAGTTTTCGTTACTTCGTTTGTATTTGACGTAAAATCGCGACCAGTGAATCAACGGTATGAATGCCATTTGGCATTCACCGCTTCTACAGAGGGTATAGGGTGAAGACGGGCGAGGGGACCTCGCCCCTACGATGTTGTCTGAACCAAGGTTTTCAGGATTAGTTTTTTTGGATACATGTGCCATAAATAAGGGCGGGAGACCCCGCCCCTACGATGTGCATGAGTCAACAAATTCCATAAGCGCATTTGGCGTTGATTTGGTAATTAATTGCGCGACTACAAACGGGTGTTGAGTTAATAAATAGTTTCATTTCGAAATGATGTTATAGTTTAACGGATGGCGTTATATGTAGTGAAATTAATCATGGGAGTGGAACAATATATATCCAATATGTTTTATGCAGGTTTTCAGAATTTCAGTTTGTCTGAACCGGGATTTACAAATCAACGGTATGAATGCCTTTTGGCATTCCCCGGGATTTCAGGATTTTCAGGATAAGAGATTTGTATGCCAATGTTCCTTTGTAAAAGATAACTCTTTATCCTTTACAGTTGCTACACTCGCTCGGACCTACAGGACTGGATGTGAGAATGCGGGCGAGGAGACCTCGCCCCTACGGAATGTAATACCAATTCTAATAAATAAAACTACATTTTGAGACTTTAATAAAGCCAAATATAAGAGGCGCAATGAATTGCGCGACTACGAACGCGTTTTTTTGCTAATGAGAAGTTATTATTTAGAAATGGTATAAGACACGCATGAATTGTATATACACCTGCTATTTCATTTGTAAGTTAGAAAGTGCATTTCTTGCATGCATACGTATTCTCATATCATTTGCATGCAGATCCGCTTCAATCAAATGCTTACCAGTAGCATCCCGAAGATGTGCAAGGTCATAAGCTGCCGCGCGCTGAATTGTCAGGTTTTGGTGTTTTAACAGTCCCTTCAACCCTTCTACCGTCTCTGTTTTTTCTTGTATATCTGTCCAATTGATTGAAGAATCATAGTTTTCAATGGTAAACCATGGCTTTTTAAGACTAATACGTTGCTTGAGATGCGAGTAAAAATACTGGTTTCTTATCCTATAGTCGTCATATAATTCAACAATATCAAATTGATCTCTAACAATGATCGGTAGTCGTAATTGCTTTGTATTAGATGTGTCAAGTAATGACAGCATTATAGTACCCTTTAATCTTATCTTTATATCCCAATGTTGTAGGTTGCGGTATGCTTCAGTTTTGAGCCAATTATGTCCACTTTCATCTCCAAGTTGACTTAATGCATTTGCAATCTTTATTGATGCTTCAGTGTTTAGGACTTGGAAGAAGATTTGCTTTATAGGATCAATTGCTTGTTCATCTCCAGTTTCACCTAACTTTTTAATCACTTCCAACACTATTTCACTCTGCGGTTTATGTTTATCCAACATATCAACCCATAGATTTACCAACTCCGGATTATCATATTTCAATAGTGCTTGATGTACAGCATTCATAACTATCTTATCTGATGGATTAAATGAGTCAAAATTTATTGAATTTAGTGATTTTAGCTTTGGTATAGCTTCCGGTTTTCGTAATTCCGCCAGTTGAAGACCTACATGTGCAATCTGTGTTCTGTCAGTTATATTGATCTTTTCTGGATCTACGACTGCAAGCATAGTATTTAGTTGTTCTTGAGTTGGTTCGGATATATCAAATTGCACTTTTGGTGAGATAAGTGTTTTCTCCCACGCCAATAACTTCAACTTTACCTTTTTACCAAGCGGTGGTTTTTTACCAAATACTTGTTCTTTCGGTACTGGTGATGGTTTCCACGGAGACAAGAATATTTTGAGATGAATTGCATAAGTTCCAGATTGTAAAAGACGAAATCCTTCGGTTACAGAAATGATACCAGAAATAACTTCGTTGGGTTGAAGTATATCGTAGCTATCTGGTTTAACGCTGAGTAGTATCAATTCTTCTTTTTCATCCATGGCTAACCAATGTTCAATATCATCCTGTCTACCAGATGATCTATATCTATCCCATTTACCTTGGTATTTTGCTAAAGTGTTGTCCGGTTGTTGTATCTTTAACTTCAGATAAGATGACGAAAGTGTTTTGCGGTATCCAATTCTAATTGGATGATCGGTGACATTTTTGATAGTATAAGTCAACGCTATAGGTTCACCATAATTATACTGCTTTTGGTTCATTTCAATTTTAAGTTCTAACGGAGATTTATCTAAAAGATAATCTAATGCTGTGTATGCAGCATATTGCGTATTTCCTTTGCTATTTTGTGCCAGTTGTTCTAAGTCTGGTATCATTCTTTTGAGATTCATCTTGCGGGTTAAGTCAATTATTGTTAGTCGCACCTCTGGATTTTGATCATTAAGTAATTTTAGTATGTGCTTGGATACTTCATCATTCCAATAGCTGCCAAACTGAGAAAGTGAAGCAATAGCATCAATCCGAAGTGGAGAGGAATCGTCTAATGCAATTGTTGCGACTGCATCTATAGCATCAACATTGTTGAATGTTGCTAATGACTTTAATGATTCCTTACACGGTTTTAGATTTACGATTCTCAACAAGGAATTTAATCCTTCAGTTCCCATATTTTGCAATCCTGTTACTAAAGTAGATTTAAGATCAGCATCATCAGTTTCCAAGCACACTTTTTCATAAATTGGTACAACTTTAGGGTCTTTTGCATTACGTAACACTTTTAATAGGGGTTGATGGGCATTTTCTGGGAGAGGCATTTGTGCGGTTTCCAACACTTTCTGCAAACTTGCTGATCCTGCATTAGACAGTGCATTTATGACTAAATCAGAATGTGTTTTATATAATCTTCTTCCAATGGTCGTATTGCGATTAAACACTGACACTAATGTTGGAACTGTACGCACATCGTCAATTTGAGTAAGTTTTTCTATGAATTGCTGTAATATATCACCATCTATATGGATTGGATTCTTGAGGGTTTCAAGTATGACGGGAACTACCCGTTTATCCTTAAAATCTGCCAGTCCAAAAATAGCAAATCTTTTTCTTTCAGGTAAGGTGTTTGGGTTTTCCATTAACTGAACAAGAAATGGTATAACACGTTCATCCTTCAACTTGGTTAGTACATCAATAACTATTTTTTGTGTTTGTGGATCTGCGTGTAGGTGCTTACCCATAAATCTTTTCGTATATTCACCATCAATGTGAGCCATTATATTTGTTACTTTATTGCGTGTCCAATTATCTGCTTCATGTAGGAACAAAACGCTAAGTGCAGACAATGCACGTGCATCGGGAAAATAATTCTCTAACATATAAAATGCATTTTCACGCACCTTTTGATCTCTATCTGAAATCCTTTTGATTAGATAGGGAAGTGCATCATCTCCCATTTGATAAAGGTCGTAAACTAATTCGCTGTCGGAGCGTGTGTTAAATTTATGAAATTTATCAAATATCTCAGGATTTGCATGTGCAGTTCCAAACAAAGCAATCATAAAAAAACATAATATCAATGAAGTGCAAAGCCTCATAACCATATCCTCCGTTGGTTACTTTATACAATTGGATAGAAAATGTTAGTGAATTCATCTGATTATAGAATTGATTTATTTTTGATGTTAAACTGATATTTATCAGACCACATCAGAAATCAATGTTTATCAATGTTTAGTTGGTATCTGTTCATGAAAATGCTCACTGAGATCAGACAGTATCTGCCTTTTTCCTGAAAGTTCAAGTTGTATCTGATGGAATGTTTTCCGT
>JAJEAG010000036.1 GCA_022824265.1 Candidatus Poribacteria bacterium | reverse complement strand
CTTGAATTTTGCAATACTGCTTGATATTGTGTGGAGATCAGGTTATAAAGATATTAAGATAATGTGAGTTCGGTATTAATAACGAGTTTAAATATATAACAGGAAATCGTAATATGTAACTGTTGGAATTGGTTGAATCTACATCCTAAATTCCGTTGTTATTGTTTTGGTAAAATAATCAGAATTTTCAGAGTCATTCTTGACTAAATAGGTCATAATAGCCCTGTAAAACCATACAGTATATATGTTCACAACACATAAATAAATTGTTCAATTTTCTGCTTGACTCTGAAAACTCTGAATCTTTAGAATGAAAGTAAAGTAAATATCATCATATAAAAAGGATTGATTTCTGGCACACAACACTATTCATTAATCGAACTCACGTTAAGATAATGATTGGATAACACTATTTTAATCTATATGTGATTATTCGTCAAGATTGTAATAAAGCATGTCCTGATCCCACATGCTCACGTAAACTGTATTTCCCTCAACAGCGAGGGAAGTCACACGTTCAGGTATATCAGAGATAACTTGTTCCCATGTTCCGTCTTCTAAGCGATAAATACCTGTGTCTTTGGTAGAACCGTAGAGGGTATCTTGGTCAACTGCCAGTTTTTCTATAATGAGATTTGTACCGGCTGCATTGGTTATAGATCGCCAGTTTTTTCCATTCTCTGACGTAGCCACACCAGCGTCTGTTGCCACATAGGCATTAGGTCCGACAAATACAATCTCTTTAAATGCTCTAACAGGAAATGGCAGAGCAGGTGTGAGATTGAGCCAATTATTTCCTGTGTCAAACGATACGGCAAGATTGCCATCCCATTTTCCGACGTAAACGGTATCATCTAAAACGGCAAGTTTGAATCCACCCGTCCAAGTTCTGAGAATATCGTCAATTTTTTCCTGTGACAGACCTTCACGTTCATAAGCCTTTGCAGCGTCCATATATATAAGGTGACCCGTCTCTTCCACACCTGTGTCATACCACTCTGTATCTCCCCGCTTGCATCGGAAGAGCTTAAAATTATATTCTAAGTAAAACGTGTTACCACTGACTGCAAACGCACCAGATAAACCCGATTCTATAAGTCGGTACTGTGTCTGAAAAAGATCATTTTGATAAAGTTTTTCTTCACTCAGAATATCGCCTTTCGCTATCTGGTTGAAGAACTGGTCTGCCCCTTGAAAATTATTTTTCAACTGTTCAGCGAACGATTTTTCTGATAAATCCAAATCCCCTTTTTTACCTTTAAACCATAGGGCGTTCAATTGCCTTGAATTAAAGGATGGTATGTCCTCTATAGGCATTATATTACCATCTTCAGAGATGTGATATATACTTATTTGCAGTGATTTATCTATAACACCTCTTCCTTTTGCATAGAGTATATTATCGCATTTATTAATTTGTCTAAAGGATGGTGGTGCTCTACCTATAGATGTAATAGGGACTCCTATCTGAACAGTCTTCCAGGATTTGCCTTTGTCTGTGGTTTTTGCTATTTCTCCTGCTATTAGTCCGTAGAGAGTAGATGGGATGTTTTGTCCCTTATTGTCTTTCCTATTGACGATAAGGCTATCTATTGGAAGCGAATTCTCTGGTGTAAAATTTATCGTCTCCCAAGATTTACCTGTATCTGTAGAACGAGATAGACCGTCGTCCGGACTACCAACGTAAATAATGCTCTCGTCTATCACCGCAGCAGGACTAAATTCATCCATTATAGGTGTAGTGTCCGGTGATTGTAAGGGTAACCATGTATTTCCACCATCTTCAGAACGAACCATGCCTCGTTCCATCAACAAAAGTGTTTCACCAGCAGCGATAAGTTTGAGATCGGGAGGGTACCCCACTAAAGCCCATGCATTTGTAGGCGTTATATCCTCCCACGATTTTCCAATGTCAGTTGATCGGAATACCCACCAATTCCGTTCTTTTCCCCACAATGGATTACTTATTCCTACTACATATAGCCGATTTTTGAGTGCTGTGATTGAAGTTACTCCAATATCTGTATGTCCTTCAATTGCTCTGGTGACCGGGAATTTTAAGTGTTCCCAACTATCAGTGTTCCAGCGATAGAGTCCAGACTTTGTGCCAGCAAACATTGTGTCTTGGGTCTCTATTACAGTGGTAAGTGGTCCGGGAAATTCGTTGATTGCATCATTCCATGTCTTTCCGTTATCATCAGAACGAAAAACAGTGTTATCAGAAAAAATGAGATAAATAGCATGCTTTGTTGTCGCAAAATTTAAGAGTATCCTATTGTGATCTACTGGAAAGGCATAAAGAAACTTCCACGTCTTACCATCATCTTCTGAAGCGAATAGCCTTTGTTTGGACAGTAGCATATAGAGGGTATTGTTCCATTTTTTCATAGGCGCGAACCTACTATAATCAGTATCCAGCGTTTTTACATTGGAGATTTGTTGCCATTCTTGCCTATCGGTGGCAAATTTGTAGACTTCTCCATAAAAATAGGTGAATAGTTCTCCGTCAGATGTTGCGGTTAAACCTCCCACATCACTCCCTTTTACTGGTCCGGACTTTATCCATTGTTGCTTAGGAACAGAAACATCCTCGCCTTCTGCATCTGCGGCAGCAAATAGGACTTCATTGGTTTTTTGACCGTTGTTATCATTCTTACCAACTATGTTTGGGGTCCCTATTTGATTTTGAATATCTGGTTTTGTATCAATGTTCAGTATAACAGATGATTCAACAAGTTCAACCGTCGTCTCTGCTTGTGCATCTAAAGAATAAGGTTGTTGAAAACGCAGTAAATGTTGATTGCCTAATCCAAGTAACAGTATAAGCAAAACGGCACTTGAAACAGCAACTGCCCACGGCACCAAAGGTTTGCCTGTAGTAGATGTGGTCGGATTATGTCGTGAGATTTGGCGCATAATGTTCTCAGTGAGATTTGGCGTGATTTGGTAATTCTCTAATGCTTCTCTAATCATCGTTTCCTCCTTCTTTAATAGCTGCCGCGCACGGTAGAGTCGATTCTTAATCGCACTTACCGATACACCTAAAAACCTGCTTATTTCTTCATACGTCATTCCCCCGAGGTAGTATAACGTGATGATAGTGCGGTCACTCTCCTGTAACTTCGCAAGTAACTTCTTGACGACCTCGCGCTGTGCTTCTGCTGTTGTTCTCTCGTTTTCTGCACTGATATAACTGGAATAGGTTGCTTTTTCCAGATCTGCATTATTGATGTTATCCAACGATTGTGTCTGCAATCGTTTCTTACGTTGCCACGCCTTGCATCGATTTGCCGCTATGACATAGAGCCAACTCTCAAAAGACCTGGGTTCCTTCAACGTTGACAATCTCTGATATGCCTTCAGAAATGTATCCTGTGCTATTTCCTCAGCGATGTGGAAATCTTGAATCTTCCGCCAAGCAAGTGCATGCACAGACTTTTGATATTTACTCACAAGTTCAGAGAACGCCGTATCATCACCATCAAGGGTGCGTTGAATGAGTTTGACATCAACGTTTTTCATCGGACACCTCGGGTAAAGGTTATTACCTCATTTGACATCAACATATAGTGACGCGAGTTGAAGGGAAAAAGTCTCATAATTTTGATAAAAATAGAAGGAAAGGAGGATAGAGGTAAGTCAGTTAGTATGTAACACTACGCTGCCAAGATATGCTATCTAGCTATTATAGTGAGACCTATAAATAAGTGCACATTCCTCAGTAGATGCGGTTTTCTAACTGCATCTATGACGCTGAATAAATATCGATTCGGTTAGGAAACAGAACCTACCGTTGGGTGTAAATAATTATGGTTTTTACTATAAATCTAAATGCGTCTACCCTATCAATAGGAGACGCATTTTCAAAAATGCTAAATTAATTATAGGATTTACTAAATTAATCTTCAAACTTAAAATAAAGCAAACCACGGTCTTGTGTTCCTACGTATAACGTGCCATTATCTACAACAAGTGAATTTACACGATCTGGCACTTCTGATGCGATCTGTTTCCAAACGCCTTTTTCCAAGCGATAGAAATTGGTAACACCGTAGTAGTCAGCGGTTCTTTTGGTAACACCATAAAGCGTCGTTCCATCCACAGCCAGCATATCCATGTTGAGATTCGTTCCCTCTGAGTCGGTGATAGCACCCCAATTATTTCCACGGTCAGAAGTAAAAACGCCTACGTCTGTTGCTACACACACTTTGTCCGCGACAAACACGATATCTTTGAAAGCTTTTACCGGAAAAGGTAGAAATGGTGTAAGATCAATCCAATCGTTTCCTTGATCAAACGAAGCGACAAGATGACCATCCCGTTTGCCGACGTAAACAGTATCTCCTGAAACAGCGAGTTTGAATCCGGTAAACCAAGACGTAATAATTTCCATAATTTTATCCTGTGATAGACCTTCCTGTTCAAATACCTCTGCAGCCTTCCTATAGACGAGTTCAGGTGCTGTTTCTTCCACACCCGTGTCATGCCATTCTGTATCTCCCGGTTGCCATCGGAAAAGTTTAAAATTGTATTCTATATAGAATGTGCCGTTACTGACAGCAAATCCACCGCGTAAACCGAACATTAATAGTTCAAGTTGTTCACTTGCGAGTTGTTTCTTTATTTGTTGATTCTGTTTATGAGATTCCCCTCGTGCTAATTGTTTGAAAAACTGAGTAGAACCCATGCCATTTTCCTTTAATTGCTTAAATAAGGCTTCATCTGACAAATCCAAAGCACCTTGCATTCTTTGTGACCACATATTTTGCATATTTCCTGAGTCCAAGGTTGGCATACCTTGGATCGGAACAAAGGTGTCTCCATCTGCGGATATGCGATATATACCTGTTTTTCCGCTGCCAAGAGATGTTCCACCATGTTTCGCATAGAGGGTACCACCAGATGCCCTGATCCGAGTAAATTTCGGAGGTGCAATAGGATAGGAAGTAGATTCTGTAATTCGTATTTTTGGATTCACGACACGCCATGACTTACCTTTGTCATTGGATTTGAAGACTTCGTTTATAATCATAGCGTAGAAGGAATCAGACGAGGCTTCCAGGTTATTAGTCTTAATTCGGATTATGTTATCTATTCTGCTTTTCTCGCTAACTCCGATACGTTTCCACGATATTCCTCCATCATCCGAATGCAAAATCCCTGAATTTCCGATGGTGAAATATGTGCTTTCATTAATTGCTACCCCATCGGAGACAGCATAGGATGAAGCGGGAATACCGGTGGTTTCCTCAAGTTTCCATGTATTCCCGTTGTCAATTGACCTTGCAACAAAGCCATCATGTTTGCCAATCAGTAAAAGTGTTTTACCAGTTGCCAAGATTGTGAGTAAGGGTCGATTATCAATTGTCTGCCATGCATTAGAAGGAGTAATATCTGTCCATGAATCACCATTGTCAGTTGAACGGAATAGCCACCAATTTTGTTTCTTGGGATCACCTATTTTCCAATGCGTTTCTGCATGGGCATATAGGTCTTTTTCGGTTACTGCAAAAGATTCGAAAACCTCCGCTCCTTCCACAGGGAATTCCAAACGTTGCCAATTATTACTATTAAGGCGGTAAAAACCTGTGTCTGTAGCAGCAAATAATATGTTTTGATTTGCCTTTATATCGTTTATTCTACCTGTCAATCCGGCATCTACTGCAGTCCACGTCTTCCCAATGTCTGTAGAACGAAAAATCTGTTCTTCGTGTGCCAGATAAAAAGTTTCACCCATTGTTACCAGTTTAGTTGCCTTCCCTTCCGGACACTTGCCTGCTGAAAGCCATGTTTTACCTCCATCTGTAGAACTGTAGAGTTCATTAGATATGACGCTATACAACCTATCGTTTAATTCCGCCAGAAGGATTTCATCATCCCATTCTGTTACAAGATCACTAACGTCTTTGACGGTTTGTAATTCAGATCTATCAATTGGCAGTTTTAAGATTGTGTTACTTGGATGAATAAAATATACTTCCCCTTCGGATGTATGAAAAAGATTACTCATTGAAATGCCCGTTTCGGGTCCGTTTCTCTGAATCCACTGCTGTTTTTGTGCAGAAGTATCTTTTCCTTCTGTATCTGCTGCAGCTAATAACACCTCGTCAGGTTTCTGACCATTATTATCGTTAATACTAAGTGGATTTGAACTTCCAAGTTGATTTTTTACATCCTGTGTTGTGTCCAGATTTAGCACTATAGGTGTATCAACGAGTTCTATCTTCATCTCTGCTTGTGCATCTAAAGAATAAGTTTGTTGATAATTTACTAATTGTTGGCTTCCTAATCCGAGCAGTAACACAATCAAAATAGCACCTGAAGCAGCAATCGTCCATGGCAATAGTGGTTTACTTCCAGAAGGTGTAGGTTTTTGATTATTTACCTCTTGCATAATGTTATCGGTAAGGTTCGGTGATATTTGAAAATGTTCCAGTGCTTCTCTAATCGTTGTTTCCTCCTTTTGTAGACGTTGCTGTGCGCGACGGAGACGGCTCCTAATCGTATTTGCCGAGACTCCTAAAAACGCACCAATCTCTGAACTTGACATCTCGCTGAAGTAATGTAATGTGATTACCGTGCGTTCACTTTCTGGTAGTTTGGCAAGCAACTTCTTGACAGTTTCGCGTTGTGCTTCTGCTGCTGTCCGCTCGTTTTCTTCAACTATATATTGAGAATAGGTCGCTTTTCCAAGTTGTGAGATGTTTGTATCTTCCAAAGATTGTGTCGGCAAACGCTTTTTACGTTGCCATGCAAGGCAGCGACGAGTGGCAATTACATATAGCCAACTGGCGAAACTCTGCGGGTTTTTCAATGAGTCCAGATTCTTATATGCCTTGAGGAAAACGTCTTGTGTAAGTTCCTCGGCAATGTGGAAATCCCCGATTTTACGCCACACAAGCGTGTGAACCGGTTTTTGATATTCTTTCACAAGGTCTGTGAAAGCCATTTCATCACCATCAAGAACGCGTTGGATCAACTCAAGATCACGGTTTTTCATACATTACCTCCGATGTCCTATAGTGACGCGACTTAGGGGTAAAACTGGTGCATAATTCTACTAAAAAGAGAGAATGCTTCAGGTAATGAGGTAGAGTTTGTTAGATAAATAAAATTAAACCCTACATGTTATGTGCAATAAAGCACATGTATGAAGGGTTAGGTTATAACGACACAAGAGTGTCCTTACTATGTTTAGGTTGATTTAATCTTGGATATGTTACGTGCTTTCGTCTTGTCGGTTGGCGACCTGTGCACGGAGTTGTTCTAATTCTGCTTCAAGTTTCTGTCGCCGTTCAGCTTCTTCTTTTGCGAGTGTTTCGGCTTCCTTACGGCGGTCAGTTTCAGTTGCTGCCAACGCTTCCGCCTCCTCTCGGAGGTGCTGTTCTTGTATTCTTCTTTTCTGTTCTTGTATTCTTCTTTCTTGTTCTTGTTCTCGGAGGTCTTGTTCCTGTATTCGCAGGTATTTTTCTTCCATAGATGTGGTTATCAGTGTGCCATCTGGCAAATACGGACGTAGTAGTCTTACATGTGTAATCTGATCGTCTTCCCATCGCAACCAGAGATTTAACGCTTCGCTGAACAAACCACCTTCTGAATCCGGTTCTATTTCTATAATGTCCCCTGATGGACTCCGCTGCCACCCGCGAAACTCCGATGGTTTCTCCATCTCAGGTTGATGGATATAGTATTCTTGTACACCCATATCCTTCAGATACAACTGTACTTTTTTATTACGATCTTGATGTGCTGTTGAATCTGAAAGGAACTCAAATACCGCAACAGGTGCAGCACCCTCTGCCCATGTATAGAAACTGCGTCGTTGTGGATGTTTATCAACACCGAAAACGACGTAAACATCAGGGGCAACGAATTTGGTGATGTCCCCTTCACGGTAGTAGATAAAACTATCAATACCGATGTGAATATGTTCATTAATATCAAAATATCGCGAAATTTGATCAAAAAACGTGGTAATCTGTATTCCGTGAAATCCTGTTGCTGCCATAGGTTCGTCGTCCTCAAACGGGTAGCCTTCAATGTAAACGGTCGGTTTTCCACTCGCTTTTGGAAAGACGGGCATATATTTTTTTTGTTTGAACGCAAATTCGTTTACGAGATCCATGCTTTTCTCCGTTGTGTATTAGAACACTTCTTGTCCGTGTGAGTAAGGATAAAGTATCCTCAACCGTTTTTGATTTAGTGAGTATTTATTTTTTATAATTTTATCAAAGTACGTGTTCTTTATCAAGTTGAAAATTATATACTTTAGGTGTGTATTAGAAGAGGTGGATCGGGATAGAATGGACGACATTTAATACCTTCCAAATAAGACACATTATTCTGCAAGATTGAAATGAAGCATCGCACGGTCCTGTGTTCCCACGTATATGTTGTTTCCATCAACAGCGAGAGAATTTACGTTGTCGGGAGCATCTGAAAGAACTTGTTCCCAAACACCTTTTTCCAAGCGATAGATGCCTGTGTTACTGTTGATACCATAGAGAGTTGTTCCGTCAATAGATAAGTGTTCCATAATGAGATTTGTTCCCTCTGCATTAGTGACTGTACGCCAATTTCTCCCATCATCAGATGTGATGATGCCGGCGTCAGTCGCTACATATACGGTGGATCCAGCAACCACAATATCATTAAAAGAGTTAACATGAAACGGTAGACCTGGCGTAATATCAAACCAATTATTACCTTTATCAAATGATACGACAAGATGTCCATCCCGTTTGCCGACGTAGACGGTATTCCCTGATGCCGCAAGTTTGAGATCTTTCTTCGCTATGTCATCAATCAATTCAATTGTTTCTTCCTGTCCAGTATCGTGCCATTCTGTATCACCATGTTCCCAGCGGAAGAGTTTAAAGTTGTATTCCATATAAAAAGTGTTGTCGCTAACTGCAAATGCACCTTGTGCACCGTACCGATAATATGTCTCTGAATGTGGTATATCCATTTTTGCCAACTGTTTAAAGAACTGTGTTGCCCCAATAGAACTTTTCCGTAACATTTCAGCATAGAACCTATCTGATCCTCTTGAAGCCTGTCCGAGATTCAACAGATCATATAAATTCGTTGAGTCAAAGACAGGCATGTCTTGAATCGGTACCAACTTATTGGCATCTGTTGATACGCGAAATATGCGTGTTTCATCACTACCAGGAACATAACTATATGAATTGCTAAGTGAACTGCCCTTTGCATAGATGACACCATCAGAGATGACTATCTGGGAAATTTCTGCTGGTTGTTCTTTATTATATGATGTCATTGGCATATCTATTGGAATAACGTTCCAAGACTTACCTTGGTCGGTGGTGTTTACCATTTCTCCAACATTACCATAAATTATCGGATGTGTATTCTGCTCTTCACCATCTTCTTTATACACAACTATATTACCAATTCGGCTATTTTCTGGAATAACATTTAACCCTTCCCAGGATTTACCGCCATCAGTTGTACGTTGGAGTCCGTACTCTGAGCTGCCAAAATAAAATATATTATCACTTACTGCCGCAGCAGGAGAATTCGATAACATCGGTGGTGAAAAACCCTGTAGTGGCATCCATGTATCACCACCATCGGTAGAGCTTACCATACCCTGTTCAATTGCCATGAGCGTATCACCAGCAGCGACAAGTCTGATATTAACGAGCCATCCTGCTCTTAATTTCCAAACATGCGTAGGTGTTATATTTTTCCATGAATTTCCCAAGTCAGTTGAACGAAATATCCACCATCCTCGTTGTAGTTTCTCCGATGAATTATCAGGATCATATCTATGATTTATTACAAATGCATACAACTTGTCATTGGTTGCAGTAATTGAATAACAATTTCTTGCTTGGGGTTCTGGGAATTCTGCTATCCGTTGCCAACTACCCGAGTCCCAACGATAGATAGAATCTGCTAAAGCAAACACTGTGTCTTGGACAGATACAATAGAAATAGAATTTGGTCTGTTGGTAAATTCATTGTTTATATTTGTCCACGTCTTTCCTCGATCCTTAGAACGAAAAGCACCGCCACGTTCAAAAACAGTGTAAAACGCATGTTTCATTAGCAGCAATTCCTTTGGACTGGTATATTCTTCGGGAAATTGGTGAACGAAATTCCATGTTTTACCGTTATCCTTTGAAGCATAGAGTTTATTTGACGGAAGCATATAGAGTGTATTGTCCCATTCTGCCATAGGAATAGCAACAAACGGCACATCTGTTATTGAACTAATATCATTAACATGTTGCCATCCTTCTTTATCGTCTTGTAATTTGTATAGGTTTCCATCATGAACGAGAGCATATAGTTCTTCCTTTGCGGTTGCAAGTAAACCTTGTACCGTAGTACCTGTGATAGGTTTAGATTGAATCCACTCCTGCTTAGAAACAGACACGTCTTCTCCTTGTGCCTCTGCGGCAGCAAATAGGACTTCATTAGGTTTTTGACCCTTATTATTGCTATTATTTTGTGCATTTGCATTTCCAATTTGACGACGTACATCTGGCTTCGTGTCAAGATTCGACACAATAGGTGCCTCAACAAGTTCAACTGTCATTTCAACTTGTGCATCTAAACTGTATGATTGCTGAAATTGCAGTAAATGTTGGCTTCCTAATCCAAGCAGTAACACAAGTAAAACAGCACTTGACGCAGCAATCGTCCATGGCACTAAAGGTTTACTTCCAGAAGGTGTAGGTTTTAGATTTTTTACCTCTTGCATGATGTTGTTAGTAAGGTTGGGTGAAATTTGGAAATGTTCAAGTGCTTCCCTAATCATTGTTTCCTCCTTCTGTAACCGATTCCGTGCCCGTTGTAACCGACTCTTAATCGTCCCCGATGATACTCCTAAGAACTTGCTTATCTCTTCGACTGTCATTTCTCCGAGATAATACAACGTCATCACCGTGCGTTCACTCTCCTTCAATTTCGCGAGTAGTTGTTTGACTACATCGCGTTGTGATTCAACAGCACTTTGAGCACGTTGGTCTGCGACATGTCGTGAGTATGCATCTCTTTGAGTCATTGTTGTTTCTACGTCCTCCAACGGTTGTGTTCGTATCCGTTTCTTTCGGAGCCAAGCGTAGCATCGACGTGTCACAATCACATAGAGCCATCCAAAAAACTGATTCGGATCTTTTAGGGTATGGAGTCTCTGATACACTATCAAGAAGGTATCCTGCGTAATCTCTTCTGCGACGTGGAAATCCTCAATTTTCCGCCACGCGAGTGCATGAACCGGTTTTTGATACTTTTTCACAAGTTCAGCGAAAGCGTTTTCATCGCCAGCAAGAACCTGTTGAATCAATTCAACATCGTCGTTTTTCATCTGGTATCTCCAGAAAGGATAGGTTCAATTATTCATTATGAACCCTTGTGACGCGACTTAGGAGGAAAACGGTTGCATAATTCTGCAAGTTTTAGTGTATTAATTATGTGGTAGAAAGTAATTGTATCAAATCAGGAAGGTATGTCAAGTATGGAGGTTGGGATGCATGGTTATTTGGTAGGTGCAAAAACAGGAATTGGTTGGATGTGTGAAGTCAAGATTAATATAGGATCATCATGTTAGTTTGGGACGTTCCATAAGAATATATCCCCATCAATACCTCCGCTGGCTAGGGTTTTGTTATCGGATGAAAACACCAATTTAGAGATCCGATAGGAATGTCCTTGAAGAGATTCCAATTGTCTCCCGGTAGAAATATCCCAGAGATGAATTGATCCGTCATGACCACCACTCGCAAGTATTTTGCTATCATGAGAAAATGTCAAAACGGTTATGTAATCGTTCTGGCTTTTAAAAGATGTAAGTTGTTTACCGGTAGAAATATCCCACAGTTGAATTTGCTGTGAACTGTTTGCACTGGCAAGGATTTTGTTATCCATAGAAAACGCTAAGGCACTGGTATTTTTTGCGGGGAGACTTAACATCTGAGTTCCAGTACTTGCATCCCACAGCCGAATTGTGCCATCGTCACTTCCGCTTGCTATCCAGTGCCCATTAGGAGTGGTTGTCAATACGTTAATTGTATTTGTATGTCCTTTGAGAGTGGTGTGCTTCTGACGGCGCGGATCCTCCCATACTTCCCATACCAGTATTGAAAATCGGTTTTCCTTGGTGGCATTTTTTGAATTTAAAGCTGCGGCAAGAATATTACCATCTTGAGATAAAATTACATTATCGTCCATACTTCCACCTGGCATTCCTGATCCATGCTTCTCTACAGGATAGGGTTTGTCCTCTATGTGTGATTCAACGGGAAACTCCGACAGTTTTTCACCTGAATGTATATCCCAAACATTCAACGTAGTATTTACACTTTCCTTGATACGTGCCTCACGCCATTTTTTTGTAAAACTAAAACCTTTTACACTGATAATTGTGTTTCCATCAGGTGGGATTACAAAAGCGGAATATCCATCTGTGTTTATACGCTTAGAGAGTTGAGTGAAGTTTTGAGCGTTCCACAACTGAATCGTGTTTCCCTGTCCAGCTGCTAAAAGGTCACTACTTGGTGAAAAAACCAAATCACCAAGTCCGTATACATGTCCTTTTTTTAATGAAAATAATTCGTCACCAGTGTTAACATCCCAAATACGGATTTCCCCCTTACGATTGGCCCCAGCAATTCTTTTAGAATCTGGTGAAAATGCTAATGCGTGAATAGTTGAACTAAAGGAAATTGGAGATTCTAACTTCTCACCAATCGTTGTGCGAAGCGTTTTAGTCGCTACATCCCATAGTTCAATATCATTGTCCAGTGTTTGGCATGCCAAGGTCTCACCATTTTTTGAAAAACTAACGAATCCCCAAAACTTTGGATTTTGAGTCAAGGTTGTTATCAATTTACCAGTGGTTACATCCCATAAAAGGAGTGGATCATTAAAATAAGAAGTAGAAACAAGAAGTGTTCCATCGGATGAAAATACCAACTGACTGACACGATCTGTATGACCTTCAAGTGTTTTTAAACGTTTCCCGCTACCAGCATCCTCCAACCGAATTTTACCATCCTCGAACCCGACTGCGAAAATTTTGTTGTTGTTGATATTATCAATGAATAGATCCGCAGCTGACACACCACGTCCAAAAATAGAACTCAAGTGTGCACTAAGCCCGCGTGAGGATTTCGGGTAGAAGTCTGTTTTTCCACCGGTCTTTACATCCCATAAATTAACTGAACCGTCATAACTTTCACAGAGAAGTGTTTTACCATCACCAATAAATGTTAGTGTATTGAACAATGATTTTTCTCTGTTGAAGGTCTTCAGATGTTTTCTTGTAGTTATATTCCACAGCAAGATTTTATCATACATTCCACTTGCCAATGTTTTACCATCGGGTGAGAATGCAACTTCGCCAAAACGTGACTTATGATCAGTAAGCAGTGAGAGTTCAGCACCTGTGCGAACATCATAGATCCAAACACCGGTAGCACTTCCAACAGCAATTTGAGTGCCATCTGGTGAAAAACTTATGCCGTTTATGCTGCCTTTACCGAGTCTATGTTTCGCGCCATCTGGCAAATTCCATCGAGTATAGTCATCTTGGTCAGTTTCAACTTGATTCGCGTTATCACTGGCACCATCACCATCATTTCTACCATCTAAATCAAAACCTTCCTCAAGTTGATTCCGCACATCTTGTTTCACCTCAAGGTTCTGCACAATTTGTGCGTCAACAATTTCGACTGTTGTTTCAGACTGTACATCCAGACTGTAGGGTAACTGGAAATGTCCAAGATATTGGCTGCCAATACCAAGAAGCATCAAAACAATCAATATAGCACTTGATACACCAATTATCCACGGCACAAAAGGCTTACTGGCAAGAGGTACAGTAGGTTTTAGTTTTACAATTTCTTGCATGATATTTTCGGTTAGGATTGGTGATACCTTGAAGTTTGTAATTGCTTCTCGGATCATCGGTTCCTCCTGTTTCAATCTGTTCCGTGCGCGGCGAAGTCGGCTTTTTATCGTGTTGGCAGATACACCTAAAAACTCGCTTATTTTTTCGCATGTCATCTCTCCAAAGTAGTGAAGCGTTATGACGGTGCGCTCGCTCTCTGGTAATGTAGCAAGCAGTTTTTTCACGATTTGCCGTTGTGCATCAACGGTTATCTTCTCCCCTTCCTCAGCGATATATCGAGAATATGCTTCTGGTTCCAGTTCTTCGTTGTCTATTTCTTCTAATGATTCAGTATGTATTCGCTTTTTGCGGAGCCACGCTTGACAACAACGTGTTGCAATCACATATATCCATCCTGCAAAATGCGTGGGTTTTCTGAGCGTAGCGAGTTTCTGATATGCTTTCAAGAAGGTATCTTGGGTAATTTCCTCAGCAATATGGAAATCACCGATTTTACGCCATGCAAGTGCGTGTACCTGCTTTTGATATCTTTCAACAAGTTGAGAAAATGCAGTATCATCACCATCAAGGATGCGGTGGATTAGTTCACCGTCGTTGTTTTTCATACATCACCTTTCAATGTGAGTTGAATAAAGAATAGAATCCATATCATTGTGTCTGTACTTTAAAAGACGCGGGTTAGGTATAAAACGGGTGCATGATGGAGATAAAATAAATTAACTGAGGACATCCGTTCCAATGGAATTCAATTTTACCTGATTGGAACGGATTGTCAATGTGTGTTGATTACTTGGTAGGTGCAAAAATAGGTATTAGTTGGATGTGTGAAGTCAAGATTAATGTAAGGTAGTTATGTTAGTTTGGGACGTTCCATAAGAATATGTCTCCATCTCTACCTCCGCTCACGAGGGTTTTGCCATCAGAAGAAAACACTAAATTGATAAGTCGGGAGGTATGTCCTTTAAGTAATCCCAATTGTTTGCCATTAGATATATCCCACAGTTGAATTGTTCCGTCAAGGTTCCCACTTGCAAGAATATTGTTATCAGGAGAGAATTTCAAATCGGTAACGACTTCGTTTTGTCCATTGAGAGATGTAAGTTGTTTGCCGGTCCCAACATCCCACAGTTGGATGCTAACAGAATTGTTGATGCTTGCCAGTATTTTGCCATCCATAGAAAACGCTAATGTATCGGTTTTACTTGAAGGGATACTTGATATCTGTGTTCCAGTGCTTGTATCCCAAAGTCGAATTGTTCCATCATCACTTCCGCTTGCAAGAGTATCGCCGTTAGGAGTTAATGCCAATACGTTAATTTTATCTGTGTGTCCTTTGAGGGTGGTATGGACCCGACGACGCTCATCTTCCCATACTTCCCATAAGAACAGGGTGTAACGGTAATCATCCGTAACATTTTCACGTAATGTATTTAGAACAGTGGTAAGCATAAAACCATCTTGAGAAAATATAGTTGGATTAGGCGACATACCTATGGAAAGGTTTCCACTACTCGAAAAGTTCCTTTGTCCTGAATCCTCTGGTATTTCTCCTTTGTGTGATTCTACTGGATATTCATTTATTTTGTTTCCTGTAAGTGTGTCCCAAAAACTTAATGTCGCAACGACACTTTCCTTGACAAATTCATCACGGATTTGTTTCCTATACATGAACCCACTTGCACTGGTTACTGTACTACCATCAGGGGAAAATGTGAAAGTGGAGTATCGACCTATATCTATACGGTTAGGAAGTTGAGTGAAGTTTAATGTATCCCACAATGTAATTGTATCTCCATATCCGGCAGCTAAATGGCTGTTATTTGGTGATAACATTAATTCATCAAGTTGAGGTGTATGTCCTTTATTATATAAGAATAACTCTTCACCGGTATTAACATCCCATACATGGATTTCACCATTCTGACTTACCCCCGCAACCGTCTTAGAATCTGGTGAAAAAGTCAATTCCTTAATTTTGTCATCTGTATCTATCTTTCCACTAAGTGTTGTGAGAAGTGTCTTAGTCTCAACATCCCATAAATTAATTTCTCTTGAAGATGTCTGACCAGCCAATAATTTACCATCTTTAGAAAATGTAAGGATTCCCCTTCCCCAAGTTTGAGACAAGGTTTTTAGGAGTTTCCCAGTGGTTACATCCCAAATACGGAGTGGAGTCCTATATTTATCAGTTGCAACAAGAAGAGTACCGTCTGGCGAAAATAACAACTGATAGATAGGTTTATTATGGTCTTGAAGTGTTTTTAAATGCTTTCCGGTTATTGCATCCTCCAATTGAATTTTACCATCTACTTCCCCGACCGCAAAAATGCCTTTATTGTCAACGTTGTTAAGGTATAAATCTGCTGATTTAATTTCATATTCCTTTTTGTAAAAATACCCCTTTATGTATCTCGGTAATGGACTTGCTCCATGCGGTGGTGGAGGGAGGAAGTCCTTAATTACGCCAGTAGAGATGTCCCATAAACGAACTGAACCGTTGCTATTCTTACAGAGAAGAGTTTTGCCATCGTCAATTATTTTTAGATCTTTTATGTATCCTACCTTATTTTTAAATGTCCTTAGAAGTTTTCCAGTTGTTGTATTCCACAGCAAGATTTTATCATGCATTCCGCTTGCTAATGTTTTACTATCCGGAGAGAATGCTACCTTCCCTGATGGTGTTGTATGGTCAGTAAGCAGTGAGATTTCAGCACCTGTGCGAACATCATAGATCCAAACACCGGTAGCACTTCCAACAGCAATTTGAGTGCCATCTGGTGAAAAACTGATTCCGTTTATGCTGCCTTTACTGAGTCTATGTTTCGCACCTTTTGGTAAATTCCATTGAGTGTAGTCTCCGACATTTCCTAAAACCTGATCCGCTTCGTTTCCACTTCCATCATTCTTGCCGTCTCTGTCGGAATGTCCCACCAGTTGATTTCGTATATCTGGCTTTGCAACCACATTTTGAACGATAGGCAGGTCAACGAGTTCGACCGTTGTTTCAGACTGTGCCTCTAAACTATAAGGTTGTTGGAAATGCGGTATGTGTTCACTTCCGAAACCAAGCATTAACATAACCAAAACAGCACTTGATGCACTTATTACCCACGGAAGCAAAGGTTTGTTGACAGAAGGTGCAGCAGGTTTTATTTTTGCGATTTCTTGCATGATGTTATCGGTTAAGATTGGTGATATTTTAAAGTTTGTAATTGCTTCTCGGATCATCGGTTCCTCCTGTTTCAATCTGTTCCGTGCACGTCGGAGTCTGCTCTTTATCGTGTTTGCGGATACACCCAAAAATTCACTCATCTGTTCACACGTCATCTCAGCAAAGTAGTGAAGTGTGATGACGGTTCGATCACTTTCCTTCAATTCTGCGAGTAATTTTTTTACAACCTCTTGCTGTGCCTTGTCGGTAGTTTGCGCTTGTTCCTCCGCAACATGTCGTGAATACGCATCTTTGTTTGTTATAGGCGTATCTATCTTTTCCAATGCTTGTGTATGCCGACGTTTTTTGCGATGCCACGAGAGATAGCGACGGGTTGCAATAACATAAAGCCATCCTGCAAAACTGTGCGGTTCTTTGAGGGTGTGAAGCCTCTGAAACGCTTTGAGGAAGGTATCTTGTGTAATATCTTCAGCGAGATGGAAATCTCCTGTTTTTCGCCATACAAGTGCGTGAACCTGTTTCTGATATTTCTTCACTAACTCAGAGAAGGCGTTGTTATCTCCAGCAAGTGTGCGTTGAATCATATCAGCGTCTTCGTTTTTCATCGGTAGACTCCACAAAGGAATAATCGTTACGATTCGTTTTCACATATAGTGACGCGTGAAACGATAATACGGGTGCATTTCTTACAAAAAAGTGCAATTCGTGGAAATTAGTTCGTTGAGATGATTTTTTCAATATCCCATAAGATTACTGTGCCATCTGAACAACCACTGACAAGACCTTTGTCTTTAGCAAAAACAGCACCAGCAAGTGCTTTATCTCCAAGGAATGTCACCGCACCAATTTTACCCGTATGTCCTTTAAAGGTATGCAGATGTTTTCCAGTTCTAACATCCCATAAACAAACCGTATTGTCGGAACTTCCACTTGCAAGGTGTTTACCATTCACGGAGAAGTCCAGAGCTGATATGCCACCAGTATGTCCTGAGAGAACATGTTTAGGATTAGTGATGTGAACAGGTCTTTTGGTTTCATCTATATCAATTTCTTCTATATCCCATAATTGTATTGTCTCGTCTTCGCTACCAGTTGCAAAGATTTTATTTTTTTCATGCAAGGTTAGGACATAAACCGAATCTGTATGTGCAGTCAAGAAACCACCATAATCTGAACTTACTACGATAACAATGCTATTTTCAAGTGTTCTACCGTTTTGGGTTAAGGGAGTAAGTAACATGTCGTGCAAAACTTTTTCACTATCAAACGCTCGTGCTTCATATTTACCTGTATAGGAGAATGCGTTTGCTGTGGATGACTTTGCAGGCATGTAGCTACGGGATTTGCTTGATTGATTGAAGTTAGTAGGATACCAATACCAAATGTCTGCATGTTCGTTACCTCCACACATAAACTGATTTCCATTCGCTGAAAACGCAATAGCATTGATAGGTCCTGCATATTTTTTGTGGGTACGTAGGTGTTTCCCTGAGTCCGTATCCCATGAACGCGTTGTCTTGTCTGAACTACCACTTACGAGAAGTTTGCCATTTGGAGAATAGGCGAGTGCTAATACCGAATCGGTATGTCCGGTTAACTGTCTTAGCTTTTTATAGGTGTTTGCATCATAGATATGTATATTTTTCCCAGCTGCCACAGCAAGTTGATTTGTGGGTCGAGAATATGCGATAGCATTAACAGGTCCATCACCGATATTGATTTTTTCTATAGCACCGTTAGGTAAATCTTTGGTAGAACCGTTCGCCGAAAATACAGCAACAGAGATGAGGAATACATAAGAGACAAATTTCGTGATCTTCATTTTTAGTCCTTATTTCGTGATTGTAGATTAATTTTCGTTTTTTATTCAGGATCTATAGATATACTCGCGAGAAAAGAATTGGCTTTTCCTTTTCCACTAAACGACTTACCAGTTGCTCCTAACAAGAAGGTTGCGCCTTGCTCAAAACGATGTGTGATTCTCCCTATTTTACCACGTGGAATTCCCGATGCTGCGGCAAGTATTGTCTTAGGAACATCTTCAATGTGAAGTTTGCTATCGCCTGCAAACAGAATGAATGCACCAGATGCCTCAGCACTTCCCACCCGGATATCAACCGTGAGCAAACCCCCTTCACTAAATGCTGTTGTATCAATCTCAACCACAGAATAATCTTGATAACCGGCAGTTGGAGTACGGAAAACACTCAAAATATCTTGTGAAGTCTCTATATCGTTGAGAACAACTTTCTTCGCTTGTGCGGAAAGGAATCTGGGGACATTTTCCGATTGTACAGAGTTAAGGTCAAACCCGTTTCCTTGACTGGGTGTCAGAGATCTGCCCTCTTGAGTCCGTGAATTCGATTTTGATGTAATATCCAGAACAATAGGTACGTCAATTATCTCCACAGACATCTCTGATGTTGCATTAAAGTTGTAAGGTTGTTGAAAGCGAGAAAGAAATTGATTGCCTATTCCTAACATCATCACGAGAACAACAGTTGAAATAGTGATCATCCATGGCATAAAAGGTTTTCCATCAGTGGGTGAATCGGGTTTGATATGAGGAATCTCTCGCATGATATTCTCAATAAGATTTGATTGAATATGGAAACCCTCTAATGCTTCTCGGATTATCGGTTCTGCTCTCTTTAGACGCAATCGTGCGCGACGAAGACGACTTTTTACAGTGCTTGCTGATACACCCAAAAATCGGCTAATTTCTTCACATGTCATTTCCCCGAAGTAATGGAGTGTCATGACGGTACGTTCACTTTCCTGCAGCCGCGCAAGCAATTTATGCACGACATCACGTTGTGCTGCTACAGATGTTTTCTGCTTCTCTTCAGCCATATAATTGGAATAGGTTATTTTTTCTAACAGGTTATTATCAATATCATCAAGTGATTGCATCTGCATCCGCTTTTTTCTGAGCCACGCATTGCATTGACGTGCAGCAATTCTATAAAGCCATCCAGAGAAGCGGCGCGGATCTTCCAAAGTTGCCAGTTTCTGATAGACTTTCAAAAACGTATCCTGTGTAATCTCTTCTGCAATATGGAAATCGCCAACTTTCCGCCACGCGAGCGCGTGAATAGGTTTCTGATATTTTCGCACCAATTCCGCAAAGGCATTCTGATCACCATCAAGAATATTATGGATTAATTCAACATCGTCGTTTTTCATGTGATACCTCAAAAAGTATCGTTATTGTTATATCATCTCAATTAATAGTTCGTAATGGGTGATAGATCTACTTTGCTCCATCAGAAATTATAAAACTGATACATTTCCTTAAATTGATGTATATAGAGGTTCGCTCCACACCACCAACTACAAACTACTCATCCTTTGTTTCTGGCGTAGGTTTAACAGAGATATTAGCGAGAAATCCGTTGATTTTCACCTTCTCACCGGAATTTCCAATTGCTCCTAACCTAAAGACGCGTCCCTTCTCAAAACGATAGATGATTGTTTCCCTTTCATCGGGTAGAATATCCTTTGCAGATGCAAGGACGTTTTCAGGGACAAGTTCCACAGTGGAAGCAAACAGATCAAACGAACCCGCTAATTCAGCATCTCCAACCCATATCTCAATAGATAACATGCCACCGTCTTTATAAGTAGTCACATCAATTTCGATGATAGTATAGTCTTGGGTACGAAAAATGCTGAGTACCTCTTGTTCCGACTTCCCGTTAGTGAGAACAACGTTTAATCCGCTATCTACAATAGCACCAGATTCAACGAGCGTATTCCAATCGGTTTTGGTAGGTTCCAGGATATCCTCATTCAATCCGGGCATTTTTCTATCTATAGCATTCTTGAGGAATAAAAGGTAACCTTTGGCACCGTTATACGGAGCACTGCGTTCATTTACAGGTAACCTACCTAACAGTTCAAGTTCAGGAGAGAATACCAAAGTATCTGCTGGTGAACCTTCCTTCCACCCTTTCATGATCGCTTGTGACAACGGGTGCATTTTATCAAAAGGTTTGAATCCCTGTTGCCGTCTGAGAGCAATTAATTGTTTCTTACTCGGTGTGCGTTCTAATTCAACATTTGATATCCACGTATTGATGAAGTTCTCATTCAAGAATTGGATATTTTTTTCATCGGAGAGGACACCTGTCCTCAGGCTTTTGCCACTTCCTCAGCACGACTCATCAATCAGCGGTCCATCTATTGAGATAGCGTGAATCGGTTTCTGCTGTGCTTTTGACATTTCCAATACTTGTTCAGGAGGCACCCAATTAATTTGCTGCGATCTGTAGAAACGTAGAATCAAAGCACGTTCAGCTGCTTTTTGTGTTATGAATTCTGAAAACTTAATGTCTTTCAAGAAATCTTTCGCTCCTGTTCTGAGTTCCATTTGTGAGCAATAACCCGCTCCTGCTATTCGCTTACCATGATATTTTCTATTAACATCAAAGTTAACCGTTCCTTCAGGTACATACATCTCAAAAAAAGCAACTTTCTCATGAATTCTGTCAATAACAAGATGACCGGTAAACTGTGAAGGCGTGAACCAACCATCTTTTAGAACAAATTCGGCATGGATACGAAACACGATGTCTGCGTATTTATCATTGTATGCCCGCAGACATGCCCATAAACCGAGAGAATCACCTGCATTGATGTGTAAAAACAGACTTGGATTCGGATGCAGCTGCTTTAGTAGGGTGAGTACACCTGTCTGATTTACTATCCAAAGTTCACCAATGGAAACGGGTTTGTTAGGCAGAAAAGATTCGAAAACCGATGCGGGATACTTCTTTTTGGGTTCTGCAACCCGTAAATTTGTCAAGGAATCCCAATCTTTAAAGTTATTAGACACGACACCCCCTATCGGCGCAATATTACCTTTAACTGACACCTCCAAAGAATCGTCAAGTTTTAGTGTTATTTTGTTGTTTGCTGCCGAATGATCTTCAGCATACAATTGTCCACTTATTACCATCAGAATGAGCAAACTTGTGTATAATATTTTCATTTTTATCTCCTTATTGGTTTTATATTTTGGCTATATTTTAGAGTGTTTTGTTATAGTTTGGATAGATGAAACCAAAATAGTCTGACAGAAATTACCCAAACTTCAGCAAATTGATATATAGTGACGCGGGTAACAGGCAAAACGGTTGCCTAATTTTTTAATATGGAGAAATTAAAATGCATCTTTGTTGGCTAATCATACGTAAATTAACGTGAGTTCGGTATAAGAAAAATGATATGCTCTTTCCCAAATATTACCTTAATAACAACGGTAGGTGCGGTTTCCTAACCGCACAGCACGCCAAAATTCGTTTTCCCGAACTCACGTTAAATTATGTATTCTGAAGGTCATGTAAATGGAAGTAATTCCGTAACATTCCTGAAACATACATGAAACATATTGTTTCAAACTTCCCAAACCCTTCCATTCCCATCCGACATCAGTTATAATACTATCACTATGAAAAACAAAACACGCCCACAACCCATAATATCAACAAAATCCACAGAAATATCCAGACAAAAAACCGACCATAACCAAGCAAATAAAAACGTACCAAACAGAAAATTTCAAAAAGTATCGTACACACCTATAAACCCAGTTCCAGACTGGCATAACCCCAAATTTCAAAACGTACACAGAAACGAAAAACAGCCTTTTTGTGTACGTTTTTAGAAGGAGCAAAAACCGATGTATTTACGACAAAAACACAAACATTGTACATAACTCGTAGAGTGGGGTTTCCCGTCCGTATTCAACCCATTCCGATCGTACGAATGAGGTTTCCCCGCCCGTATTGAAGGTGTTTGCACATCATAGGTAAAGGGTTAACACATTTATGTTATACCATTTCTACAATATAACATCCCTTTAAGAGATATCCGGTTCGTAGTCGCGCAATTCATTACGCATCTTACATTTCAATCCAAATGGAAAATCATTTATAGAATTGGTATAAGAATGCAACTTGACAAAATAGATGTTTATAAATAGTATAATCCATAACAAATATAGAGGAAATCGCACTTTCACTCTGCAATCTTCAAAACGGAAGGAATAGATTATGATTCAAACTGCTTACAAGGAAACATATCGTCCGCAGTATCACTTCACACCAAAAACCAACTGGACAAACGACCCAAATGGACTAATATATTACAAAGGAGAATACCATCTCTTCTTTCAACACAATCCTTTCGGCATCAACTGGGGTAATATGACTTGGGGACATGCTGTCAGTCCTGACCTTGTTCACTGGAAACAACTGCCGCATGCAATTCATCCAGATGAACTCGGAACTATTTTCTCCGGTTCTGGGGTCGTGGACTGGAACAATACCGCAGGTTTCCAGACAAGTGACGAGGCTGTCCTCGTGGTTTTCTATACTTCTGCCGGTAGCCACGCACCTGAGAAGGTGCCGTTTACACAGAGCATCGCATACAGCAATGACCGTGGACGGAGTTGGACAAAATACGAAGGTAATCCAGTCATAGAACATATTGTTGCGAGCAACCGTGACCCCAAGGTGATATGGCACGAACCTACACAAAAATGGGTGATGACACTTTTTCTTGACGGAAATGATTTTACCTTTTTCAGTTCAACAAACCTAAAGGAGTGGGAACGACTCTCTGATATTAAGATACCAGATGGGGAATGTCCAGATCTCTTTGAACTTCCCATTGATGGCGACCCAGAGAATACCAAATGGGTGTTTTGGGGTGCTGGCGGCAAATATTATGTCGGTGACTTTGATGGCACTAACTTCATTCAAGATGGCGAATCACAACGTGCAGACTACGGTAAAAACTTCTATGCTGCACAAACATGGAGTGATGTGCCGGAATCCGACGGTCGTCGTATTCAAATTGCGTGGATGAATGGTAGTAACCCTCCTGAGATGCCCTTTAATCAGCAGATGAGTTTCCCTTGTGTGTTGACACTTCGGACGACAGATGAAGGCATCCGACTGTATCGTGAACCGGTTGCTGAAATAGCAAATATCCACGATTATACGCACGCTTGGAGCAACGTAACGCTTAATCCTGAAGAAAACCTACTTGCAGGATTAACAGGTGAACTATTTGATATCCGTGCAGAAATTGAACTCAACGATGCTACCGCTGTTGGCTTCAATATTCGTGGTCAAGATGTCCGTTACGATGTGGCTGAAAAGCAGTTGTCCTTCCTTGAAAGGAGTGGACCTCTTACTCCACAAGATGGAAAAATCCAATTACAGATTTTAGTTGATCGCATCTCTATTGAGGCATTCGGCAACGCAGGAGCACTCTCAATGACATCCTATTTCGTGCCAGAATTGGCAAACGCAGATATCGGGATCTATGCCGAAGGTGGTTCAGCTACCCTCGCCTCGTTGAAAGTGCATGAACTGAAATCGTCGTGGATATAACTACAAGACAATCACTGGTAGGTGCGGTTTTATAACTGCACCCATAAGCGTCAATTTAAGGACGAGATGCGTTTGTAGTCGCGCAATTCATTGCGCCTCGGACATTCCGTAGGGGCGAGGTCTCCTCGCCCGCATCCTCACATACAGTCCTGTAAACCGAAGCGAGCAAAGCAACCTTTGACATATCTGTTATCTGAACCCAGATTGGGAGTTAGTGGGTATATATTCCGTTGTCCAGGATGAAGGACTACCTTTTGCAAAGGAACATCGGCATACAATCTCTTATCCTGAAAATCCTGAAATCCTGAAAATCCTGGTTCAGACAACAAGCAATTCAAACGGACAAGAATCACTAAATTGACGCTTATGGTGCGGTTTTATAACTGCACCGCACTTTTACAAACCACAATATCCCATTTGAAAACTGAACTACGAATAAAGCGTCGCTGTTAGGTTACGTCTTCCACCCCGATTACGAAATTCGCACAAGTAGATTCCTTGCCACACACCTAAATTCAGATTGTGGTTCGTAATCGGGATGGACACGGCAAAGCCAACAAGCGACGCTTTGATATGTGCAGGCATATCGTCATCGCCTTCTATCGTGTGTTTGTAGAAAGGTTCTCGTTCCTTCACGAGACGGTCAAAACTATTCGCAAAGTCTTCACGCACCGTCGGATCGTCATTTTCGTTGATGGTAATACCTGCTGAGGTGTGCTTGATAAAGAGATGTAGAATACCTGTTTCCGGTAGTTCTCCGAGAGATTTTGTGATTTCATCTGTGATAAGATGAAACCCGCGTGGGTATGCTGGTAAAGTTATTTCGATTTGTTTTATCATATTCTTCCTATGGTATGTTGATTTCTTGCTATGATACCATATTTTTCTGATTTTTCAAGGGAAATTGATACATCATAAGGAACTCGAATCTTGACAGTTGACCTCTATTGTGATATACTTTATTCGCTAAAAAGCAGTCTGTGTTAATAGACTTTTTCTATTTGTGAATGTAAGGATAAAAAGTTTTACTACGCGCGTTTAATTCATGGGAATACATATCATGGCTAAATCTGTAAAAGCACTCATCACACCAGAAGTCCTAAAGTGGACGCGGGAAAGACGAATTAAATTAGATATTGACTTGGCAGCAGAAAAATTGAAAATAGACCCGGAACGACTTGAGACTTGGGAAAAAGGTGAAGATCAACCCACCTTTGCGCAATTAAAAAAGATTGCAAATATCTATAGGACTCATGTTTCTATTTTCTACTTACCGAAACCACCTACCGACTTTCATCCACTTACTGATTATCGGGTATTATCGCAATCCGCTGTTCCTGATAATGAGCAGGCCTATAGATTAAAAGCAAATGTCCTTGAAGTTTTTGATAGACGTGAGATATTGATCGACTTTTATGAATTATTAGAGATGCCTTTTCCTGAAGTGACATTAAAGGTCAATCGTAATGAGACACCTATACGCGCTGCGGAAAAAATAAGGAAATTTCTAAATATCAACGTTAAAGAACTTCCACAAACCAAGGATCGCTATAGAATATTAAAGTTTTGGAAAAGGACTGTCGAGTCAAAAGGTATTCTGGTCTGTCAAACTTCTGCTAACACACACCTTTCTGTTGAACTGAATACTTTTCGCGGATTTTGCATAGCACAACACCCTTTTCCTGTTATTGTTTTAAATTCTCAGGACAGTCCTAACGGACGGATTTTTACGATTATTCACGAGTTAGTACATATTGCCCTTGGAGAAAGTATCATTCAAAATATGAACTACGAGGATGTCAGTTTTCAAAATGTAGATCCGGTGGAAGTCTTCTGCAATCAAGTCGCAGCAGAAGTATTAGTACCTGAAAAAGAACTACTAACGATAGTAGATCGTCCGTTCAGTTCGAAGTTAATAACTGAAGCAAGTCAATACTTTCGAGTGAGTACTGAAGTTATCATGCGACGGTTGTTAACACTCAAAAAGATCACAAAACGAAAGTATCAAACGTTTAGAATCGAACAACATAATAAGTATAACGAAACCAATCAAAAACCGAAAGGCTTTCCACATTATCATACTCGGTTACTTAATTCTTCTGGTGAGTTTTTTGCCCGCACAGCTTTCAGTGCATATTATGAGGACAAAATTACACTCGCTGATTTAACCTCTGTTTTTTCCAATTGTAATACAAAACATCTTTCTAAAATTGAAAGTGCAATTTTAGCATGAATACACTGTTTGAAGTTAAAATCTATAGCATTGATACCAGTTCGATTATCGCTGCATTTCATGAACGCTATCCAATAGAATTCTTCCCTACTCTATGGAAAAAGATTGAAGAACTGATTCGAAGCCATAGGTTGAAAATGTCACAGGTTGTTTTTGAAGAAGTTATGAGAGATCCTGAAATAAAACATTGGTGTAATAAGAATCAATTCAAACAATATCTTCATGAGGGAGTTAATATACAAGTTCAAGAAAAAGTCCGTGAAATATTAGCAGTATTCCCACGTCTTGTAGACAGTCGGTCTGGAAAATCAGGAGCAGACCCTTGGTGCGTTGCTTACGCATTAATCACGGAAAATTGTACTGTCGTAACCGAGGAAAATCTTGCAGGTAGTGTAAAAAGACCAAAAATACCTGATGTTTGCATGCACTTTAAAGTTGAATGTATCAAAGTTGTAGACTTGATAAAAAGAGAAAAATGGGTTATCTAATTCTGAAACTCCTGAGTAAATTCGTGTTTTAAACAGAAATCATTTTATTGATTAGGCAAGTTAAGAATACCCAGATATTCATTCCAAACCAAAAATTTGATTTGCTAAAATTACGCATTTATAGTATTATTTAAACGTGCACAATTTATCAATTAGAGGTACTGCGTCTATCTGTTAGATAAAACATAAGCAGTCCCTTGCATTCTATTTTTTAGTCAGATAAGGAGCAAATAATATGAGCAATGAAGCATTAGGAATGGTTGAAACACGTGGATTGATCGGTGCTGTTGAAGCCGCCGACACGATGGTTAAAGCCGCAAACGTCAAGTTGATTGGAAAAGAACAGGTAGGCGGAGGTTTTGTAACCGTCATGGTCCGCGGGGATGTCGGGGCAGTGCAGGCTGCTACAGATGCCGGTGCTGAAGCTGCAAAAGCAGTTGGTGAATTGGTATCAGTACACGTCATTCCACGTCCACATTCGGATGTTGAATCCATTCTCGGTGGAAAAGCTGCCGGTGCCGATGACGATTCGGATGCGTAAATCCATTGTTTGTGTTGGACACGGCGCGATATATGCATCGCGCTAACGGGAACGTGAAAGCAATCTAATGTTATCTGAGCATTTTTATTTACTTGCTACAAAGATTGCTAAACGTACCATCAACACTCAGAAATCGCTGAATCCACAATAGGCTATGGCGATGCTTGGATTATTCGCACGATCGGTGTATATTGCGATTGCTAATCGCTGCATCTATATGAGGTATTGGAGGGCTGAATGGCACAAATTGATGAGAAACAGATTGAACAGATTGTTTCGCAGGTCTTAACAAGTTTACAGAAAGAGGGAGCGGGTTCAACCCAACCCGTAACGGTTGGGGCGAGTTCTTCTCGGTCAGGTGTTTTTGCGACTGTTGAGGAGGCTATAAGTGCAGCAAAAACAGCACAAGAAGCACTTATCAAACTCGGGTTTGCCAAACGACGTGAACTTATTGAGGCAATAAAACAAGTTTCTCTTGAAAACGCAAAACGACTCGCAGACCTTGCTGTCCAAGATACAAAGATGGGTAACGCGGAACATAAGGTCATGAAAAATGAAGGTGCGGTTAATCTGTCACCCGGGATGGAAGACTTGATGTCGGAGTCTATGTCTGGAGACGATGGCACGCTTTTGATTGAATATGTTCCCTTCGGTATTATTAATTCGATTACTCCCACCACTAATCCGACTTCCACAGTTATTAACCACGCGATTATCATGATCGCCGCGGGTAACGCTGTCGTGTTTAGTCCGCATCCAAATGCAAGTGAATGCACAGAAGAGACGATGCATGTCATCAACGATGCGATTGTGAAGGCTGGCGGACCTGCGAATTTACTCACCTCTGTTGCTAATGCAACGTTACGGACAGCAAAACAGATTATGGATCACTCCGACATTGCAATGGTCGTTGCAACTGGTGGAGCGAGTGTGGTGAGAGCTGCATTGACAAGTGGTAAAAAGGCGATTGCTGCTGGACCTGGCAACCCACCTGCTATTATTGATGAAACTGCTGATATTCCAAATGCCGCGAGACATGTGATTGCGGGGACAAGTTTTGACAATAACTTACTTTGTATCGGAGAAAAAGCACTTTTTGTTGTTGAATCTGTCGCAAATGAAACGATACGTGAATTGACGAAAAACGGTGGACACCTGCTCGATGCGAGTCAACGCGAGGCACTTGAAGCAGTGGTTACTGAAAACGGAGAATCAAACAAAGAATATATCGGTAAAGACGCAAAGACCATCCTTGAAGCAGCAGGTATTACAGCACCTGCCCAAACGGTTGCCGTTGTCGTGGAAGTTCCAGCGGATCACGGATTCATTATCAACGAGTACCTTATGCCGATTTTGCCTGTGGTTCGTGTGCGCGATTTTAACGAAGCATTAAAAGGCGCGCTCGCAGCAGATGGTGGTCGTGGACACACTGCAATGATCCACACTAATAACACAGCGCGCATCACACAATACAACAAAGCAATGAATTGTTCTGTCGTTGTTGTCAATGCACCTTCCTATGCATGTTGTGGACTGGAGGGTGAAGGCTTTTTAGCAATGACTATCGCTGGACCGACTGGTGAAGGATACACCCGACCTCGAACGTTTACAAGGCAAAGACGGTTAACCATTGCAAATGACTTATCAGCACACACATTGTGAGGAAAGTAAGTTAATACGATCAGTTCGTATCGTTCGAAACATTCTGTGTATTTTCTGCGGCGGAGTTTACTCCGCCTTTTTTTATGTAATCTGTATGTAAAATGATACGTTTATAATAGCAAAATATACATCCATAAATAGAGAGTTTCACCAAAGAAAATGAGCACTGATATCAATCAACTCAGAAAATTGATACGCCACCACGAGCGTAAATACTATATTGATGACCAACCTGAAATTACTGATGCTGCCTTTGACGTGCTTATGCGACAACTCGAAGAACTTGAAAAAGCATCTCCTGAAGACATTCCATCTGACTCTCCTACACAACGCGTTGGTGGTGGTGTCGCCTTAGGTTCTCGTATACCACATCGCAGCCCTATGCTAAGTCTTGATAACACATTCGGTAAAGATGAGTTGTTGGATTTCGGAAAACGGGTGCAGCGTATATTGGAAGACGCACCCGTTGAATACGTTGCTGAGTTAAAGATTGATGGATTAGGAGTTTCTTTGCTCTATGAGAATGGTGTTTTAGTGCGTGGTTTAACGCGGGGTGATGGCGAATTCGGTGAGGATGTATCTGGTAATCTACGAACTATCCGTGCTATCCCGTTGCGGCTTACCTCAACAGAGGATAATCCTGTTCCACCTGTATTAGAAGTGCGCGGTGAAGTGTTTATTCCGAAACATCTCCTTGACGATATCAACGTAGAACGGGAAGCAGAAGGCGAATCTCCTTTCGCTAATCCTCGAAATGCCGCTGCCGGCTCCGTGCGAACCCAGAATTCCCATGTCACTGCTAAGCGACCATTAGATATTTATATTTATTCACTAAACTATGTTGAAGGACTTGAGGTTGTAACGCATACTGAAGCACTTGAGAAATTAAAAAGTTATGGTTTCAAGTGTAATCCGCACACCGAACTCCACAATTCACTTGAAAATGTCTTTATATATTACAACCAATGGGTAGAAAAACGCGAGGAAATTCCTTATGAGGTGGATGGCATTGTTGTAAAAGTAAACGACATTTCTCAACAGAAGGAACTTGGTTCGACTGCCAAAAGTCCTCGTTGGGCTACATCATACAAGTTTCCTGCACATCAGACAATCACAACCATCGAAAAGATTGAGGTCCAGGTTGGACGTACTGGCGTGTTGACACCCGTTGCAATCTTGAAACCGGTAAAGCTTGCAGGGGCAACGATTACGCATGCCACACTACACAACGAACAGGAAATCCTCAATAAAGATATTCGTATTGGAGATACTATTGTTCTTGAACGCGCTGGAGATGTAATCCCCAAAATTAACGACGTTCTTAAAGAGAAACGAAAGGGAGATGAGATCGCTTTCCAATTTCCCGATTTCTGTCCTACCTGTAATACTCCTGTTCAACGTTCTGAGACAGAGGTTGCAGTCCGATGTGTGAATGCTGGGTGTTCGGCACAATTGAAACGCCGCATCGCACACTATGCCTCACGGAATGCTCTTGAAATTGAAGGACTTGGTCCCGCAACAGTAAACCAATTGGTAAACAATGATTTGGTCCAAGATGTTGCAGATCTCTACACATTAAAGGCTGAGGAAGTCGGTAAATTGGAGCGGATGGGACCTGGATTGACACATAATCTTCTGCATCAAATTGAACACAGTAAACAAGCATCTGCAGCAAGACTTTTGGTTGGCTTGAGCATTTTTCATGTCGGGGAAACCGTTGCTGAAGTTTTGATTGATCATTTTTTATCTATAGATGCACTCAGCCAAGCAGATGCTGAAACCATTGAAGCCATTCCGGGGATTGGTCCGCAAATAGCAGAGAGCGTTGCTACCTTCTTTACACAAAATCGTCCTTTGATAGAAAAACTAAAAGCTGCAGGTTTGAAATGTTTTACGGAAGAAGTTGCCAAAGCACCCCAAGTTTTAGAAGACCCCTTTTTCAGTGGCAAGACGTTTGTAGTTACTGGGAGTCTTCCGGATATGACTCGCACAGAGGCATCAACACAGATAAAGACACGCGGAGGGAAAGTTACATCCAGTGTGACGGGTAAAACAGATTATCTTATCGCGGGTGAAGGTGCGGGGTCTAAATACGATAAAGCGGTTGAGTTAGGTGTGGAAATTCTAACTGCAGAAGTGTTTGTTAAACATTTGAGAGAAAACTGATGGTATTGACAAGAGAAATGATCACCGATGTCTTATGAGATAGTTTTAGTTAATCAGCAGAGGAGATGAAGAAAAGTTACCACTTGATTTGTGCTTGGAATTCGTCGTGAATGTTCAAAGATTCTGTGTTCTTCAACCGTCGGATGAGATCCGTTCATTCGGCGGTTTTTTGGTTGACACCAGTAATTTAGCGGCACATCGTCCATTACTTCACTAACGCGGGTTTCGTTAGAAAACCGAGACGCTAAGGCATCTGGATGAAGCGGTTGTCCACTTTGAAGGTAGCAATTCTTGTTCTCACGAAATCCATCAGAATATGCAAAGTACCGAATGATTCCAGCATCAGAAAATACAATAGCACACACAAGATTGGATAACCTTGTGTAATGGATTCCTGTGCTTGTCAAAGATGTTCCGTATTGAGTGGCAAGCGTAGCAATCGCTGGCAAACCTACCTGTGAAAGCGAGGATGAATCTGCTAAGAAAATGGGTGACGGCATCAACAATTCAACAGCAAATTGGTTTGCGCGTTGTTCACTCAGGAGATATGTCTGTTTTTGTACCTTCTCATTTTCCGTATCATCTTCCTGCTCAGCGGTCATAGCATGTAACTGTTCGTCCAGTGAACAGGAACGAGTAGAATCACGTTCTAACAAGTAATGTCCAATTTCATGTGCAATGGTAAACTTTCTACGCGGTTCAGATCGGATTTTTGCATTGACGAGAATACCCCACGCATTTCCTACCTGCATCAGACATCCGTCACAAGTATCCGGTAATTCTCGCTCCCATAACACAATACCGAGTTCGGCAGCAATTTGCTTCGGATCAATTGGAAAATCTTGTATGCTTAGGTCGCGAAGGATGTGCCATGCTGTAGCTGCTGGACTATCCTTCGCATAACGTAATCGGTTACTCGGCATCCTCGGAACCTTTATCTTCTGTTTCCGATTGTGTCTTGAGGAACTTATAAAATTCATAGAGCGTTTCTTTATCTCTTTCTCTGAAATTCATCATTCCTCTAAACATTAATTTCAACCTCTCATCAGCCATAAGGTCTTCATACCCGCGTTCTTTTTTACCGAGTAGGTAATCTGTTGTCACCTTCAGTGCATCAGACAAACTGGAAAGCGTGTTAAAAGAGGGTTTTCGAGTTCCGGACTCAAATTGGGATATAGCTGCAGGTGTTAAATTAGCTTCTTTTGCTAATTCAGTTTGCGTCATTTTAAGTTCACGCCGACGTTGTTTTATTCGGGAAATAACTTCATCACTCATTATTCAATTCCTTCCATTAGTATAAAAAATATTAAATAAAAGATCCTAATAAATTCAATTGACGTTTTTCACTAACGAAATTCAACAAAAACGTGAAAGACAGTTTAACATAAAAATTACATAAATGCAAACTTTTTAAATTTAAACTAAAATTTAATATGTAAAGGATTCTTTTACTTTTATTTTGGTCAACAAGATTGATAAACATATAGATGCTATAAAAACACCTGTTTACCTTATTTACAATTCTGTATACTATATGTTAATATATTAATTAACACAAGTCAAATAAAATTTTACAATTATTTTGGAATGGATGAACCGTTCTAAAATATCTATGATTTATCTTTGAAAATAGACATGATCGACAAAACAGCAATCAGGTGCAGTTGGTGCAGTTATATTTTATATTGAAAAATTATTGTAAATTTGTTACACTAAAACAACGGAAATCAAGGAATTGAGGAATTATATGAGGAATTGTTATTATATCATAATACTTTTATTAATCTTTTGCGGAGGTATTTCATTTTGTTACGCAGCAGATGGAGAAAAAAAGTTAGGGTTATCAGAGGCTGCAATCCAGATACGAGATGAGATCTCTATTCGTAACATTCGGAAAGACCTTGCACGTCTATCAAGTTTAGAAAGCCGCGTTACAGGCTATCCTCAGGCAGCAAATGGGAGTAAATACATTTTTGACCGTTTCGTTGAAATGGGATTGAAAAATGTTGAAAGTCGTGAATTTTCCGTCACAGTTCCTATTGACCATGGTGATAGTGCTATTGAGATACTTTCCCTTGACGGCACTGTATTGCGGACATTTTCGCTTAAATCGCTATGGCCCAACCTTGTCAGGACATCACTCCTTGCCGATGGTGTAAAGCATACCGTCACAACAGGAGAAACCCTTGAACAAATAGCGGAAAATTATGCTGTCCCCTTAACCGACATCGTTGAAAACGAACATAACCGATACCTACCGACACCTATCGTTGAAGGCAATACGGTATTCATTCCGACTGGCGGACTTACCGGTCCGTTGCTTTACGGCGACGATTCTCAACTTTCAGACTTCAATGGAAGCAACGTTGGCGGTTTTTGGTATAAACTTCAAGAAGGGGATACGCTTGTTTCCCTCGCAAGACGGTTTCGCGTTACACAAGCGAGTATAACCGATGATGTCCTCAACGGACACCTGCAAAAAGCTTCCGATGGAATTGATAACGACGAAGATGGTATCGTTGACGAGTATGGCGAAATTCCGTTGTTATCAGAAATACTCGGGTGGGCAACAGACAGTATTGACAACAATGCTGATGGGTGGACAGATGAAATTCCCGGTGATGCTACAGATGGACTTGATAACAACAAAGATGGACAGATTGACGAAAAGGGAGAATTCATAGCGGCAAGTGAATCGCATATATTTATTCCAAAGGGTGCTATCGTCCTCACTGAGTTTAACTCTGGTACTCGGTGGATTAACGCTGCGATGTTAGGCGCATCTGCAGTCATTTTTATTGAACCGGATACGACCATACGCGGTGAGGCAGAGAACAAGTTTCTTACCGTTCCTGCAAATATTCCTCGGTTTTGGGTATCTAAAGCGGATGCTGTGGCGTTGAAAGACTTGCTTGCAACAGGTGAAGATGTCAACGTCCGTTTGCGTGGTAAAATGAAATGGGAACGGCGCGTTGGACAGAACATACGCGGCTTTTTGGAAGGTGGCGATCCTGTTTTACGCGATGAGTTAGTCGTTCTTACTGCTTACTACGATTCTATGTCGGTTGTTCCAGCAATAGCACCAGGTGCTGATCCAACTTGTGGTATCGCTGTGTTGATGGAACTCGCACGCTTATTCGGAGATCCTCAATATCGTCCTGGACGTTCAGTTCTTTTCGTGGCTGTTGACGCGCATTTTCAAGGCTTAGCTGGTATGCGTGCATTTATGGAAGGGATTGGACAAGACATTGTTGGATCTGCAACCGATTCACCCGGAACGCCAACGTTACAAGGACTAAGACGCGGATTATCAACCGATATAATTGAATTTGAAGAATTAGGACGCAAACTGCTGCTCTCCATTGATAGAAGTATTCTGGTAGACCTTGATGCAGATTTTTACCATGGGGTGCACGGTATAAAAGATGACCTCGATTCCCTTTCTACAACGCTTGAAGGACTCGCTTCTACACGTTCACAAATTGATTCGCTCCACAGAGCGCAGCGGGATTTTTCAGAACGTCAGAAAAAAGATGCGGATCGGAATCGCAAGCGCGAAAAACAGGGGTTTACAGAAGAAGAAAAATCAAGACTTAACGCGAATCTTGTCCGTTTTGAAAAGGAAGCGCTACAAACCACACACTTCTTACGTCAGATTGTTAAACGTCTCGGACAAATACGGACATCTGCTTTAGATACAAGTAGAATTGCACAGCAGGAGTTGATCAACACCATTGCTTTACCTACCGCGCGATTAGACACATGGGCAGTGGATAAGTTGATGCGGGAAATTGAGGCTGGCGAGATAGGTGGCAATTACGGCACCCATCCAAATTCATCCTACCTATTGCCTGAGAAAATTGGATCTGATTATAAAGTTCCAACACCGAGTGATTTGCCTTCAGAGTTGGTCTCTGATATTGAAATACTCAATAATACCCTTGCAAATTGGGAAATGAGTGACCAACGGAAATTTGCTCTGATGTGGACACCTGATAAGATACTTGACCGGCACACAGATCTACCCACTCTCAAAGAAGCGAGGAAAGCGCGTAATATAATCGCAAATACAACAGAATCTAAGGAAGCAGCAATTGCAAGAGAACGGGCATTACTCCAAAAAGTTCAAGAAAACCTTAAGGAAAGCACATCCGCAACAAGTCAAATTATAGATGCCATCACGAAATTAGGCAATGAACGTTTACACGATTTACCACCTGAAGTCCAATCCCAATATCTCACAGAGTCATCACAAGAACGGATAGATAGAATTAATGCACAGTTGCGACAACGGCTGACCGAAGTGGCTGCAGCCGAAGGACTGGGTGATGGTGAAGATGGCCTGACTAAGGATTTGACACGCGACAAGCAAGGTATATTTGAAATTGCCCTACGAAATGCGCGTTTAGAATCTACACGCGTCCAAAATCTCTTAGACACACATGGAACTCTTACGCGCGAATACCTTGATGAAGAGTTGTTAATTCTACACGGTTATCTGTCAAATGATGAGGTGGCGCAGGCAAAAGAGGCACGCAAACATGTCGCTGCCTATCTGGTTGAGGCACAAATACTACAAGCGGTCAAATTGAACGCAGCTGCAGATGTTGTATCGCTTAACAATTTGATTGAAAAACTGCCATCACTCACGACGGATTTAGATGCACAGACAAAAGTGCTTCTGCGAGATAACATGCTCACATTAAGAAATGCTCGTTTCCGTAATATTCAAAGTCGAGTACAGAAAATGGCGCGTATAAGCGAGATAGAATATAATCGCAAACTTGCACAGATTGAAGCTGCGGTAGCACTACAAGACCTTTTCAATCGATATTATACATCTCTTTTCTGTAGCATAGACCTATCCTCTCAATCAAATCAATTCGGTGTATTTAACAAAGGTTGGTTTTATGACCAAGAACCGGAGTTTGTGCTGCGGCGTGAATTCGCGAGCATCGGAAATAAACTTGCCGCGTATGCTGCAGATGCTGATTTTGGTGTGCGTGTTAGAAAACTGTGGCGTGCCACAGACGACCAGATTCGACAAGCTGTTATGGCGCGCCAATGGTCAGTCGCAAGTCAGATTTCGGATAAAGAGAACCTTGAGGGAAAAACACTTGAAACTCTTCTCAGCGCACATTATGGTAAACTTACTGGCTTGGGTGGAGTCAGTCGTTTGATGAAGATGCAGTTTGAGCAGTGGCGGAACCGCGGTGAACCTTCTGAAGATATGCTCAAAGATATGGACTATATCCGCAAAGAGGTAGAACGTTTTATCCGCAACGATGTACGCAGCGCAAAGAAAAATCGTAAAAACAGTATACGGATGCGAGAACAGTTGGATGCAATGCTGAGACTCCGACACGAAGACCCTGATACATTCACAGAAGATGAAATAGAGGACATCAAAACATTAATCTCAATTGTAGGACTCGGTGGTGGAAGTAACTTTGTTAATGCTATTTCTGCCAGTGGCGGGAAAACGTGGAAAACATATATACCGGGCAAAATTGCCTTTGACAGTGAGGTTGCAACGCTTGTAGGAAAAACAGGTATCGCCTTTGCTACTATTGAGGATGCTCGTGTTCTTACCGACACACCGCTTGATACCATTGATCGCGTTGATCTACGAGAAGATGGGAATTTACACCAACAAGCACAGACTTTAGCATCGCTGTTGATACAAGCATTACGTGACCCACAGATGCCGACAGCAGCGAGAGTTGGAAACTTTTATTGCAACCTTTTCGGGGATGTTGTTGAATTTGATGCTCGTGAATCTGCGCTTCCGAATAAACCTGTGCCATACCCGATCCTAACACTGCGTCGTAAACACAAGACAATGATGGGGGTACGGGGTGACCTGTTTGCTATGGGAGACAACAAAGGCAATTTTGAAGTTGCAGGGTTAGCAATGGAAGGTAGAGCAACACGTAGACTTGGTGGTGCACAAGAAGTTGAGGCTTATATACTTGACCCCGACTCTGGGGATATAATCTACGCACCAGATCTCGGAAATTACGGTGCGAAACTCCTACCAAATAAAGTGCCAATCAACACGCGTCGGCGCGGGTGTAGGGTTGTTACCTTTCCGTGTGTATCCACAACTATCTACGACTTAGTTGACCAACGCTATCTCCGCACCTTACGAGAATTAGAGGTATATGATGCCTTGTCAGATAGTCCACCTGAAAAATTTGGTGTGTCTAAACCGTGGCAGCAGGAAGGAGTATCTGCTGCTGAACCTATCGCGCTTGTGTATAGTGAACCACAAAGCCGTATAAAAATTGGGATGGCTTACGGACAGATCGGCAAACGTCTTCTTCTTATTAAAGCAACTAAAAGCGGTATGAAAAATCCAACGCTTTACACTGGAGAAGGATTTGTCGTGCGAGAAAACGGCAGTATCCGCCTTACGCCTTATGTTGTTGTACGCGATATGTGGTGGCTTGATGAAAACCGATCTCGACTTTACAAGCGGTTTGGTATCTCAAGCGACCGTCTTGACAAACTACACCAATTTGCCGATGAGTATCTCACAAGGGCAGAGACCGCTCTTTTCCAAAATGACTACCAACAAGCACTCAAGTTAGCACGCGCTGCGTGGGGATACGAATCACGCGCATACCCCGATGTTAAAAGAACTGGAAACGATGTCGTAAACGGTATTATGTTCTACCTTGCACTGCTGATGCCGTTTGCATACTTTATGGAACGACTAATATTCGGATTCCCCAATATTAACAGGCAAATTATAGCTACTTTTGGTATTTTCCTACTCGTCTTTTACTTCTTAAGTCAGGTACATCCAGCATTCCAGATCACAACGACACCTATCATTATCTTAATTGCATTCGTTGTACTTGCATTAACAGTAATTGTCATTAGTATTATTGTTAGGAAATTTGAGGAACAACTGGAGAAAATACGGCAGCAAGGCAACAAAGTGTATAAAGCCGATGTCGGCAGGCTAAGTGCCAGCGCAGCAGCGTTTAGTCTCGGTATATCCAATATGCGGAAACGGAAGGGACGGACAATCCTTACGTGCACAACATTGGTTATCTTGACGTTCACTGTGATTTCTTTCACATCTGTGCGGACATTTATGCGTCCAAACAGAACAAGTTTGCCACAGGTGACACCGCGTTACACCGGCTTGCTCATCCGAGATCAGTATTGGAGACCACTTGAAGAACCTGTTCTAAACTCAATTCTGAATGACATGCAGAAGACGCAAATTACTGTCGGTAATTTAGAACGTCTTCTGGAACAGAAAAACATACTCTTGGCTCAGCAGGGGCAAACACCAATAGATATACCTGCAGCACTTACTGAATTGCGTGAAACTGGATTTATCGAAAACGTTGACGAACAGCCTATTCTTGCTGTTCAGAATGTTGTTGCCCCACGTTCTTGGTATCAGTCTTCTGGAACAGGGGACCAATCTTTTGTGCAATTGACGCGTAGTGCTAACGAACAAGATCTTGCACCACCGACACGTCCACTTACAGACGAACCTTTAAGTTTTGCAGCGAATATGCTTGTCGGGATGAGTGAAGTGGAACCTGCAGTCACTGGTATCGATCGTTATCTGCAATACGGAAAATGGTTTGACCGTACTGATGCTGAGAATTGGCCCACCGAGTGGCCCTACGCTATTGTCCTGCCGAAAGGGATGGCTGATCTATTAAAAATCACTGAGAGCGATATGGGAAAAGCCACTATCTCTGTATATGGGGCTGACTTCACCGTGGTCGGTGTTTTAGGAATAGGATTCAAGGATCTCACGGATAATGACGGTGAAGAAATGACACCCGTTGATTATCAATTGATGCAACAGCAACGTAGTCGAGGTGGGACAGGTGATGAAACGCTTGAGGGAGAACTTCAAAAATATCTGCATCTCACACCTGATAGTATTGCCATATTGCCTTATGAAGTTGTTATGAATCAAGGTGGTACGCTTAGAAGTGTTGCTGTCAACATGGAACCGCAAGAAGACGATCCGAAACTACTTGCTGCAATTGACAAGCTTGATCTTATCATGGCACCTCTGATGAACCGTATTGCACTTGACTTCTTTGTCGGACGTGATAAAGATACCTATCTTTACAGCAGTATCGGTATGACCAGTTTTAGTGGGATGGGTAACCTATTTGTGCCAATTCTGATTGCTGCCTTGATTGTTTTAAATACAATGCTCGGTGCAGTTTATGAACGCGTGCGAGAGATTGGGATTTACAGTTCTGTGGGACTTGCACCTATCCATATTGCTTTCCTCTTCCTTGCGGAAGCTTGCGTATATGCAATTGTTGGGGCAGTTTTGGGTTATCTGATGGGGCAAGTGATCGCAACGACGTTAGTGCATTTCGGTTGGCTTGCAGGCTTGACGCTAAACTATTCTTCTATGTCTACTGTTGTCGCAACTGTTATCGTCATGATTGTAGTACTGCTCAGTACACTCTATCCTGCTATTAAAGCATCTCGAATGGCAGTGCCGGATATTGAACGTAAATGGAAGTTACCTGAACCCGAAGGTGATGTGTGGCATTTCAATCTACCTTTTACCGTTTTAGCGGAGGAAGCACTCGGTTTGAATGTCTTTATGCGTGACTACTTTGATGCACACGCAGATGAATCTGCAAGTGATTTCTACACAGATAATGTGACTTTCAGTGCTGCAGATGAGGATTCATATCAAATCGGAATGATGGTGTGGTTAGCACCTTACGATTTGGGAGTAAGTCAATCTATTGAGTTTATCACCTCCCCTGTCGGTGGCGAAGAGGAAGACCTTTACAAAATCACATTAGACGTGCACCGCGAGAGCGGAGAGATTGCTTCATGGAAACGGGTCAATCGACGTTTCCTCAATTTGTTGCGGAAACAACTGCTGATTTGGCGTACCTTTAGTGTTGATGTGCGTGCAGAATTCCACGAACGCGGTAGAAACGAAAGCACTGATACCGAGGAAGAAACTGCAAGATTAGAACCGGTATTAACAACAGCTGATTAGGTAGCGTATAGTTGAACTGAATAAGGAATCGTATATGGAAAAATTAGCAAGTATTATCATCATTTTCGGAACTATCCTCTGGTTAGTTAGTGTTCTATTTTTAGGTGGTAGTTGGCAGTGGCAGATGTTCGCTGCACTGATTTTGACTATAGGAATCTTCACCGCACATTTTTGGGAAGAACTTAGCGAAGGTAGGAACAAGAAAACACCGAAAGATGATACTTAAACGGTTCTCAGTTCTCGGAAACTGTTGCTAATACTAACCTTTTGACGCAGTATGCTGACTAATGAGGACTGATTGCTAATACAAAGGAGAATATTAATTGGCGAGAGAGAGAATCTCACAAGCAGATGAATGGCAAACGTGGGCACAACGATACGATATAGAAGGTGGCACACGAACCTTTGAATCGGGATTAACCGTCAAAGTGTTCTTCGGTGCACTCTTTGTCGGGTTATTGATGATGCCCGGATCCATCTATCTGAGTTATGTATCTGGACAATCTGGTGCAGCAGCTGCTCCTTGGGTGGCAGTTATCTTGTTCACCGAATTAGCCAGACGTTCCTTCACTACGGCGCGTCGGCAGGAACTCTATATGCTGTTAAGTCTTACAGGGGCAGCAGTCGGCAGCGGTATGCAATATCGGAGTTTTATCTGGTATGCATATTTTGTCAACACACCGCAAGCCGTTTCCTACGAAATTGCCGATAAAATTCCCGCGTGGGTGGTTCCCGCAGGTGATTCTGTTGGCGTATTATCAAGGAGTTTGTTACACCCCGACTGGTTGTTACCTATTGGTGTTTATCTCGCCACTAAACTTCTTGGAACTTTACGATTTGTCAGTGGTCAATATATTCTCTTTAGACTTACTGCGGACCTTGAACGGTTACCCTTTCCTATGGCTCCGATTACTGCACAAGGGGCAACTGCGTTAGCGGAGACAACCGGTAAACAGGAGACATGGCGATGGCAAGTATTTTCTATTGGGTCTATGGCAGGCTTAATATGGGGATTCATCTATATCGGAGTTCCTGCACTCACCGGCGTAATGATGAGTACACCGATACAAATTCTGAAGATTCCGTGGATAGACTTTACGCAAAGTATTGAAGGATTCGCACCAACGGGAGTTTTCGCGCTCCGAACAGATTTCGGACAAATGCTCTTCGGATTTGTCTTACCGTTCCCTGTGGTGATGTCTGAGTTTGTTGCCGCGATGCTATCGCAGTTTGTTTTGAACCCGCATATTCTTTATAGGAATGAGATTTTACATCAATGGCATCCTGGACTTGATGTACGTGCAACTGGACTTTTCAACGGTCTCGATTTCTGGACAAGTTACGGTATGGGCAAAAACTTTAGTCTCGGTGTTGTTGGCATGGCAGCGTCTATCCCAATGCTTTTCAAACTCCGTAGATCTAAGAAACAAGCAGGACAACGTGGTTCGCTTGCCACACCACCGAACCGTGGTGATTTTCCACTATGGTTAATGGGAATACTATGGCTTATTGGGATGGCAGGATTTGTTTGGCTCATCCACTGGATGGTACCGAATTTTCCACTCAGTTTCCTACTTGGGTTCGCGTTCGTATATACACCAGTGAATTCCTATATCACTGCAAGGACGTATGGCGTGCTTGGACGTGATCTATTTGAAATACCTTATTTGCATGAGATTACCTTTATTCTAAGTCGGTACGAGGAGATTGATATCTGGTTTGCACCGCTGCCCGATGAAGATTACGGAGCAGGTACACAGGGATGGCGAGTGCTGGAATTGACAGGAACAACATTTACATCAAATCTCGCTGCTACATTGCTAATTATGCCTATATTGATTATTAGTGGAATATTGGTGCAGCATTTTATCTGGCAAATTGCACCGATACCGAGTGCACAATACCCGTTTGTACAGATGATGTGGCCCATTAACGCTACAAACGAATGTCTCATGAAAACATCACTACGCGATGGAAATAGTGAAATGCTTCAAGCCATACGAGGTGATTATGTTGCTGCTGGATTTACCTCAAGTCTTGCTATCTACGGACTACTTTGGGTGTTAAAATATCCGTCAATGTGGTTCTACGGTATTATCGGTGGAATCGGGGCAGATCCAGGAAGCATGGTCGCGCGACTACTTGGTGCAGTCATCGGTAGATTCTATATGATTAAGCGGTTCGGACTGAAAAGATGGTTTATGTTCAATCCAGTACTAGCTGCAGGTTTCGCCTGCGGTGTAGGATTGATAGGGATGGGTACTGTCGCAATTGCCCTTGTCTCTAAGGCGGTTATTGTTAAGCCGTTTTAGTGGTAGGAAAGAGATATGGAATGGACTCTTTTTGGTTGGGCAGGCATTCAATTAGAGATTCCAACCACTTGGGAAATCAGCGGGATCAGCGGTGATGAAAAGAACGGTTATCTCCGACTGGATGATGCCGACATGCCTCGGTTAGAACTCAAATGGGCAAAATCTCGGAAGAAGAAACCTGACCTACACAAAACACTCGACGAATACTTCAAGTTAGTCCGTAAAAATTATAAACGCGGAGGTAATGTTTCATTTCGTAGAAACGTTGATCTTATTAAAGACGAAGATTTCCTGAAAGATTGCACTGTTCTTGGATTTAGTTGGAAGGGTGGTATTCGTGCAAACGGGTTGATCATACACAATCCGGATACCAAACGTATCACGATCGTACAAGTTATGGGGAGGATTAAAGAGAACTGGCGTCCCATTGTGCTTCGTGTTTTTCAATCGATTTCAGATCAAGTAGACGCGAAACACAAGGTCTGGAGTGCTTATAATCTTAGACTTGCTGTCCCGAGTACCTACAAGTTGGAGAAACAGAAACTCCTCAGTGGATATCTGTTGTTTACGTTTAACAGAGGTAAATACCGCAAAATCAGCGTTGAACGTTATGGTCCCGCAGAGGTCCTATTAAACGAATTTAGATCGGAAGACAATCCATTAGAGACGTGGTTCCGGAGTCGTTACGCAAAAGCGATACGGGGTTATGGGTTTGAAGTTACGCTACATAACGAAGATGGTGATGAACGTATCAATTTTGTTGGACAACAGACACGACTATACGATAGTGTGCCATTTTCGCCTGTGCTGATAGTTGACAGAATCCTAAAACGCACACGACTTACGTTTTTCACATGGCACTGCCACCATACCAATCGGATCTATGTTGTACAATCTATTGGACGACAGGAAGCATCCGAAAAACTGGCACAAGAGGTAGCAGAGAGTATCCACTGTCATTAGGTTCGATGTAGACACACATTTAAACATATTGATTAACAATGTTAAATAAAGTTCTATACGCTCTTAAAATCAAAAAACGACCTGATGTAGATAGAGATAAGGTCCTCAAGGCGTTTCCACTAAGGAATCAATTGATCACTTGGGAAATAGACGACAAGGGTGAAGCATCACTTGTTATTCCGCAGAAAGACAAATTCTGGGTGAGAATCACAAGTAAAATCTTTATGCTACCCGATAAACGTGTCGTCGTGCTGGATAGCATCGGCGCGCTTGTATGGCAGATGTGTGATGGGAAACATACCATAACACAGATTATAAAGACACTTCAGAAAAAACATCAGTTAACCAGAAAAGAGGCAGAAACTTCACTCTTTACTTTTATAAAGCAGCTCGGAAAACGGAATTTTATCGGATTTGCTATTCCAACAGAAACTAAACAGAATGTAGCAATTCCACAGAAACCAGAACCACAGAAACGTTTCGGTTTTTTATCAAGAGGGTAAGTCGGAGTTTTACAGTAAAGGAGAAACAGATATGCAGACAGAAATAGGTGGTGTCCAACCAAATCTCGCTGAAACACCGAAACGGTTCCAACGGGTGCTTCCCAAAGAGAATACTGTCCGTGTCAGAAACCTTATTAAGCGATACGAGATGGGAACACAAACAGTAGATGCTCTACGCGGTGTCAATTTCCAGATTCAACGTGGAGAATACATTTCTATTATGGGACCCTCTGGTTCTGGAAAATCCACGCTCTTCAATATGATTGGCGGATTAGATAAACCGACCGAGGGAAGGGTCTACATTGACGAAGTTGATATTGCACAACTTGACGCGTATGAGTTAGCGTGGTTGCGTTGCCGGAAAATCGGTTATATATTCCAATCGTTCAACCTCATTCCTGTTATGACAGCACTGGAAAATGTCTCACTTCCCATGATTTTTGCAGGAATGAGTGCTGACGAAAGCAGGGATAAAGGCGTAGACCTACTTTCTCTTGTGGGATTAGGTGACCGTGTGCAACATAAGCCACTTGAACTCTCTGGTGGTCAACAGCAACGTGTTGCTATTGCACGTTCTCTTGCTAATGATCCCGCTATTGTCCTCGCTGATGAACCGACAGGAAACTTGGATACAAAGACTGGTCTTGAAATTATTGACTTGCTTCGTAGCCTCAATGACGAAAACGGTGTAACAATTATTACCGCAACACATGACCACAAGATGCTTGATGTTTCTGATCGCATTTTCCACATGGCAGATGGCAAGGTTGAAAAAATCGAGTCACGTGATGAAATTGATCTACATGTCGGTAGACTGGATGGTCAGGAAGTCGGATAACCCTTCAAATGTCCATCTACAAACGTTTAGGCATCCGAACAGTTATCAATGGCAATGCGACATTAACCCGCCTCGGTGGCTCTATCATGCCAACGGAAGTTGTCAATGCAATGGCTGATGCATCAAAGCATTTTGTAGACATCATTGAACTTCAAAAACGAGTCGGTGAAGAAATAGCAAAACTCACACACAACGAAGCAGCTTACGTTTCCAATGGTGCAGCAGCAGCTTTGACGCTTAGTACTGCTGCGTGTATCACCGGACTTGATGCCAGCAAACGCGCAAAACTACCCCATCTTGACAACTCAATGAAAAACGAAGTCATCGTGCATCGCCACGGTAGAGTAGGATACGATTTTGCTGTGCGGATGGCAGGTGTCACATTCGTAGAAATAGGAAACGAAAACGGCACAACATCAGACGAACTTGAAAACGCTATCACCGACAAGACCGCTGCAATCTTCTACTTCGCAAATCCCAGCAGAGAACATCTTTGGGTATCTTATGAGAAAGGCATCGAAATTGCCCAAAAACATGGCATTCCATTGATTGTTGATGCTGCGGCACAGCTGCCACCCCCAGAAAACCTATGGCGTTTCACACAGATGGGAGCAGATATAGCAATGTTTAGCGGAGGAAAAGGCTTGTGTGGTCCGCAAAGTAGTGGATTGATCGTTGGCAAGAAACTGTTGATAGACGCAATAGCATTCAACGGTCCGCCTCACCCCTTTATCGGTAGAGGGATGAAAGTTGGCAAAGAAGAGATGGTCGGATTGTTGGCAGCGGTGGAGTGGTACCTGAATCAAGACCACGACGAATTAATACAATCTTATGAAGACCAGGTTACCTACTATGCTGAGGTGTTTAAGGACTTTCAAGGTGTTAGTGTGCATCGTAGTTTCCCATCTGAAGCAGGACAACCCATGCCACGCTCCGAAATCCGATTTGATGCAGAAAAACTTAGTATTACACGCGATGAAATACTACACCGACTACAAACAGGTGACCCCGTGATAGACATTGCCGGCGCGGGGGCAAACGGAATCCTTATTAACGGACAAACCCTTATGCAGGGTGAAGTAGAAATAATTGCAAATAGAATAAAGGAGATTATTAATACAACGAAATGAAACTCAACAACGGTATTCGTTTAACATGGCTTGGACATGCCACATTTAAATTTGAAACTGAAGGGAAAACCTTCTTAATTGATCCATGGGTTGATAGTAATCCTGCATGTCCTGATGAACTCAAAACCTTTGACAGGCTTGATGTTATGTATATCACACATGGACATTGGGATCACACAGAAGATGCTGTCCCTATCGCGAAAAAACACACCCCCACAGTCGTGACAATGATTGAAGTCGCAAAATGGCTTGAATCGAAGGGGGTTCAAAACATAATTGGCATGAATAAAGGTGGTACCGTAACGGTAGACGGCGTGAAGGCAACGATGGTTACAGCAAATCACAGCAGTAGTGTTACAGAGGAAGATGGCACTACCATTTATACGGGTGAACCTGCTGGGTTCGTGCTGGAGTTCGCAAACGGGTATAAAATCTATCACGCTGGAGATACAAATGTGTTCGGAGATATGCAGATAATTGGTGAGATTTACCAGCCAGATTTAGCACTGCTTCCCATTGGTGGTCATTTCACGATGGGACCGCGTGAAGCCGCTTATGCTGTCAAGTTGCTCAAAGTGCCAGCAATTCTACCGATGCATTACGGAACATTCCCGCTGTTGACAGGGACATTGGAAGAGTTCCTCAAATTGACTGCATCTATGGATGTGGAAATTGTTGACTTAGAAGTAGGAGGAACGTTAGATTAAGATATCTCGGTAGGGACCGTGCAGTCCAAAGGTGTAGGCAGTTCTTAGCAATTCCTGTGGGTTGCCTGTGTCATATCGGCTACCTGCCACACGGTAGCCGAACATACCTTCCTGTTTGACTACTTCAGCCATCGCATCCCGAAGTTGAATCTCACCATGTGTTAGAATCTGATTGCGATAGTTGTAATCCAGTATATCAAACAGGAGAGGGGTAAGTAGATCTATTCCAAAGTGGCAGAGATATTGGTGTGTTTCCTGTGCATCCCATATTCCATCAACACGCATGTGTTCTCTCGCATAATCTACAGTCGGTTTTTCCGCAATGTGCGCTAACGTAAAAAGACGAGAAGACTCGCTTTCTGGACTTCCCTGCACAATCCCGTTCACAGAGAGTTCACTTTCATCACACACGTCAAGGCTTGTCACTGATTTGCCAACTTGTGTGTAGACATCTGCCAACTGTTTTGCACAAGAAACATCAGTCTCCGAAATATAGAGATGGTCACCCAGCAGAATCATAACAGGGTCGTCTGCAGCAAAGTCCTTCGCACAATAGATAGCATGCCCGAACCCTTGCGGTTCCGCTTGAATAGCAAATTGCAGACGTTTACCGATTTCAACCAACCTATCTGCCTGCACAGCAAGTTCCGGTTTTTCGCGAATAGCATCTGGGACATTACCAGAAAAATAGTCGGTAATCGGTTCCACTTGGTGCGGTTGTGCAACAAGGCACACCGCTTCCACGCCAGCGGTTAATGCCTCCTCAATAATCAATTGGATAATCGGTTTTGCCAGACCATCCTGAGCGATAATTGGAAACAGTGCCTTCGGTACGGCTTTCGTTGCGGGAAAGAGACGTGTCCCGTATCCAGCGATAGGTATAATCGCCTTATTAATTGATTGCATTGTATATGATCAAAATACTTATTCAGAGGATTTAAGTCTACCCCAAGTTGTTGTAGTCTTTCCAGCAGCATCAACTGCAAAAGCACCATCAATACCATTACCGAGGGTTTTAACATCATCCGCGGAAAGTGGAATATTAAACATTACGATTTCATCAATGATTCCACCGAAGTGACACCTTCCGTTAGGTTCATTACACCCCGCATCTGCTCCGATGTAGACCGCTTCAAAAGAGTCCCAAGGTTGTCCCGCGGCATCTTTACTGTCCTGTAGTTCACCGTTAACGTAAATATAGATTTTTGCACCATCCCATACACCCACAAGGTGTACCCACTCATTTACTGGAAGAGCTTCACCGAGTGCTTCATGTCTTTCTGGAGCACTCCTGAGACGATAATGGAACGAAGCTCTATTAATCCTCCCACCGACATTTTCATGAGCACCGGTTCCAAGTAGGTATTGTGACCAACTTGAACATCCTTTTCCTTTCCATATCACACATTTTCCTTCAGGTGGTATTGTTGGATATATCCATGCATGGATTGAGAAACCTTCGGAGTCCTTAAAGTTCAAGGCTGCCAAAGTATCTGGTTCACCTTCATTTCCAATACGAACATGGTTTTGTGCGACTTCACCAGTTAATTCTATGCCCCCACCGAATTTGGCATCTGCCCATTTGACATCTCCAACAAATACTCCATCACTACCGTTTCCAGAAAGGTCCTTTACTGTTTTACCTTGTCCTTCCTCAAAGGTCCACATACCTTGAATCGTATCTGCAGCAAACCTTGCTTCACCTATTTGTATCATAGTGAAACTTAGCATAATTATAGCAAATGTTATGAACACGTAATTCATATACCTTTTAGGCAAAAACATGGTTCCTCCTTAAAATCGCACTTGATATGGTAGTTGTGAAACAGGATACATTATTACACGCCACCTGTTAACGCATTATGGATTATCAATTAGATAAACAGTTTTGCGAGACTATCCTGGAAAGTGCTTCAGCATAGTTTTGGTAGCGTGGAAAAGATGTATCCCATATCCATCAATCAGGGTCGTTACCATATAAATAGTATGTATTCATTCTACCTATTAGAATCTCTTCTGTTTAAGTGCTCCCCAAGTGGTAGAAAGTTTATCAGCAGGTTCAACAGGTAATTGATCAGATTTTGCCTCAAAGTTCTGCATTACTTCATCCTCATCAAGAACTCGGTCATAGATGCGGACGTTATCAATCATACCGTTGAGGAAACGACCATCGTGTTCACTTCCAATTCGACGTTCTTTCATGTTTTCAGGTTGTGCACCAGCGGGTCCTTCTGCAACTAACTCACCATCTACATAAAGTTTGAGTTCATTATCTGGTGGATTAGTGGTGTAAATGATATGATACCATTTTTTAGCTTCAGCGTTAAAACGGATTTTTGAACCGCCATTTTTATCGACCTGAATTTGGTTTTCTTGAAACTTGAAATGTACCTTACCTGCTACCCACTGCCAAGTAGAAACTATACCCTGAATACCGCCAAACTGAGTTTGTAAGGCGTAACATTCAACTGATGCAAAATCAAAGTCACCCATATCAGGAATTTCAACATAGTTATTCGCGGCGGCTTTAAATTCGAAAGCGTCCCCTATTGGTCCTTCAACGAAGTCAAGATTTCCGATAAGTTTGGCGTGGTTGTTATTGCCGGAAGTATCCATAACCACGTCACCATCAAGGTCTTTCTCATTGAGTGTATACATTGCTACAAGACCATCTACCACAAAATCTTCTGCTGCATCAGCCACATTTACATACCACATAGATGTAAGTAAAAGACTGAGGATACATATTACTTTAATAGTTTTGAGTGCCACTTTTATTCTCCTTTATCTTGTGCATCTGATAGAGATAGGAACTCTCTTTGTCAGATTTAGTTCGTTATAATTTAGTTTAGATACCAATTAGGTTTGAGCAAGAAATATTTAACAGAGATCTCAAATTATCGGTGCTAAACAGTTTTCAATAGTTTATCATAGACTATTATTGTTAATCAAGAAAGTTAGTCAAGGTAATTTAGTGTTCGGTTTTTTCGGATGTATTTTATACAATTCAATATAATCTCTCGTAGATCGGGTAAAGAGAAGTGAAACCTATGTCTGTTAATTTGCCGTTACATTGTTTATCAGTATGTGCTAAAAATTGTGACTTTTTGTACGTCACCTGTGACGTTAAGGATTCAGTCAGGACAAGGAATGTGACGCGAATTTCACATTTTTTTTTGCTCCTTTTTCGGTTTTGTACTTTTCAATTCTACCTACATAATCTGATATTTCTCAGAATAGCGTTTAACCTAATAGCCATCAACCTTTAGCATGTAAAACGCTATGAAAATGCGTTTTGTTTTAAATTTTTCTTGACTTTTAGTGCATGAGATACCATCCTAAATGGTAAAAGCTCACCTATTACTTTTAGGAGGCTATCCCATGCAACAACATCTTATCAAATCAGCTATGTATTTTCAAATACTTCTCTATTCTAACTTTCGAAAGATGACATCACAACTGCGAGAAGTCTTGCTTTTGCTTTCAACCGGTCATCTGTTTGGACTCTACAATCCGCATCAATTGGCAACTGCCTTGGCGATCCCGACTGCTACGCTTTATCGGCATCTGAAAAGCCTCAGTCTTTATCAGTGGAAGTGTCTACTGATGCGTATTGGATGTGCTGTCGCTATCGCTGAGGTGCAAGATGCCGAAACAAAAAGTGCTTCTACACAATCCCGTCGTCGCATCACAATGAGTGTAGATGATACAAATGATCCGCGCTATGGTAAACTACTCTCCTACTGCTATAAGTGGTGGTCTAAAAAACATAATAACGCCATAAAGGGGCGAAATGTGTTAGGCATCACCATAAAGATCGGTCATATGATCATCCCCCTCAACATTCGTATTGTTAGTAAACAAGGGAGAGGCAACACGGATAAACTCTCTTGTTTTATTGTAATGCTCAAAGAGGTATTAGATATCTTTGACGCATCCGGTGTAGACCTCAGAAAATATCCGATCACTTTTGATTCGTGGTATGGCAGTCACCAACTCGTTGAAAGTTTGTCTGATATCGGGTTTGATCGCATACTCATCCACGGAAAAAATAATTATGTCATGGATATTGATAACGAAGCTGCTAAACTCTCACAACACAAAAAGCAGATAGAACTGAAATCGGAACAGTGGGGATGTGACAAACCCCACTATCGCACGCAAGCCATAAGTCAGACATTTGGTTCACTTGTCATACTTTTCTTTATGGATATGGGCAAAATCAGAACGATGCTGGTCTTTGGGAAACCCTTACGATCCAGTGAGATACTCAAGATTTGGTCTCAACACCACGGTATAGAACAGTTTTGGCGACACCTGAAAACAGATTTGAAACTTTCAAAAATGAGTTTAGAAGGCAGACAAGGTGCGTCCGTAGGTTTAGGTGTCAAAATCCTGAGTTATCTCTTGATGCAACACGTAAGCCGTTTGACACGGAAAACATTCCATCAGATACAACTTGAACTTTCAGGAAAAAGGCAGATACTGTCTGATCTCAGTGAGCATTTTCATGAACAGATACCAACTAAACATTGATAAACATTGATTTCTGATGTGGTCTGATAAATATCAGATAATTTGTTATACATGGCAACAAAAGCCGCAAATTATGTGGAATGCAAAGCTAATAGATAACTTTTGTGTTAAAGAAACCATATACATATACTACAAACCCTGTTTATTCAAGTAGGACTTACGCAATTCTCACAATTTCTCAAAATATTATGACTAAAATATCGTGATTTTCAAGAGGATTGTGGGTTTATAGCGCGCGTACAAAGTGCGCCTACCGTTTTGTTACGTAAGCCCCGTTTAAGATTATACGACCTGTTGTATATCTAACTTGTGTCGTTGATACACACTCAGATTATAAACACTTGTTAATTATATAGTATCTTTTTGTGGGTGTCAAATTAAAAAGCGAAATATCTTATTGGATGTATAATATAGTGGTATTTTATGGGTATATCATAATGTGTTGTCTTAGGTCGCTTTACTCACACCAACCTACGGGACTGTATGTGAGCAAGCGGGGAGGAGACCTTACCCTATAATGTAAGAAACGTAATAAGTTGCACAAATACAAACGCATCTCCTCCTCAAATTGACATTTATGGTGTCTTCTATGATTCAGACAATTTCCCCAAAACTTTACACACCGCGCTCAATTATTGCTTTGCATGTTTATTGACAATCTGCTATAGTATTTCGTAAGATATTGAAAATATACACTTGTTAAAATAAACGCATATCTGATTGCGTGCCTTATCGGGATAAAGTTAATGAACACTTTCGGACACCTGTTTAGAATTACAACTTGGGGTGAATCACATGGCGGTGCTGTTGGGGTCGTGATAGATGGATGTCCTCCACAGATTAACATTGATAAATCCGCAATACAATATGAACTCAATCGGCGAAGACCGGGACAAAGTCATCTCACTACGCCTCGTCAGGAGGAAGATATTGTTGAGATACTCTCTGGCGTGTTTGAAGGAAAAAGCCTTGGCACTCCTATCTCTATGTTAGTGTGGAATAAGGACGCACGTCCAGCTGCCTACGAACATTTAAAAGACTTATACCGTCCCTCACATGCAGACTTTACATATCAGCAGAAATATGGAATTCGGAACTGGCAAGGAGGCGGTAGAGCAAGTGCAAGAGAAACCATCGGACGTGTTGCAGCAGGGGCAATCGCAAAAGAGATCCTACGGGTGCAGTGTGAAACAGAATCATTGGCATACGTCAAACAGATTCATACACTTGAAGCTACAGTAGATTCAGACACGGTTACGCTTGAAGAAATAGAAGCGAGTCCAGTCCGGTGTCCCGATCCGATTGTTAGTCCGAAAATGGCAGAACGTATTGATCAGGCGCGACGCGACCAAGATTCTCTCGGTGGTGTAATTGAAGGAGTTTGCCGAAATGTTCCCGTTGGTCTCGGTGAACCAGTCTTTGATAAACTCAAAGCGGATTTAGCAAAGGCGATGATGTCTCTACCTGCAACGATGGGATTCCAAATCGGGTCAGGTTTTGACGGTATCACCCTGACTGGTTCTGAACACAACGACGAATTCTACAATGAGTCAGGTCAGATTCGAACTCGTACAAACAATTCAGGGGGTACACAAGGAGGAATATCCAATGGCGAAAATATCTTGTTCCAAGTCGCTTTTAAACCGACAGCAACCATTGGTAAACCTCAGCAGACTGTTGATGTGGAAGGAAACGAGGTTACTTTAGAGGCAAGTGGTCGGCATGACCCATGCGTGTTAGTACGTGCACCTGCGATTGTAGAGGCGATGGCTGCACTCGTTCTTACAGATCATCTCCTACGACATAAAGCTAAATCCTAAGAGATACTTGCATGGAAGGTCAAACAATCATTACAACACAGGATGTTGACGAACTGTTAATCTCCACCGTTGTTCGTTTGATCCAACGACGTGCGTTTCCGAACCTTCGTAATATTATCGCAAAAACGCATTCGGCAGACATTGCACGTTGGTTTCCGCGCCTCCGTCCAGAAGCAAAAAGTAGCCTATTTACACTGCTGATTGAAGAAAAACGAATGGGAGAGGTGTTGTGTGATCTGAATACTGCAGATATTGACGAGTTTATTGAAGAAACAGAAGCAACAACGGTGGCGAGTGTCTTGCACACAATGCCAGCAGACGATGTTACACGAATTCTTTCCGACCTTCCTAAAGAAAAGAAGGAGGAACTGCTTAATCTCATTGCGGGTGAAAATTCAGAGGATATTGAACGGCTCCTTGAATATGAGGAAAAAACCGCTGGAGCCATTATGTCACCGAATTACTTCGCTCTGTTTCAAGAAACAACCGCCGCTGAAGCCACCGAGATGATTCGGGAACTAACTGAAGTAGAAATACCACCGATTACTTTTTATGTTTATGTTGTTGACGAAGAAAATAAGTTGAAAGGAGTTCTATCGTTAAGGCAGTTGGTGCAGACAAAGCCAGATACCCCACTAAAGAATTTGATGACATCAAACTTATATACTGTTCACACCGACATGCCACAAGAAACAGTAGCACGTGCAGTTGCTCGGTACAACCTACTCGCAATACCGGTAATCAATAGCATTGGACAATTAGTTGGTGTTATTACAATTGATGATGTTGTTGATGTTATCCGAGAAGAGAATACTGAAGATATGCTCAAGATGGCGGGTACCGGTGATTTAGATATTACCTCACGATCTATTTTTAGGAATACACGTGCACGTTTACCGTGGTTACTTGCAAGTTTCGCAGGCGGTTTGATTGCGGTGTATGTCATTGGGGTTTTTGAAACGCAATTAAAACAGATTGCTGCGTTAGCAGCGTTTATCCCAATAATAATGGGAATGGGAGGAAATATAGGGACGCAATCCTCTACCATCATTGTCCGAAGTATAGCAATTGGAGAGGTAAGCATAAAAGACACTTGGCATGTGTTGTGGCGTGAATTTAGCACTGGAGCATTGCTCGGCATTACTTATGGGGTATTACTTGGTGGGTTTGCGGCACTTTTTCCACATTATAGAGAATATGCTTGGAAATTACCACTTGTTGTCGCACTTGCTATCTTTGTGAACATGATTATTGCAGCAACGGTAGGAACGATCATACCTATGTTTTTCAAACGGGTTGAGATTGACCCCGCAGTTGCTACGGGACCATTTGTTACAACTGCGATTGATGTAATCGGTATTTTTACCTACTTCCTGTTAGCAAAGATTTTCCTTTTTTAAAAATCGGTGTAGACATAAGGGAAATTTGCCTTTCCCTTCGTTTTGGAGGATACCAAAATGAGTGCAGCAATCAAAATAAAAGGTGTCGCACCCGATAAGACTTTGGAAACCTGTGCACGACGGATTATCGTTGGGTATTTTCGCGAGATGATGTCTCACAAGGCAGGTGCAAGCGATGGTGTTGACATTGAATTCGTCCATGATATGCGTGTCGCCTCTCGTCGACTACGCGCCGCAATGGATAACTTTGCTGATTGTTTTGAAAAGGAACCTTTCAAAAAATACTACAAACAGATCCGAACAATTACTCGGACAATGGGAACAGTCCGTGATCTTGATGTACTGATTGTGCATTTTCAGAACGAATTACAAACACTATCAAACTTGGAACAAAATGATATTAAGGGGTTGATTGAACATCTACAGCAGAAACGTGAAGAAGCACGAAAACCGATGTTAGAACTATTTACAGAACTTGAGATAAGCAATTTTGATAAACATTTTCTAACGTTCTTTGAGGCAGATGAATGAATGGCAAAACCACGAAAAATCACAGGACTCAAACCTGAACAGAATTATCAAACAAATGCGCGTATCATTCTGCCGCAGAAGGTTGAAGAGGTGGACAGTTGGGAGCAATTTATTCATGACCCGGAACGACGTGAAGAACTGCACAACATGCGGATTTCCATAAAAAGACTGCGGTATACATTAGAGTTTTTTGCTGTTAACTACGATACTGGTTTTGATAGTTTTCTCACAACTATTATAGATTTGCAGGATATACTTGGTGATATTCACGATAGTGATGTTGTCTTAGATGTGCTAACGAATTATAAAGAAAGTTGTCAAACTACTGAGTTGCCTGGGGTTGATACGCTTATCACACGCACCCGCATTACTCGCACTACTGACTATGAAACATTTCTAAAAAAATGGGAACAATTATCAGCAACAGGATTTAAACAGAAACTCCTTGATTTTATCGCTTCATAGAAATCTAATTTTAGGACGAAGACCTACTATACAAAGGAAATAAAGATGAACACAAATGTTATCGGAGTGGATATGGGTGGCACTAAAATTCTCTCCGCAGTTGTAAATGAATCGGGTAATATCTTAGCTACGGCAAAAATACCGACACAAGCAAAAGACGATACATCCATCGTTATAGATAGGATCGCTGATTCAATTAAGGAGGCGTTCCAAAAATCTGGTGTTGCAGTTGACACAATTCAAGCTATTGGGATTGGGGCACCTGGACCGCTTGATCCGCAAACAGGTGTTGTGATTTTTGCACCAAATCTCGGTTGGAAAAATGTCGCACTGAAAACAGAATTAGAAGAACGTCTTGACATTCCAACGTTTGTTGACAATGATGTGAATATTGGTACGCTCGGAGAACATACTTATGGTGCAGGAAAAGGTATCCAAAACCTTGTAGGGATTTTTGTTGGTACTGGTATTGGTGGTGGTATTATTCTGAACGGTGAACTTTTCCACGGCGCAAGTAAGACTGCTGGTGAAATCGGACACATTATTGTTAAAGCAGACGGTCCTAAATGTGGATGTGGTACACGTGGATGCTTAGAAGCACTTGCGAGTCGAACTGCGATGACAAAAGCATTTCAAAAGGCGATACTGAATAAAGGGAAAAAAAGTATCCTTACAAAACTTACAGATGGTGATCTCGATCTAATTCGCAGCGGCACCTTAGCTAAGGCACTACGAAGTAAGGATAAATTGACTGTCAAAGTTTTTAAACAGACAACAAAATACCTCGGTGTTGGTATCGGTTCTATTGTGAATTTTTTGAACCCCGACATGATTGTTCTTGGGGGTGGCGTTGTAGAAGCACTTGACGATAAATTCATAGACAACATTCGCAAAGCCGCTAAAAAGTACGCGCTACCCGATACTTTAAAAGGCGTTCAGATTGTTAGGGCAGAACTGGGGGATGATGCTGGTGTGCTTGGTGCAGCCGCATTGGCAAGACAAAGACTCAAAGCAGGATAGATCTTAAGTTCAGATAGAAAGATCTATACTCAAGGGAGGAGGGAACCATGTTAGTAGATGATAATAGAGAAGAACATCGGATGATGATATTTAGCAACGATAGTCGTCCCGTGCAGGAGCGGTTAATCGTTAGCAATAAAGCAAACGATCACGGTATTCTGGCACAGAAGGTGCACGAGGAATCCTATACGGTGACTCTATATGCACTACTGAAGGACTACGGTCTTACACCTGTCTTTCGGATCAAGCCGCGTATCCGATTTCATCGATCCAGTTACGACAACCTATCATCAAGTGCCCCGCTTCAGTATAGTCTTGACGACATCATCCACTTTGCAGAACTCAAACGTGGTACGGTGCTAATGGAGAAGATTGACGATGCCAAATTGGCTGAAATCCTCGGAGACGCACCGACAATTGCTGGTATGTCTGATGATCCTGCTTTACAACTTGTTTCACAACGTGATGTCTCACTCCGTAATCCACCTTTCAAGACAAAAACAAAGGTTTTTGGAAAGAGTGAGGACGAAGGTGTGGAAGAGGCAGGTATCCCTATTGGATCGTTCCTTGATGCACTTAATCAACCACAACGTACTGAACAGATTTTCAGTAAATACTCGCGCGGAAGTGAGTTTGCACAGGATTTACGTAAGGCTTTGGCTCCTTACGAAACTTATGAATTCCAATTTGGTCTGTATTCTCGATATGAAAGACGAGATTGTGTTTTAGCTGGTGGTGATGCGGAAAAAAGCGGGTACTATCGCGCAACTTTTGACCCATGGACTGCCCTCGGATATATCCGCACCAGTGGGGATAAGCAGCAGTTCCAAATTCTTGTACACGAACGCGGCACCAGATGGGAACACAAAGTTATGTTAGAATTGCTTGATGAAGATACCCTTCAACGACTTGCTACTGAAATACCGAAACTCCGCAGCGAATATCTCATCGGACGTGTCCTGTCTAAAAGCCAGACAGCATTGACGCGCTTAGCACAACTCCGAATCTCACAACTGAATCTCACAACTGATTTGGATACGGGATATACCCTTCAGTTGGAAATACCTATACCTGATAAAAGGTTCTCTGTGATTGACCATCGCAGAGGTTTACGTTCGGCGTTTAACGGCAATGGAAATTACCAACTCCACCCGCTTAATGGTGAATTTGTTGAAAAACACCTCAACTTAGCAAAGGGTACCCGAGATGGAGTTGTCTGGACACTTGATAACGTTGACCTGCTGACAGGTCCTCCACCATTAACGGAACAGGATACTGAATTGCCTATTTCTAAAATACTACAGCAGAATAGATTCGTCGTCCGTTCAGCAGAAGAACTCAGAGAACGTCTCCCTAAAAACGGATTTGAGAAGTGTTGGAACGAATCCATAGACGAAGGGGGTTATACCGTCCTAAATAAAATTTCCGGTAGAGTTTATTCCGTGAGTTACGGTCGAAAGATTACGGGTAGTATCCACGATGGAAATATTATTAAAGGAGAAGGGGACCAGTATTTTTCAATTGAATATTTAGGGTTAGATCCTTCACGTTCCTCAACAACTCGGTTTGAAGTGCCTGAGGATCAACAACGAAGTTTCTTTGATAGGCTTTTTAGAAGAGAATCTGTTCCATCTTTTTATTGTCAACTTATCAAAACTGAGACGCAGGTTGTTGATGAGATGAAAACACTGGCGCGGTACTGTAAAGACAAACTAAAGATTCCATAATATACACTTTTGATCTACGGTAGGTGCAGTTTCCTAACCACACCATAAGCGTCAATTTAATAACAAGTTTCATGTGGTAGCTCCTTGTCCGACCAATTTTAGACAACACACCTTTCGTACCGCTGGTGCTTTGGTTTTTGTTGTATTAGGTTCTACACACCTTCCGCACCGCTGGTGCTGAGATATGCTTTGCTAAAGCCTCGGAGAGGCGATAGGTGTATAGTAAACGTTAATCCTACTAACAGCAAGCCCCAGAGGGGCGAAAGGTGTATCAGATGCACTAAAGTTACGCACTAAATTGACGCTTCTGGTGCGGTGGTTTCCCAACCGCACCAGAGCAGGTGTGGAATTATCTCAAAATCTACCATAAAAGGAAATTTGATGCCAAATCGCAGAAAAGTCCTCATCACAGGCGCAGCAGGATATATTGCAGGTCGGATGCTACCAGCATTCCGTGAACGTTACGATCTCGTTCTTCTTGACGTGAGAACCACAAATCGACAAGGTGAAGAGGTGGAAGGTCTTCAAGTCGTTGACGTTAGCAACCCTGACCGAGAAGTATATAAACACTATTTTGAAGGGGTTGATGCAGTCGTCCACTGTGCATTTCAAGGTGGCGGATTTGAAAACGAACTCAACAACATTCAGATGGCATACAACGTCTACCATACCAGTTGGGAAACGGATGTGAGACGCGTTGTCGTCTGTAGTTCCAATCACGCCGCAGATTATTATGAAAAACTCATCTGGACAGGTAAATGGGACTTCGTAACACCAGATATGCGTCCCCTGTCAGATAACTTCTACGGGTGGGCAAAAGAGTCTTATGAACATCTCGGTTTTGTCTTTGCGACAGGATTTAGAAAGAATAAAAAGTTACAGAATGTCCAAATACGTATCGGTGCACCGCGAGAGACGGATTTAAATGACATCACTGCGGATAATTATCATAAGATGCACCGCGCACTTGGCGCATACTTGAGCGTTAGAGATCAAGTACAACTCTTTGTCAAGAGCATTGAAACAGAAAATATAGAAGATGAAAACGGCATCCCGTTCCAGATCTTCTACGGTATCAGCGACAACTCACATAAATTCTGGAGTATCACTAATGCTCGGAAGGTGATCGGTTACGAACCGGAAGACAACAGTGCATACCGTTTTGCTAAACGAATTGCTGAAATCCTTAATGAAACAGAAGATGTCTGATTTCGCCTTATATTGACATTCACAAAAGGACCGCCGTAATGCCGAATGTCACAGCAGAAGAACTCACTACTATCTGTCTAAATGTATTCCAAAAACTGAATGTTTCACCATCTGAAGCAGAAATCGTAACTCGTTCTATGGTAGATGCGAATTGTGTTGGACACGATTCACACGGTGTTATCCATCTATCAAAATATGTGCGTGAACTTAAAGACGGACTCATCCAACCTAACGCTCCAACAGAAACGATACACGAATCAGCATCCATAGCGATATTAGATGGCAATTGGGGTTTCGGTCCCGTTATTGCCACACGTGCCGTTGAATTAGCAATCCAGAAGGCAAGACTGACGGATATCAGTTCTGTTGCTGTGTCGCGATGCAATGAGGTCGGTAGATTAGGTGGATATGCGTGCATCACTGCAGAAAATGAGATGATTGCGTTGCTCATGGCAAATGATCATGGAGGAGGCACATGTGTCGCACCGCACGGTGGGAGTGAAGGAAGGCTATCAACCAATCCTATTGCATGTGCAGTACCGATTGAAGGACAAGATCCGATTGTATTGGATATGTCCACAAGTGTTGTCGCGTCAGGGAAAATTCGTGTCAAACAGCATCGGAACGAAACACTTCCACAAGGATGGCTTATCAACACCGACGGTAAGTCAACGACTGATGCAGAGGATTTCTACAGTGAACCACCTGCCGCACTACTTCCATTCGGTGGGATTGCAGCACACAAAGGTTTTGGACTCAGTGTAATAGTAGATATTCTTTCAGGGGCGTTGACAGGCGCGGGGTGCAGTCATAGTGATGACGCACGTGTTGGTAACGGGTTGTTTGTCATTGTGATTAACGTCGCAAGTTTTAGAGGGTTTCCGGGTTTCAGTGCTGAGATAGAACGTTTCATAGAATATCTCAAGTCAGCAAAACGTGCTGCTGGTATTGATAAGATTCAGATGCCTGGGGAACGTGGTTGGGATGAACAACGCAAACGTGAACGGGACGGAATTCCGATAGATGCGGAGACGTGGCAGCAAATACAAGCACTCTTGTGAATTGTATTATATCAACAAATCACCTGTTTCTGGATGGAATAGGTGTGCTTTGTCAATGTCAAAACTGACTGTCAGCGGTGTGTTGTGCTGCGGTAAATTGACCAGGCTGGATTGTGCAACAAAGTTGTTTTTCTCTGTTCGCAGATACAGTAGCGCGTGGTTTCCAAGCGGTTCAACCAATTCTACCTGAGTTAAAACCTGATTTTTCCCATTCTCACCGACATGAATATCCTCCGGACGGATACCAAGTGTCACAGAACCTCCCGAAAGATCATTGAGGACTGTCTGTAAATCTGAATTCAGTTCAATGGAATAGTCTTCAAACTGTAGTTTTGGTGTGCCGTTGTCATTTTCAATGTGTGTATCTATAAAGTTCATTGGTGGTGTTCCGATAAACCCTCCGACAAATTGGTTTGCAGGTTTGTGATAGAGGGTCCCCGGATCAGCAATTTGTTGGATTTTCCCCTCATTGAGAACAATGATCTGATCCCCCATCGTCATGGCTTCAACTTGATCGTGCGTAACATAGACAATCGTTGCGTTGAGTCGGTCATGGAGACGACTGATTTCCATTCGCATTTGCACACGTAGTTTCGCATCAAGGTTGCTCAACGGTTCATCAAACAGGAACACCTTCGGTTGACGAACAATTGCTCTACCGACTGCAACACGCTGACGTTCACCACCAGAGAGATGTTTCGGTTTGCGGTTCAGTAGATGGGAAATATTGAGAATGTCTGCTGCTTCGTTGACGCGTTGGTCAATTTCCTGTTTCGGATACTTACGCAATTTCAATCCGAATGCCATGTTCTTATACACCGTCATGTGTGGATAAAGCGCGTAGTTTTGGAAAACCATGGCGATGTCTCTATCCTTCGGTGGGATGTCGTTAATACGCTCTTCGTCAATGTATATGTCACCCTCAGTTATCTCTTCCAATCCAGCGATCATCCGCAGGATTGTTGATTTACCGCACCCCGACGGTCCGACAAGGACAGTAAACGACTCATCCGAAATCTGAAAGTTTGCTTTTTCAACTGCAAGAACATCACCGTCGTATATTTTTGTGACATCTTTCAAATTGACGTGCGCCATAAGTTATCCTCAAACACGTGACCTACCAGAACCCATAATTAAAGCGACAAGAAACCCTAAGGCAAATCCGACAACAAGTTGCCAAGTGAAAACCTGACCCATGAAAAGCGTTAATATGTTATCTTTTTTACGCATTTTGATTCTGTCAAACATTTCACCACCGTATGCGACAACCTTAGATTTGCTAATTCTGTCTCCGTATCCTTTCTTATGAGCATAAATTATATAGCGACCACCATGAAGCCCTTTTTTCTCATAAACACCATCTTTATCCGTTGTGACAATATATTCTTGACCGTCAGCCGAATTAACGATTTTAACAGTGACTCCCTCAATTGGATTTTGTTCTGGTGTGGTATCAACAATTTCTCCTCGGATCGTTGCACTAACATCATAATCAGGATCTAATTCGTTTGCAGAACTGATACAAAAATAAGAACTCATACACATAACAAACATCATAAGTAAATTTAATCGTGTCATTATTTACTCCTTCTGATTATCACCTGACGAGATTATCTCGGAGAATAAAGTTTATTATGTACACCGCTATATCTTTGATATGAAGTAGAAAATTAAGTAGCCGATTCCTATAGTGTAAAGTATAAGATAAAAGGTAAGTACAATAATGAGAAAACCGTTAAATTCAAAGAAATAAGTGAAGAAACTCTTTTGTTTTCTTTGTTTTCTCATCTTGATTCTATTAAAGATTTCTCCACCTGCTGCAACAATCTCTGATTTCCCAAACCGGTCCCCATAACCAGCTTTAGAAACACTAATCGCATAGCGACCAGCAGGCAACCCTGTCTTCTCGTAAACACCGTCTTTATCCGTTGTGACAATATATTCTTGACCGTCAGCCGAATTAACGATTTTAACAGTAACTCCTACAATTGGATTCTGTTCTGGTGTTGCATCAATAACTTCACCTTTAATCGTTGCCCCACTACTGTCCTGAACAGCATTTTGTCCGAATGAAGTGCAAATACTAATAGGAATGATTATGCATACAAGTATTGTTAAAGAGAGTTTTTTATGAGGCATCTTTTTTATCCGGTTCAGAAACTACAATTCCGCACCAGTAAAAATGAGAATAAAAACTATGAAAAGTGAAAGCAATAGAAACCCAAACGTATCCATTAAAAAGGTGAAAATATTCTCTTTTTTTCTCATTTTTATTCTATCAAATATTTCACCACCATCTGCAACAACCTTAGATTTACCGACTCGTTCACCATATCCTGGTTTTGAAACACTAATCGTATAGCGACCAGCAGGTAGTCCTTTCTTTTCATAAGCCCCATTTTTATCCGTTTTGACGGTATGTTCTTTACCGGTAGCAGCATTAACAATTTTCACGGTAACTCCTGCTATCGGTCTCTGTTCAGGAGATAAATCAATTACTTCTCCTTTTATCGTCGCACCACCAACGATGTCCTCTTGTGCGGCATCAACTGCGGCAATACCTTTTTTTCTCATCTTTATTTTATCAAAGACCTCACCACCTGCTGCAACGACCTTTGGTCTACCGACTCGTTCACTATATCCTGGTTTTGAAACACCAATCATATAGCGACCGGCGGGTAATCCTTTCTTTTCATAAGCCCCATTTTTATCCGTTTTGACGGTATATTCTTTACCGGTAGCCGAATTAACAATTGTAACGGTGACTCCTGCTATCGGATTCTGTTGAGCGGATGTATCAATAACTTCCCCTTTTACCGTCGCACCACCAACGGCATCCTCTTCTTGTGCTATGACGATGCTAACTGACATACACATATAGACGACTATCAGTAAAATCAAGCTTAAACGGGTCATATCTATGATTCTCCTTGTATTCAGTAAATTAAGAGTCAACTTCTTCTAAAAAATACGACTACTCGTTTATTTTGTCCGGACTAAACAGTGCTGCGTCAATTTCAGCATTCAACTTTATGTCGGTAATCAAAACTTGGCGAACTTCACCGTTTTTTGTGGTGCGGTGGTGTGCTATATGAATACCATCAACATCACGATATTCATCCAAAGAGACTTCTACTGTTTCATTATCTTCTGCAATTTCATAATAATGAATGTATTTGACTAAAAGACTGGTCTTTTCACTAAAGAAGGCTTTTAGTTTTCTTCCAGAAGGCTGCGTAATTAAAAGGATAGATGCTGTATCACCTTTTATATCTGCTGTACCCGCATATTCAACTGGAATTTTGTTCTGCGCAAGATTTGTCAAAAGCCAGATCGGTTCACGGAAAAGGCTATCTTTGAAGAAAAGAATAGTAGACATAACCTTGTCAACTGGTATTTCGTTATTTTTTCCGTTTGTTAACTGAAACAAGGAATCACCATCATAGATAATACTATCGTTGCCGCTATCTGTGTCCCAATCGGATCGGAATTTATCAGGCAAATAATATGTTTTACTCCGTCCCTCATCTTGCACGATGCCATTGGGGAGATATTCAAAACTCTGTGATTCTATCACAATGTTTTTTACGGATTGTAGTTTTTCAAGTCCACCGTGTGCTTCAACAGCTGCGTCAATTATCTCTTTGATTGTCAGTTCTGCATTTTGCACTATTTCAGGTGAGTCGGTGGGAGTTTTTGTAGGTTCCGTAGGCTTATCAGTTTTTTCATGATTTTCCTTCACTAATTCAGCAACTGCAGATTCAACATCAAAACCACCAAGGCTTGCCTTTCGGATAATTCCTTCTCCATCTATCAGAAATGCTGTGGGTATTGCCCGAACACCGTATTGTTCTCTCACCTTCCGATCTTGATCCCAATAGTGTTCCCATGCAAGTTCTTCTTTCTCAATATATGCCTCAAGTGGTGGTTTTGACCTATCCAGACTAATGCCGATTATTTGAAAGTTCTGATCTTTGTATTTTTCAAAAGTTTTCTTAAGTTTCGGCATCTCTTTGATGCAAGGACCACACCACGTTGCCCAGAAATCAAGCAGCACAACCTGTCCACGATAATCTTCCAGAGAAAGTTCATCTCCCTTCACATCTGTCACCTTAAAATCAGGTGCAGGTTTTCCAATCCAATCACTTACTTTTGTAGCGATAGGTGAAGGTGCTTCATTTTGTAGGGCAGGTTTCGGTTTAATGAGTTTTGTTGCGGGAATGGATTTCGGTTTAGAATCGGACTCGAGTGTATCGGTTTTTGTAGGGGACTTTGCTGGTTTCGTTAGATTTTCCTTTACCAATTCGGCAACGGAGGTTTCAAGGGCACGTCCACGTAGATTTGTCTTACGAATTACACCTTCACCGTCAAGTAGAAACATAGATGGAATTCCGGTAACCCCGTATTGATTCGCTATCTTTCCACCTTGATCCCAGTGGTGAACCCATCCAAGTTCTTCTTTCTTAACGAATGCTTCAAGCGGTTGTTGAGACCTGTCCAAACTTATCCCGATAATTTGGAATTTCTTATCCTTGTATTCTTGGTATGTTTTCTTAACATTCGGCAATTCATTAATGCAAGGTCCACACCATGTTGCCCAGAAATCGAGCAGTACAACTTGTCCACGATATTTCTCCAATGTAAGTTCTTCACCTTTCAGGTCTTTAACCTGAAATTCTGGTGCAGGTTTACCCACCCACTCACTTGGTCTGGGGGTGCTTGCTGCGGCGCGATTGGATATTATACCTTTCCGTTCAGATTTATCTTGTTCAAGAATCTTTTTAGCAAGTTTCGCGTATGATTTTTCCTCGAATTTTGGGTGTTCTATCAGTTTAGTGTAGATTTCATCTGCTTTGTCATGGTTGGAGAGGCTATCGTAAGCCATACCTAATTCCAACAGGCTTGGTTGAACATAACGTGCTTCAGGATGTTCGTCAATAAGTTTTTCAAAAACTGTAATCCCCTCTTCCACACGCTTTAAACGGACTAATGTGTTGCCAAGATAGTAATATACTTCGTCTATACGTTTGTATTCAGGAAATGATGTGACAAATTCCGAGGACATTTCGACTAACTGTTCTAATCTTGCTTGCGTAGTCTGGTTGGTTATTTTTTTATAAATTGCTTTGATTTCTTGGTATTTGGATCCAATTTCTGCTGGACTTAGATTTGGAGTTGTTTGTGGTGTGTCTTCAGCAGCGAGATATGAACAAAAACTGATTAACACAACAATTGTGAGAATACCTATACTGCGAATAGAGAAATGTGTTTTATTCTGGATGAACATAGTTTCCTCCTTTCGTGTGATGTAACCGTAAGTAAATGATTGGTGATTGGGCGGATTCCTTGACCCGCCCATTGATATTATTGATTCTAACGCGACATATTTTCTTGTACAAGTTGAGCAACAGCGGATTCAAGCGCACTTCCTCGGAGATTCGTTTTACGGATAACTCCGTCACCATCTATCAGAAAAGTTGATGGAATAGCACGAACCTGATACATATTGGAAACTTGTCGTGTGCTATCGTAATAATTAGGCCATTTGATTCCTTCTTTCTGAATATATGATTCAAGAGGAGTTTTTCCGCGGTCTAAACTGATGCCGATAATCTCAAAGTTTCGATTTTTGTACTTTGCATAAGTTGCTTTTACATTTGGCATCTCTTGAATACAAGGTGGGCACCACGTTGCCCAGAAATCCAGAAGTACAACCTTTCCGCGATATTGTGCTAACGATAGAGGTTGACCGTTCAAGTCCTTCACCTGGAAATCCATAGCCGTTTGACCGATGAAATTACTTGGACTGCTACTATCAGCCAAACCCTCTAATGCACCTTGACGGTCTGCTATATTTGTATCCAACAGTTTCTGTGCGGTCGTTGCATACTGCCTATCACTTGATTTTGAGTTATTTACTAAATCATAGTATATGGCATCTGCTTTATCATGTTGATTGGTTTTGTCGTAAGCTAACCCTAATGTTAATTTCCCTTTTCCGATTGAAGGTGCAAGCGGATAATAGCGGATTAGTTCGTCAAGTACCTTAATAGCTTCATCGGCACGATCAAACTGTACTAAAGTAGTACCCAATATATAGTAGACTTCGTCTACATCTTTATATTTTGAATTTTCATCAATAAATCCCTTTGACTTCTCAATTAGCAACTCAGCATCAATTGGATCAGCAGTAGTTTCGACTTTGGTTGCAAGTTTTACGATCTCGTCATAAGCATCGGTTGGACGTACTGATGATGACCCTGTGGTGTTTACGGTAGTCGGAACACAGGATGCTAACATCAGTAGACTTGTGAGAACGGTTAGAAGGTAACACCAACCACTGTTCCCAACAATTTTATTCTGTGTAATCATCATCTAACTCCTTTATCTTTTTATATCGCGTTGCGATAGGAATACGCGAGTAGCAGTTTAATCTCTTCTGCTTGTACCTGTTGCAAGAAATGGGTTACATCTGAGGATGCATCGTTTTCTGCCTCTTGACACCAATCAATGAACTGATATGCATCCCAATGCTCTTGTGTTTCAATAGTTTGTGCAATTTGTGTTAGTGCATCAGATGGATTCGCTGTCTCTTTGGCAATGGATATCGCGCGTTCTCGGAGAGACGGAAATATCGGATGTGTTCCGACTCTACCGAACCAATACTTTGCGTTGCTGTAATCCGGTTCACGACGATGCATGATTCCGTGCCAATAACTTCCTGTGTTGTTACTCAGTTCTTGTGAGATGTCGTGCGAGTCGTTCAATGCATCGTTCCAGAGGAGCAAACCGCTTTTAATCGCACCTCCAAAAATATCATCTTTCAGTGATTGCCCTTGGAAAAGGTCTTCAAGCGGCAAGGCGACGAGTTCTTCGGTGAGTTCATTACTCCATGCGTTCTCTGGGACAAGTGGTGGAAGTGGGTTGCCATCTTCCAATTTTTCAATTACTTCTGCGATTGCCGATGTGTATGCTACATCCATAAGAAAACTCCTTAGTCTCTAAATCAGTAATATGAAAGTAAGTTTAACATTTTCCTATCATTATATCAAGCGTTTTCCACTATTGACCAGAGGCATTCAATTGTCACGTAGTAATCTGTAACCCCCGCCTTCCGCGCTTTCTGACCACACAGCATCCGCTTCGTAGCATGAATTTTCCAATTTGTGCCATTCACCAATAACACCACAATATCTCGTCTTCCTATGAAACGGAATACAATACACCAAACGCCAATCCTGAAAATCCTAAAATCCCGGTGAATGTCAAAAGGCATTCATACCGTTGATTCGTAAATCCTGGTTCAGACAAAAACACACGTATACACCCACCAAAAACCTCTTTTCTTATCCTGAAAATCCTATAATCCTGAAAATCCCGGTTCAGACAATTCTGAAAACTGACCACTGAAAACTGAAAACTATCACAAACACACATAAAACTTATTGGATATATATTGTTCCAATCCCCAGAACCCCTTCCATCCCACTCCAACCCCTGTTATAATACGACCACTATGAAACACAAAAACCGACTACACCCCGCATTCTTAACAAAAACCATCACCTGTCACCCCAAAAATATTCACTCAAAAACCGACCATAACCAAGCAGATAAAAAACGAACCAAACAGAAAATTTCAAAAAGTATCGTACACACTGATAAACCCAGTCCCAGACTGGCATAACCCCAAAAATCAAAACGTACACAGAAACGAAAAACGCTCGTTTTGTGTACGTTTTTAGAAGGAACAATTATGTATTGTCTGAACCAGGATTTTCAGGATTACAGGATTACCAAGATTATGAGTTAGATACCCCAATGTTCCCTTACAAAAAGTAATCGTTTCCTTTGACAGGGAATATATACCCCCAAACGCCAATCCTGAAAATCCTGATTCAGACAACAAGCGATTCTGACAGAAAAATTCGACAATTGAATACTTCTGGTGTATACCCAATATATTTTGCCATTATATCTCAAATGTGTTACAATTATCAAAAGCAGTTTGTAGTCCTAAAGAGAGTTTAATAAGAAATGAGAAGCACCTATAAAAAAGCCTTAATCGTATACATCGGGTTTATTGTAATATTGGTTGGCATCTTATTCGGTATTATCTACCGTTATTATTCACAATACGGTTCAATCGCTGATACGATGATGATGGTAGATTTTCAAGGACTTCTCTTGGCATTTATGGGTGCAGCAGTTCTAAGTCTGATTAGCGTTGTCCTAACTTTTAACTTGGCACGTGCTTGGGCAAAGGAACAACCAGAATTTACGGAACAGATCGTGCGGTATGCCTTAATCATTAATCTCAGCCTTATCGTTATATTAGGTGGATTAGCAGGCGGGATCATTGTTCTACGGACTTTACATACTGTAGGATACTTTTAAGTTTGCATTTAAGATGGAATTGTGATATAATATCATAATTATTGTAATATTTGGTCGTGTGTAGGAGGAGACAGGTTATTCCTTATATTCACAAAATTCTTTTGGGTTTTCATCTACGCAACGACTAATCAAAAGCCTACTACAACTTGGGGGTGTGAAAAATACACTACAGAGGTAGACGTAATCAGAAACCGAAGGAAAGACAGACTCGTTCGAATTATCAAATTCGTGCAAAAGAGATTCTCCTTATTGATGAAGAGAACAAACAGGTCGGTGTGATGTCTCCACGCGATGCGATGGAACGTGCTGAAGAAGTCGGCTTGGATTTGGTTGAGGTTTCGCCAAATGCCAACCCACCCGTATGTAAGATAATGAATTACGGGAAATATCAGTATGAAAAGAATAAGCGTGCGAGAGAAGCTCGAAAGAAACAGTCTAAGATTGTTTTAAAAGAGATCCAATTCCGACCAGATACAGCGGAACATGATTACCAATTCAAGAAGCGTCACGTTGAAGACTTTTTGAAAAATGGTTGGAAAGTTAGAGCGACAGTGCGTTTTCGCGGTAGAGAGATGCTGCATACAGATTTAGGAAAAAATATGCTTTCCCGATTGGAAAAAGATGTGGCTGAACTTGGTGAAGTAGAACAACCTGCTAAGATGGAAACGCGTGTGATGTCCATGCTCTTAACACCGAAATCTTCATCTTCATAACTACAGTGTCCCTCATACCATATATGAGTAGACTTTAACGTATTTTTGCGACCTATAAAAACATGTATCTCTTTCGATTAGACGGCTTTTGAAAGAGATACACCGTTTGCGAGGAGAGCACGGTTCTCCTCGTTTATTTTGTGAGTTGATACCTAATAGAATTTGTCTGAATAAGCCGTCCCAAAAGGATATTGTTATGCCGAAAAAGAAAACGCATAAAGGCGCGGCAAAGCGTTTTAAATTTACTGCGAAAGGGAAAATACGCCGTAATCGAGCGTATGCGGGTCACTTATTTATTTCAAAATCAGCAAAACGGAAACGTCGTTTAAGACAATCTACTTTAGTTGACCCAAGTAATGAAAAGCGTTTGAAACGTTTAATTTATTAGGAGTTAGAAATGGCACGGGTAAAAACAGGAAATGTCCGTCGTAAGCGAAGGAAACGGATACTGAAGCATTCCAAAGGGTTTCGTGGTGGACGTAATAACCTCAGACGTACCGCGATGGAAGCGGTTGAAAAATCTTGGAACCACGCCTACGCACATAGACGTACACGGAAACGGGACTTTAGAAGACTTTGGATCATGCGTATTAACGCTGCTGCAAGATTACACGGATTGACATATAGTAAATTTATCCACGGACTGAAAACTGCTGGCGTTGAATTGGATAGGAAAGTTCTGGCAGACATTGCAGTGCATGATGCAGCGGGGTTTGAACAACTTGTCACTATGGCAAAAGGATAGGTTATAGTCAAAATATAAACATTATGATAATCAAGGCTATGAAGGGACAAAGTAAGTAGTTGAGACATCTCAATCAGAGAGACCGTGCCATCGGCTGAAAGCGTGGTTTTGAGAACAACTGCTGAATTTCATCTTGGAGCCAGTTAAGCAAGAAATGAAGCGGACAGATTGTTGAGATAATCTGTCAAGCGGGGTGGTACCGCGGAAGTAGATGCCTGTCGCTTTCGTCCCCAGAAGTGCCTCAAGCATAACATGAGGCAGTGGTGGGAACGTGACAGGTATATTTTTTTGTGTGCGAGTTTAATTAACTATTTGGATGGTTTATTACACTATTGATGATATAACTAAAAAGATTGTCATTGGGAGTCATATCAATCGCAAATAAGGAATAAGATAAATTTATGTCATTAGAAATTATTATTATTTTATGTATTGGTTTATTATTTTTAGTTATTGTGGGTTATCTCATTAATCTGATAATTAAGCAAAAACGAGAGTTAAAGCGATTTAGCAGCATAATTGATTTGGAGGCAGAAAAGTTAAAAATCCAAGAATCTATCAACCAAGAACAAAAAGCAGCTAAAGAAGTTTTAGACTCGTTGGATTCACAACAAAATGGTCTTAATTCAGAAATATCTAATGCTCAAGAAACCTTGAAAACGCTAAAAGATGAGATTACTGTTGTTCAAGACACTGTAGAAATTCAATCTTTTGGACTTTACGAACCAAAATACGACTTTGGAACGTCAGTAGAATATAAGAATAAACTTGATGAAATACGGGTAGAACAAAAAGCCATGATTAAGGACAAGACTGCAATTGTTTGTCCCACTGAATGGACAGTTGATGGTAACAGGGCGAAAGGTAGGCAAAAGACTGATAGACAGATTAAATTGATGGCTCGTGCATTTAATGGTGAATGCGATTCCATAATACTAAAGGTGCGTTATAACAACATTCATAGTATAGAAAAACGTATTGTGTCAGCTTATAAAGCTATTAACAAACTTGGAGAACCTCACCATTGCACAATCCAAATGGACTACCTAAATTTGAAACTTGATGAACTCAGGCTTGTTCACGAATATGCCGAAAAACGCCAAATTGAAATGGAAGAACAACGCAGAATTCGTGAACAGATACGCGACGAAGAACGCGCACTACGTGAAATAGAAAAAGCAAAACAAGACGTAGAAAAAGAGGAACAACGTTACCAGAAAGCGTTGGACAAAGCACGGCAAGAGATTGAGGAAGCAACAGGGGCAAGACAGGACAAATTACAACACGAGATTGAACGTCTGAATGAGTTATTATTGGAGGCACAAGCGAACATGGAACGCACAATGTCAAGGGCACAGATGACCAAATCAGGACATGTCTACGTTATATCTAATATTGGGTCTTTTGGTGAAAATGTCTATAAAGTTGGAATGACCCGTAGATTGGAACCGACTGATCGGGTAAGAGAACTTGGGGATGCTTCCGTTCCATTTCGATTTGATATTCATGCTATGATCTATTCAGAAAATGCACCTGAACTTGAAAATGAGATACATCGTGTTCTTGAAAAGCGGAGTGTCAATAGAATCAACACGCGCAAAGAATTTTTCAATGTAAGTCTTGATGAGATTGAAGATATCGTTAGAGAGCAAGATGTTAATGCAGAGTTTGTACGTATTCCTGATGCAAAGGAATTTAGAGAAACCCAACTTATAATTGCCGCGGAAATGGAAGCAATCAACGAAAATGAACTGGTTTAGGTTAATTTTGGAAGATTGGAGTAAACACTACCCATAGCATATCCAACACAAACAATGGAAAGAAACGTATGCATGTATGAGCGAGATGGATGTCTGCGAATTAGAATTCATAACGGTTCATCACAAAGATACTATCACATGGAAATGAAAATTTGTATGAATTAGTTTCACTTTTCGAAGATAATCATACATGCAAGGAGAAGGAATAAAATTTGTATGAAAAAAGAATTAGAGGCGATTCAAGCTGCAGCACTTGAAGCATTGAAAGATGTGAAAACGGCAGATGTACTTGAATCGCTTAGAATTGAATACTTCGGACGCAGGGGAAAGTTGACTGATGTCATGAAGGGAATGGGGCAGCTGTCCAAAGAGGAACGTCCCTTAATAGGAAAACTTGCCAATGAGGTGCGTGCTTCGCTAACTGAAGCGTTTGAAGCAACCAAAACCGCACTGGAAAGCCAACAGCAAGAACAACAACTCAACGCAGAAGCCGTTGACATCACGTTACCGGGACGAAAACCTGCTTATGGAAAAGCACATCCTGTGATGCAAACGTTGGAACGGATTGATGCGATTTTTACGCAGATGGGTTTTCAAGTCGTAACGGGACCGGAGGTAGAGACGGAGCATTACAATTTTGACGCACTCAATACACCTGCCGATCATCCTGCGCGTGATCTTCATGATACTTTCTATCTGACAGATGGAAACCTCTTACGCACGCACACATCACCAGTTCAGATTCGTGCTATGGAAAATCAGAAGCCGCCATTACGTATTATTGTTCCCGGTAAGGCGTATCGTGTGGATTACGATGTTTCGCACACACCGATGTTTCACCAAGTTGAAGGATTACTTGTGGACAGGCACGTTACCTTTAGTGAATTGAAGGGTGTCTTGGTGTCATTTGCGCGGCAGATGTTCGGTGACCAAACACAGATGCGTTTCCGTCCACATTTCTTCCCGTTTACGGAACCGAGTGCAGAGGCGGATATTTCTTGCACTGTGTGTCGGGGTAAAGGATGTCGTAGTTGCGGACATACTGGTTGGATTGAAATCTTGGGGGCTGGTGCAGTTGATCCGGAGGTGTTCCGTGCTGTCAACTATGACCCAGAGGAGGTTACCGGTTTCGCCTTCGGTATGGGAGTAGAGCGGATTGCAAATCTACAGTTCCGTATTCCAGATATCCGAACTTTTTATGAGAATGATCTGCGTTTCTTGCAGCAGTTTTAAAAGTAGTAAGCACACTTCACTATATCGTATCAAAGGACTTATAAATTGAACGTAACACTAAATTGGCTAAAAAACTACATAGATTTTGATTTTTCCGCGCATGACCTCGCGGATAGGTTGACGATGTTGGGTATTGAAGTTGAATCTGTTAAAGAACTTGGTGCAGCCCTACAAGGCGTGGTTGTTGGCAAAGTGAATTCCATTAGACCGCATCCGAATGCCGATAAACTTGTGCTTTGTCAGGTAGATATTGGTGGACAGGATGCACTTCAGATTGTGTGTGGGGCACCGAATGTGTGTGAAGGGATGTTTGCACCTGTTGCCACAATCGGGGCAGAATTGCCGAGCGGTATAACGATAAAACAAGCTAAATTACGTGGAGAGGAATCGCACGGAATGCTCTGTTCAGAAAAAGAGTTGGGTATCTCCGAAGATGCATCAGGACTGATGGAATTATCCTCAGAAATATCCGTTGGCACACCACTTGCCAAAGCGTTGGGATTAGAAGATACGGTCTTTGAATTGGAAATAACACCGAACCGTCCAGATTGTCTAAGTATGATCGGTGTTGCTCGTGAAATTCGCGCGGAAACAGGTAATGAGTTGAAACTACCAGAGGTCAACATCCATGAAAACGACACTGATATTACAGAGGTAACTTCTGTAACGATTGATGCCCCCGATCTCTGTCCCCGTTATGCAGCACGTGTAATTCGTGGTGTCAAAATCGGTGAATCTCCGACGTGGTTAAAACAACGTCTTGAATCTGTTGGTATTGGAATTATCAATAATATCGTGGATGCTACGAACTTCGTTTTGATGGAGTATGGACAACCGTTACACGCTTTTGATTACCACAAACTCGGAGAAAATCGCATAGTTGTACGGCGTGCAGCAGAAGGTGAACAGATCACAACCCTTGACGAAGAGGCTCGCAAACTTACCCCAGATATGTTAGTTATTGCCGACGCGAATAAACCTGTAGCTCTTGCAGGTGTTATGGGTGGGTATGATTCTGAAATCACTAACACAACCAGCGATGTGCTACTGGAAAGTGCCAATTTTCAACCTGCAAGCATTCGTGCAACTGTCAAAAAGTTAGGCATGCACACGGAAGCGTCATATAGATTTGAACGTGGTGCGGATCCAGAAGCAGTTATTCCTGCACTTGATCGTGCAACACAACTCATTGTAGAATTAGCAGGAGGTACTGTCTGTGAAGGGACTATTGATGTTTATCCTGGGAAGAGTGAACTTGTCCAGATTCAACTCCGTCCTGATCGCGTCAATTTCATATTAGGCACTTCGCTTGAAGCAGCCGAGATAGAGCAAATATTATATCGGTTAGGGTTTGGGATAGAAACATTACAATCGGAAGATAGCAGCTATCAGGTTACAGTGCCGTCTTTCCGTGGAGATATTACCCGTGAGATTGATCTGATTGAAGAGATCGCGCGTGTCCATGGATATGATAACATCCCAACTACATTGCCAAAAGGCGATATCCCTGTTCCGGTTCCAGATATTTCAGTTGAAGTCCGAAAACGTATCAAGCAGTTTCTTCTTGGATCTGGTATGATGGAAGCGGTGAACTATAGTTTCAATCACCCGAACTGCTTTGATAAAGTCCGTTTAGCAGCAGACAATCCACTTCGTGATGCTTTGAAACTGCGTAATCCCTTAAGTCCAGAGATGTCGATCCTTCGAACAACACTACTCCCAAGTTTACTTGATAACGCACAACATAACCATAATCATCAGATCAATAATATTGCTCTTTTTGAGATGTCCTCAGTATTTATGCAAGGTGAAGAACCGGGACGTGTTGCGGGTATTCTCGCTGGTGAAATAGGTGGTGGTGTCTACGGAAACCCATATAAAAATCCTGATTTTTTTGACATCAAGGGTATTGTGGAGAGGTTACTTGAGGTATGTTGTATTGCGGATTATGCATTCCAGAAAACTGAAGAACCAACCTTCCATCCGGGTCGCAATGCTGCGGTGTCGTTTGGGAATACACTTATCGGTATTCTCGGAGAGGCACATCCTGAAGTGCTTGGAAATTACGAACTTCCGTATAAAGCATATCTATTTGAACTTGACCTTGAAGCACTTGCAGACGCAGCTGATTTTTCCAAACGATTTGAACCGATTCCCATTTATCCCAGTGTTCAGCGTGACCTTGCGATTGTTGTAGATGTAGACATGCAGTCGGATACACCAATAGAGCTAATCTATTCCACTGGTGGAGATTTGGTTGAATCGGTGCGGTTGTTTGACGTGTATGTCGGGGATCAAGTGTCGGATGGTAAGAAAAGCCTCGCCTACACAATCACATATCATTCTGCAACTGAAACCTTGACAGATAAAGCGGTTAACGATCTACATGACAAGGTTGTAAAAAGATTGAGTCAAGAACTTGGGGCAGAGCTAAGAATGTAGGTAATCGTCTGAACAAAGTTTATAGTATAAGAAGACTTGATAAAGTTGCTATGCAGGCACACCGTATTAGAAATCTATTCTCCGCAATAGCAAAGCACTACGATTTTCTTAACTCGTTGTTGAGCCTTCGTTTTGACCGTATGTGGCGACGAGAGACAGTCAAGGTGAGTGATGTAACCCCAACGAGTAAAGTACTGGATGTTTGCACAGGAACAGGTGAACTTGCACTTGCGTATGCTGATAAACTTGATATGGGTGGTTCTGTCATCGGGTCAGATTTCTGTTTTGAGATGTTAGTTGTTGGCAAGCAAAAGGTGAAACGACAAGATCGCACGCACGCATTTGTGCCGATTGAGGCAGATACCCTCACGCTTCCGTTTGCAGACAACACGTTTGACATTGTTTCTGTCGGTTTTGGTATCCGAAATGTATCAGACCTTGAATTGGGTATCCGTGAGATGACCCGTGTTGCTGTCCCTGGTGGAAGGATTGCCATCTTGGAATTCACGCAGCCTGTCAATCCAATTTTCCGTGGTCTCTACTATTTCTATTTTACGAAGATTTTACCGTTCATAGGCAATTGTATATCGCGTAACAAGGATGATGCTTATGGTTATCTTCCTCGTTCTGTGTTGCAGTTTCCAAATTGCGATGCGTTGAAAGATGTGATGGAGCACTCTGGACTGACAGATGTGCAGTATTATCGGAAAACATTGGGTATTGTTGCTATTCATGTTGGAAAAAAGATGTAAAAACGTGTAGAAAGTTGTCGTTATAGGAGGCTATTGTGAAGACTTTTTTTAACTATATGATCCTAATTGTTGTTGGAATACTAACTGTTTGTATGCTCAGTTGTGGAGAACGCGCTGAAGATGACGAAGAACTTGTGCGGTTGATCCGCGCAACTCCTTCACCCGGTAGCACAATTGAAGAAAGTAGTACGATTACTATTACTTTTGATAGTGAACCGGGAATTGTAGAAGTGACTGTTGGAACTGCGGTAACATCTGGCAATACGGTCACAATCACAGGACCATTTCCAGATGGACAATTCACCATGAAACTAACATGGGAGGATGGTGAGCGCGATTTAACCTACACTGTCGGAAGTTCCGATACAGTGATTACTGTCCCAGAGCAAGTTCCTGAACCTGATCCCATTGCACCTGAAGGGATGGTGCTAATCCCAGAGGGTGATTTCGTGATGGGAAGCGAAAATGCAATCGCTGATAACGATGAACAACCAGAACATACCGTTTTTATTGATGCTTTTTTTATTGACGAAAACGAAGTAACTAACGCAGAATTTAAGGAGTTTGTCCTCGCTAATCCACAGTGGCAGAAAGACCAAATAGATGAAAGATTTAAAGATGAAAATTACTTAAGCGATTGGGATCGGAATAATTTTCCGCATGATGAAGATGATCATCCCGTGCGATACGTCAGTTGGTATGCAGCGATGGCTTATGCACAATGGGTAGATAAGCGACTTCCTACAGAAGCGGAATGGGAGAAAGCCGCACGTGGAGGATTGAATGGCAAGAAATATCCGTGGGGAGATCTGATTAGCGAGAGAAGGGCTAACTATGGTAAATTAATCGGACATACAACACCTGTTGGCGAATATCCACCAAATGACTATGGTGTATACGACACGTCAGGGAACGTGTGGGAATGGTGTCTTGACGCTTACCAGAGCGACTTCTATGCGAACTCTCCACGTGAAAATCCTGTCGCTGGTGCTGATAATGTTGAGGAAATAGTAAATGATTTTGAGAACGTTGTAACTGATCGTGTATTGCGGGGTAGTGGATGGAACGGTAATCCTGAATGGTTACGTTCTGCAAATCGTTATGGAGACAGCCCGACATACGGCGGAATCGGTGCCCTTGGATTCCGATGTGCAAAGGATATTGAATAGTTTGGGGTTATATGTTGACATTCAACCGTTCAACATGCGCTACTACAGATTCGGAGACACCTTCCAAACTATATCCACCCTCTAATGCTGAAACGACGTTACCCGATGCAGTATCTTCGGCAAAACCAAGCACTAAATCGGTCAACTTCGCAAATCCTTCTGCAGTTATATTAATATTGGCAAGTGGGTCAAGGTAGTGTGCATCAAATCCGGCGGAAATCAGGATAAACTCAGGTGAAAAGTCTTGTAATGCTGGACCAAGAACATTCTCAAAGACTGTCATATATTCATCATCACCACTTCCTGGTGACATTGGGACGTTCATTGTAGTACCTCGTGCAGCACCGCTGCCTTGTTCATTTTTTGAACCCGTACCGGGATAAAGCGGAGATTGATGGATAGAGAAGAAGAAAACCGATTCGTCTTCGTAGAAAATGTCTTGTGTGCCGTTGCCGTGATGGACATCCCAGTCCACAATAGCAACCTTCCCAACACCGTGCTCCCGTTGGAGATAACGTGCTGTAACGGCTATATTGTTGAACAAACAGAATCCCATACTCTGTCCCGGAGTTGCGTGGTGTCCCGGTGGACGTACCATCGCAAAGGCATTTTTCACCTGCTTTGTTACGACTGCCTCAGCCGCACATAATACCCCACCAGTTGAAAGCAACGCAATATCATAAGATTCATGTCCGACAGGTGTGTCGTAGGAGAGAGGAATTTCTTTCTCGCAGGCTTGGCGGATGTGTTCGCTATAACTGGGGTTATGTGCGTAAGCGATCTGTTCAACGTTTGCGGGTGTTGGGTCAATGTGATGTAGTTGTTCCCAAACATCGTTCTGTTGCAGTGCTGCAAGACTGGCTCTGAGACGGTCAGGTCGTTCTGGGTGTCCGGGTCCTGTGTCATGGTTTAGGTAGTCTGGATGATAAACGAATGCAGTTTTTTGTGGCATGATGTCAAGAATTTCAATACTTTCTTATGTACAATCTATTGAGCATTACATGGGGTTTTGTTTACCGCACGTAGGTCAACTTCTTTACGCATACGAGAATTCGCGTCATTGTCTTGATGCACACAGATGCAATTAACACCGTAACTATTAACACACTGCCATTTTTCGTGATTTGGTATTCTCTCCTTAAGCGAATTAGTTTGACCAATATATAAAAATGTGTGTGTTGCCCTTCCATCCGGACCTATGATCCGTTTTGAGAAAATATATACTGCACCTACTGGATTGAATATCGTTTCGGTAGTAAAAACTTCAAACGCATAAGTTCCAAATTTGCCTTCAAATGTCGCATCAGCTATTTTTCCCATGTTTTTCTATCCCATTTTCGCAATTTTAAAATTATATTCCTGGTGTATTATAAAATTACGCTTTTAGTTGTTGTTGACTTGAACCAAATGCAAACTGATATGTAAAGCTGATAATTTACGTGAGAGTGGATAATTGAAAGGTATTATATACATCTAGTCAATTATCTTAAAAACTTCTTTTCGATTATAGTTCGATATTGTTGTTCGGACTGAATATAATTTATATATCTATCAAAGTTTTGGATATACCTCAATTTCTCCGTTTCTACGGATTCAATAATACACATTAATCTGGTATGCAGTGCAAAAATTCTGTTATGAATAGAGCTGTCATTAGACACGTTTTTTACAAGATCATAAATCCATTTGCTAAACGTATATCTTTTCATATCCTCATTACAATAAAACTTTAGATATGTAGCTAAATCTTCCCATATTATAAGCAATATTTCCATTGTAATTACTGTGCATAGAATATTGCATGGTAGATACTGATTACTTATGTTATCTGGTTTAGTATAAATAGGTATGGCATCATGTATAATTGCGGATAAGAACCCATAATATATTTTTCCTATACCTTCAGATATTTTCAGGTCAAAATACCCAAAACTATCTGAATCAGACTCTTTAAAATTTATACGGATGTGGTTTTTTTTAGGATTTCCCTTATTGTCAGTTGGCATTTTTTCTATCTCAATACTTCTGGTTAAGAATATATGTTTATAGGCTACCGAATTTTCAGTAAGTATTTGAAAAAGTAAATCAGTCCTATTGCTTAGTTTCTTATTTGTGATATACTCAGACATTTTCAGTTTTTTATTTTGTGTGGGTTTGGTGCTAAAATAATTTCTAAGACCATTACACACTGAAGATGTCCTAACAAAATGTATATCTAATAATATTGAGTGGATTTTCAATAAGCTCTGGTCTATGTAGTTTACATGATGGTATAATAACTCTGAATCGTGATCATCAAATTCGTTTGATAGATTGAGCATCTCATTTATTATGTTATCTGCTTTAGAATATTTGGTTGAATTATCATCTCCATCAATAATTTCATAATAACTGTTTGGATTAAAAGTTTCTGAAAACAACGTTAATGTGTGATACAGCAGCCTATACAGATATGAAGCATTGTTATAGAACAATTGCTGCATACTGTAGAGATCTCGTATCGAATCGTTTTTTCTCATCATATCCAATTCTTCAATAGCATCCGAAACATTTATCTCAGGACTATAAATCAGATCTTTACTCGCATTTAAATAAGTTCGTTCCATAGAAGGCATTGACAAACTAGGCAAGGTTGGTAGATCGGGGTGTCTATAGTTTACAAAGTGATTAAATGAACCCATTGTTTAAAAAGCTCTCTTTGCGATACAGGTATTATTCATAATTTTAACGTGTATTCGGTGTAAGAAACATGAATATCTAAATTTATTGATTTCTATTCTCACAACCCAAGGTAAGGACAATTTCTAACCATACTAATTACGAAAAATGCTTATACCAAACAAAGATTTATACAACATTCCAACACATCTAAAATTGATGCCTAAGAAATTCGTGTTATGCTTTGCCGTATAAAAATTATATCGTTGTGGAGGTAGTTACAGACCAATGAAACTCCCAAGTCATCGGGGCAATAGTAAGAGGTTCGTACTGATGAATTATCTTGTGAGAGTCAATACCTAGTGGATTTTCTTTTTGTTCAGGACCATTCAATACGAATTCGGATGAATGTGTTGATGAATAGGGTAAAGGGATCTCATCACCGTGCTGTTGTGCGGTTTCTATCCAACAGGAAAGAGCATCCTTTCCATTGGCTATTGCTTCGTCAATTGTATCACCATCAGAGACACATCCCGGCAAATCGGGAAATTCAATTAAATAGCCTCCACCTTCTTCATTCTGTAATATGCTTATACTAAATGGATATTCCAGTTTATTCATGATTTTCTCCTAACTGGTCAATCAGTTTCACAAGTTTTCGAATATATACTGGTTTTATCGGACGGTGGTCAGGGATAGTCAACTTAGAACCAGAATTGTGCCGCAATGTAACGTGGCTGCTGCCACCCTTCGGTCGGTTAAATGAAAGACCGTATCGGTCTGCAATAGTCTGAACATCTTCAATCCGCCAATCATTACGCGGATTTACTCTCATTTTTTCAAGTAATTTATCTCGGCGCATAGAAATCAGACTCCATATAATACCATTTTTCTTGCACCGCTATTATTTTTGTTCCTCAGTTTAAATTCCTATTTTATATTCTTGATCAACTACTTTTAATCATAACATATTCCGTTAACATTGTCAAATTAGAACAGTGTTGATTTTATCGCTAAGGTTTTCAACCCCGTTGCCGTCTAACCCGAGCAGGTGTATCATCACCATGAATCTCAGACGAAAGAATACGCAGACTCCGATCCTCAATCGGCAGTTCCACCTTAACACCACCACGACGATGCGACTCACGCAGAGCAATAGCTACCTCAAGCGCAGCGCGTCCATCTTCATCTGAACATTTTGGAGATCCACCGTTCTCTATGGCATTGATGATGTCGTCAACAATCGTCAACCCCATGCCTTGCATCCGATTTGGATATGGGAACGGACAAGTCGCAGGCACACCGCGTCCACGACGACCACCGGGCAGTACACGTATCAACTCAAACTTCTCCGCATTGTTGATTGAACGGATACGTCCACTTGTACCAATAACATCCACCTCCCAAGGTGCTACACCGCACGAAGTGCTTCGGAGATATGCACGCACACCGTTATTAAATACAAGATAACCATTTCCCATCAGGTCATTTTCACCTACAGCGGCTTCATCAGACTGCATCTCACCGAAAACCCATTCTACATTGCCACCTGCCATATACCGCAGAATATCAATTGCATGGCTGCCGTTATGTGAGAGTCCACACTGTGCATAGACAGTCACCTGCAGCACATTGCCAATTTCACCTTCGTCAATGAGTTTCCTTGCCTCGCTAAAGAAAGGATTCCAACGGCGCGCGCAATTGATTGCCATGACAACACCGTTTTCTCGGCAGACATCTACCATTGTATCCGCTTCAGCGAGACTGAGTGAAATCGGTTTTTCTGCCCAGATTCCCTTGACACCAGCACGTGCTACATCCTGCACGATAGTTGAGCGTACACGGGCAGTTGTGCAAACACTGACAAGATCAAGGTTTTCCTTCTCTAACATTTCACGATAATCGCTGTAGATATGTTCCGAACTGAGACCCCAACGTTCACCGAAGATTGAGCCCTGTTCGGCATGTAGATCAGCACCCGCAACTAACTCAGTTTTCGGGGATGCATCATAACTCGGAGCATGGCAGTAAGGCAGAAAAAGTGATCCACCTTGCGTTATTTCGTCGTCAAAAGTGCTTCCCATCCGTCCTAAACCAATTACACCTGCACGATATATTGACATCTTTATCTCCTTTGAGAATGTTGTGTTATAATACGATTGTAACAGTCATATCCTGAATTATCTTTGTATTTTCTCGTAGACAAAATCCAACCACCTATCTTGTGGTGATATAATTTGAGGTTTCGGGGAAAGGGGTGTCCAGTACGGCTTGAAAATATGTCCTCTATCACTCTTCAATTCCCACGTGTCCTCTGTTTCCTCTTGAGTAGATAAATGGAAAAAGTGTCTTTTTTTCTGGTCACTTAAGCATTCATTCGGCACCCATCCAGTAATGTTATAGTCAATGTGTATGGGTTTGTGAAATTCGTCAAATTCATATTCAATGTACGAAATGTGTGTAAAATCTTCTTGAGTAGAATGATAATCGACAGTGAGTCCTCTTGTGAGTTTTTCCTTGTAGGGAACTGCATTTAGATCGGGTTTGATATAGACCTCAGTTGTTTTTGTGATTATCCGTTGTTGTTGTTCTAACTCATTCTCAAAACAACCGAGATATTTTTCAATTTTTACCTGCTTTAGTCCTGTTTCTTCATAAGTTTCACGTATGGCAGTGGTTTCAATATCTTCACCTACTTCCACGCTCCCAGCAGGAATCTGAATGCCGGCATTTGGGTGTTTGAATACGAGTAGCATCTTCACACCATTTCTTTCTTGAGTGATAAATGCTGAGACCTTTTCGATGGATACGCTCATTTGCACCTTTACAGAGGATATATAAGACTGTATATATTTAGAATGCTGCTTGACTATAAGACAGAGTCAGCGTTCAAGACAGAACTTGGTCCACGGATACCATTCTGATCTAAATCTCGACGATGTCTACTCCCATTCCTGATTGATGCTGTTCCTTTCAAAGAAATCCAGTGATAGCTGCTTTGCTCCTTTAATGCTTCAAGTTTTTCACCTGAAGATTTTATCCATTGTTTTAACCATTTCACTTTTTGTATGATGTTTTTTACTTCACTTATTTTCCCTTGATGAACTTCAACGTAATAAATATTGTCCTTATAACTAAAAACATAATCCCAACGATTTGAATTCGGATAGCGGTTTTTTAGACAAGTATCTATATCAACACTTCCTTTCAAGTCACGTGTCGTATAAACTCTTATTTTTTTGACTACTTTTACCCAATGCTTGTAATCCTTCTTTCAAGCAGTCTCTGATTTCTGGAATACTTTGAACTGCCATGCGAAAACTCACAAATCTGCCCTCCACATAGCCTCAGAGACAACTTCTGAAACTCTTGTACTGAATGCTGTTAATCCACCCCAATCTGATACTGCTTCATCTGGATTTTCAGCGTCTAATGTTGAAATATCTTTGACATTAACGATCTTTTCCAACCGAGAAAAATAATATGTTCTGAATTTCTTTTTAAACACTGTTTCTGATAAAGGTCTTGAAAAGTAATTTGATTTCAAATCCAACACTTCCATTAATTGTGTGGGTTTTGCACCTGCTTTAACCAAATATTGAATTGACCATATTAATTCTAAAACTTGCGAAGAATGTGTTGAGACGATGACTTTGTAATCACGATTCATAAGTTCTAAAAAAACAGTTAGTAGAGCAGAAATTGCTTTGGGATGTAATCCCATTTCCGGTTCTTCAATAACAACCCATTTTAAATTATTTTTCTTTCTATTACCGTCCGCAGGTATTAATAGATAAAGCCCCATCAACAACGGCACAAATTCCCTTTGTCCAGTTGACCAAACCATAAACGGCAGTTGGTTACCTGCAACCTCAAGCACAATACGTTTGCGTAATCCAGAACGATCTAATTTTACTTTACCACCTCCAAAAATACTTTCGCCGATTACATCGCGTAACGTTTTGTTCATACGTCCTGTTTGTGGAAAGATATCACCTTTACCGGAGCCCAAACTTGTTTCTAATAATTGACGCAAGTGTTCACTAAATTGCTTAACAACATAAGGGTCACCGATAGCATAGTCAGTAAAGGTTCGAGGCCATCCATCCTTAAGTGCCATTGCGCGGTGCGCAGGAATCAGGAATAGTCTTTCCTCTTTTTTTCTGCCTTTTTTGGAAAACACTTTATCAAGATCGAAATCCTCGTCGTCAACAGTGATTTTCGTCGTGGCATTGTCCCAAATTCCTTCCATTCCTTCACCGAAATAGAGAGATAGAAAATTCACTGCCTTTTCGTGCCAATCATAACCGTTTTTTTTCAGTGTCTGCGTAATATCACCGACATCTAATATTAACTTCACAAGCTGAAGCAAAATGCTTTTTCCACTCGCTTGTTCACCCACAAACACTGTCAAATCTCCAAAAGTAATATCAGCTTCACGAATTTGTCCCAATGAATTTACTATTAGGCGTTTCATTGTTGTTCAATTCCTTGTATGTTGTCTAATCTATGTATCTGGTTCATGTTTTTACTCACCTTCGTCTAAATAGAACGTATTTACCACATCTACTGACATGATCATCTTCTCAAGGCAATATCCATTGTAGCAGTGCCGTTATGAGAAATGGCGAGGCACAGAGACCTCGCCCTACAAATGAATTCTGATATGCTCTAAGCGTAGATATTCTTCATCTGCCACGCATTCAGCGATTTGAGTTCGCTGTCTTGTCCTTGTGAACGCAAAGATACGCCAACGCTATCTTCTCTGTCAGGATAGACACGCATTGCGACACATTGCCGTCCATTAGCGAATACTTCAACGACACTCTTATCAATAAACACACGCAATTTGAGCGTTTCGTCTCCCAAAATAGAAAGACCACCAGTTTCAGGAGCACGTGAACGAACATCTGGTGCAATTGACGAATACGATGAATCTATTGTTAGCAGACTCTCGCGAACATTCCTCTCTGAATTATGATTACGCATGCCGCGTTCTCTGAAGAATGCAATACGAGTGAACTCCTCTTTGTTCGGTGAACGGAGCACGTTCAACTCAACCATCGGGGAACCTTTTGTGTCAATTTCAAGTTCCAATTCCATGGCGTTGCCTTTTATGTTTTCTAACACTACCTCTTCGTTTGCGGGGAGTATCTGTCCACCAACATGTTGATGGTCATGCCGTAGTGATTCTATATCGCCTGTAGGTTCAACACCAATCTCGTCTCTTGAAAGAAGTGTTAAACGACGCGGTAACGTCATAATTTGGTTCCAACCTTTAGTGGGTTTGGCAGGATTCATGTTGTAGATAACAATTACACCACCTTCACCATCAGGTGTTGCAGATGGTGCGTGCACACCAGCAGGAGATGCGGCACCGAAGTTGTTTTTCGCACCACCTGTTACAACAAATTTGTCGCGTGCTTTATCATAATCACCGAGTAGATATTGTCCTCCGCTCATGTGACTAAAAAATAGGAGGATGTGTCGATCACCGATAGGCCAAAAATACGGACATGCCCCATCATCTCCAACCAATGTGTACTGATCATCTTCAACGAAGGGATGCAAATAGATCCAATTCGCTAAATCTGCAGACCGAAGTAGGAAATTAGCACGGACAGGTTTACCAGCAGGACCGTGTGGTAACGTTCCACCCGATAGTGAGTAATACATGTCGTCCTTTTTCCAGATGCACGGATCAAAAACACGATAAACAGGTGCAGTCCCATCTGCATGTCTTGAGGGAATCACTGCCTTGCCAGAGACCTTCTCCCAATTCAGTAGCAATGGATCGCTTGACACTGCAACCATATTACCAACAACCGTACCGTGATACATGGCAATAACGCGATCTTCTTCCACGAATGTTGAACCCGAGAAACAGCATCTCTCTGGATTTGGATAGATCGCGTATGGCAAATCCCGCCAATGGATGAGATCATCACTAATCGCATGTCCCCAGTGTTGACGGGTATCTTCTGGTGGATATGCTTGATAGAATAGGTGCCACCGTCCCTGCCAGAAACAAAGTCCATTAGGATCATTGAGCATTGCTTCCGGATTGATGTAGTGATAGATTGGACGATGCGGATCGCCTTCGTAAGTTTTCCGATAAGCATTCAGTCGTTGCATCAACGGATTCGTCTTTAACTGTTCTTCCTGTTCTTCCAACGTTTCCGCGAAGGTATAATGCGGAACTTTAGAGGTAAAATCTTCGTTAGCCATAGTGTCTCCTCAGTATAATGTCTATGGGATTTATGTGTTTAGCATAGCATGGGAAGGGTTGTATGTCCAGAAATTTGTGTGTTGAACAAGGCGGTGTTACGCTTTGGGATTTGTAATAATGAACAGATTTCTTTGGCAATAAGATATAGGATTAGTTGGTGGGAATGATAAAATAAACGACGTCAAGCAGTAATTGGAACTGCATTCATGGTGTGGTTTCTGCGGAATTATATTTAACGATTTCTTCCCAAAGTATGTTACCGTCAGTATTGCAAAATGTTGTTAAGAATTCTAAGGTAAATTTGTTAACAACTTTGGCATACTCTTGCATAAAATGTTCATTTCTAATTTTCGCTTGGTGTCCCAAAGGTTCAATTATATCTGTGTAAAGATTCTTATCTTCTGAAATAAATGTCCAAAATTGCTGTCCACAATATTTATAGTATTCGCCTCTATCTGGCTTTTGAGTTTTCCCATAACAGCAACCGTTTACTGCCACAATATTCATTGATGATGTGTTTGTCCTGAGTATCCTTTTCGCCTTTGTGAAATTATCTTTCAGTCTCGCAACTTGGTTGCTATTTCCCCAATTCGGTCCAGATTTGATTGACACAATATATCTAATTCCGTCTTTAATAAATTCTAAATCAATGCCTTCTGCGGAAGATTTTTGTCCACCAAATACTTGCGTACAAATGAAGATCGCAAGTTCTTCCAGAAATCCACCAAAGATCGTTTCTTCCTGTGAAGACAGATGGGCATCCAAAATTGTCTTAACATAGTCTTGAGCTGTATTTATATTTTTTGCTTTGAATAGGTAGGGATTTTTTCGTTTAACAACAGTCATCAGTTTCAATTTTTGGAGATTGTCTAACCTTTTTTGGTGAAAGGTCTGAATGTTTGCCTCTACATAATCAGTTATCTCCTGTTGTGTAATTTGTTTCATCTTCTTCCTCTTCAAATAGCCGAAATTGCTGCGTTTTTAGGTTTTCCTTGGCAACTTGATAATATTGGGTAAAAATTTCAATACCAACGGAATTTCTTAATAGCTTTTGAGCAACTTGACAGGTTGTTCCAGAACCAGCAAACGGGTCAAGCACCCAATCATTTTCTTGCGTAAATAATTTGATAAACCATTCAGGTAAAGTCTTTGGAAAAACAGCACTATGTTTTTTATTTCCTGTCTCCGTTGCTAAGTGTAAGACATTAGTGGGATATGCCATTTTTCGATCTAACCAATTTGATACATTTTTGCCGAAACCGCTACCCACTTTTGATGTGTCACGACTCTGGTCTGTCTTACTGAGTTTTTTTAGTCTTTTCTCTGCCCAATCTCCCATTGGCACCATCACAGCATCTTGATACATAGCGAACTTTTTGGTCTTGTTAAATTGTAAACATCTCTCCCATGCATCTCTAAACCTATTCGGCCATTTACCCGGATAACTGTTTTTCTTATGCCAGATAAACTCCTCTGTCCACAACCAACCTTGTTTTTTCATCTCAAGAATCAACTCTATAACGTAGGTATGACGTTCACCGTTAACTGCTTTTTCCTTGATGTTTAAAATAAATGTTCCAGATGGTTTGAGTACTCTTAAGAATTGCTCAGCGCGAGGCATGAACCAATTGACATATTCATTTGGATTGATCCCACCATACGTTTTGGATCGTTGGTCAGCATATGGAGGAGAAGTTACAATCAAGTCAAATGAATCGGTATCAAAATTGGTGAGTACCTCTAAACAATCTCCGAGATAAAGATCAGATTTTATTTCTGCCATTGGATATAATGCCTCTATGCTTGCTAAAGGTAAGTCTCAAATAATACCATACCTGCTTAGAAAAATCAAGCGAAGACTTGAAACATAGGTTATTTAGTTTTTAGTAATTATAACACATAATTTCACAAACGTGAATTTCAAAATTGAGAATCGTAGGTCGGTGCGAGCATAGCCACCTGCGATCTACAATATAAACTCCTTATACGGTTGCTCAATTAATCCTTGCGTAAAGCAGCGATAGTTGGTATCCTTGATGAAATGAAAAGACAGATAGGACAAGTTTTTACTCCACAAAAATGGGCAGAATGGCTTATCAACAAATGGGACATCTTTGATGCATGGCTTGATGGCGCACATATTTGCGATCCTACAGCTGGAGACGGTGCATTTGTGCGTGCGATGCTCCATATCGCACGTAACAAGGGAATCCCAATCACCTCTGAACACTTGTCCCGACTTACGCTCATTGAGTTGGCACCCGCAAATCTTGATCAGTTTAAAGAAGATGTCCAACGCGAATTTGGCATTGAGTTTCCTACCACTCAACTCTATTGCCAAGATATTATTACCGAGGTGCATGATGGGACATACGACATTCTCATTGGGAATCCACCTTGGACAAACTTCGGAGACTTACCTACGAGGTATAAAAAACACCTGAAGCCTTATTTCATTCAAGAAGGACTTGTTGCGAATCTGCAACGAACACTTTTGGGTTCTTCTCGCGTTGATATTGCAGCATTGGTCCTGAAGGTCGTTTTAGGGAAATTGCTCAAAGAGAACGGTAAGGGGTATTTCTATCTTCCCACATCGCTCTTTTTTGGTGATGATGCACATAGTGGATTTAGAAGTTATAGCACAAGAAGCTCACATAGTTTCTCTGATACATATCGAAATTTTGCAATAGATTCTGTCTATGAATTTACATCTACTAAGGTGTTTGAGGGTATTAACACTGCATACTGCTGTGCAAGATTCCAAGGTGATAAACTACAGAACTTTCCTGTTTCGTATTTCAAGGAATTGGAAGGAAAATGGGTTGAACATAAAGCATTACCGCTAAGAAATGCTACAGACCCGTGGCGGATCGTGCAAAACCTTGGTGAACTCAATACCGGTGAAACGCTTGATATTAGATTAGCACCAGAACAAAAACCTCGTCAAGGTGTGAATACATGTAGTGCAAATAGTGTCTTTATCTTTGATAACAAACCTACACATCTTCCTGATACGTTTCTTTATCCTTTGGTAACTAAAGAGATATGGCGACAGCACACATTATCCCCTCAAAAATGGATCCTGCTACCCTATCATCAGGAGACAGGAAAACCGCTTTCTTGGAAACAAATCCAACAGAACGATACATTGTGCAGCTATCTACTGAACTACAAAGATGTCTTACAAAACCGAAAAGGCACACTCCTACAAGCAGTTATAAACAGGGAAAATTGGTGGGCTATGCTCGGTGTTGGCATATATTCGTTTGCACCTTTCAAAGTGATATGGGAAGCATACGGGAGTAAGCAATTTAACCCAATTGTCCTAAGCAGTATAGATGGACAGATGTGGCAAGGGAATCAAGCAATGCATGCGTTTATTCCGTGCTGGGGTAAAGATGAAGCGTATAAGATAAAAACTGCGCTTGAGAATCCAGAAATATTGAACCTATTGCGACAACTTAACGGAGCAGGAAAATGCAATTGGGCACAGCCAGGGAAGATAAAGAAAATACTATCATTTAGTGAAACTGAGAATAGGTCAATAGGAAAATAGAATGGTAATCCGATCTTGCGGGAAAGAGGATGTTAGTTTGTTTGGGACACAACTATGTAAATGGTGCCCCAATACATAAATCAAATTAACGTGTAGACTTTACCCGCTCCCACGTTGTTGCCAACTTACCTTTGGGTTTAACATCAAACACCTCATCCCAACCGTTCAGCAACTGCTGAATTTCATCTTCTTCAAATGCGCGACTGAGTATGACTATCTCCCGCTATTCATAGAGAAAAATCGAAAATTGAATGCCTCTGTACGGTACCACTTTTTTCTTGTTGTATAATCAGGAATGTGCTAAACTTTATTTGAGATTCAAAACAGGAGGTAAATCAAATGGTTCAACCCAAAGCCCCGCGCGCATTCCATGTGATGACAAAGCCGATAGGACCGATATGCAATTTAGATTGCGAATACTGTTTTTATCTGGAAAAAGAGGAACTCTATCCCGAAACTCGCTCTTTCCGGATGACTGACGAGACTTTGGAAAATTATGTCAAACAATATATAGAAGCACAACAGGTAAACGAAGTCACTTTTGCATGGCAGGGGGGCGAACCGACGTTAATGGGGGTTGATTTTTTCCGACAGGCAGTTCGCTATCAGCAGAAATATAGACGCACTGGTATGACGATCCAAAACTCATTTCAAACCAACGCAACACTACTTGACGACGAATGGGGTCAATTTTTCAAGCAGAACAAATTCCTAATTGGAATCAGTATTGACGGACCACCTGAAATACACGACAAATACCGTTATGACAAACGCGGTCGTCCATCATCAGATCAGGTTTTACGCGGGTTACGCATTTTACAGAAGTATAATGTTGATTATAATATACTCTGTGTTGTCAATAGACACAATGCTGATTACCCCAAGGAAATATACGCATATTTCAAAGAACTGGGTGCTGAGTTCATGCAGTTTATTCCCGCAGTTGAGCATTTTGATGGGAAGAATGTATCTCCACGCACTGTCACAGCAAAACAGTATGGCAAATTTCTCTCCGCTATTTTTGATGAATGGGTCGTCCGTGACATCGGAAAAGTCTTTGTACAGATCTTTGATGTCGCATTAGAGGCATGGTTAGGATATAACCCAAGCTTGTGTGTCTTTAATGAAACCTGTGGGGATGCAATGGCAATTGAACATAATGGCGACCTCTACTCCTGTGACCATTACGTCACACCTGACTACTTTCTCGGTAACGTAGAAGAAACATCATTAGCAGACCTTGTAGATTCAACTTTCCAGCGTAAATTCGGGACTGATAAACGGGATACACTACCGGAATACTGTCGTAAATGCGAGGTGAAGTTCGTATGCAATGGTGGTTGTCCGAAAAACCGAATTATCAAAACGCCAGATGGAGAAGACGGTCTGAATTACCTTTGTGACGGTTATAAGCATTTTTTCAATCATATTGATGAACCGATGAAACTCATGGCTTCGGCACTACAAGCAGGAAAACCCGCAAATAGCATTATACCGGTTATGCTGGAACGTCAGCGACCCAAACGTAGAAGTAATACTGCGAAACCTCAAGTTATTGCGACTACATCGTCAAAGAAAATTGGACGGAATTCACCTTGTCCATGCGGAAGTGGACGGAAATATAAGCAGTGCTGTTTAGGAAAATAGACTTAAGCAGTAGTATGTGGAAAGAGAAGATAAATATGAGCGTTTTTCTGACTTGATGGAACACACAAAAGGATATATATGGATAAAACCAGACCAAATATTTTGCTTATCACAAGTGACCAACAACATTGGAACACCTTAGGTTGCCTTAACCCTGAAATTCAAACACCTCACTTAGATTCCTTAGCACAAGATGGTACACTTTTTCACAGAGCCTATTGTCCAAATCCAACATGCACACCAACACGAGCGTCCATCATTACAGGTAAATACCCGAGTCAACATGGAGCATGGTCTCTCGGAACAAAACTCTTAGAAGATGAACATACTGTTGGTGAAGACTTCATGGACGCAGGTTACCGCACTGCTCTGGTTGGTAAAGCACATTTCCAACCATTACATGGTTCAGACGAATTCCCATCGCTGGAATCCTATCCTATCCTACAAGACTTAGATTTCTGGCGTAACTTTAACGATCCGTTTTACGGCTTTGAGCATGTTGAACTTGCACGTAACCACGCCGATGAAGCACATGTTGGGCAACATTATGCTATCTGGATGGAAGAGAAGGGACTTACAAATTGGCGCGACTATTACGCACCACCGACAGGAAACGCCCGAGGACAATACCATCATTGGCCTATCCCCGAAGAATTTCATTACGATACATGGATTGCTGAACGCACCAATGCACTCATGGAAGCATATCAGCAGAACGGAGAGAACTTTTTCTTGTGGGCAAGTTTCTTTGATCCACACCCGAAATATCTTGTGCCGGAACCGTGGGATACGATGTACGATCCAGAATCGTTAACGGTGCCATCTGTAACTGAAGGTGAACATGATAAGAATCCAATTCACTTCCAAATGACGCAACAGAAAAAACCGGATTTCTCCGAATGGCGCGAAAGTGGAAAAGGTATTCATGGATTTAGATCACATCTACATGATCGGGGTAAACTTGCTAAAGATATTGCTGTCTATTACGGCATGGTAAGTCTAATGGATAAGTATATCGGTAACATCTTGGGGAAACTTGATGAATTGGGTCTTGCTGATAATACGTTAGTAGTCTTTACTTCGGATCATGGACATTTCTACGGGCAGCATGGTCTGATTGCTAAGGGTGCGTTCCACTACGAAGATGTTATCAGGGTTCCGTTCATTGTGCGGTATCCTGGGGTTGTGCCTGCAGGAACACAGTCTGATGCATTACAGACTTTAGTGGATTTGGCACCGTCGTTCCTCAGTGCTGCAGGAATTGATATTCCACTTCCAATGACAGGTGTAGATCAAACACCGGTCTGGTATGGACAGGAAGCACAAGCACGTGACCATATCATCGTTGAGAACCATCATGAACCGACGACTGTCCATGTAAAAACCTATGTTGATGATCGCTATAAACTCACCGTCTATTACAACCGAGAGTATGGGGAGTTGTTTGACATGCATGAGGATCCAGGGGAGATTAACAACCTCTGGAATTCATCTGAGCATGCAGAGTTGAAAGCGGAAATGGTGATGAAACTATTGTTTGCGGAAATGGGGAAAGAGGTGCTGCCGATGCCGCGCACTTCAGGAGCATAATGAGGCGAGGAGCAAAAACCTCACCCTACAATTATGGTATATTTTGAATAAATTGGAGTTTATTGACCTGTAGGAGGGAACTCCGATTCCCGACATCAATGCGTTTGTCGCGATTCGGAGATCGCTCCTACCGAAAAAATTGACTCAATATCTCCGTTTCCAATGCCAACTATCACTGCCAGAAATAAGCGGACGCATTTCTTCTGGTAGTGTCTCAATAAATTCTGGATTCACCTCGTTACCAGGCCATTCTCTCACCATCGGTGGTGTATATCCAGCAATTAGAATAACCCGTTCATTGTCGCTACGAATGGCAGTGGTGCTGTGGATAAGCGATTCCCCAAAAAGAAGTACTGAGCCAGCGGATGCCTCTACTTGGTAGATTAGACTGTCATCGGACAGTGCTGCTTCAATCATCTCGCTCTGATTCCATGTCAAGCGATGACTTCCCGGAATAACACATGTGCCTCCATCGTCAGGACCAACATCGGTAAGGTATGCAAGTGTCTTCACAAAGATGCAGTGAAACTTGTCTTGTTCCATATAGGTACCCCAACCGTGCTTTGTTCCACGGTGAAAACCTGTTGGGTTGAATCTACGTTTGTTGAGTTCATCTAAATTAGCATCCGCACTTCGTCTATTGATGATTGCCTCAGTTTCTTCAAGACGCACCTTTCCGCCGACTACCTCTTCAACCAGTGGAACCAGTTTAGGGTGTGCCGCGTATTCCAACAACGCTGGATCATATTCAACGAGATTACCCATGTGTGCATGGTGTTCACCTCGCCAATTTAAATAAACCCTTGTGCCGTCAAGGTCGCCATCATCCTTGATTCTGTAGAGTGCTGCTTTCATCCGATCAATTTCGTCGGGGGTCAGCACGTTTTCCAACAATACATACCCGTAGATGTCAAAATGTAGCCTTTGTGCTGATGACAGATGAACTGATTCGTTGTCCATAATTTATCTCCCGAATCTATCTAATTTACTCAATGGCTTAAAAGTAAAACACTAATGTAATGCAGAATGTCCTTTGATGTGTCCCCAAACAGTCGCGAGTTTACCGACAGGATCAACTGCAAGGTTTAACGGTTCATCACCTTCATAGATCAATAAATCATCAACATATCCTGGTGCGGCGAATCCATATACATGGAAAGCAACCCATTTGGTAACTGGACCGATAGCAGCATTGCGGAAAGGGAGTCCTTTTTTACCTCTGTCCTTCAGAGTTTCGTTTCTATCGTCACCAGCATAGAAATCAAACTGACTTTTACTGACATCGGAGACGACACGAACGTATCTCCAAGTATCAGTCTCAAAGTCGTCAATAGGCTGCCATGCACCCCCGTCGAATAGACGGACAGCGTTTGCGTTCCAATTAATGTAGACACCGCCGTTGTTTTGAGCGATGTTGTCAGAAGAAATGACTTTGAGATTGAAAGATCTTCCACCACTTTTAATGTACACCCAAAATTCCACTGTGATGATAGGATTGTCGGTTTCAATGGCGACCCCAGTTCTATCGTCGTCTGCTCCTCCTAAGATGCCGAGTGATTTCTTATCAGTTTTGACAACATCATCTGTCACTTTAAACTGATTACCTCTCACTTCCCAATCTTTTGGGGTTTTACCTTTTGTTTCTTTCTCGAATCCAGTTTGGACGAACACCTCTTGAGCAATTGCTGTTTGTGCTAATATTGCACTGAAGGCAAGTGCAGCAACTAACATAACACGCAGGACAAGATGAGTAGTTTCTGCAGTTATAGATACTGAATTGATACGACACTGTTTTTTGTACATTTATACCTCCTTATATATCTTCTTATGATATGAAGTTGTTACTACAGATTACTACCACAAATGTGTGTATTACCGCAGTGCGGAGTGTTGCTTGAGCTGCCCCCAGAACGTTGTGAGTTTGCCTTTTGGTTCCACAGGTGTAACACTGGGTGGTTCTCCACCTTCATAGATAAGCAGATCATCTATAAATCCCTGGGCAACAGAGGAATAAACATGGAACGCGACCCACTGTGCGACAGGATTTGTCGCAGCTTTACGAAAAGCAAGTTCTGTAACAGGTGTCGCTTCCCGAGCTGCTTCCATGTCATCTCCTACGTAGTAATCAAACGTGCTTTTGCTGACATCTGCGACAACACGCACATATTTCCATGCATCAAATTGGAAGTCACCAATTGCTACCCAAGCGGCCCCGTCGTAGAGACGAACAGCATTTGCATTCCAATTTATATAAACACCACCATCGTTTACAGCGATGTTTTCGTCAGAAACAACTTTGAGATTAAATGAGCGTCCAGAGCCTTTTATATATACCCAAAATTCTACTGAAATGACAGGATTTTCGGTTTTAATTGCAACACCAACCCGATCGTCATTTGCTCCACCTAAGATACCGAGCGACTTACCATCGGTCTTGACAGTATCATCTGTTACTTGCATCTGATTGCCTCTAACTTCCCAATCTGTTGGTGGTTCACCAACTGTGAATTCCTCAAATCCGGTTTGCACTAATATCTCTTGTGCTATTACAGTTTGAACACTCAAGAGACAAGAGACAAAGACGAAAACCAAAAGAATTGGGGTAATTAGGCGGGGTGTTCCTATTCCAGTTGCCTTTGTATTTAAATTGTATTTGTAACGATTCATTATATTCTCCTTGATTGCGATTGTTAAGGTTTGCAAACCTTGTTGGTTAGATTGGTAGTATTTTTGTTGAGATATTATAAAATTGTGTTTGCAAATGTGTAATGGTATAGGAAATTTGTAGTTAGGCTATTTAAAACAGCTTATTATATTGTCATTTCTCTACGGCATCCAGATATTCCATTCTCCTCTTTTCTGCCAAGGACGACACTCAAAACATAAACACATATACCGAATTGCGAATCTCGGAGAACTGCAAGCGTTAATTGTTCCTGTATGCGGTAGTAGATGGTGGAAAAACAGCACATCTCCCTGTTTGGCAACAACTTCCATCGGTTCACCCAAATCAATTTGTGGCAAATGTGTTAACATCGTTCGAATTTCGTTGGAAAGATTCGGATTTTGTTTGCGAAATTCGCGAATTCGTTCTGGTCCTTCAGGCCATATCACAGTAGTTCCTTGATTGGAATTGGCATCGGTAAGATAGGTTAAACTGGATGCTCGGAAACTACCCGGATCCAACCGTAAATCTCTGGAGTATCCATCCAAGTGAGGAGAAGTTATCTTCCACTCTGCAGAAATAGGGAACTGATTCATTGCCCAGATAGCATCAGGATGGTCACTTTTGCAGTGTGGAATAGAAGGATATCTTTCAGCGAGTTGATTGAGTACAGTGAGATAATCTGGCGTGCAACATTCTAACAAGTCTGGATGTGTTACCCCGAAAAGTTCGATGCGCTTTTCGTGTGCCATGTTCTCTATGTAAAAATTGGTGAGAAATGGACGTTGGACTTGGTGCCATGTGTCAGGGTCATTAACATCCATTCCCAGCGTATTCCACATCGCTTGTTCTGCCTTTTCAATAATCTCTGTTGAGATTAAGCCGGAAAGAAGCAGATATCCCTTTTCCTCAAATTGCTCAATTTGCGCTGTTGAAAGCATTAATATTCCTTGTTCTAACATCCTGTGACTATTGGGACTATCTCATTATCGTTTAATGGATATAATTCCATCTCAAATTTACTGTTTCTGATTAGTCAATATATAATGTAGAAACATCAGAATTGGGTTTTGGGAAATTCATATCCAACTTCTCAAGTGTTTCAACAATCCGTTCGGTAATGACAATGTTCCGATACCATTTCTTATTCGCCGGGATTATATACCATGGTGCCCATTCGGTGGTACACTTTTGTAAAACAGATTCGTATGCCTGCATGTAATCATCCCAGTAGGAGCGTTCCCGAATATCTGCTTCGGTAATTTTCCAATGTTTTGTAGGGTCGTTGATGCGCGATTCAAGTCGTTCTTTCTGTTCATCTTTTGAAATGTGGAGGAAAAATTTCAGGACAACCGTTCCGTTTTCTACCAACATTTTCTCAAAGTCATTGATTTGCTGATAACGTTGTTTCCATACAGATTCATCTACAAGGTCATGCACGCGAACAACAAGGACATCTTCATAATGTGAACGGTTAAAGATACCGATCATCCCTTTCTTGGGTACAGCTTTGTGTGCTCTCCACAAGAAATCCCGGGAAATCTCATCAGGAGAAGGAACTTTAAAATTAACAACTTCACAACCTTGCACATTGATACCTGCCATCACCTTCCTGATGGTCCCGTCCTTGCCGCATGTATCCATCCCTTGTAAGATTATTAGAAGTGCATGTTTGCTTTCGGCGTAAAGCAATTCCTGAAGTTTGAGCATCCGTTTGTTTAGTTTTTTCAAGGGCTTTTTAGTTTCACCTTTTTTTTGAAAAGTCCCGGTATAGTCTGGAATGCGTTCAGGTTTACAATCTTGCTCTAAATTGCTGAGTGTAATACTATCACCGGGCTTAACAATAAAAGGTTGTGACGACATAGTAATCCTCCATAAGACAATAGGTTAATGAAGTTAAATGTAGATTCAAATCCAATACTATAATTATTGTAGGGACGAACGGAATTTCCGCATTGTCCCTACTGGAATATTTAACATATCCGATTCTTTCTATTTCGCTAAGGACTCGTAATAGTTATCAACAAGTCTACGATATTTTGGTGGGACATCTTCCTTCGCAACCTGTGTCAATTGTTTCTTTTCTTGTAGCATATTGAGACGTTCTTCTAAAGCTGCCTCTAATTTTCTGAGGTCGCGAATAGCGAATTCGTAGTTGGGGAAGCGACGTGTCCGGTTTCCCGCCGGCATTTGCATAGAATCAAGCATTTCAAGCCATAGTTTTTTGATCTCTTGATTGGATTCGGCTCCGCCGCGTGCTAAGTCATTTTCGTTCTCCCCCTGTCCGTCTTGTCCAGGTTGTTGTCCTTCTTGACCAGGTTGTTGTCCTTCTTGAGCATTTTGCATGGCTTGTTGTGCCTGTTCCATCCGTTCCCTAAGCTGCTGTTGCTGTTCTTCAAGCTGTTGTTCTCGTTGTTGTTGCTCCTCTGTCTGTTCCTGTCCTTCCATTGCTTGAAGTTCTCGTTGTATGTCTTGCATCTGTTCTTCAAAATTTTGGAGTTGTTCCAAAGCAGCTTCAAGTTGTTCCTCTTCAGTGTTTGCCATGTTGGCTCTTGCTTGCTGAAGATCGGCTTGTGCTTGTTCCAGCGTTTCAAGTACCTCTTGCTGATTCAGGTCTGCGGACAGTAAACTGCGCCATTGAAGTGCCCGTTGTGCTGTTGCCATATCTTCCGAGGTCTGTTCTTCGGCGAGTCGTCTTGACGCATCAGACACGTTTTGGGCTGCTTCCGGATTCTCTTGGCTGAGTTGTTCCTGAAGATCGCTCAAATTCTCTTCAAGTGATTCCAAGTCGCGTTGAAGTTGACGCTGCTCATTAGCAAGTTCAGAGGCTTGACGATAATCATCGGGACGCATTCCAGATTGCTGAGATCTCTCTCTTATTTCCTGTGTTTGCTGTTGGACATCAGATTGTTCAGCAGTTAACTGTTGGAGTTGTTGGTTGGCTCTCTCTAACGCATTATCTGTGAATTCAGCAGCGGCTCTCTCAAGTTGTTCTATGGCTTCTTCAACCCTTTCTTCTGCCTTCTGACCTTTTGCAGCACTCATCTGGGGTTGTTGCTGTTGCATCCCTTGCGATGCTTGTTGCATCTGTTCACCAGCTTGTTGCATTGCTTGTCCAGCTTGACTGAGACGTTGTTGTTGCGTGCTTTGTGTATTACCTTGCATCTGACCAAGTTGTTGTGACATCTGCTGTGCTTGTTGAGATAACTGCTCCTGCTGTTGGCTATTCTGTTGCATGTCACTCGGTGAAGGTTGATCTTGCCTGCCTAATTGCTGACTTTGTTCATTTAGATTTTGTTGTTGTTCCAGCATTTCACGTGCTTGATCTAACATTTGCTGGGTTTGTTCCTGCAACTCCTGTTCCATTTCTTCTTGATCTTGTTCAAGCTCGCTCTGCAATTCTTCCATTTCCAATTCAAAGTTCTCAGCGATTTGTGGTTGGCTTGATCTTGCTTGCTGCAGCACTTTTGGAATTGCCAGATTAACTTTATTAAGGAGTTCAAGTGCAGCCTGTTCCGGTGGCATTGCTTGCCCCGGTTGGACAGCATTCAGGTTATCCTTTGCCTGACCCATCATATCAATCGCTTCTTCAAGGTTCATCACGATTTCCGGATCAATTTGTACTTCTTGCATCGCCATACTCAATTCGTCTGTAAACCTTTGAGTTTGGTCCTTTAGGTCAGATTGTTTCTTGCCGGTTTGTTTGACCGCAGTATTATACTCTTCTGTGAGGGTTGGAGGTTGATCATTTATGTGTTTCCAAGTTTCCCGTATAATCTGTTTCTGAGTAGCCATGAAACCGGGTAGAGGATTTGGTGTCCCTTCACTTTCGGGTGGTTCACCTTCGGCTTGTTCTCCCTGTTCAAGTCTTTGATTGAAAGGTTTGATCTCTATGAAGTAAATATCACTTTTCGTTTCACTCGGTCCTGTAAGCGTGTTATTGTCAGTAGCCTGTGCGTAGTATGTGATGACCTGTCCAGGTTCAACATCAAATTCTTCAAGATAGAATGTATATGTACCGGTTTTTAGGTGTTTTCCTGATTTCACATCAGCATCTTCTGCTGTAGATTCACCGGTTGCTTCTAAAGCGATTTCATTTAATTCACCTATACCGATTCTATACATAAGGTTTAACTTTTCTACACCATAGTCGTCTGTGGCTTCAGCAACAATTTTAACTTCTTCCAATTTAGTCGCTTTAACATCGCGTCCGGGTTCTTTAATGACCACCTTAGGAGCGTTATCTGGTATTGCTTTGATATTATACTCAATTGGAATTTCATTATTGAATTCATCAATACACAGTAGTTTAACTTCATATTTTCCATTTTCACGGACTTCTAAGGTTGTGGATAGAATGTTCCCGTCTGCAATATTCATATCAATTGATTTCACAGGAACAGATCCATCTGCCACATCTTCTTTTGTTATGGTTGCTTCATCACTTTGCTGGGTGAAAGTTGCTTTCTGAATAACTTTATTGGTAGTGATTCGGATTTCTGCGGATGTACCAACGACTGCTTGTATGTCACCACTTCCTTGTTGTACAACTGGTTTTAGATTTGTATATTCAGGATAGGTATATGAGACAGAGATTTCTTCTACACGCGGCATCTCAAAAACTTCAACAGTGTAACGTTCAGATGTCGTTTCATTGGCGACAACATAGTATTCCAAATCGGTTTCAATATTAAATATCTCATAAGCGAATCCGCGTTTGTCCTCCGGATTCTGCAACATGTTAATTTCCTGTTTGCTGTCCTCGTTTTCGGCTGTTGGTGGCGTGTCTTTGTCGTAATATGTCAGGACAACTTTGTCTGCGTCCTTGCCAGTAACGATGACTTCAATTGGAAGGCTTTTTCCGCGAAGGATACGAGCATTCCCGGGTGAAACTTGTACTTTGGTTGTCAAAATCGGATCAGTTTTTTCCCATGGCACAAATATTCGCATCAGGCTCGTCTTGGTTTCTATAGGAAACAAAAGAGACAATAGACCGCACGCTGCAATGACTAAAGTTGCGATTCCAACGTACTTACGGGTTTTACTGTGGTCAACCGTCGCTTTGAAATCAATGCCTTTTATCCGCTCTGTGGTATCTTCAAGCAATCGCTGTAGCATGTGTGCTTCAATAGGATCATCCGATTCTCGATTCCCAAATTGGATCGCACTTACCAGTCTATCTTCAAGTTTTGGATGACGTTGTTCAACATTCAGCGCAATATCTCGAAGAGTGAGTGCTGCTCTCAACGGTTGAATTAGGTGTTTATAAAGTAGATAGAGAGTAGCACCGACAATTCCTGCAAGTAGGACGATACGGACAGGACTTGGCAGCGGCATTAGCAAATCAATGATGGATTCTCCTATAAGAATAGCCAGTATCCCTATCAGGACGATCGCAGTTCCGGTCCAGAAAAGGCTTCGTTTCCACACACGTCGTGCATCTAAGATTCTTGATTGTAGTTCCGCATAATTGTCTCTTGTATTCATTCTTTTCTCCTATTCTCACATCCGCATTTTGACATGATTTTTTTCATTTCCGAGAGATTTTAACTATTCTATATTTAGTGTTTGTCGTAAGGAAAATCTATTATACAGCGTCCAAACCTCTTTCTCATATCTTGTTGAATTGTCATATTCTATGTCAATTAAAATAAAACTATACGCTTTAACTTGGAAAATAATTAACAACAAATAAGGTTTCAGCAATAATCCTTATGAACCAGATAACAATTGAAACGAAATATGCAGTTGTTTTCTTAACTTCTACAAAAGTCGTAATAGCTACTGCTAAGACAATTAGATACCATATACTCAATACGTTAACATAACTCAGAAATATAAGCAGAGATGCATTTTCACTTGAACCCGCGAGGTGATGCAATCCTGGAAGTATTCTGACATCAATTACTTTGTTAACACTCTCTACGCTTCTAAATATTGGCACCACACCTATATTTACCAGAAAGATAAGGAGACGCACCAGAGAAGTATGCACTACGCCAGCATAGGCATGTTTAAATGTTAGTTCTTTACTTAGCTTGGAAACTTTGGCAACTATGGTGAGTATAGGACTCAACATAATATCCCAAAGAAGCGCAATAACAAGCGCGCTGGCAATAACGGATATTAAAGATATAGTATTGTTAAATTCGTCCTGATTCGCATTTTGTTGGTAAAGCAGTTTTTGTGTATATGGTGCATTTGCCCAACCCAATAAAATAGAAAAGAGACAAAAAACGACAAATGCTAATATCCACTTTGGGTTGGACTTAAGACGTTCAAATGTGGCACTTGGATTCCCAACGAGGTCAATAAGGTTTTGCCAACTCTCTTTCATCTTTTACCTTTAGTCTATGGCAAATCCTGAAGTGATATATCCGGTCTATCTTTGAGGAATCACCCCAAAACGTAACGAAAGTTGCCTATGTGGATACTTTAAAAAGATAGATTTTCAAGCATATCCTCATGAATATGACTCAATTTCATGAAAAAAGTTCTAAAAAAAATGTGGACTGATGCCTTATCTATACAAAATCAAGATTATTATTAATATACCAAATTCTATACATATATAGCAAGGATATTTTGGGTTAACAAGATGGAACAGCAAAATCTGACAGTATCTTAGGATTCTGATGCTTCATCGTCTGGTTGTTTTACCTTTATGACGACAAGTGTTACATCGTCTTCTGACGGTCGTCCTTTTGCCCATTTAGTACTCATTGTGCAAGTTGTGGGTTCAAAACTGAAAAACTTTCTCTTAATGATAGACAGTGGACCTGTTCTCAATGCGACACTCAACATGACAGAGATATAAACGCTGCTATCAATATCTTGCGGCTGTTTATGATCCCGTTGTGGAGCAGATATAAAACCTTTAAAAAAAGGCTGACTGCTACGAAGCACAAACCCCATGCTTAGCGTATGGATGTTATGATTATGTATCAGAAAGGTGGTGTGTATTGTAAAGTTTTACTTTTATATTACTATTTCTGGATTGAATTGGCAAGGGTATTTTTGTGTATAGCATATCTCATAACTCGCTTGTAGGGACGGGGTCTCCCCACCCGATTAGAAGTACCTTTTCTTTTTAGGCGAGGCAACCTCGCCCCTACGATGAAGATATGATTTTCTACAAGAAATTAAGTGACGAATTATGAGAAAGGCTATGGTAAGGATCATCAAAATCAGTTGATTATTGGCTGTCTATATGATACTATCTTCTATTATGGAGAGAACAACTAACACTATTCCAATTTATACAATAGGCTACGGAAGTCGGTCAATAACTGAGTTCATTGACGCACTACATCAATATAAGATTGCCTATCTAATTGATGTTCGGTCAGTACCACATTCGAGTTATAAAAAGGAATTCTCCAAAAAACCTCTTGCAAATGAAGTTGAACGGCACGGCATTCGCTATGTGTTTATGGGAGACCTACTCGGTGGGAAACCTGATGATGAATCGTGCTATGTTGATGGAATGGTGGATTACGAGAAAGTTAAGAATACGGAATTCTTTCAACGTGGTATTCAACGGCTCCATGCTGCCTTCTCACAACAACAGCGCGTCGCGCTTATGTGTGCCGAGGAGAAACCTGAACACTGTCACCGAACTAAACTTGTCGCTGCTACCCTAACCGCAGAAAATTTACCTGTTATTCATATTGACGAAAACAATGAGGAGATGACACAGGAACAGATCATTGATCGGATTACTGGGGGACAGTTGAATTTATTTGGAGAAGAAACGTTTCACTCGCGGAAAAAACATCAGTAATGGACTATGAAAATAAAGATTGTGACTATCGGTGTATACGGATTTGATGAAACCAGTTTTTTTGATGCCTTGAACAAAGCAAAAGTTGATACATTTTGCGATATTCGTAACCGACGCGGTGTACGCGGGGCAACTTATGCATTTGCCAATAGTAAAAGATTGCAGGCACGACTTGCTGAACTACAGATCCGATATATTTACCGTAAAGACCTTGCTCCGACAGAAACTGTCCGAGAAAAACAGATTGCGGCGGATAAAGCGACAAAAACGGTCAAACGTAAACGGACTGAACTTGGAGAAGCGTTTATTGAGGCTTACAACACCGAATGCCTTGATGGGTTTAACCCGCAAAGTCTGCTTGATGAATTAGAATCAGATGCAGAGGTTGTCGCACTTTTTTGCGTGGAAACTGCACCAGAGGCATGTCATCGTTCATTGGTAGCAGATAAATTAGCGAATACATTTGATCTGGAGGTTGAAGATATATTACCGTGAGAGTTCTAATTGTTGCGAAAACACGGATGGGAAAAGGCGCGTGTATTGGTGGGATTACAGAGACTGGGAAAAGCGTTAGACTTGTCCCACTCAACGCTGATCCACACGACGGTGCAAATAGAGAATATGAGGTGGGTGATATTTGGGAAATCGCTGGTGAGCCCGTCGCAGAAACTTCACTGATTCCACCGCATGTTGAAGACATTATCGTTCGTAAAAAGCATCGTCTCTATACTACAATGGATACGGGACAATTAGTAGGTGCTATTGAACTCTTGATGCCTCCAAAAATTGGAGATCCACGGGTGCTCTATGAAGGGTTATTGCAAACTACAAGAAGTGGCTCGTTATATGTTGCTGCGCAAGACGATATACCTTCATATAGTACTGCATTTTGGAGACCCGATCGGCAGCTCATTCGTGATACAGAAGATAAACGAATACGATATCGTTATCCTACAGAAAATGGTGGTTGTTCGCTCACCTTTGTAGGTTTTGATGAACCACTTGAGATAATTCCAGCAGGTATGCTTATACGTGTGTCGTTAGCACATCGGTGGAGACCGGAAGATAACTCTGAAATTGAAGAACGGTGCTACGCACAGATCTCTGGTTGGTTTTTTGAAAAGATAGAGCAAGAAGAAACGGAACGGTCCAGAGAAGATGATCTAACATCTAAACCTATCCCAACACAAACACCCTTAGAGATCCTCACAAACGTTTTTGAACATGAACAGTTTCGCCCATTTCAGGAGGAAATAATCGAACACATTCTAAGTCGACAAGATGCACTTATTGTTTTGCCAACTGGTGGTGGAAAATCGCTTTGTTATCAATTGCCTGCTCTCATTTTTCAAGGTTTAACCGTCGTTGTTTCTCCTCTAATTTCGCTCATGGAGGACCAAGTGATGAAGTTGCAAGATCGAGGCATTCCTACTGCTTTTCTCAACAGTACACTTAATTATTCAGAATATGTAGCAACAATGCAAGCGGTTAGACAAGGAGAAACCAAGTTACTCTACGTCGCACCTGAATCACTTGTTAAGCCTGAAATACTCGTAATGCTTGATGAAGCGAACGTCGCTTGCTTTGCGATTGATGAAGCACACTGCATTTCGCAGTGGGGACACGATTTCCGTCCGGATTATCGCGAATTAGTCTCTATTCGTCAACGCTTTCCGAATGCCGTTTGTATGGCACTAACGGCTACCGCTACTCCGCGGGTCCAAACTGACATTAAACAGTTATTAGAAATTTCTGATAAAAATAAGTTTATTGCTAGTTTTGACAGACCAAACCTTTATATATCCGTTGAACCAAAGGTTGATTTGTTTGAACAAACACTCATTTTTCTTAATACACACTGTGGGGAGTCTGGTATAATCTATTGTCAGACGATAAGACAGGTTAAATCTTTATGCAATAAATTAACAGCAAGGCGCATTTCTGTGCTTCCATATCACGCAGAACTGGATGACGAAACTAGAAAACAGAATCAGGAAGAATTTATCAATGGGAATGTACGTGTGATGGTTGCTACGATTGCTTTTGGAATGGGCATTGATAAGCCAGATGTTAGGTTTGTGCTACATGCGGGGTTACCGAAAGAACCTGAATCCTACTATCAAGAGATAGGTAGGAGTGGACGTGATGGACTTCGTGCGAACTGCCTACTGTTATTCAGTTATGGTGATTTAGATACAAATAATTACTTTATTGAACAGGGAGCTCGTTCCGAAAGTCAAGAGAGGCAAAAAAGATTGCAGTCCCTTGTATCATGGGTAACTTCAATAGATTGCCGTCGAAGATTATTGTTAAATTATTTCGGTGAGCAATACGAGCTCGAAAATTGTGGAATGTGCGACAACTGTCGAAGGTGCCAAGAGGAACGGGTTGACTTGACAATACCTGCGCAAAAATATTTATCTTGTGTTTACCGAACAGGTCAGTTGTTCGGTGAAGATTACATTATTGATGTATTACGAGGGTCTGAGCGAAGCAAAATAATTAAAAACAGACACAATGAACTTCCAACACATGGTACCGGTATAGATTACAGCAAGGGGCAGTGGAGGTTTTTCTCTTATCAATTTATTCAATACGGACTAATATCCCGAGAGGCAAGACATGGTAGTATTCATTTGACACAGAAAGGACGTGACGTGCTTTATGGTATAGAACAGTTTTGGGGATCTCCTATAAATTCAACAGATAACGTAAATGTTGAAACAAATAATCGGGTCCCTACATCCGATGATGCAAACTCATACGATCCAGCACTTTATGAGAAACTTCGTGAAAAACGTAGATCAGTAGCAGATAGAGAAAGGATATCCGCATATGTTGTCCTTCATGACAGGACATTGCAAGAGATGGCTACTTATTTCCCACGGACTGAAGACGAATTCATGCAGATTCATGGTGTAGGACAATCAAAGATTGATAAATATGCCGATGATTTCTTACCGATTATCCAAGACTATTGCAAGGAGCATGGAATTGACTCAACAGCGACGGGAACTGAAACATTGAATACTTCTGAGGTTACCTCCGAAAGACAAAGTGGATGTTCTCAGGAACTTTTTGAGCAACTTCAAGACAAGTGTAAAATATTAGAAAAGGCAGAGCAAGAAGGGATTTTCACTAATGGGACGTTAAGAGAAATGGCAACCTTTTTTCCGAGAACTAGAGAGGCGTTCGTGCAGATTCGTGGGGTCAGTCTGAGGAAAATGGAAAAATACGCAGATGATTTTTTACCGATTATCCGAGACTATTGCAAGGAACATGGAATTGACTAAACTGCTCTTTTTTAGCCGATTTCGCAAGCACCTTGACTTCCTGAAGGTGTTTGTTGCATCACTGGAATAACATAACTCCGAATCGTCAATCCTTCTATTGTTTCCGTTTCAAAGCGTGGTTCAGGATTTTCTCGGTGATCAAACACGATATAATAACCCGCCTTTACCCCCTCAGTCTTCAGATATGATGCAAGTTGCTGCTTACCTGCCTGATAACGACTGTCACCTCTCCAAATCTTTGTTTCGACAATATATTTTTGCTGATTGTGCGTAAGAATGATGTCCATCCTACCTCTACCTGTTTGCACCTCAATATGCATAAACTCACCTATCTGTTTTACAAACTGGTCAAGATAAGCAAGCAGAAGTTGTCTACCTACCGACTCTTGCGGTGTGTCAGGAACTTGTAGAATCCTGAATCCTGCACGGATGATGAAATCTCGAAAGTTGTCAAGTAATGCTTCCATCTCAATGTGTCCAGCGGATGTGAGATAATCAAGAAAATCGTTGTTATTTTTTTCGGAGAGATACTCATCTTCCAGACCATTTACAATTGGTTTGAATGCTTGTAGGATACAATACAGATAAATTGGATTCATTATTTCACACATACCGTCAGCACCTCTTACAATGACACCGCACGTGGCAAGTTCGTTGATAAGATCGTTATGTAGATTGAAATCAACACCCTCATCTCGTGCCATAATTCGCATGAGGAGTGTTTCATATCGCCGATCTTTGCGGATATTGGTAAGTAAATGTGTGATGTTGACATTTTTCTCCTCAAGAAGTTGTGCGTGTGCCTTTGTAAAGTGTGTCATGGTAATCGGTTCAGTTTTTGGTATATCCAGTTCATCTGTGAGAATCTGCGCGAATCGATTGACAAGAACAGGTTGTCCTGCTGTTTGCTTATGGATAGATTTTATAACTTCTGTTGCAAAAGGTTGTCCGACTTCATCTGTATACTGTCCAAGTAGTTCCTGCACCTGTTCAAGTGTAAAGTTTGGAAGATAAAATTCATCTTGAATATTGAAAGGAGAGATTGATCGGTCATAGTTGAGTTGTGCAATACTCTTTACGCCGACAATACCGACACTGTGTGGACATCGCGGCTTACCAGAAATGTAGATATGGCGGAGGGTGTGAAGAAAATCGCTCAGTGCTGTCGGCGGGATGCCATCAAACTCATCAATGATTATGACAAACTTCTGTGGGGTTAGTATATGTTCAAGCTGCCTAAAACACCTTCTCATTGCATGATGGTTGGTTAGTGTTGTGTCCGCTAAAAAATGACTTAAAGTCTCAGGTAGCATCTCGTCGCGTCGCTGAAACAGGTTCTCAATTTCCTCGCGTATATCTTGGAAAAGGTTATCGTAAAAATCTGCAACAGACGTGTTTTTGTAAATATCAAAATTCAGTTGAATAGGGAAGTAGGTAAGTTTTGTAGGGGATTCGGATTGCGTAGCAGGACTCAGCACAGTACCAACAGTGAGAGTTTCTAAAGCAGCCTTAAAGAATGTAGTTTTGCCAGTTTGACGCGGTGCGAATAGGACGACATACTTTCCTTCTTCAACACGTTTGATGTAGTCGGCAATTTCTTCTGAACGCGAAACGACGTAGTGCTCTTGAGGATTGACAGGACCTTGTGTTCCAAAACGTCTCATTTCTCTTCCTTTTCGCAATAAACATCAATAATATATAGTATCAGTTTTGTTTGATGAAATCAAGAAATGTGGCTTATCAAATATTCGCACATTATTGCACATACACCAGTTATGTGTCTCTAATCATCCTCAAAATATACCCAACAATATCAGGTATTGACTCTCGATCCACCCAGTCAATTCGCTTATCTTTACGGAACCACGTCAACTGCCGTTTTGCAAAGCGACGTGTATTCTGTTTCAATTGTTCAACTGCTTCCACATACGTACATTTTCTATCAAGATACGCAATTAATTCCTTATATCCAAAACTTTGTAATGCAAAAGAATCACGCGAATATCCTGCAGCCAATAACGACTCCACCTCCGCAATTAATCCGTTTGCAAGCATTATGTCTATACGTTGTTCAATACGACGGTAAAGTTGTTCGCGTGGCATCGTTAGTCCGAATGCGATAAAAGGATACCGTTGATTCTTTGGATGCCACTGCTGTTGATGTTCAGACATAGGAGTGCCAGTCAGTTCATAGACTTCAAGCGCACGAATGACACGTGTTAAGTTGTTGGGATGTATACGGTCAGCAGATTCTGGATCACAAGATCGGAGACGGTCATGAAGCACATCAACGCCTTTCTCCGATGCTTCCTGCTCAAGTCGCTTTCTGAATACATGATCGGCAGCAGGTCCTTCAAATAAACCGTCAACAATTGCGCGAAAATAGAGACCAGCACCACCAACAAGTAAAACCTGTTTGCCTCTATTTTGTATTTCAGTTATTGCTGCGTCAGCAAGGGATTGATAGTCAGCAACGGAGAAGGACTGTGTAATGTCTATACAATCAATGAGGTGATGTGGTGCTGCATGCTGTTCATCGGGAGTAGGTTTAGCTGTGCCGATGTTCATCTGTCGATAGATTTGACGGGAATCGACAGAGACGATTTCCGCATTTAGACGTTGTGCCAGTTGAATTGCTACTTCAGTTTTGCCAACTGCTGTGGGACCGAGGAGACAGAGGAGTTTCGGTTTCATTACCACGGGACTTTGTATCACAAAGATGCCTTGATCCATCCACCACCGATAACATATTCTCCATCATAAAAGACTGTAGCTTGTCCGGGAGTAATTGCCCGGCGCGGTTCGTCAAACTTTACGACAACTTCCGTGTCGTTAATTGGTGAGATGGTCGCAGGTCCACCTTCGTCACGAGAACGGATTTTGACGTGTGCTTGAATCGGTTCTGTCAACTTATCTATGGATATGAGGTTAATACGTTCAACATGCATGGTATTTTCAAGGAGATCGTCAGATTCTCCTACAGTAACGGTATTTTCAGTCGCGTTGAGTTGTGTTACATATAGCGGTTTGCCAACTGCTATACCAAGTCCACGACGTTGTCCAACCGTATAAAACGGGACTCCTTGATGCTTTCCGAGAACTTTACCTTCCTTATTAATAATATCCCCTCCTTCAATTTTCTCAGGAATCCGGTCTTGAAGGAAACGTCTATAATTGGTGTCTGCGACGAAGCAAAGTTCCTGACTTTCGATCTTCTCGGCTGTTCGCAATTGGTATTTATGAGCAAGTTCCCTAACTTCTGCTTTTGTATAATCACCGAGAGGCATCATAGCACATTGCAATTGCTCCTGTGTGAGTGCTGCGAGAAAATAGGATTGATCTTTGCTAACATCACGTGCTGTTCGTAACAGGTAACGTCCTGTCTCAGGATGTTGTTCAATTCGGGCATAATGTCCGGTCGCGATTGCTCCACATTCCAATGATTTTGCAAGATCAAGCAATTTTCCGAATTTGAGTTCTCGGTTACAGACCATACACGGACTGGGTGTACGACCAACAAGATATTCTTCTACAAAGTAATCTATAATCTGTTCTTTGAAGATATCTTCATAGTTCACGCCGTAGAAAGGAATTCCGAGTTGGGTAGCAACACGTCGCGCGTCCTCAATGCCCTCAAGAGAGCAGCAATTGGGACGTTCAGGTTCCACCTCAATTGTATTGGGTGAACCGAGACGCATGGTGATGCCTGTGACATCATATCCTGCATCAACCATCATGGCAGCGGTAACGGAACTATCTACGCCACCGCTCATTGCGACGAGAACTTTATTCATAGGATTTTACCGTGGAGATTTGTAATTAGGGTTTTCTACGACTATGAAATTATCCAATGCTCATTGCCAGCGTAGTGCGCATCGTAAACATCCTGATTGAATTCTAAACCGAGTCCGGGTGTGTCAGGGACTGTGAACGTTCCATCTGAGAATCCGTAGCCTGAAACATCAATGACATCACTCGTCAGGGTTGCGACTTCACCGTAGAGAAAGTGTGGAATCGTCTTTGCGAATTGGAGACTAAGGAAAAATCCGAGTAGAGAACCCCAGTTATGCGGAGCACACTTGACGTTGCCTGCAGCAGCCATATCTGCAAGTCGTCGCCAACCTGTAACACCAAGACCTTTCATATCGTGCTGGATAACATCAATTACACCTGCTTCAAAAAATGGATCGTAGAATTCGAGAGGCGCGCGGGTACGGGTTTCTCCATCAGCAATTAACGTGTTTAATCCCTTTTCTTGAATAAAAGTCTTCAGGTTGCGATACAACTCAACATCTTCTTCAAACATCTCTTCAATCCAAAAGATGTCACATTCGCTTGTCTCGTTCAGAAAAGTTATGACTTCATCATAAGTATATGCGTTGTTTGCATCAACGAGGATGTTGTAACCATCTCCAGCCGTACTGCGTGCAAGTTGCACAACTTCAATGTCACGTTCTAATCCCGCTTTGCGTTCCATGAGATGATTCCCGCGCCCCATTTTCATTTTGCATGCGGTGAATCCATCCGCTAAACTCTTTTTGACATCATCCTCAATCCGTTTGAGTCCTTCGGCTTTCGTCTCATAGAGCAGATCGTTAAAATAGATTGTGCTATCATAAGCGGGTAAGCCATTACCATGGGATTCAGTTCCCATGAGTTGATATGCAGGTTTCTCAAGGATTTTCGCGATTGTATCCCATAAGGCGTTTTCAAATCCGCGGTATTCTTCAACGACACCATTTTCAGGATTCAAAAGGTCAAAAGGGTTCTTGTTAATGGCAGTTTTTGCTTCTTCAGCAGATGAACCCCAACTCGTTGGTCCCCAACCGAGCGTGCCATCGTTGGTGTAGATACGGGTAATTCCTTCACGCCATTTACCATTTGGATCAGGTTGTTTTATCTCTTTCGCACCAGAGTTACAACCGATTGCTGGTTGGTCAATCTCAACTGTGACCTGTTCAATTTTGGTTATTTTGATGTCAGTTGGATAGTTTGACATGGAAATTACTCCTTAATTGAGGAAAACATTACGGAAATGCTGAGATTCTCCTACCGTAGTTTGCACCTTCTCTCTTTAATTTATTCTTCAGGTTCATTAGGTACATTCTTTTCAAGCTCAAGAAGTAGTTCGTTGAGCACACCATTTACCGTTGTGTTGGTCTCTTTATTTGTATAATAATCATAGAGTTTATGCGGTAAATTATCATAAGGATCTGCTGCACCAATTTGTTTGATTAGAGCAGGTTTTTTAATCAGTTGGACAATAAGGACTCTATCTTCATGATTAGGGATCTCGGTGCCTATCAACAACGTAATCAAGCGTGGTGCCAACCCATCTGCCAACCCAATTTCAACATAATGATTTAAGGTATCCACAACAGCCTTTTTCGTGTTAATACTGGAATCGTTGGTTAGCATATTAAATAATGTGCCTACAGCGTTCTTGTCAGTATGTTTTTTTAATGCTTGGGCGATGGATAACCGAACTGAATCGTCGGGATCCTTAAGTGCCTTGATCATTTTGTCAGTAGAAGGTTGATTGAGCAATATTATTGATCTCGCGGCGGCTTGACGGGCAACAACGTTATCATCAGTCAAACCCATCTCAATATCTTTTTGGTATGCTTTGTTACCGAGACGATATAGTGCGGAAAGAATCTCCATTTTCAACCCTGCATCTGATACCGTATTATTAAGTGCTTCTAACCGTTCCTTAGCCGAAGAATCTCCAATATCGGCTATAATGCGTATTAGTCTATCCTTAACCAGAACAGGTGTGCTTGCGTTATTTACTGTGGTGAAGATTTCATCAAGACCCTCGCTGCCGATCTGTGTCAGGATATAGGCAAAATCTTCATGGGCATTTACATACTTATTATTGATAAGACTCTGCGAAATGGGAGGGATAACTGAGACACCTTTATCAATTAGTATCTTTATAACATCATTTTGTACGCGATGTTTCTCATTAAGAATTCGGAAGATTTCCCACATTTCAGAGGTATTGAGTTCAGCAAGTCGGCGAGTTCGTTCACTTCGATATTCGGTTTCCTTGTTGTTACTTTTTAGCCATGTAGCGTCTTCTGTTAGTGCGTGACTATAACCAATGAGTAGGAGTGCCCGAGCTTCATCTTTATCCTCCTCTTCAATTTCTGCAAGTTTAAGATGCTCCTCAATTGCTTCAATTGCCAGACCTGCTCCTAATAACTTATCTCTGCCCGGGGAAATCTCTGGAATAATTTTTTTCTGATCACAGCCAAACGACACAACCCATGTTAAAACGAGGCATATCGTTACAAGTTTTTTCATGTTAGGTTCGTTTTTCCTCCTAAGAATCAACATAAATGCAAATCCGATGTAAAGTGTACATAAAATAAATTATAATATTACCTCAAAATTTGAGAATAAAGTATACCAATATAATAATACCGATACAAATTTGTGTCAAGAAATAATTAAAGTTGTATAAATTCTGTGAAAAATTCCGGCAAACTCGTGTCACATTTGACAAATGACAAAATGACGACCTCTTCCCTGAAAGATGAGAGAGGTCGTATTACCTTAACACATAGAAAGGTATGTAAGATTCTTTTATTTTAACTTTGAAAGTAGGTCATTGAGTTCTGATTTTAGGAATGTGCTTTCCTCTGTTTGTGCATAATCGTAGAGTTTTGAATCAAGACCGTCAAGTAAACTTGCTGCTTTTAACTGTTTCACAAGTGCGTCACCCTTAAGGAAAGACGCAAGCATAATCCGCACATCCGTACTGCTTACTTGTTTTTCAATAAGTAAGAGAGCTAAACGTCTGCCAATCCCTTTTTTGAGTTCGCCCCCTGAATTAACATAGGCATTCAGTGTATTTAACACCTCTTGTGCTGCAGTTTCAGAATGTACACTTTTAAAGACGTTTACCAACGGTTCAACTGCTTCTTTGGATTTGTGGACTGCTAAAGCTTTTGTAATGTCTATAACTACTTGTGAATCTTCGTCATTGAGTGCTTTGATGAGAGAGGACGTTTTGACCCCTTTGAGGTTTGCCATAGCCTTTGCTGCGGCACGTCGAACTTCAACTTGATTAGCGGTTAACCCGGTGAGTATCTCGGATTTATATGTATCTTCTCCGAGTCTATAAAGCGTTGTGTATAATTCCATTTTGAGCGCGGCAGGCAAATTTGTCATGTCAATTGATTTTAAACTTTCAACTGCTTTTTCATCACCAATATCACCAAGTACTCGAATCAGTTTCATTTTTACTGCAGAAGACACCTCTGTATCTGTAATTCTGCTTAAGATGGGATCAACTGCTTTAGACTTCATCTTTACAAGGACAGCAATAAAATGTCCGTGTACATCTGAATATGTTCCTTGGATGATGTGATCAACTAATAAAGTAGCGGCATCAGATCCTTTGTCCACTAATGCTTGGAATCCATTTTGCTGTACTTGCGAACGTTTTCTGAGATGATCAATCATTTTGTTCATCTCAGCATCGTTCAATGCGGTTATTCTCTCTGATCTTTCTCTTTTGTATTCGGATTCATAGTCCTGTCCCTTTGTCACACCCGATGCCAGTGCATGTGAATAAGCAATTACAAGAAGTGCTCGCGGTTCTGTTTTGTCTTCTTCTCTGTTTTCTGCTTCTATAAGTAGATTAACCGCTTCAACTGCAAGTCCACTTTCAATAAGTTTATCTGTTCCAACTTTTAGATGGCTGGGACCTTTCTGTTTTGTTTCACACGCTAAGCAGACTAATAAGGTAAGAATCAACGGGATAATTGTAAACTTCTTCATAAAACCTTCTGTCTTCCTCCTCAAACTGTCTTCCATTATACGGATCTATATATAAATTACTATCGTTCCAATATGTCTACATTAATAACAGTATCATAAAAAAGTGAAAAAGTCAAGTCAAATAACAAGTGTAGGAATTTTGTCATATCCGTGTGATGTCACCGTTATATATTCTCTGTCTACAAAGGCATTCAATTATCGATTTTCTGTTCTTGTAAATACATCGGTTTTGCTCAATCTAAAAACGAACCAAAAACGGGTGTTTTTCGGTTTTTGGTTCGTTTTGATTTTGGGGGTTATGCCAGTCTGAAACTGGGTTTATAGGGGTTTTTGAAAATTTTGAAATTTTCATTTTTGGTTCGTTTTTTATTTGCTCGGTTATGGTCGATTTTTGGGTGAATATTTTTGGGTGACAGGTGTTGGTTTTTGTTGTGAATGTGGGGTGTGTTCGGTTTCTGTTTTTCATAGTGGTCATATTATAACAGATGTTGGAGAGGGGTGGAAGGGTTTGTGGTGTTTGGAACAATACGTTTCATGTATGTTTGGGGTAGTTTTCAGTTTTTAGTGGTCAGTATTTGTCTGAACCAGGGTTATCAGGAAAGACAGGATGGACAGGATAAGAGGTCGCGACAGGGATGATGGCAATTTATCAATTAGCAATGGTATTGTTACACGATAATTGAATGCCTCTGTGTAATTCTTATGAAAATGTTGACAAACTTTAGATAATATGAAAAACTAAAAGGCAAAAATGAAAGGAAGTTACCACAATGGCAGACTATGAAGATAAAGGATCACAAATTCGTGTGACGGACCTTAAGGCTTATCCGATGGGTGAGAAAGCATACATCAAAATTGAGACCAATATGGATGTTACTGGATGGGGTGAGATCAATAACATGGAGACGAATGTCACCTGTGAATTAGCGCGTTCCCTATCCACAATGATCATCGGAGAAAACCCGACCCGTATTGAACATCACTGGCAACGTTTATATCGGGCACATCGCAATATTCGGGGTGGCGGATTGATAGTGCATACTATTTCTGCTATTGATATGGCGTTGTGGGATATTGCTGGTAAACTCTGGGGAGTTCCGGTCTATCGCCTACTGGGTGGTCCCTGTCGAGATAAAATTTGGAAATACCCAAGTCCGAAAGCAATTAAAACGGGTCCAAGTGGATCAAGAACGCATGCTGGCACCCCAGAAGAGATTGCGAATATGGTGCAGCGTGTTCACGAAGCAAGGGAAAAGGTCGGTAAAGATGGCGCAGTGATGTTTGATGCACATAGCCGCATGCCACCCCCAGTCGTGAAACAATTTGCTGGTTACCTTAAACCTGATGACCTACTATTTCTTGAGGAGGCATGGGTTCCGGGCAACATTGAAGTTATGCGTAGAGTGCGTGAATCCGTTCCTGTTCCGTTAGCAACCGGTGAACGTGACCGTACAATATGGGAAGTGCGCGAGATTCTTGAGGCACAAGTGATAGATATTCTTCAACCGGATGTTGGACATGGTGGAGGTATCACGCAAGTCAAAAAAGTTGCTGCACTTGCAGAGGCACACCACGTGCCGATTGCCCCGCACTGTACGATGTCTTATCTTGGTCTCACAGCGAGTTTTCATCTATCTGCCTCTGTGCCGTTTTTCCTTATTCATGAGGGGTATGAGAATGTCCTATCTGCTGGTGTAGCGCAAAAGACGTGGGAGATGGATGATGAAGGTTACGTGTCGCTTCCAGAGGGTCCTGGATTAGGTGTTGAAGTAGATGAAGAGAAAGTGATTGAGGTTAGTAATTCAGGTAGGAAGTTTAATTGGCCTAACGCTCGTTTATTTGATGGTTCTGTTGCGGATTATTAGGAATATAATGTGAATTTTGTAACTGGATCTATGGTCAAAAGGTCGTGACCAGTGTAGACATCGAAAACGCGCATATTTTCAATAGATCGTTGCTGCAGAGGAATGATCTAAGCAGATAGTCTAAACTTTTCTATAATGATACTTTTTTTTGACAATGAGTATATTTGTTGTGTAATAATTGATGGTAGAATTCTTTCAATGGATGTGTAAGGCTATGAACCGTACACCTTTGTAGATACGATGCAGGTGATACCAACACCTACACCGCAAAGTACTGCCATAGTGACTATTAGACTGGTATGACAGTACTGGTTTTTTGCGGAAACGAATCTAAGGTAAACTTTCTAGGAACGGAGAACTTGTAGGTTCATATCCTTGGCAAGCGTCATGCGACTTAGGTATTGTGTGGCGAAGATTTGGCAATTAGCATTATTACTTCCTACGTAAGCGGCGATGCGAACTCCATCATCGCCGCTATCTCAAATAATTACGTATCCGAAAGGAGGACACTTCATGAAACGACTCTTATGTCTTATCTTTTGTTTCCTCTTGTATGCTAGTGTTGTTAATGGGAAAATTGTATATATGAAAGAGTGGGATATATACGTATGTGAAGATGATGGCACCAAAGTACACGCACTCACAAAAAACAAAAACGCGGACACCGCAGACGATTATCCTCGATGGTCGTCAGATGGTAGACAAATCGTTTTTCAGCGATACATGGTCTGGGGAAGTCAGAAGACAGCAGAGCTATTCATCATGGACACAAACGGAACAAACCTACAACGACTCACAAATAACGATGTCCTCGACTCCTATCCATTTTGGTCACCAGATGGCACCAGAATCGTATTTGACAGCACTGTTATAAGAGATGACAGAAAAAGGTCTGAGGTACATGTCATGGACCTGGCAACACGCGCTGTCACACAGTTAACAGGTGTTGATGAAAAAAATATTGATGAAAATTACCGGGGGTCCTTTGTCCGTTTCTCCAGATGGGAAGATGCAAACGCAGTGGGGAGAAAAAAGAAAAACTCTGCCAATTAGTTTTGATCTGTTTCCATACCGATCCTAATATATCTTTGAAGAGAATTACTTTAATAACTCAGCTATATATTCCTCAACTATGGAATTCAAAACAGACTCAGGGATATCCTCTAACTGCGATGCTAATTCTTCTTCAACATTGACCATCAGACTGTGGTCATAAGTCTCGCGTTCGGAACATGGGTCAAAGGATTCACCATGCGGTTCAAGTAACTGAGTCAAACGTGCCGGAGTTAACCCAGCAGAGATGCCGTGCAAGTCCCACGCAGTACCTCGATAACCTTTTTCATAGTCAGGAGAGAGATGTTTTTGTAGTATCTCTTCTCTTTCTGCGCCTTGAGCACTGCTATTTTCGAGTTCTTCTGCGGCAGCAATCGCTCGCGAATCCAATTCTATTTGGAATGCAGTTGAAGCATCCGCTGCTGCAACCGGATAAATTTTGTATGTTGCCATTATATTCTCACAAGTAAGTTTATGTAGGTGTCACGGACGAGATGGCTTGTGGGACTGACCTTAAAACATCTCCTGCGATGAGACCATGCATCCCAATCGATTCAGCGGCAATATCCCCCGCTAATCCGTGTAAGTAGATACCAAGTATTGCAGCTGATTCACTGGGGATGTTTTGTGTCATCAATCCAGCAATTATACCTGTCAATACATCTCCCATTCCTGCTGTTGCCATCCCTGGATTGCCGGTTGAATTAATCCATATATTACCGTTCGGATCTGATGTGATGGTAGGTGCACCTTTAAGTACAAGATTTACACCGTGTTTCTGTGCAAATTCCTCTGCAGTGCTAATTCTGTCTGCTGCTAATGACGGGATAGATATATTTGTTAGCCGCGCCATTTCACCGAGATGCGGTGTGAGCACTGCCTCCTCACCGAGTAACGAGATAAGTTCTGTTGACTGCGATAATGCGTTTAATCCATCAGCATCAACAACCATTCGTAAACCGATGCCACTTTTATGATTATCGTTTATCAGTTGATGGACGAGTGCTACTGTTTCGGGATGTTGAGAAAGTCCTGGTCCAATAGCAACAACAGATTTTGTCTTTTCTGCATATTCAAGGATGAGTGTCGCTGCAGATTCTGCTAAACTCCCTTCATTAGTTTCGGGTAAAGGGAGCGTCATCACCTCTGACAACTTGACCTCTAAAATTGGGTTTAGACTTTTCGGTATAGCCAGCGTTACAAGTCCTGCGCCGACGCGTAAAGCTGCCTCGCTTGTCAGTGCCGCTGCGCCGGTCATTCCTGTTGAACCCGCAACAACAAGCACGCGTCCGTAACTTCCCTTGTGGGAAGCAGAGGAACGGGGAGGTAACCATTCAGCTGCGTTTTCTTCAGTTGTCCAATTTACCTTTATATTCTGAACGTCAATAACCTGTTGTGGGAAACCGATGTCTACTATCTCTAACTCACCCGCAAGTTCTGCGCCCGGATGTACCAATAACCCTTTTTTCGGCAAACCTATCGTTCCCGTTCTATCGGCATGAATACAAGTTCCCAAGGGATGTCCGGTATCTGCATCTAAACCTGAAGGTAAATCCACAGAGAGAATAGGTATAGGAAGGTCATTGATTGCATTGATTATATCCGAGATAGGCTCCCGTACGTTACCACGTAGACCTGTTCCAAAAATCGCATCTACAAGCAAATCATATTTTAGATTTCTGATAAATGTTGAATCATCTGTCAGGTTTTCCTGAATCTGCATACCCAAATTTCTCGCAATATCCAGATTCGTGCGTGCTTCTCCGACGAAACTATCTGCTGGTGAAACAAGAAAAATTGATACATCACATCCAGTATGTGCAAGTTGTCGCGCAATAACAAGACCGTCCCCACCGTTGTTCCCTTTGCCAACAAAGATACCGATACGTTTCGCAGTCGAATAATGATGTTCTATTGCTCTGACTATTTCACTCCCTGCAGTTTCCATAAGGACAATGCCGGGAATTCCGATACCTTCAATGGTATCATGGTCAATTTTACGCATTTCGGCTGCAGTAACAACTTTCATGCAGTTTCGCCTTGAAGTTTATCAGCAAGTTCTAACAAATATGTTTCCATTTTTCGTGCTGCATTTTCTAACCCATCTTTTGTTATCTGCATTTCCTGAATCCGCTGATCTTGATGGGTTTGCAGGCAAAAATTCAGGTTTGTTCGGAGATCAAACAGGCTTTGAAGAATGTGGTCTTGGAAAGAGCCTTTCGGGTACATCCAACGTCTACCGCGCGTCTGTCGTAAGTTGAAGTGGCAATGTCCGTTGTCACCTCCAAAACAATCGAACCGCATGATCTCATCATCATAGACATATAGGGATGCTGCAGGTCCCCGTCCACCTGCATCATCCCGCCAATACGCTTGTAGCAAGACGTTATCTTGGATAGGATATTCAACTAAATCATGTTTTTGGTTTGCCATCAATAGTTCTCCTTTCCCATGATAAAAAAGTAGGTTGAGTTTCAATCTTAATTGTGATAGAGTATAGCAGCGTTAATAATAAGGGTCAATAGTTTTACTTGTCCCAGTACAATTAAAACGTGAGTTCGATTAATGATAGTATTGTGTGACAGAAGGGACCCTTTGATATGATGAAATTTACATTACTTACGTTCTAAAGATTCAGAGTTTTCAGAGTCAGAGGGAAATTTTCACAATTTATTCATGTGCCACTAACCTATATTCAGTATGATTTTACAGGACTATTATGACTTATTTAGTCAGGAATGACTCTGAAAATTCGGATTATTCTACCCAAAACAATGACAACGGAATTTAGGATGTGGATTCAGCCGATTCCGAATTCACGTTATTATTAACGGAGAACTATCTTGCTGATTTCCATAGATGCAGCACGACAACTTGCAGAATCCTTCCTGACAAAGAACGGCATTCCATCAACCGACTCTGCAATTATTACGGACATATTGTTAGAAGCAGAGTTACGTGGAAGAAAAACGCATGGGTTTATCAGATTACCCGGAATTAAAAACCGGTATGATAAAGGACAACGAACTGAGATCCAGATTGAAAATGGGGAAGAACAGTGCGTCCGTATTGACGGTGGTAATCAACCCGGTTATCTGGTTGCTTACTGTGCTATGGAAGTCGCTATTGAGCGCGCAAAGCAAACAAGTTTTAGTATAGTCGGTGTTAACAACACATCACACTGCGGTATGGCAGGTTACTATGTGGATATGGCGCGAAAGGAAGATCTCATCGGCGTTCTTTTTGCTGATTGTCTACCACGAATTACACCAGAAGGTGGAACGGAAGCGATATTAGGCACTAATCCTATTGCTATTGGAATTCCATCTAACACTGTTCCAATTGTGTTTGATATGTCTACTGCATCGATTACCAATGGAGATCTGCTTGTAGCCATGCAAGAAGGACTTTCTATCCCGTCAGGTTTAGCATTTAATACTGCAGGCGAACCAACAACGAATCCAGAAGAAGCATTAAAAGGCAGTGTGCGTCCTTTTGGTGGACACAAAGGTTTTGGTCTTGCTCTCATAACGCAAATCCTCGCAGGTGTTCTTGTGAATGCATCAACAATTCCACTTCCTGGTACTAATTACGGTATACTCATGATTGTGCTGGATCCTGCTGTATTTGTTCCATTGGAACATTTCAAACAAGAAGTGGATAGATTAATCGCTCGTATTAAGGCAAATCGGCGTGAAGCAGGTGTGGATGAGATACGAATTCCCGGTGAACGTGCATATCAACAGCGAGAACTGAATCTTAAGTCAGGAATTGACTTAGACGAATCACTAATTAATCAGTTATCTTAGTAGATTGGCAACAGCGACCTTCTGGTCGTGATAATAGAATAACGATCTTCGGATCACAACGAAAGGATATTTATATGGCAACTTTTAAAGCAGGTATTATCGGTTGTGGTGGACGCGGACGCGCACATGCCCAGGGATATAAGGCATCTCCAGATGTTGAGATCGTCGCGTGCTCAGACCCAGTTGAAGGTGCACGTGACAAGTTTTCAGAACAATTTGATGTGCCGCGCACTTATGAAGATTATAATGAAATGCTTGAAAAGGAAACGCTCGATTTTGTTAGTGTTTGCACTTGGATTGCACTTCATAAGGATATGGTTATCGCTGCAGCGAATAGTGGGATCAAAGCTATCCATTCTGAAAAACCGATGGCACCCACCTGGGGTGATGCAAAAGCACTTTATCAAGCTTGCGTAGATAACGATGTCGTCATAACGTTCTGCCATCAACGCCGTTTTGGTGCGCAATTTATCAAAGCGAGACAGTTGGCGAATGAAGGCGCAATCGGTGAACTACGCAGGTGTGAAGGCTCATGTTCAAATCTACTTGATTGGGGAACACATTGGTTTGACATGTTCCAATTTTATAATAATGACGAACCTATTGATTGGGTTATTGGTCAAATAGATGTAACAGAGGAAAGAATTGTTTTCGGGACGCAGGTAGAAACGAGCGGTTTAACATGGTACCGTTGGAAAAACGGTGTAGAAGGGTTACTCACTACAGGAGGAGTCTCTTTAAAAGGATTCGCCAATCGCCTCATCGGCACGAAAGGGATTATTGATGTCGGTGGTGGTGCACCTGTTCGCATGCTGCGAGAAGGTTCAAATGAATGGGAAACACCTGATTTAAGTGATGTTAAACCTCAAGGTAACGATACAACCCTTTCCGTTCTTGATCTTATTGACAGTGTTAAGACAGGACGTGAACCCGAACTTAGTGGACGTAAAGCAATTCAATCAACGGAACTTATTTTTGCAACCTATCACTCAAGTCGGGAACGTGCAAAAATAACTTTGCCACTCACAGCAGATGACTCCGCCTTGTTAACGATGGTCGCTAATGGCGATATCGGTTAATACGTTTGAACGATGGGCAGGATGCGTACCTGCCCATTTAAAATCAACAACAAGATATCAATGAACAGGTTTTTATCAACCTAATTTAAAAAACTGCGTCTAATAAAGCAATTGAATACCTACTTTATAAATCTCAGGAACTTTAAAATAGATACAGTGCGTGTTGACACTAACAGATGTGGTAATTGTTAACTATAGTGAATTATATAATTAAGTGAACATTTCTTAGGATTTACAGTGTTTGTAGTCGCGCAAATCAACGCCAAATGCGCGGATGGCATTTGTCGCCTCTCACATTCATGGGTAGGCGAGGTTTTCTAACCTCGCTTGTTAGATAGAGTCTAAGTAATTCTAATATCCACTATAATCTGTGTCCCGATAGTGTTAGCTGAAATCTGTACGTAAGTAAGAAATTAATATTTTGTGAAACCATGCGAAGTTAGAGTTCGGAATTGACCAGACTTCGCGGTAGTGGGGGAAAACGCGTGTCAAAAATCAAAAATTGTTTTTCTGTTTTGTGTCACAACAAAAGGGATGCGAATACTACATTGTCATTCAGTTTTCGTTGGACATCCATTCTCATTTTTCAATTATTTCTTGTGTTGTTAGTTGTACAACCTTATGCTTGGGCACAACTGTCAAATTTATCCGTTGATGCCAACGGTGATTCAGTATTTAACGGTGATACAGAAAAGTTACAGATCGTATTTACAACCAGCGATAGTGATGATGAAAATCGTGTTTATGAATATCAGGTGTTTGTGGACCATAATGGAGAACAAGAAATTTTCTCCGGTGCGGAAACTCACACTGGCGAAAGATTATCTGGTAATCAGACCGTAAGGTTAGAATGGGATGGAAAACTCAGAGGTCAATCAAATACACTACCAGATGGAGATTATACGCTACGTGTTAGACTAACTATTTCAGTTGATGATCCATCACTTGAGGACGAAGAGGAACAAGAGGACCAGGTATCAGAACTTGAAACAGTGGTTACAATTGACACAATGGCTGAAAAACCTGAAATTAGTTTAGGTGATGTCGTATTTTCCCCTGTGATATCTACGCTTCCTGTTTATTATACTTTAACCGAAGAAGTGACTGAAGCATTGTTGGTAATTCAAAGAGCAGCTGGTGGTGAACCAATTGGACAATCAATTGCTTTGAACACAGGAGAGGGAAGTCATACCTATTTTTGGAATGGTAAGGATGCAAACGAGAGAGTATTTGAGGATGGACAGTACAAGTTAAAAATACAGATTACGGACAATGGTGGAAATAAGACAGAATCCGATTTGACAGAAGATATTACAATTGATACTGAAAAACCCCGTATCACAGGTATTTTCATAAACGATACATTACCACTTGTAGATGATACGTATGTAAGCGCGCACGTTCAGACTATCAGTTTCAATGCATATAAAGGGGATGGGACAAGCACAGAACTTGATCTCACTGGGAGTGATACTGAGATAGTGATTAAGCGTGTTGGTGGAGCGGTCATCAACGGTACATTAGCAACCTCCGGAACCAACAAAGCAACTTTTACATTCGGAAACCCTCTAAATGAATTAACCGAAAACGGAGAATATGAAGCAACAGTCTCTATCTCCGATATAGCAGGTAACCTTGCTTTAAGTAGTGCAAGGTTTACCTTTGATAATGCTGCACCGAATTTAAAAACCGTGGGTACAAATAACGGAGAATTTATTCCCGGTAGTGGTGTCAATGGATTGGTAAATTATGTTGAAGCTACGTTAGAAGATAATTTTGAACTCAATCTTGACGATTCAACTATTAGACTTATGGATGCTAATGGCAATGCATTACTCGGACAGCAGGCAAGTTTCGTTGACAATAAAATCCGTTGGCAACTGTTCTCACCTTTATTAGCAAGAGAGGGACTCCAAGACGGTAGATATACCATTGAAATTGTTGGAGCCGATATAGCAGGTAACAGAACAACACCTATTCCAATTTCATTTCTTTATGATAATCTTGCCCCAGAACTTGTTTCAGTAAAACCTGCACGTGATGGTGAACCGTTTTCCTTCTTGGGCGACGCTGTTTATTACAATCTCCCCCTTAACCAGTTTGTCGTTACCTTTGATGATGGTGAATTTGGAACAGGTGTTACTTATTCAGGTGCAAATGACATCAGTAGTGTTGTATTCGGCATTTCCAATCAAGATGGCAGCACGACCCATATCTCTGGTCGAACTTTCCCAGATAGTGCCAACAGTGTTCTCACATACATTTTGGATACGCCGCTTCTAAAGAGCGATGGAAGTCAGGACGGGAACTATGTTCTTAATATAAAGGCTGCAGATTCACTCGGTAATTTTGAGATACACCAATTTCAATTTATATACGACACGCAAGTACCGACGCTGACTTCAACTGTTCCTGCAGCAAATCAGACTGTTTCTAATCTGACTGAAGTTGTTATACGACTCAATGAGACAACAAGCGGAATTGATTTTGTCCAGAGTACTTTCAGTTTAAAACGTAGTGTCGGTGAAGGTCAAGTTGAAGTACCTGTAGATATTTCCAGTAATGGGACAGATACAGCCACGTTGACACTATTGCAGCCGATTGCCTCGGACGGTTCAGATGATGGAACATATATGATTGAAGTCACCCCAACTGACCGCACAGGAAATATTGGTGCAGCTGTCAGACGAGAATTCTATCTGGTTAGCCAGACACTGCCGCAAATTCGATTAACAACACCAGAAACTGGAACTGTCAATAACATAAGCGATATTACGGTTGAAATTACCAATTATATCGGTTCAGGAATTAATTTTGATGTTTCTACTATTACTGTCATGAACACACAAGGAATCCTTGTACCACAAGCAGAAGTAGAGGCGGATGCAGCGAATAATCAATTAACATGGAGCACTGAAGCAGCAATTCCACGAAACGGAACAGCGGATGGAGAATATACCATCAACGCAACCTTTGTGGATTTCTCTGGAAATCAGTACACACAGAACTTTCCACTAATATTAGATACACAATTCCCATCAATCAATACTGTTGAGGTAGGAATCAACCCGAAACAGCAGCTTTCACTTGATACTGCTATAAGTGTAACCGAATCTTTTTCTCAGATAACCGTTGAATTTGATGGAACTGATACTGACTTTGATAACACAGTTGTATCTTTAACAGGTCCAGATGGAAATGCGATTGCGGTACACCGAAGTAATGATGGTGCAAACCTATTGACCCTAAATTTCCAAAACCTCTCAATACTGGGGGCATATACACTTACAGTTACGCCAAGTGATATAATCGGTAATGTTTCTGAGACCCCCTTTATTTATAGGTTCCATTTGGACATTGCAGTTCCTGTTGTTACGTCAGTTATGATCGGTGGTAAGAGTGGGGCAATTGTTTATGTCAACGGTAGTGCTGGTGAGATTGTCGCTTCAATAGCAGATACTACAGGAATTGGCATCGCTGTAGGAGATGGAGAATCCCGCATTGTTGTTACGAGTTCTATTGGACTACCTGTCCCTGGAACCACAACGATCAATGCTCAAAATCAATTGATATGGCGACCAATAGCACTTCCCGATGATGGTAGTGCAGATGGACAGTATACCGTTGCTGTCACTCCTGTAGACAACGCAGGACGTACAGGTGATGTTGCTCTCCGCGCATTCATATTTGATACCCAATCTCCCAGAATAACTGCTGCTACACCTATAACACTGCATCAACCGATTTCTTATATCGGTGCAGGTTTAGTGCAGTTCCAATTAACTGTTGAAGATGTTGGTCCGGCATTGCTTGAACTTGATGATCAAACAATCAGTTTACATAATAAAAGCGGTGAAGTAGTTAATGGGTACATTACACATGATGATACAAACCAACTTTTCTTCACACTCCCCGCACCTCTGCCGACAGATGGAAGTGCTGACGGAGAATATACACTAAAGGTTGACCTTGTTGACAAAGCAAGTAATATTTATCAGGTTAAACATGACATCATTTATGATTCTCAAGCACCACGGTTGTCTTCGGTCAATTTGAACATCGAAACACCATTAAGCCTCACACCGTACCAGGTTACCGATTTGTCTGATACTATCAATCAACTCACACTCAATTTTGTGGAATTGTCACAGATAGACTTCGTTAATACAATAATTAGTCTTATAGGACCGGACGGTTCTGCGATACCATTGACTTTAGAAAATAACGGCATAGATGAGGTAACAGTCAACTTTGTTACTTTAACGCAAGGTGGACTATATACACTTTCTGTCACGCCGCAAGATAAAGCAGGTAATGTTGCGCAGGGAGCTGTTCCGTATCTGTTTAGGTTGGAGTTTGAGCCACCAAGTTTAGCATCAGTGCAAGCAAACACAGTCGGTGAATCTTTTGAGTTGACATCATTTCAGATAACCGATATTTCTGATCCTATTAACAGTTTTACCCTTGAGTTTACAGATGCTTTGCGTGTTGACTTTGAAAATACCGGTGTAACGCTAAGTGGTCCCGATGGGCAAGAAATACCTGTCACCTTAGTAGATACTGAAGATAGTAAATTGATGATCCGTTTTGTACCACTAACGCAAAGCGGACAATATACCCTTTCTGTTACACCACAAGATATATCCGGTAATGCTGCACAAGGAGCAGTGCAATACCCATTTAGGTTGGAATATGAACCGTTGGGTATAGTATCGGTCAAAGCAAACGCTCCAGATACTACTTATGATCTGATCGCTTACGAGATAGTTGAGATTGGTGAATCGATAAATGGTTTCACCCTTGAGTTTACAGATGAAGACCGTGTTGATTTTGCGAATACCAGTGTAGTATTGATGGGACCCAACGGACAAGAAATATCTGTTTCCTTGGAAGATAGTGGAGATGGGATTGCGTTAGTTCGTTTCGTGTCCATTGATCAAAGCGGTTTGTATACGCTATCAGTCACACCGCAAGATATAACTGGTAATGTTTCGCAAACAACAGTGCAATATCCATTTAGGTTGGAATATGAACCGCTGGGTATAGTATCAGTCAAGGCAAGTGCTCCAGACGCTACTTATGATCTCATCCCTTACGAGATAATTGAGATTGGAGAATCGATAAATGGTTTCACCCTTGAGTTTACAGATGGAGACCGTGTTGATTTTGCGAATACCGGTATAGTATTGATGGGACCCAACGGACAAGAAATATCTGTTTCCTTGGAAGATAGTGGAGATGGTGTGGTGTTAGTTCGTTTTGTGTCCAT